>JAABQD010000017.1 GCA_011391635.1 Sulfurimonas sp. | reverse complement strand
AGAGCTTCATACAATCGGAGCAACAACACTTAAAGAGTATAGAAAATATTTTGAAAAAGATGCGGCACTTCAGAGAAGATTTTTACCGATAAATTTGAGTGAACCGACAGTAAATCAGTCGCTTCAGATTTTACGAGGTATCAAAGGACGACTTGAAACGCACCATAATGTAACGATTACAGATAGTGCATTAGTTGCAGCGGCAAGGCTCTCAGACAGATATATCGCAGATAGATTTTTGCCAGATAAAGCGATAGACCTTATAGATGAGGCGGCAGCAGAACTTAAAATGCAGATAGAATCAGAGCCAAATGCTCTGAGTGCGGCGAAGAGAAAAAGCTCAGAATTGCATGTAGAGAGAGAAGCTCTCAAGATGGAAAAAACTCCTGCAAATGAGAAAAGAATCGAAGAGATTAAAAAAGAACTTGCAGATGTAGATGAAAAGGTGCGTTCACTCGAAGCACAGTTTGCAACGGAAAAAGAGGTCTTTGAGAAAATTTCTTCTATCAAAAATGACATAGAAGCAAAAAAAAGAGAAGCACAAAATGCAAAAAACAGTTCCGAATATAATCGTGCAGCTGAGATAGAGTATGGCGAAATCCCAGCACTTTTAGCAGAAGAGAAAAAGATAAATGAAAATTGGGAAAAACTTCAAGAGGCTGGAACGCTCCTTAAAAATAGTGTAGATGAAGATGCGATTGCTTCGATAGTCTCAAGATGGACGAATATCCCTGTGACGAAAATGCTTCAAGGCGAAAAAGAGAAAATATTGAATGTCGAAGAGGAGTTAAACAAGGATGTCGTAGGGCAAAGCAAGGCTACACATGCCGTGGCTCGTGCAATTAAGAGAAACAAAGCAGGTCTCTCAAACGCTTCATCCCCGATTGGAAGTTTTCTCTTTTTAGGTCCAACCGGAGTTGGAAAAACACAAACTGCAAAAACCTTGGCAAAATTTCTTTTTGATAGCCAAGATGCACTCATCAGAATCGATATGAGTGAGTATATGGAGAAACACTCTGTCTCTCGCTTGGTTGGTGCAGCTCCAGGATATGTGGGCTATGAGGAGGGTGGACAACTCACAGAAGCTGTGCGAAGAAAACCGTACAGTGTAGTTTTGTTTGATGAAATAGAAAAAGCCCATCCTGATGTGTTTAATATACTTTTACAAGTTTTGGATGATGGAAGATTGACAGATAATAAGGGTATAACAGTTGATTTTACCAATACGATTATCATTTTAACTTCCAATATCGCGAGTGATAAAATAATCAATAATCCAAACTCAGAAGCACTGCAAAGTATGGTGTTGGCTGAACTCAAACAAGCATTTAAGCCAGAGTTTTTAAACCGTTTGGATGATATCGTTATATTTAATGCACTTGGACAAGAGCAGATTTTAGGGATAGTCGATATTTTCTTTGCGGATATAGTGAAAAAAGTGGAGCAGAGAGATATAGAGCTTACTTTAACTCCACATGCCAAAGCTTATATTGCTGAAGCAGGTTTTGACCCTGTTTATGGTGCTAGACCACTTAAGAGAGCTTTGTATGAGATAGTCGAAGACCGCCTTGCGGATTTGATACTTGAGGGCAAAGTTGTAGAAGGTTCAAAAGTTGTATTTGATGAGGAAAATGGCGAGATAAAAGTGACGGTATCGTAAATAAAACAGAGGTTATAATTCCGCAATGAAATATTTATTTGCTTTAGTACTTCTTAGTATATCACTTTTGGCTTGTACGGGTGACTGTTTGACATGTCACCCAAAACTTGTTCCTACAATCAATGAAGATACTAGACATAAGCCAATGCTTACATGTATTCGTTGTCATGCTCCTGATCCAAGTAAGATGGCTGATTGTGGAGCTGAGTGTTTTGCTTGTCACTCTATGAAAAAAATCAATAGTGCAAATGTAAGAGAACATGATGTGATTCAAGGGTGTAGAGATTGCCATGTTGGTGCGAATGAAAAGATATTTGATACCTCTCATAGATCAAATCAGTCTCCAGCAGTATTACTCAAAGATTTTTTAGTGCAATAGGGAAGGTAGATGTTTTTCTATCTTTTCAGGTTTGCCTAAATAGTATCCTTGTGCATAATCAACATGGAGCCTTTTAACAACATCTAAAATCGCTTTAGAAGAAACATATTCAGCAATGGTTTGGATATGTAATTTTTTGGCTAATTCTACAATTGTTTCAACCATTATTTGAGAGTTTGTATCCCTATCAATATTGGAGATAAGTGATGCATCTATTTTAATATAATCAATCGGAAGATGAAGAATATGTGAAAAATTTGAGTATCCAGCACCAAAATCATCAAGTGCTATTCTAATGCCATAAGAGCGTGTTTTAATACAAAAATCATACACATTTTTATAGTCTTTAAACTCTTCCGTTTCTAAAAGTTCTATTGTCAAAAGATGATTGTATTCAAAGGAGTCAAATATACTATAAAGCATATCTGTTGTTTTGTTATTTTCAATATCTTCCATTGAAATATTGAGAGAACATGGTACTTGGTATTTTGAAATAGTTTGAATAGTATTATATACGACATGTTTTGTAATTTTATGATAAATCCTATTTTGTTTTGCAATAGTAATAAAATTGATTGGAGGTAATACAGTTCCATTTTCTGCTTGTAAGCGAACTAAAGATTCATATTTGATTGGAAGTGTAGAGTCTTGAATAGGCACAATGGGTTGAAAATAGGACAAGATAAGATTTTCTTTAAAGGCAAGGAGTAGTTTATTATAACAATCTATATCTTGTTTATGAGTGATTTCTAGTTCTTTATCTTCATTAAATACAGAGAGCTGGATGTTTCGTTTTTTTGCATCTTTGAGTGCCATATCAGCGTATGCAAGCATTTTTTTTCTACCACTAAATGCTATACCAGCACTCATCATAAAATTAAATGCCTTGTCATCATAGGCAAATTTCTCTTTTTTGTATAATTTTAGGATATGTTTGATTTGTTCAATAAAACTATTATCACTCAGCTTGGATGAATCTTTGACAGCTATAACAAACTCATCACTCCCGATATGGTACAGGAGAGTATTGTCATCGTCAATTTGTTTTGTTAAAAAATCAGAACTCATTTGCAGGGCAATGTTTCCAAGCTCTTCCCCATAAACATCGTTAAATTTTTGAAATGCATCTATGTTTAAGAGAGCCATTTGTTTAAATTTATAGGTGTAGGAGTCTTCTAAAAGTTTATTTCTATTTGCTAAACCAGTAAGAAAATGGGTGTATATTTTTTCATGTAGCTCTTTGGTTTTTTTGGCTACTTCACTTTCAAGATCATCATTATATTTGAGTAGTTGTGATTGAAGTTTTTTTTGTTCTTTTTCAGCTAATAAAGCACGATTGAGGTCTTTTTTAGCTTTGGCATGGAGTTTTATCTGCTTATAAACAACAAACAGTATCATAGAAAATGCGATGACAAAGAGATAAAAAATATAGTGTTTAATATTGTCATTTGATTTTTTTAGAAGTGAAATATTTTCATTCAATTTATTATTTGCAATAGCTATGAGTTTGTCAATATCTTCAGCAAACTTAATGGTAATTGCATTCAGACCTATGAGAGCATCTTGTATATCTTCACTATTTTTAGCTCTAAAAGCTTCTAAGAGAGAATTTTCAACCAATTTATAGCTAATCATTCTATTGTGAATAACAAACATTATTTGATTAATATTTCCAATATTTAAGTTGCTATCTTTTGCAAAAGCATCTAAAGATTTGATGCGATGATCTATCTCTTCAATAGAATTTTGAATTTTTTCAACGGTATTGTTATTTTCAAGGAGTACAGAGTTAAGAACTTCTGCTTGATTTGCTTCTACATCATAGCCCAGTTTTGAAGCAAGATGAGAAAATTTGAGTTGTACTGTCTCAATATGCTCAATCATGTTACTTGTCTCATTGATGCTCTTAATACTAAGATATAAAGAACTTCCAAATAACAAGAAACTTATGAGCAGTGATGTATATATTCTTTTTGTAAATTGCATTTTTAATATTTTGCAGTGATATTGATATAACTCACGTTTTGAGTTCCATCTTTACTTGCAGGTTCTCCAAAGTGCCAACCACTTCCAGTGTAGTTTTCATCTGTATAAATATATCCTAGTTTTGCACTCATATTGTTATAGAATTTCCATGTTAGGTATGCCTCTGCAACACTACCACGAGTCGCAAGTTTGTTGTATATATCTTCTGCCCCTTGAGTAGCACTAAACCAATACTTGCTTCCATAATTGTATTCAAGACCAAAATTGAGTGAAGGTAAAAAATCATATTTTGTACCAATATAGAGTGCATAGCCACTGTCTTTTATCATTTCACCTTGTGCATAAGGTGCATCTGAAAAACCAACATCGTTTGAAATAGTCGTTTCTGCTATAGGATTAATTATTCGGTAGTCATCTTTTTGCCCATTTCCTTGAGGAGTTGAGATTGCTGTATGTGCAAATACTGTAAAGTCACTTTGACCTACTTTTTTCATGTCAACTCCTGCCCCATATGTAAGCATATTGCCAAGAATATGTGCATTGGTTGAGTCTATGTCCGGACCTAAGTATGGATGAGCTTTTAAATCATGAAGCATATTCGCACCAAAAGAGAAAAGAGAGTCTCCTAAAAAATTGAGTTTCATGTCAAAATATAAGCCAACAACATTTGCATTATCAATATTTTCACGATTACATTGGTAGGGATAAAATGCTTCTCCTAATGTATATGCTTTTGCTAAAATAGCTCTTGCATAAAAATTTTCATCAAGTTTTTTTGTGCCAATAACTCCGTAAGTATTCATATCAAATACTAAAGCTGGAAACATTGATTTTCTTTCCGTATTTTGTGCAAATTGCATCGGAGTTCCACCTGTTGTTGGAAGAAGACCAAAAGAGAAAGTAAAAGGATTTTGTGAAATTGTGTTTGGAGTATAGTCAAAATAGGCACGATCAACATCAAAAGCACTTGTTGAAGGATTCGATTTGATATCTCTGGATAATATACATAATCTTTGGTTTGCTTGAGAAGAGTTTGTAAAAATCATTCTTCCATTAAATTTCACTTTGTCATCGAGTTGAGAACTCATATTCAGTTTAAAGCGAATAAGTCCAGCAGGGTCAAAATCTTTAGAATACTCTTTGCGTCGATAGGGGCTAGATGGATCAGCTGGATTCATAAGTGTAGTTTCTTCCGCTATATCACCGAGTTTATAATCCATTTTGTCTAAACGGAGTTCTAGTTCAGGAGAAAGATTGATTTTATCTAAAATAGTTTTTTTCTCAGCGGCTTCTATAATTGGAAGATTTTCTGATATGTCGGCTGTATTGTTTTTTACCTGTTCTTCCAATTTTTGCATTTTAATTTTAGGTACAGTTTCTTCTAAATTTATTGCATTTTCATTCACTTGTTGTTCTAATTTTTTGATTCTTTCTTTAAGAAATTCAATTTCATTTTTAATCTCTTCTGAAGAAGCACATAGGATAAATGGAATAGCAAGTAAGAGTATTTTTTTCATTTATAATCCTGGAACTACTGGCTGGTCGGAGTCAGCAGCATGTTGAATAAGGTAAATTTTAAGTTCACGAATTTTGTCTTGAGAGAGAGAGTCGAGTTTATAGTCTTGCATTCTTCTTTGGGATGAAAAAATTCTTTCCCACTGAGCAGTCGCTTTTGTCCCTGCAAATAAATTCAATTTTTTTGCAACTTGAGAAATGTCATCACCTAATACAGTAACAACAAAAAGAGACATAATCAAAAAAATGTGTTTCATAACTCTTCCGTATATAATTTTACAACTGTCGTTAATTATAATATTTTTAACCTTTAAATAAAATGCAGTATGCAAATAATCTGTATTAACCACGCTTTAAGTAATATTCTAATAGAATTTCACTCTTAAAATTATATAAGGATATGTCAATGAAAAGAACATACCAACCGCATAACAGACCTAGAAAATCAACTCATGGTTTTAGAGCTCGTATGGCGACAAAAAATGGTCGTAAAGTTATCAATAGACGCCGTGCTAAAGGTCGTAAAAAATTGACAGTTTAGGCGGATTCAATACGCTGAAACAACATCGTGAGTTTCAGTCTATTTATAGTAAAGGAAAAAGTCAGCATTCAGACAGTGTTGTGCTTTTTTTTCTCCCCCAAAATGGAATTCACAAAGTAGGATTTACAGCAACCAAAAAAATTGGGAATGCAGTAAAAAGAAACAGGGCTAAAAGAAGATTGAGAGCCTTGTTTTGTGAACACTCTCAAACACTCAAAGATGGTACTTATATATTTGTTGCTAAGCAGATAACTCCAGAGATTTCCTTCATCAATTTAAGTAATGATTTTAAAAAAGTTCTCTTCCGAGCTGGAACAATTTCACAATGATTCGTAAGATATTACTCAAGCTTTTGTGGCTTTATCAAAAGTTTTTTACACTTATCGGCTTTGGAAGTTGTAGATATTACCCATCTTGCAGTGAATATGCACGACTTCATTTTGAAAATAATTCCATTTCAAGTGCTTTTTACCACTCTTTTACTAGAATACTTC
The DNA here is from genome assembly GCA_011391635.1 of Sulfurimonas sp. GTDB lineage: Bacteria > Campylobacterota > Campylobacteria > Campylobacterales > Sulfurimonadaceae > Sulfurimonas. Next base: position 48,107 of record JAABQD010000017.1, on the reverse strand, counting down.
GTTGCAATCAATTATTCGATGGTGGTATTGAGTATCCTTTACTTGATAAACTCTCTTGTAAGCCAACAAAGTTGGGGATTGACTCTATAAAATATTGGTTGGTTCCAAATAAAAAAAACCGTTTTTATATCATAAAAAATTTTTCCTATAAAGGGTAGTCGTGTTAGATAAAATGTCATCCAATCAAAGATTGATACTCGCAGTAGTATTGTCGGTACTGTTTTTCGTAGTTTATACAGCAATATTTCCACCAAAACAACCAGAAGGTGTTGATGCAAACAAAAGTCAAAGCGTTGCATTAAAACAAGATGTACAAACAAGTCAAGCAAAAGTTGAAGAGGCGTCGGGTCATGCAATTTCAGAACAAGAAAAAATAGCTGCGAGTGCTTCAAGTACAATAGCTACAATCAAAAACAAAAATTTTATTTTAAAAATAGATACATTAGGTCGCATCTCATCAAAAGAGTTATTACAAGAGATGTACAATGACAAAGAAGAGCATCATGCACAGCTCATTCCTGCTTTTGGAACGAAGCCACTTTTTGTAAGATTTTTGGATGAAGCTATTAACAAAGAAGCAACAACTGTTGTTTATACTTCAAATACAGCAGAAGTGACAATAGAAGATGCTCCTCAAAAAGTAGTTTTAACGCAAAAATTATCAAATTTAGTCGTAACAAAAGAGCTTACATTTTATGCGGATGGGCATTATGATGCTGTGGTAAATGTATCTCAGGATAAAAAATATTTTATTTACTTAGGTCAAAGACCAGAAATTACAGAGCAGATGATGACGGTTTCTGGAGCTATGGTATTTACAGATGATGCCATAGCTACTATCGTAGAAGATGGTGATGCTGAGAGCAGAAAATCATTTTCTGCTGTTGAGCTTATCTCTGCATTTGATCAATACTCTGCAACAATTATGTACGGATTTGCAAAAGATACAAATATAATAGTTGAAAGAGACAAAGATAGTAATCCAGTTGTTTATTTTGAAGCAGTTCAAAATATGCAATTTAATGGTTATGTCGGTCAAAAAAATTATAAAGTATTAGAGAGCATCAAGCCAGTTTTAACAAATGCTATAGAATATGGTTGGTTTACTTTCGCATCAAAACCACTCTTTCAACTTTTGTCATGGCTTTATGGAATATTTGGAAACTGGGGTTGGTCAATTATTGCACTTACTTTAATTATTAGAGTTATTCTTTATCCTTTGACTTACAAAGGTATGGTGTCTATGCAAAAAATCAAAGATATTGCACCAAAAATCAAAGAAATTCAAGCAAAATACAAAGGTGATCCACAACGCATGAATGCGGCTGTAATGGACATGTATAAAAAACATGGTGCAAACCCACTTGGTGGATGTTTACCAATGATTTTACAAATTCCTGTCTTTTTTGCAATCTATCGTGTACTTTTAAATGCAGTAGAGCTTCAAGGAGCTCCTTGGATGTTCTGGATAACTGACCTTTCAAAAATGGATCATTTGTATATTTTGCCAATTCTTATGGGTGCGTCTATGTACTATCAGCAAAAACTCACACCAAACAATTTTACAGATCCTATGCAAGAGAAAGTATTTAAATTTTTACCAATTATATTTACATTCTTCTTCTTGACATTCCCTTCGGGCTTGGTTCTTTACTGGTTTGTAAATAATCTTTTCTCTATAGCACAGCAGTTTATTGTAAATCAACAGTTTAAAAATGCAAAAGATGCAGAGATAGCAGTTCATAAGCATTTGGCACAAAAAGAAGCGACGGAGAAAAAAGATGATTAAAATAGAATCACCTACGCTTGAGGGAGCATACAAAGATGCTGCAACGGCTTTAAAGTGTTCTGTAACAGAACTCAAAATTGAAGTTATTCAGCTTCCGAGTAAGGGTGTATTTGGATTATTTAAAAAAAATGCGGTTATTGTTGCAGCAAAAGAGAATAAAAATGTTGTAACTCCAGTAGTAGAAAAAGAAGTTGTAAAAGTTGAAAAACCTGTAGAAGCTCCAAGAAAAGAGTTTCAAAAAGAGACTCCTAGAGTAGAAAAAAAACCAGAAACAAAACCTGAAGAAAAAAAGCAGGTAATAAAAGAACAAGAAAAGCCAAAACAGGAAAAACAAGCTCCTAAGCAGACAAATTCGCATACAATTTTAAATGATACGATTATGCCAGCTTCTTTTGTGAGTATACAAGATGAAGATGATTACGAAGAGGATGTATCTTCTTACTTAGCAGATTATGATGATGAAGAGGATCATGAAGTACGAGAAAATATTTCAGATATCGCTAAAATCGTAGAGAAAGAGGTCAATGCACTTTTTAATTTAACTTGCTTTAATATTGATAAAATAGAGGTAAGTGTTTATGATGAAAATAGTTTGCTTATGGAGTTTAAAGGTGAAGATGCAGCCCTTCTTATAGGAAAAGAGGGTTATAGATACAAAGCACTCTCTTATATGATTTTTAACTGGATTAATACAAAATATCAAGTGCAACTTCGCTTAGAAATAGCCGAATTTTTGAAAAATCAAGAAGAGGCGATTATGCGATATCTCGTGAATGTTTATGAAAATGTTGACAAAGATGGAAAAGCACAAACGAAAATACTTGATGGTGTTTTAGTTCAGATTGCACTCAGAGAGCTTCGTGAAAAGTATCCAAACAAATATGTTGTTATCCGCTCTACGCGTGATGGACTCAAATATATCATTATTAATGATTACCACACCCACTAAAAATGGATCATGACACAATCTCTGCCGTAGCAACTGCTAACGGCATAGGCTCTATCGCTATTATTAGAATAAGCGGGAATCAAGCCTTAGAAATAGCCAAAAAACTTACTAATAAAAAAGAGTTTGCACCAAGATATGCAACACTCACAAATATATATAATCTCCAAAGTGAGCTTATAGATGAAGCGATTGTAATCTACTTTAGGGCACCTTTTTCTTTTACTGCTGAGGATGTAGTTGAGATTCAATGCCATGGTGGTTTTATCGTAGCTCAGAGCATTTTAAAAGCGACTTTGGCATGTGGAGCTAGACTTGCCACTGCTGGGGAATTTAGCAAACGAGCTTTTTTTAATGGTCGTATTGATTTGAGTGAAGCCGAAGCAATAGCACAGCTCATAGAAGCAAAAAGTGAAGATGCGGCAAAAATTTTAGCTAAGCAGATGAAAGGCTCACTCAAAGAGTTTGTAGAAACTATTCGTGATGCAATCATCAATATCCTAGCCTATTCAGAAGTGAGTATCGATTACGCTGAAGAGGATTTACCAGAAGATTTAGTGGTTCAGATAGAAGATAAATTACGAGATTTGCAGATGAAATTGACTCGTACTTTAGCAGCATCAAAAGCAAGAGAAGGGCTAATGCAAGGCTTTAAAGTCACTATCATTGGAAAGCCAAATGTTGGAAAAAGCTCTCTTTTGAATGCACTTTTGAATTACAATCGTGCCATTGTGAGTGATATCGCAGGAACGACGAGAGATACGATAGAAGAGCAGGTCAAAATCGGCTCACATCTCATTCGTATAGTCGATACAGCTGGTATCCGTGAGGCAAATGACGAGATAGAAAAAATCGGGATAGAACGCTCACTTGAGGCGATAGAGCAGAGTGATATTATTATTGCACTCTATGATGGAAGTCGTACTTGTGATAGTGAAGATGAAACAATCATTGAACTTCTCAAAACACATGCAAATGATAAGCATGTACTTCATGTCAAAAACAAGATAGATTTAGAACAAAAATTTTGGCATCTCAAGAGTAATTCTTCATGTTTTGTTGACCATGTGAATATTATGTTTGATTTGGAACTCAACTCTAAAGAGAGTGTCACTCCACTTATCCAAATGCTACAAAATATCATGGATAGAAGCAATAGTTCAGATGAGATTATGCTTATCTCTCAAAGACAAATTCAAGCAGTAGAGTCGTGTTTGCAAAATATAGAAGAAGCTTTTTCTCCACTTGAGGCACAAGAGCTTGAAATATTCTCTTTTCATCTGAGTGAAGCTATAAAAGAGATAGCAAATATCACAAGACCTTTTGAAAATGATGAGATGCTTGATAAAATGTTTAGCTCTTTTTGTCTAGGAAAATAGTGAAATATATTGCCATAGATTTAGGACTTAAGCGAATAGGTTTGGCATATTCAGCACACAAAGATATTGTAACGCCACTTCCTGCAGTGCAAAGAAAAAATAGAAATCAGGCTTCGAGCGATGTAAAGAAGGTTCTGGATGCATGGGAAGCCGATTGCGTAGTCATAGGCATACCATTAGGTGGAAGTTCTGAGGATGAGATGCATCGACGCGTAGCACACTTTATGAATCTTGTGGATTTTAAGGGTGAAATTTTTTACCAAGATGAAGCTGGAAGCTCAAAAGAGGCTGAAAGTATTATGAAAGGGGAGATGAAACAGGTGCGAGATGGACGCATTGATTCGCTTTCTGCTATGATTATTTTACAGAGGTTTTTTCGAGCAAAAAAAGCGAATTTGTAAGTGGATTTATTTTCCACATGCCACTCTTGGCATGTGGAATTGTTTTATAAATCTCTTTCAATCACTCTTTGGAATGTATTGAAATAGTTGTCTTGGAGTGTGTTTAAGCTCATTGTGACATCGTTTATTTTGATACTATCGCCACCAACAACACCTAACTTTCCACATGCCAAGTTACCTAGCATCGCTTCAAAAGCTGCACAGTTTTCTGGTTTTACTTCGATAATAGCACGACTCATGCTCTCTGCAAAGATATCTCTCTCATCCATTACAGTCATGCTAACATCACAGCCAAGTCCGCTCACAGCCGACATTTTTGCTAACGCTATCGCAACGCCACCACTACTTGCATCTTTTGCACATGCCAAAAGACCTTTTTTATTTGCTTCGATAACGAGTTCCCAAAGAGCAAGTTCGTTGTCATAGTTGATTTCAGGTAAAACTCCTGCAACTGTGCCACAAATCTCTTTCATATAGAGTGAACCACCGAACTCACTTTTGCCTTCACCCACTAAATAAAGAGTGTTTCCAGCATCTTGAAAACTTGACATCAAAACTTTGTTCGCATCATCATTTACACCTACGGTTGCGATTGAAGGAGTTGGAAAAACTGAGATACCGTTTGTTTCGTTATAAAGAGAAACATTTCCACCGATAACAGGTGTAGTAAGTGCAGAACACGCCTCTTTGATACCTAAACATCCTTGTCCAAACTGCCACATAACCTCTGGATTTTCAGGGTTTCCGTAGTTGAGACAATCTGTAATGGCCAAAGGTCTTGCTCCACTCATAGCAACATTTCTACCACTCTCGATGACCGCCGCCGCAGCTCCACCTTTTGGGTCGATGTAGCAGTAACGTACATTACAATCCGCACTCATCGCCAAAGCTCTTCCATTCTCTTTGACACGGATAACAGAAGCGTCTAGCATACCGCCTTTTTTGATTGTGTTTGTTTGTACCATAGAGTCATACTGCGTGTAAATCCATGATTTGTCCACCACTTCCATAGACTTTGTGAGCTTCTCAAATGCTTCTTGGTTAGATACTTTTGCAAAATCGTTGATAGTTACATTTGCGATTGTGTCTAAATAGGCTGGACGACTCATCGGGCGGTTGAGCACAGGTGCTTCTTCGCTCACAGGGTTAACTGGAACTTCAGCACACTTTTCACCGTGCCAGAAGAGTTCCATATTGCCAGTTGCCGTTACTTCACCGATAACCGCCGCATCCAAATCCCACTTTTCAAAAATCTTGATAATCTCCGCTTCACTTCCTTTTTTTGCACAAAGAAGCATTCGCTCTTGAGATTCACTCAACATAAAGTCATACGGAGTCATATTTTCTTCACGCGCTGGAACACGGTCTAGGTGCATAATCATCCCAGAACCTGAACGCCCAGCCATCTCAAATGAGCTAGAAGTTAAACCTGCCGCACCCATATCTTGGATACCTACAACATGGTCAGTTTTGAAGAGTTCTAAACACGCTTCAAGCAGAAGTTTCTCAGTAAATGGGTCACCCACTTGCACAGTCGGACGAAGAGATTTTGACTCCTCTGTAAAACTGTCCGAACTCATAACCGCACCGCCGAGTCCATCACGACCAGTTTTTGCACCCACATAAATTACGGGATTGCCGATACCATCCGCACGACCATAAAAAATCTCATCCGACTTTGCAAGTCCTAAAGTAAAAGCATTGACTAAAATATTGCCATTGTAGCACTCATCGAAACTTGTCTCTCCGCCGATAGTCGGAACACCCATACAGTTTCCGTATCCGCCGATGCCTGAAACAACACCACGCACCAAAAATCTCTGATGTGCTGAAGTTTTATCATCATTTAAAACATTACCAAATCTTAGCGCGTTCAGGTTTGCAATAGGTCTTGCACCCATCGTAAAAACATCACGCATAATTCCGCCAACACCCGTTGCAGCCCCTTGGTACGGTTCTATAAAGCTTGGGTGGTTGTGTGATTCCATTTTAAACACAGCCGCATAACCGCCACCAATGTCGATAACACCAGCATTTTCCCCTGGACCTTGGATAACCCATGGAGCTTTTGTTGGAAAACCGTTTAAATGCACTTTTGAAGATTTATAAGAGCAGTGTTCACTCCACATAGCTGAAAAAATACCGATTTCAACAAGGTTTGGCTCACGCCCTAAAATCTTTTTGATGTGTGCATAATCGTCGCTTGAAAGCTTGTGTGATGCAAGAACTTTTTCAATGTTTTCTAATGGTTGGCTCACGGAGGATTCCTAAAATTTGATTTTTGGTTTTAAGCGGGGATTATAGCAAATTAGTAGTAAAAGAAATTTTAACTCGCAATTTTTACTTGGTTTGTGCCACTGTTTTAGCAATATAGAGAACCCTGTCGATAACTATATTCAACTGTGGAAATCGTTTCCACATGCCGTGATGTTTTTTCTTTTTTAGGTAGCTAAAAAAGAGTGGAAGTTCAGTTTTACTTTAAAAGACATTATGTCCTTTTCATAGGTTATTTGACAAATAACGGAACACTTTATCCGAATAACTGCTAATTTCTTGTTAAAAGGACACTTTTTACTTAAGGTTAAATTTATTAAAAATGAAAATAGATTGAAATTATTGTGATTTTTTATAAAATCAAGCAAATTTATACTTTTGAGGGGACCTTTTTTGTGTTCCATTAATAATTAGTACTCAGTATCTTTGTGATATAGTGTTCCTTGAATAAATAGTTATCTTAGGGAAAATAAATGAAATTAATTGATGATATTATTGAAATATTAAGTAGTGAGAATTGTAATTTAGAGAATGCACTTATTAAAACTAAAATTCTTCTTCATAAAATGGGTGAAAAATCATTGCTTACATGGGTTAACCAAGAACTTAATGGATATGACAACATTAAATCCGTACCTGATTATAGAAAAATTCAAAATATAGTTATTGGTTCTTTTCAAAATTATACAACTAGATATACAAATCATCCTATCCCCATAATGCACTTAAAGGATAAAGAATTAGATTTTTTTACAATTATAAAATTCTCTGATAGTATTTCTACAATAGAGAGCCTTTCCAAAGGCGAAGATACACTATATTTTTCTCTTGGACTTGAATTTGCTCCCTTGTTAACAAAAAATTTAGATTCTTCACTTAACGTAACAAATCTTAAAAGACAAGTTGCAAAATCTCAGATTTTAGGAATTTTAACACAAATTAGAAGTAGATTATTAGATTTTATTTTAGATATTTCAGAAAAAATCCCAGAAGATATAAGCGATAAAGATATTAAATCTAAATCAAAAGAAATTGACACAAAAGAAATTTTTAATAATGCAATTTTTGATGGAAACATTACTATCAATATTGGAGATAACAACAAGAATAAAAGTATCCAAATAAAAAATAATTTTGAAAATTTATTACAAAAATTAAAAGATTGTGACTTAAACTCTGAAGATTTAAATAATTTAAAAGAGTCAATCGAAGAAGACAAAACAATAATTAATCATGAAAAAAAAGAATTTGGTAAAAATGTAAAAAATTGGTTACAAAATATGTCAGCAAAAACTAGAGATAAAATAGCGATGGATGGAATCATTGAAGGATTGCATGAATTTTACGGATGGTTGACATAGATAACAAATCATTGGAGAGAAATAGTTTTGCTCGTTCCCAAGCTCCAGAGACTGTGGAAATAAATTTAATTTTTAACTACCCATTCTTCAACGCCTTATTCACAAGCAGATGCGATATCTCAAAACTTGCATCCACAAATTTTAGTTCTGGTAAATCTCTCATGCTTTTTCTCTCCTCGACACTGTCGATTTTGACGATTATATTTGCATTTTTGCAAAACCCGAGTATCGCTTCGCTGATGAGCCGTTTGAGATGTTCACTGCTGATTGTTATGATGATGGCTTTTGCTTCATTGACCATCAGAGACTCTAAAACGGGGAGTTTGTTGAGGTGTCCGAAGTATGCCATATAGCCTAGTTTTCTTGCAAGAAGTACATGTTTGAGGTTGTCTGAGATGATGACGAAGTCCGCTCCTCTTGCCTTTAAATCTAACGCGACTATCTTTCCAAGAGTAGAAAACCCTGCAATAATAATGTGATTTTGTTTCCCAATCGGGGTAATAACATCCGACTCATAAAACTCTTTCTCAAAATAGGAGGAGAGTTTATAAATGTTGTTTACGATAAACGGAGTGAGTATCATCGACATGACGCTCACAAGTATCAAAAAACTCGCCATATCTTGACTGATGAGTCGCTCAGAAGCAGCAAGAGCAAAGATAGCAAAAGAAAACTCTCCGATTTGAGCTAGAGCGAGAGCCGTTTTTGCGGAGCTGTTTTTATCCGAATTGCGTCTGATGATTGCATAAATTACGAGAGCTTTAAAGAGCATCGTGAGAACAAAAATCGAGATGACTATGTGAATATTGCTCATAAAGTAAATAACATCGATTTTTGTTCCCACTCCAAAGAAAAAGATACCCAAAAGCAAATCTTTATAGCTTAATATATCCGATTCTACTTTGACATTGTACTTCGTGTCGGCAATAATCATACCTGCGATAAAAGCACCTAAGGAGTAGGTAAAACCCATGGCATGTGCAAGGAGTGAAGCCCCGATAACGATTGAAAAAACAGAACCCAAAAATAGCTCTTCGAGTTCTGTTTTTGCAGAAAATTGTAGAAGCATATTGACTATTTTTTCTCCAAGAGTAAACATAAAAGTAAGTACCAAAAGAGCTGAGACAACCGTAGTAAAAAGCACTTCTCCTAATGAGAGCGTATCATTGGACAAAAATGTGATGAGGAGCAAAATAGGGATAACCGCTAAATCTTGAAAGATAAGTATCCCCATCGATTTTTGCCCATATGGTGTGTGAATATCTTTGGACTCTTTGAGGTATGTCAAAACTATCGCAGTCGAAGAGAGAGAAAATGCTAATGAGATAATGATAGAAGTATTGAAATTAAGTTTGAACAGATAAAAAGAGAGTAAAAAAATCACAATTACACTGAGGACAACTTGCAACAAACCATTTGTAAGCAAGATATCTTTCATTTTTTTGATTTTTTGCAGACTGAGTTCAAGCCCAATAGTAAACATCAAAAAGACGATTCCAAACTCTCCGATAAGGTCGAGAGAGTCTATATGCAGTCCATTAAACCCAAAAAGATAACTTATAATTGTTCCTGTAAGAATATAGCCTATGATATGAGAAATCCCAAATCTTTTAAGAAGAATATTGAGAAGAGTTGCGATGGCAATGGTTAAAAAAATTGCAATAAGTAAAGTTTCCATAAGAGGCATTATAGGGTATTTACATAAAACTTTAAAAAAGTTGCTGTATAAAAAACAGACATGATTTTTTTCTTAAAAAAGATTTTTTGCAAAACTCAAAACACGCTCACTAAGGCTTCGCTTTCGCTGTAGAATCGTTCGCTTAGTTTTGAGTTTTGCAAGAAGTTTAATGAAAAGAAAAATCAACTTTCGTGCGAATGTTTTTTTTGAGTGAGAAGATATTTTTATACTCTATTTTTAGAATTTCATATCTCTTTTTGGCATGTGGAAGTTGTATCGTAAATTCATCTTCCTCTTCTTTGCCAAGTAAGGCACGGGCGAGGGGTGAGTGAATCGAGATGAGACTATTTTCTGGTTCAGATTCTAAAACTCCGCAAAGAGTATATTGTTCCTCTTCATCTGTTTCGATATTTAAGATGGTAACACTGCTTCCAAAACTTACTCTGGCATGTGGAAGTGTGGATGGGTCGATGATTTGAGATTTTTGTATCATCGCATTGAGATAGAAAAGTCTTTTGTCTATAAAACGGAGTTTCTCTTTTGCGGCGTGGTAGTCAGCGTTTTCGCTTCTATCTCCACATGCCGCTGCTATGAGTTTTTCCTGTGCAACTTTTGGTTTTTCTATTTCGAGTAAGAATTTAAACTCTTCAACTAAAAGGTCATACCCTTCAACGCTCATAGGTTCATTCAATAAGTATCCTTAGTGGTGAAAACCGATTATGTAATAGGTCTCTTTATGTTCTAATTTTTTGAGGGTTACTTTAAATTTGTCGCTAAAATGTTTGATTTTTTCGTGTGCTTCTTCGACGATTTCGGGAGAGTGTGCTTCGACTTTGATTTTGAAATAATCATTCGTGTTGGACATCGCTACAAAAGAGCCATCTACTCTGAGTGTATCGTGTAAATCCATAATATGTTTTTTGATTTTTTCATAGCCAACTGTATTGTTTTCAATTCTCTCTAATTGACCTAGTAAAGCACTGTTTGGCATATAGCCTAATTGTGTTAGCATTGCATCTCTTTGCATTATTTCTCATCCTTTATTTTATTTGTCCGAAAATAATAACAGTTTTTTGTAAATATTCAGTATGAATTTATATCTCTTTACTATAATTGTGTATTAATAAATTATAAACATCTAATGTTTAAAAAGAGAGTGACATGACTGAAGAAATACTTGCAAAAATTAAGCAACTCCCACCGCTTCCAGAGTCTGCGATGCAGATTGAGGCTGTATATCAAAATCCTGATAGCAATTTTAGTGATATGGTCAAGATATTAGAGAAAGATCCTCTTTTGACGGCTGATATTTTAAAAGCTGCAAACTCCCCTTTATACGGCTTTAGCCGTGAGATAAATGCGATTTCTCAAGCCGTAGGTCTGTTTGGAATGGGTACGGTGCGTGGTTTTGCCCTTGCGTCGATTGTAAAAAAAAGTTTTTCACTTGATTTGTCTCCTTATGGCATATCAAATGATATGTTTTCAAATCTTTCAAAAAAACAACATGCACTTATGACTGCATGGTGTATTAGAAAAGAGAATAAACTCCTTGGTATTCTCTCTCCAGCAGCCTTTCTTGTAGAAATTGGGAAAGTTCTTATCGCCCAACAAATTATGGGAGAGGGGAAACAAACAGCATTTCGTGATGCACTCAAAGAGCTTCAAGATGTAGAAGCAGCGGAGAGAAAGATTGTAGATAGCGACACTCCAGAGGTAAGTTCTACTATTTTTGCCATGTGGAAATTTGAAAAAGGGCTTGTAGAAGTTATCAAAAACTGTGAAAAACCAGAAGAAGCAGATCCAGAGTATAAAAAAGCAGCGTGCATTTTAAATGTTGTTCGTGCTACTGTGCCTATTAATGGTGTGATTACGGATGAAAGTGTAGCAAAAGCAAAAGAGCTTATCGTGAAATATGACCTTGATATGGAAAGTTTCGATAAAGCTTTAGAAAGTAATCGATAGTCTTCACTTGAAATCCCTACTTATTAGGCTCACTCTTGGTTTGAGTGAGCAAGACATCAGCCCAAAAGAAAGAATCCATGTCAATAACTTCTTAGCAAAAAATTACATTACACTCAAAGACAATATTTATAAATTTAACTCAAAATACCGTGCAGGTACTTTAGGTCTTGTTCAAAATGGCACAGCATATTTGAATGTAATTGGCGAAAATGTGCGTGATTTATTTATTGGTGAAGGCGATTTAGGAACAGCCAAAGAGGGTGATTTAATCATCGCTCAAAGACTTTTAGGCAAGATGGGAACTCCAAGTGCAAAGATAGCCGAGATTGTCGGTCGTGCTGTGAGCTACAGTGTTGCTTACATCATTCAAAATGGGAATCATCGCTCTCTGGTTGATTTAAAAACTGATTTTCCTATTGGTGCAGAGATGAGTGAGAGTGAATTAAACTCCTATGAAATTGGCGATGTTTTTAAAATTGACAATCAAGAAAATGCTATTATGGAAAAACTTGGCAATATCAATGACCCTCTCGTGGATGAAAAGATTGTTTTAGCACAGTTTAACAAACACGATGCATTTGAAAGTGAAGTTTTAGAAATTGCAACCTCTTTTAAAGAAGTCGATGCGAGTAAATATCCAAATCGAAAAGATTTAAGAGATTTGCCATTTTGTACCATCGACCCTGTTACGGCAAAAGATTTTGATGATGCAATCTACTGGGATGATGCAAACACAACGCTTTATGTAGCCATCGCCGATGTCAGCGAATATGTAACACCTTTTGGTCCTATAGATAATGAAGCGATATATAGATGTTTTTCCATCTATCTTCCGCATCGCTCTATCCCTATGCTCCCACGACAACTCAGTGAAACACTCTGTTCTCTTCAACCGCATGTAGATAGACTTGCTTATGTTTTTGAAATGAAACTTGATTTGACTACTTTGGAAGTGAGCAAATCTAAAGTGTATGAAGCGATTATTCACTCCTCAAGAAGATTTAATTATGAAGAGATTGATGAGTTTTTTGAGGGCAATTTAAAAGCTAAAAATGATGAAGAGGTAAAAGTATTCGAGTACATTACAAAGCTTCGTCCAATCACAGATGCACTCAAAGCAAAAAGATTAAAAGTCGGTTATGATTTTCGCTCCAATGAGTTGGAGATGTTCATAGATGAAAAATCAAACCTTACACATACAACTTATGCTGAGGAAACGCCTTCTCATGCACTTATCGAAGATTGTATGCTTCTTGCCAACAAAGAGGCGGCGAAACAATTTGATAGAGGTATTTTTAGGATTCACGAACCACCGAGCCAAACAAAACTTCAAGTTCTCTACCAAGAGTTGGCTGGAATCGGTATGTTTATTGACATAAAACACTCTATCAAAGAGACTATTACAGATATTCAAAGACAAGCAAAAGAGATGGGACTTGAATCAGAAGTAGATACGCTCATCATTCGTTCACAAATGCAAGCAAGATACGCACCACTCAATTCTGGACACTTTGGATTAGGGTTTGAACAATACACACACTTTACTTCGCCCATTCGCAGATACTCAGATTTAATCGTGCATAGACTTTTAAAAGCCATAGCAAACAATGACACCATAGAAGGCTCGTATGTTTTGAGAAACATAGAAGCACTCAGTATGACCATAAGCGAAAAAGAGAGAGAAGCAAGTACGATAGAAACTGAGTTTATGGCTCGAAAATTTGCGAGATGGGCGGCTGGACATATCGGTGAGAGTTTCAAAGCTCGTATAAATGCAACAGATCCTGATGTTAAAGCAGAACTTCATGATGAAATTATTGGGGCAAGATTGAACATCCTTTCGCATGAAAATATTGTTTTATTTGAAGATATTTATGCAAAAATAGAGAGAGTAGATATCGCAAAAGCCAAAATATATGCGAGTGCTATCAAAAGAGATGAAGAGTAATGTACAAAAGTGAGTTAGACAAACATATACAAAACAAAAGTCTCTCCAACAGTTTTGTATTTTTTGGAGAGAGTAGTTTTTTTATAGATATATATACGAAAAAGGTCTCTCAAGTAGAAGATGCCTCTGTCCTCTCTTTTTATCATGATGAATATGATTTTAACTCTGCAAAAGCCCATCTTTCCCAAGCTTCACTCTTTGGAGACAGAAATGTTTTAATCATCAAAAGTGAAAAAAAAGTACCTAAGAAAGATATAGATACATTGATAGAACTTTGTGAAAAAAATAGTGATAATCTCTTTGTTTATTCCTACTATGGAGATGATTATAAGGATTATGCAAAAGCATTTGCCAAAAAAAGTACAATGGATGTGAGATTTTTTCATCCTAAAGATTTTGAAGCACAAAGCATTGTGGCACAAGTTGCAAAAGAGAAAAAAGTGAGCATTACTAATGATTGTATTGCACATCTTTTGCAAATTCACAACTCCGATGTAGCTCTCTCGTGCAACGAAATAGAAAAGTTTCAAATATATGATAGAGCGATAACAGTTCAAGATATTGACCATCTAGTTTTTGGACTTGCGGAAGTAAATTTAGATGATTTTATAAGAAAGCTACTAAACAAAAAAGATTTTAAAGAGGATTTGAGAAATATTCTTGAACATGGCGAAGATGAAATTCGTGTTATAACCGCAATCTCAGCATATGTAACACAACTTTATATGTTCAATATCTATATACGCGTCAATGGAACTCCTAATGCACTTGAGATACTTGGCTATCCTGCTCCTCAGTTTGTAGTGGATGAAAAAGCTGCTCTTTCGCTCAAATTTAAACCAAATACTTATTATAAATTACATGAACTTCTGTTAGAGAGTGAACTAAAAATGAAAAGTGCAAATGTAGATAAAAGTGCGATTTTACTCTCAACACTCATTCGAGTTCAAAAAATTATATCGTAGTGGTACCACAAGGGCATTTCCTCGCTTTGCTCACGGCACATGTGGGAAACTTTAACAGGTGAATATTGAAAATTAATGCTAGTGATGTAAATTCAAGGAGTTTAGTAAGGAAGCGTACAAGAAGTACGCGACGAGCGTAACGACGCAGGAGTTGCGTCGCTAGGATTAATTTTTAGAAGTATCTACGATTTTGTTTGCTGCAATCCATGGCATCATAGCACGAAGTTTTACACCTGTTTGCTCAATCAATGATGCTCTTGCATTTGCTCTTTCAGCATTCATTCTTGGGTACCCTGATTGACCTTCAAGGATGAAATCTTTTGCAAATCTACCATCTTGAATCTCTTTTAAAATCTCTTTCATAGCTGCTTTAGACTCAGCATTGATAACGCGTTTACCTGAAACATAGTCCCCATACTCAGCTGTGTTAGAGATAGAGTATCTCATATCTGCAATTCCACCTTGGAACATCAAGTCAACGATAAGTTTTAGCTCATGTAAACACTCAAAGTATGCAAGTTCTGGAGCATACCCAGCTTCTGTTAAAGTTTCAAATCCTGCTTGAACAAGAGATGCAGCTCCTCCACAAAGAACAGCTTGTTCTCCAAAAAGGTCAGTTTCTGTTTCATCTTTGAAAGTTGTTTCAATAATTGCAGTTCTACCACCACCGATAGCAGATGCGTAAGAAAGAGCTAATTCTCTTGTGTTACCGCTTGGATTTTGTCCAACTGCGATAAGGTCTGGAATACCGCCACCACGAACAAATTCGCTTCTAACTGTGTGACCTGGAGCTTTTGGAGCAATCATCGTTACATTGATATCTGCTCTTGGGTGAATTCTTCCATAATGAATGTTAAAACCATGTCCAAATGCGATAGTAGCACCATGTTTGAGGTTTGGCTCAATCTCATGTTTGTAAATTTCTGCTTGATTTTCATCTGGAAGAAGAATCATAACTAAATCAGCTGCAGCAGAAGCTTCGCCAACGCTCATAACTTTGAAGCCTTTTGCTTCAGCTTTTGCCCATGACGAACCCTCTTTACGAAGACCAATGATAACTTCTACTCCGCTATCTCTTAAGTTTTCAGCGTGTGCGTGTCCTTGAGAACCAAAACCAATCATTGCAACTTTTTTGCTTTTGATGAGTTCTATATTACAATCTTTATCGTAGTAAACAGTTAATGCCATTGTATATCCTTACATAATATTAAGCTTAAGCTTATAAAAAATTTGTCGCATTATACTGAAATAAAGCAAAAACTTTTATAATGCCAAGAATTTACAGACAAATTCGGAGTTTTTCATGAAAAAATTTAACCTATTTAAAGAGATTATTATTGTTGATAAAATTTCTCTTTTGAGTGCAATCAATAGTTCTAAGCTTTTTGCAATAACAATAGATGGAGAGATAAAGCAGGAGCCATTTGCACAAAGTGATATTTTGATTTATCAAGGCAAACATGTTCCACATGCCACAACTGTTTTGATGCCGAGCAAAACACCTTCCCTTGAAGCTCTTTTTGGTAAAAATTATCAAGTTGTTGAAGATGAAGAGCGAGTATTGATTAAGGCATTTTCAAATTGGCAAGAGATTATCAAAATGAATACACAAAGAGCCTCGTACGATGATACAACAGGCGATGGCGTAGCTGAATTTTCACATAAAGAGCTTGAAGAGATTGGTTGGCATGCGACAGAATTTAATATCAACTATAGAGTTCTTGTCGAATATTTAGAAGAAAATTGTGAAGGAACGCTCATCTGTATAGAGCAAGAAGAGCCGTATCTCTTCAGTGGACTTGGATTTTTAAGTAATCTTCCACATGCCAAAGAAGTTCTGTATCTCTTTTGTCAAGAAAAAATAAAAGAGTTGATGCATAGTGATGAAGATTATAAAAAAGAGAATTTAACAGGAGATGAGCTTGAAGCTGCAGAGTTTTTTCATGTTCTTTAAAAAAGCTTTTAAACATTTCACAGTTTAATTTACATTACCAAGTTATATTTAATCAATGTACAATATGTGTAAGAAGGAATGAAAGGAGAAGTTATGAAAGTAGCATTTACGGGAGTGAGCGGTTTTGTTGGTTCACATTTAACAGAAGCATTTGGTGATTTTGTGGTCATTGGTAGAAATGATAGCGAAGATACGATTGTTAATAAGCTCGATGGAGTTGAAGTTGTCATCAATCTTGCAGGAGCTCCAATTATAAAAAGATGGAGTGAAGAGTATAAAAAATTACTTCTCTCTAGTCGTATAGAGACAACAAAAACAGTAGTCAATGCAATCAATAGAAGTAATGTAAAGCATTTTATATCCACTTCTGCGATTGGTGCATATCCAGATGGAATGGCATGTGATGAGAGTTTTGTCGGATATGCAACTGACTTTTTGGCAACCCTTACACAAAAGTGGGAAGAAGAGGCACATAAATGTAACAAACCAACAACAATCATTCGTTTTGGTGTGATATTTGGCAAAGATGGCGGGGCATTGGCTCAAATGCTTCCTCCTTTTAAACTTGGTTTGGGTGGTATTATTGGTGATGGTAAAATGATGACAAGCTGGATAGATGTGGATGATTTGGTTCGCATCTACTCTTTTGTGATAGAAAAAAAGCTTGTTGGAACATTTAATGCAACGGCTCCATTACCAGTGACAAACTATGAATTTACAAAAACTTTAGGCAAAGTGTTGGGACGACCTACTATTTTTCCACTCCCTGAATTTGTTTTAAAACTTCTATTTGGAGAGGGTTCAACCGTGCTTACAGGCTCAAAAGAGGTCTATCCAAAAGCACTTTTAGAAGCTGGATTTGAGTTTCAATATCCAAGTGTTGAGAGTTCTTTGCGTCATATTCTTACAAAAACAAATGAAGGAACTAATTTATGAAAATAGCTATACCAGTTAGAGATGAAAGTTTAACATTTTTCCCTAATGCAGGACACACTCCAAAGTTTGCAATCTATGAAATGAGTGGAGCAGGAATGTTCAAATCATTTAAATTGGAGGGTCTAAAAAATAATCCAAGAACAGATTTAGACCACGACCATGCAGATGAAGAACATCAATGCACACATGATGCGGATGATGCAGAACACATAGCACAGCATAACAAAATGGGTGTAACTCTCGAAGGTTGTGATTACATCGTAGTAAAAAAAGCTTGTAAAAACACTGCGAATGCAATCACTTCTCATGGAGTAAAAATTCTTAAATATAGTGGAGAGTCTTCTAAAGCAGATGTAATATTAAGAGAAATGGCTTCACAGTTTTTGAAATAATGTGGTTTGATTGTTTCTAAAGTTGGCGGTGTTATTTAAGTTATGGTGGAGCTGTGGAGGATTTAAGTTCTCTTGGAATAGGGCTTAAAAAGCTTTGTTTTAAAATTAAGCCCCTAAAAAAGCCCCTAAAAATTAAAGTGTAGTATTTTTATAACCAGCGATAATTTCATCTATCTTAGTCTCTGAGATATTTTCTAAATTGCTTTTTGAGTAGATATACACAAACAAAATAGCATCATCTAGCTTTGTGTAGGTTATTATTCTGTAACCAGCACTTTTGCCTTTGTTGTTGGATTTGTTTTGAAGTCTGATTTTAAATGTACCATTACCTAGATTGATACCTAAATTACTGTTTTGAAGTAGCTCACTTTGTAGCTCTCTGATTTCTGATATTAAAAATTTATCTTTTTTGATTAACTTGATGAAACTTTTTTGAAATTCTTGCGTGGTCTTAATTTGCATTTTCTAATCTGTTTAAAAAACTATCCAAACTTTCTAATTCTATTTTTCCACTTTTGTGTAATTCTAATTCGTCCAAACCTTTTTTTATGTCGTTTGCGATTTGATACTCTTTTTTATACAAGATTTTATTAAATGCAAGTTTTAACTCATCTTGAATATTGATACCTTTTTTTATCATCTCATTGTAAAGACTATCTTCAACTTGAAAATGTATAGTTTGCATGTAAAATTCCTCGATATAAACTTTGTAAAATTATAGCATTGTTAATATCATATTGTCTAAGTGGATTTGTTACCCTCTAATTTATTGTTAAATATTTTAACTTTTTTGTGTTATAATTTTTGTATCAAAGGTAGCTCTTTGTGTGTGTAAGTCTAAAATATGCTGGAACATAAGACTTTAGGCGGTTAAGCTCTATCACTCTTCGTGAGTGGTAGGGCTTTTTTTTTGGTCTATTTTTTAAGATGGTTGGGTTATGGGGTTAGACCGCCCAAAGGATTTGAAATGTTCCAGCATTTTGATTTTCACACGATAGGATATTTAGTGATTGCTTTAGTGTATATCGCTTTTGCTCTTATGAAGTAACCTACACTTCAAGGGATTTGCTACCCCTTGGAGCTTTTCTCATTTTGTTATTCCTGAACTGACAATTTTAATTTTCCATCGTGTCAATTTGACACTCTGCATAGTTCAGTTTTGTAACTTCACAAACTCAATATCTCTTTTTTAAAAGCTCTAATTTGAAACTATCCACATCAAGCTCTTTTAATTCTTTGGGCATATAATTAACTTCTTTTGTTCTTGCAATTGCTAAAAATAAAAGATTGTTATCAGTTCTCATTTCTAGTAAAAACTCAATGAACACACTTTTTAAATCTTTTATTGTTTCGGCGTCATCTTCTTTGAGATAATCAAGATAATCATCTATCTTGCTGTTTATAACTAGGTTTATGTTTGAGAGGTCTTGAATGCTCTCTCTCATGTATTTATATTTTTGCATTTTGTGTTCCTTGTTTTGGTATATTATGTACTTTTATACATTTAAAAGTTTAATATAATATACAATAGTACATTAACGAAAACTTAATTAGTATATAAACATACATTAAATAATTGATTATGATATACTTTTATACATATAAAGAATTAAAGAGGTATATTATGTTAAATAGAGATGATTTTAACAAGTTACTAAAAAAAGCTCATTTGACTAAAAAAGCTTTTGCGGAATTGTTAGAAACTTCATACAATACAATTAATGCATGGGGTTCAAATGGTCGTGAGGTTCCCTATTGGGTTCAAAGTTGGCTCACTCTCTACATTGAAAATAAAGACTGCAAAGAGTTGAAGCAACTTATTAAAGACAATATCTGTAAAGAATAGCTCTAAAACTCACATATCTCATCAAGGAGCGATAGAATACCTTTAAGAGTACAAAACTATACTCTTATGATTATTGGCTTTTTGTGGTATGATTTTATTGGAAGTCTCCTTTTCCATACTCATTATTTGAGTATCGGATGTTTTTCCTACCTCATTTGAGATAGCGGGGGACTCACTTTTATAGTAAAGTAAATTTCCCTCTGTAGATTTAACCACACTTCATATCTTTTTCCATCGTGTCAGATTGACACTCTGCATAGTTCAGTTTTGTAATTTACTCTTCAATGCTTCCAGCCCATATCTCTAATACTTGCTTCATTATTTCTCTTTTTTATTTTTGAGATGGAACTCTTTAACAAAGTCTTTCAAGCTAAACTCTCCTGATATCTCAACTTTCTGTGTGTAAGCCCCTAAATGTTTCATTAGTTTTTCAATTGCCCCTAATTTGTCGTGAAATTTCAACTCAACACCAACTCTCATACCCTCCTTATCAAAAACCTCACTTGCACTTGCTATGACACTCTTATCTATGCCTATTAGGTCTTTTATGATAATCCTGCTGTCCGAAATATCTAAGTAGTTGCTCACATCTAAAAAGGCAATTTTTGCAAGTTCTTGAACAAGCTTATCAACTGTAACTTCTGTTCTTTGTTGAGCTGAGTCTCTAAGTTCCTGCAACCTTGATGTAACCTTGGTGTTATTTAAAAGCTTTGAGGATGACTCGTTGATTGATTTATCTGTCATCTTTGAAGCATCATAAGCATGTTTATAAGCCTCTGTAGCATTTCCACACTCAAAATATTTAAGTACGAATTTCTCTTGTTTGATTGTTAACATTTTTCTATCCTTTTATCTTTTTTTTTCTTACTTTTTTAGTAAATATTAGCTCTGAAAATACTTAGTTTTTGATAAGAAAATTGCCCTCACTTTCAGCAAACTTTAAGAAGTGCTTTTAAGCCCGTGCTGGACGGTGTTTGTGAGGGGTATTTCTTACTAACTCACTAAATGTAACTTATAGGGATTATTTTCGCATTTATTCCACTGAAATTTAAGATACTTTTTTCCATCTTTGATAGGAATTTTTTATCTAAATCTTTGAGCTTCATACCTTTTGGAAAATAAGCACCTTTGAAACAAAACTCTATCCGTTCTAATGGTTTGGATAGGTTCGCCTCTTTTTGTTTGTTGTAGATTTTTATATCTAACACTTGATTTAACTTTTTCTCTTTTGCTGTTTTGTAATAAGTGGTGTTTCTGAATTGAAAAGGCTCTCTTTTTACACAAAGCTTTTTTATAACTCGTTTCGGCACTTTCACAAAATCGAAACAAATATCTATCCGCTTGATATCGCACTCCATAAACTCTAAGAAGTGAGCCTCTAAGAGGTCGTTTAAAAACTCCGACTTTTCATCATAGCCTTGAAGCCCTGCAATATCTAAAGTTTGCTTTGTCGGGCTTCTATTGTAGCGTTTGAGTGGAATAGTTAAGCCCGTTGAGGTGTGAAGTATCTTCGCCTCTACAATGCTTTTAGTAAGTCTTTTCTTAAAAGTTTCTATCCAGCGTTGAGGTTCAAATACTCCTACACTTTTAACTCCATCTATGATATAATCATCGCTTGTAAACAACTGCTCAAAATTCTCACTTTTTAGACTTATGGAGTCAATTTTGCCTATCGACTTCACTATCTTGGATAACTTTTATTTTCGTTATCCTTGATTGAGTTTTTCTCTTTTTGTACTTATGCACGACCTCATCGCTTACTAAATGCCCCATACTATCAAAGATAACCTCTCTCACTACAAAGCCCACGATATAATTATCAACTCTCTTTTTGGCTTGTTTTAGTGCCATAGCTAAAGTTTTATAAAGCTTGAGAGGTTGGTGTAGCTGTTGAGTTGGCATTACTTCCAAGATGCTTTCATTAAACTGCATGTATGGTTCGTAATGTTTCTCAACTTTTTCGTCTCTGGCTTCTGTGTTCATCATGCCACCGCCTTAATGCGTTTGAGCCTATTTAGGAACTCGTTAGCTCTTTTGATATTATCAGGGGCGGTGTCTAGTTTTCGCTTGAGATGTCGTCCTTCTCGTAAGTCGTTCCACTCTGTGAGTTTGATACCTTGATTTTTAATCCCAACAAAATACTGATTTGTATTACTTGCAAAAATATCACTGCTTATGAGTGTTTCGCCTTCTAATAACCGCTTTAAGATTGTCATAGTATGTGAGGTGTGTTTACTCATTTCGCACCTCTCAAGATATGGCTTCTCTCATTCATTTTTTCTTTTATATCATCAAAAGCTTCGTGATACTTTGTATCCTCTTGGATATGTTCTTGAATAAGAGTAACTAGATAATCCTCTAAGTATTCAATTTGCTCAAGTGTCGTACCACTGTAAATATTCCTTAGCGTTTGCGTTCCCTTTGGCTTTTGAACATTAAGAACCTCATAAACTAAGCTTGTAATCTTTGAATAATAAGGGCATTTACCTTGAGGGTACTGTGAGCCTCTTTGAGCCTGAGCCATTTCACAAAACTCTTTTATGCTGTCCGTGAGTTCGTGTCTGGTCTCTTTTATTTCGTTTCTCTTCTTGAGCCATTCAGCGTTTGCCTGATTTGTTTCGGCTCGTACTCTTTCAGTGAGTAGTTGGATAGATATTTCTTTGAAGGCGTTGATGAATGCCCACTTAAACGCTTGACCTTTTGCATCATTGAAACTCATACATGTGAGCGTAAATACCTCAGCGTTGAGTTCAAAGTATGGAAATTCATTTCCTCTGTAAGTTCGTTTTAGTTGGGAAATTTTTCCCAGCTTAATTAATTTATCAAAGCCTTTAAAAGCTCTGATTTTTTTCAGTAAATAATTGTGCGGTACTCCAAAATATTTAGCAATTTGCAAACTACTTGCAAAAGCTTCATCACGGTGTACAATCATAGCTTTAGCTATTTTCTCTATACTCAAATCTTCAAGGTTTGTGCCTTTGAGGTCTGTGTCTGATAGGTTGATAATCTTACTCATCTACGCCACCGCCTTTGAGCCATTCAACAAAGCATCTATTTCATCTTTATTAAAAATTGTTACTCTCTTGCTTATCTTCATAGGCGTTAACATGCCTTGTTTAGCG
Organism: Sulfurimonas sp.; assembly: GCA_011391635.1. Lineage (GTDB taxonomy): Bacteria > Campylobacterota > Campylobacteria > Campylobacterales > Sulfurimonadaceae > Sulfurimonas. The sequence goes on along the minus strand of JAABQD010000017.1, from coordinate 25,154 downwards.
TATAGCCACACTGTAGATAAACCTATACCCATATAAATAGATGTTTCTTTTGCTCTGAAACCTTTTTTACCTATTGCGTACTTTTGCTCTATCTCTTTTTTTGTTGCTTCACTCATTGTAATAACTCCAAACACTCTTAAAAGTGTTTGCCCTTGCCAAAGGGTGGCGATACAAAGCATTAAAAAATTTACTTTATATTTAGTTAATCGATTGAGAAAATATTACAGAAAATCCAAATCTAAACCTACAAGTTATTTTCCTAGGAAAATAAGCTTTTTTACTCCGAAAGATTAATGATTTCATTTGCTAATTTATATAAACCATCTTTTGCTTGAGATGATTTTTTCGGTAATCGTGCTTTGGTGGATTTTTTTAAAGTTTTAAAAATTAGACTAATTGTATCTTTAGAGTAATTATGTGCTTGTAACAGTTCTGAAAGTTTATCCTCCGAATCATTAACAGTTACAAGACCTAATTCTTGTCTGTACTCATCTGTAATAATTTTATTTAGTTTTTGAAAATCTTTGTTTTGAATTGTAAATTTACTGTTAATTCTAAAATGAATTTGTAAAGTAATTTTTATCGCGGTAAAATCAATCTCTTTATTCATATCCATCAAGTAATCAAAATCAGCTATAAGTTCTTCATCTAACTCGAATGGCATTGCTCCAAATTCTTTTTGTAATCTATCTTTAGCTTCTTGCATAGCACTTATAGCAAAGTCATACTCAAAAATAGAGGGTTGCAAATTTTTAAGTTTTTCTCTTGGCAAGTTCTTAAAGTTGTATTTTATTTCTTTAAAGCTGTTTATAGATTGGGTATAACGCTCTATTGTAGCGGTATATTCATTTTTTATATTTTCTATTATTTGTGTTGTTTTCATCTTTTAAGCCTTTTTTACCTCATCAAGATAATTACTCCACCACTGCATCAGCTCCACTCTTTCGTCAAGATATTTGGCACGGTTATAGGCTTTTGAAACACTATTGCCCACACTGTGTGCAAGTTGTATTTCTATTACTTCATGTTTGAAGTTGCTCTTTTCGTGCGTGATAGTGCTAAACATAGCCCTAAATCCATGAGGTACAAACTCATCTTTTGTATATCCTAATCTTCTTATAGCTCCTAATAAAGTATTGTCACTCATAGGGCTTGTTTTGCTCTTTGGACTGTGAAAAATGTATTTGCCATCACTTGTATATTGTTTTGTATCTTCTAAAATTTTTATGACTGTGTCTGTGAGAGGGATAATCAAATCTTCTTTTGTTTTCATTTTTGAGGCTGGTATGTTCCACTGTTTAGCTTTAAAATCAATTTCGCTCCATTCAGCGTGACGAATATTAAAAGGTCTTAGAGCGGTGTAGGCTTGAAGCTTTAGAGCTTGTTTGGTGGTGTGTTCGCCTTGATAACTATCTATTGCAAGTAATAAGCCCCTTATACCTTTATCGTCTGTGATAGTTGGATAGTGTACCTTTGATTTTTTGCCTAAAATCTCCTCAAGTAAAAAATCGGCGGTTGGGTTTCTATCGGCTTTATAGTTTGCGACCGACCATTTAAAAACTTTGCTTATTGCATAAAATAGTTTTCTAGCACTCTCTTTTGCACCTCTATCTGTCATAACTTGGAGTATTTCTAAAATATGTTTAGCTGTGATTTCATTGATAGGCTTATGCCCTATGTATTTAAAACAATCCCTCTCAAATGCTTTAAGTGTTCGGTTATAGTGAAATTCGCTAATGTCTGATTTTGCTTTGTCGAGATATTCCCTTGAGAGTTTTTCAAAGGTGTTGAGGTTGATAATTGCTTCTACTTTTTGAGCTTCTTTTTTGATTTGTTTTTCGGCATGTGGATTTATATCGTTTGCTATGTCACTTCGATACTTTTCTCGTAAATTTCTGGCTTGTAATAATGAGATTTCGGGGTATGCTCCTAAAGATAACTTTTTTTCTTTAGCGTTGAAATTATATTTTAGCTTCCAGTGTTTACCGCCTGATTTAGAAACTAACAAATATAAGCCCCGACCGTCTGATAATTTATAATCTTTCTCTTTAGGTTTTGCATTTTTGATTTCTTTGTCTGTAAGCGGTGTAATAGGCTTTGCCATAATGTCCTCTTTATTGTTGGGGCTTAATTTTTTTATCATAGGGGCTTGTTTTCATTAAGCCCCGTGATAAGCCCCGAAAAACTTTGGATAACTATAACATACATAAGATTAACTTAGACTAATGAAGTTGTTGAAAGTGCTTGTTTTAGGTGGTTTTAGAGGTTTGTTTAGATTGCTTTGAATTGAGTGATGGTGGAGCTGTGGAGGATCGAACTCCAGTCCGAAACCACGCTACTCCTAACTTCTACATGTTTAGAAAAATTGTTTGAGTTTAATCTTGCTTCACACAACTTGCAAAGTTACACAAGACGAGCCTCTGAGGTTCTTTTTGCGAACGAGACACGCGCAAAATATATCTACATAAGGGTTATACTTCGAATCCTGCCTATCTAGAGTCAACAGGTGAAGCAGCCCGTCTCCTTGCGGAGGGGTAAAACTTAAGCTACTGCTAAAGCTGGGCGATAATTTGTATTGTTTGCATTTAAGCAATTTGAGCCGCGTAACGGAATGCTCAGTCCGACATGCCATTAGAAGCTACTTGATCCCGTCGAAACCAGGTCAGCCCCATTAAGTGGAATTATATCAGATGTTTTGGATAAAAAAGTAAATCTAAGAAATTTGTTTTTTGAAGTGGTGGCTAATCTCGGAATCGAACCAAGGACACAATGATTTTCAGTCATTTGCTCTACCGACTGAGCTAATTAGCCACTTTTAAAGAGCGTGATTATATCTTCGATGTGCTGAAAGTTAGCTTAGTGTATGTTTATTTGAGAGGGATAGACCATTTTTGGTAATAGGCTACAATTCTAAGCCCTACACTTAAGACAAAGAGGATTGCAATATTGAAAAATGAAATGGAATCGAATTGATGGAGCAAATAGAGAACTAAGCCAATGAGTAGAGATATTGTTCCATAAAACCCAGTTTTAAAGACAAAAGGGACTTCGTTTATAATCACATCTCTTGCTATTCCACCACCTACGGCAGTTAAAAATGCCATAGAAAGAACACCCGCTAAGTTGAAATGATGTTCAATGCCGATAATTGCACCTGAGATACTAAAAGAGACAAGACCTATGGAGTCGCTTATGATAAAGATAGGTTTATTCTCGATAGAGTTTCTTTTGTGAAATTTGAAAATTATGAGAAGAAGCATGACACTTGTAACAATAATTGCAGGGTAGTTATTCAAAAATGTGTAAGGAACTCTATCCACCGCTATATCACGGAGTATTCCTCCTCCTAGTGCAGTTAAAAATGTTGCGATTAAGACACCAAGTAAATCGAGTCTGTTTTTTGTTGCAACAAAAAAACCACTCATTGCAAATGCTACAATTCCTATGTATTCCGTTATTTCAAACATATTCCTATGCCCTCAACGATAGCGGTTGCTTCAAGTTTTTTTATTTTTGCTTCAAGTGAATCGACGGTTTCATCTTCTGATAAGGTGATACTTTTTTGCAAAATAATTTTACCTTCATCGTAATTTTCATTGACTTCATGGATAGTGACACCACTTGTGAGTTCTCTGTTTTTTATGATGGCTTCATGGACAAATCTTCCATACATTCCAGCACCACCGTAGTTTGGTAGCAGGGAAGGGTGAGAATTGATGACTTTGAAATTGTTTGTGATGCTTGAAGGGAGTTTTTTCATATAGCCCGATAAAAAGATGTATTCACAGCCATACGCATGTAAAAGTTCTTGCATCTTGGCATGTGGATTTTGATTTGTTGTATCGTTGAGTACAAAATTTGCAATGTTATACTTTTGGGCATTTTGGAGTGCTTTTGCATTTGTGTTGTTTGAGATGACAAGTGCTATTTCAATATCAAGAACTTTCTCTATTGATGCCTTGTAGAGTGCATCGAGTCCGCTTCCGTTGTGCGAAGCTAAAACAGCTATTTTTGTCATAAAAGTTTTCTGACCGCTTCTTTGAAAATATCGCCTCGTTGTGCGTAGGAGGTAAATTGGTCAAGACTCGCAGCGGCTGGAGAGAGAAGTGCTACTTCATCGTTTTGAAGAACTTTGTCTATCGCTTCTATGGCAGTGAGTAGATTTCCACATGCCAAGATTTGTAGATTATATTGTTTGGAGAGGTCAAGAAGCTTCTCTTGGTTTGAGCCAATAGCATAGAGTGTGAGGTTCAAATCTTTCATAAAAACAAAGAGTTCATTGAGTTCTACACCCTTGTCATCGCCACCCAAAATGAGATGGATAGAAGAGTCTTTGTAACGTTTGAGTGCGGCGATAGTTGCATCTAAATTTGTCGCTTTTGTATCATTGACCCAGAGGCGATTTTTGCTATCTCGGAGCTCCTCTTGACGGTGCGGGTCGATGACAAAACTATTGATTTTATCATAATCGATTCTGTCAAAAAGTATCTTATCCACTGCCATTGCCAAAAGTGCATCTGCTAAAAAAGCACCTTTAAATTTGATATTTTCGCTCTTTATGCCAAAATGCTCTGCAATATCTTTTTCGTTCGTATAGGTAATAAGATGTGCCTTCGTTTTTACATTTTTATAGGCATCTGGAATGATTGCGATTTCACCTTCACACATCATTTCAATTGGCTTTAACTTCGCTTGAATGTACTCATCCATACTTCCATGCCAACTGATATGGTCGGGAGTAAGGGGAAGCAAAACATAGATATTTGGTTTTGCGATATTGGTGTAGTGCATCGTAAAAGAGCTGGTTTCCAAAATCCACATGCCGGCATGTGGATTTAAGCTAGCCAGTGGTGTACCGATATTTCCACCCTCTTGGCTTCCCTTATCTTGGAGCAAATATTGCATCATTTGTGTCGTTGTTGTTTTGCCGTTTGTCCCACTTATCCAAATGCTTAACGGTGCTGAGTTTGCAAAAAAATCATACTCACTGAGGAGATTTTGTGCTTTTTGTATGAGCGGATTGTAGGGTGGAATCCCCGGAGAGGGAATCTCCAAATCAGAGTATTTTGGGTCAAAATCACTTGATGGTTTGACCATAAAACCATCATCATCACGAAATGGTTTTGTAACTTTATCATCATAAAATGTGGCATGTGGAACTTTTTTGGCAATCGCTTTTGTGGTCTTGCCATAACCAAAGAGAGAAACTTTTTGCATTATCGTATCTTTAGACTCATAAGTGCAACAAGATTTGATAAAACAGCGATAATCCAAAATCTCACTATGATTTTATTCTCCGCCCAATGTTTCATCTCGAAGTGGTGATGAATGGGTGCCATCAAAAAAACTCTTTTTTTACGAAGCTTGAAACTTCCTACTTGGAGGATAACAGAGAGTGCTTCGATTACAAAAATAGAGCCGATAAGAAGAAGTAAAATCTCACTTTTTGTGATAATAGCTAAGTATCCCAAAAATCCACCAAGAGCCAGAGAGCCACTGTCTCCCATAAAAACTTCAGCTGGATGACAGTTATGCCATAAAAATCCAGTTAAAGCACCCATTAAAGCACTTGCGATGATTGCAACTTCTCCAACATCGAAACTTGGCATAAGGAGATAGGAGCTTATTTTGACATTTCCTGTAATGTAAAGAATAATACTAAAAGAGGTAAGTGCTGCGATAGAAGGAACTGTTGCAAGTCCATCAAGTCCATCTGTGAGGTTGACTGCATTTGAAGTAGAAATGATGACAAGTACCCACAAAAGTATCGCAAATCCACCCATATCTAAGAGTGGCATTTTAAGAAACGGCACAAAAAGTTCTGTATTGAAGTTGTCATAAAAAAAGAGTATAAAGGCAATAATAAGTGCAGATACAATTTGTAAGAGAAGTTTTGTTCGAGCTTTTAGTCCAGCTAAGTTTTGATTTTTTCTGATTTTTGCATAATCATCTTGAAACCCTATAAGTGAAAATAGAACAAGAGTAAGCAGACCGACAAGTGCATAAATATTGGAAAACTTTATAGTTAAAACAGAAGCAATAAGTGTAGCAAAAATAAAGACTATTCCACCCATAGTAGGTGTTTTTGCCTTCTCTTGATGTCTTTGGGGTGCCCAATCATTTATCGGTTGCACACTTGATGTTTTTTGTGCCCATTTTATAAAACGAGGCAATAAAAAGAGTGTAATCAAAAGTGCTAAAAAGAATCCAAACCCAGCACGGACAGTGATATATCCAAAAATATTAATATGGAAAGTTTCATAGAGCCAATAAATCAATAGAGTTCCTAGTTGGTAATTAAAAGCGATATTATAGTAAAATAGCCTAAATCTTTCATTTAAAGGAAAACTAAATTGAGTAAAAAAGCAATTTTGGTCATTACTGATGGCATAGGGTACTCTACAAAAACAGAGTATAACGCATTTTATAATGCCAAAAAACCAACTTATGATAAACTTTTTAAGGAAGTGCCACACTCTTTTATAGATACTTTTGGTTTGAGTGTTGGTCTTCCTGAGGGACAGATGGGCAACTCTGAAGTTGGGCATATGAGCATAGGAAGTGGGCGAGTTTTGTACCAAGATTTGGTCAAAATTTCTTTGGCTCTTGAGCAAAACAGTATGCAAAACAATGAAGAGTTACAAAATCTTTTCAAATCTTCCAATCGACTGCATCTTATCGGGCTTATGAGTGATGGCGGTGTGCATTCACATATCGACCATTTCATGGGTATTGCTAATATCGCATCCAAAAATGGCAAAACAGTTTTTCTGCATCTTATTACAGATGGTAGAGATGTTTCTCCCACTTCAGCACCCAGATTTTTGGAACAAGTCCAAAAACATCTGAGTGAGAAGATAAAAATTGCAACAATCAGTGGGCGTTTTTATGCAATGGATAGAGATAATCGTTGGGATAGAGTGGAGAGTGCTTACAAAGCGATGGTCAATGCAACGCCAAAAATAGGGATAAGTCCGGCACAATACATAGAAACTTCGTATGCAAAAGGTGAAACAGATGAGTTTATTATGCCTACTGCATTTGAAGGCTACGATGGATTTATGCAAAATGACAGTGTTTTGACTATCAATTTTAGAAGTGATAGAATGCGAGAGCTTGTGAGTGTTCTGGGCGATAAAAACTTTAATGCTTTTGAGCGAGAGCATGTGGAAATCAGTTTGGCGACTATTACAGAGTATGATAAAAGTTTTTCTTATCCTGTACTTTTTAAAAAAGATGCACCAACGAACACTCTTGCAGAAGTTGTTTCGGCATGTGGACTCAAACAATTTCACACAGCAGAAACAGAAAAATATGCACATGTCACTTTCTTCTTAAATGGCGGGATTGATGAGCCGTATGCGAATGAGACAAGAGTTCTTATTCCTTCGCCAAATGTAAAAACTTACGATGAAAAGCCTCAAATGAGTGCAGCAGAAGTAGGTGATGCTGTTTTAAAAGCTATGGATGCAGAGTATGATTTCATAGTTGTAAATTTTGCAAACGGCGATATGGTCGGGCATACGGGCGATTTTGAAGCGGCAAAACAAGCGGTAAATGCTGTCGATACAGAGCTTGGACGCATTGTGCAAAAAGCAAAAGAGAATGATTATGCTCTTATTATCACCTCTGACCATGGAAATTGTGAAGAGATGCGAGATGAAAATGGCGAGGTTCTTACAAATCACACAGTTGGAAAAGTGTGGTGTTTTGTGATGGCTGAGGGTGTAAAAAAAGTAGAAAATGGTGGATTAAACAACATAGCACCGACTATTTTAAAACTTATGAATATCGAAATTCCAAAAGAGATGGATCAGCCACTTATATAAATCTTGGCATGTGGAAATAAAATTAAAGGAAATAATATGAAATTTAGCGGAAAAAATGTTTTAGTGACGGGTTCGAGTCGTGGTATTGGTGCGGAAATCGCAAAAACTTTGGCTTCATATGGTTTGAAAGTTTGGATTAACTATAGAAGTGGAGCGGCAGAAGCAGATGCTATCAAAGAGGCTATTGAGGCAAACGGTGGAAGTGCTGCTGTTATCGGCTTTGATGTGAGCGATGAAGATGCTTTTGTGGATGCGATAAAAACTATAGTGGACAGTGATGGCGAACTCTCTTACCTTGTAAACAACGCAGGAATTACTAATGATAAACTTGCTCTTCGTATGAAAAACGAAGATTTTATGTCGGTTATCAATGCAAATCTTACTTCATGTTTTGTAGGGTGCCGTGAAGCGATGAAAGTGATGCGAAAGAAAAAGTTTGGAGCAGTTGTAAATATCGCTTCTATCGTGGGTGAAACAGGAAATGCTGGGCAGACAAACTACTCGGCAAGTAAAGGTGGCGTGATTGCCATGACAAAAAGTTTTGCACTCGAATCTGCTACAAGCGGTATTCGCTATAACACTGTAACTCCAGGGTTTATAGCAACAGAGATGACGGAGGTTTTGAGCGAAGATATAAAAAATAGTTTTACTTCAAAAATCCCAATGGCACGCTTTGGTAATCCAAGCGAAGTTGCAGAAGCAGCAGCCTTTTTACTCTCAGACCACTCAAGCTACATCACAGGCGAAACACTTAAAGTAAACGGTGGAATGAATATGGCGTAACGCCATATTTAGGCACCTCTCAAAGGCTTACTACTCGCTAAAAAGAGTAAATATAATTTACTCTTTACCCCATTATCTCTTTTTTAAAGTTAGTTTATTTAAGTTAAATATGCTACAATTTCAAGATTTTATACTTAAATATAGGAGCTATAATGGCACTTTTAGACGATATCAAAGAAGTAGTAGTTGAGCAATTAAGCGTTAATGCAGACGAAGTAAAAGAAGATTCAAAATTCGTAGAAGATTTAGGTGCTGATAGCCTTGATGTTGTTGAATTAGTAATGGCTCTTGAAGAGAAGTTTGACATTGAAATTCCTGATGATGAAGCTGAAAAAATTCAAACTGTTAGAGATGTTGTTAATTACATAGAGAGTAAATAATAATCTCAAACTCTACTGAGGTGTATCCTCGGTAGAAAAAATATTTTTAATAGTTCGTTTTAGCTAATTTTTAAAAGTGTTTTATATTTTATGGAGAATGTTTATATGAGAAGAGTAGTTGTAACTGGTATGGGTATGATAAATGCAGTTGGTCACGATAAAGAGAGTTCTTTTAAAGCGATTTGTGACGGGGCATGTGGAATAGATATTATAACAATTTTCGACCCGAGTGATTACAGCGTAAAAATAGCAGGAGAAGTAAAAGATTTTGATCCTGAGACAGTAATGCATCCAAAAGAGGTTAAAAAAGCAGATAGATTTATTCATCTTGGGCTTAAAGCTGCACAAGAAGCAATGCTTGATGCAAATTTACCTGAAGATACTGATATGGAAAGATTTGGCGTAAGTGCTGGTTCTGGAATCGGTGGACTTCCTGCGATTGAGAAAAATTCTATCATACTTGAAACAAAAGGGTCTCGTAGAATCTCTCCATTCTTTATCCCTTCAGCTCTAGTAAATATGCTTGGTGGCTTCGTTTCTATTGAGCATGGAACAAAAGGTCCAAACCTCTCAAGTGTTACCGCATGTGCAGCGGGTACTCACGCAATTAGTGAAGCATGTAAAACTATTATGTGCAATGGTGCTGAGAAAATGTTGGTCGTATCTGCGGAGTCAGCAATTACTGGTGTAGGTATTGGTGGTTTTGCTGCTATGAAAGCTCTCTCAACAAGAAATGATGACCCTAAAAAATCATCTCGTCCTTTTGATGCAGACAGAGATGGTTTTGTTATGGGTGAGGGTGCTGCTGCTCTTATTTTAGAAGAGTATGAAAGTGCTGTGGCACGAGGTGCAAGAATTTATGGAGAAATCATAGGTTTTGGTGAAAGTGGCGATGCAAGTCATATCACAACTCCAAGCTTGGATGGTCCAGCTCGTGCGATGAAAGCCGCATACAAAATGGCGGGTGAGCCTAAACTTGATTATGTCAATGCACATGGAACAAGTACACCAATCAATGACAAAAACGAAACTGCTGCAGTAAAAGATTTGTTGGGTGGTAAAGAAAATTGTCCTCCAATGAGTTCAATTAAAGGTCAAATCGGTCACTGTTTAGGTGCTGCAGGTGGAATTGAGGCTGTTACATGTTTGATGGCTATGCGAGATGGAATTATTCCTCCAACGATTAATTATGAAACACCTGATGAAAATTGTGATTTAGATATTGTTCCAAATGTAGCAAGAAAAGCTGAGTTGAATGTTATTATGAGCAACTCATTTGGATTTGGCGGTACGAATGGTGTTTTAATTTTCAAAAAAATCTAAAAGTGTAAGGATTTAATTTGGCGACATATTTAGACTTTGAATTGAAAATAAAAAATATTCAAGAGGATATTCTCTCAGCACAAGTGCGTCATGATCAACATGCTGTGGAAATTCTTGAAAAATCATTAGAAAAAGAGGTTTCAAAAACCTATAAAAATCTCTCGGACTTTCAAAAACTTCAATTAGCTCGTCATCAAGATAGACCTTATGCTCTTGATTATATTAATCTTCTTGTTAAAGATAAGTATGAGATTCATGGTGATCGACATTTCCGAGATGATGCTGCGATTATCTGTTACTTAGGGTACATTGGCGAAGAGAAAGTGATGGTCATAGGTGAGCAAAAGGGTCGTGGCACGAAGAATAAACTCAAGCGAAATTTTGGTATGCCACATCCAGAGGGGTATAGAAAAGCTCTTCGTGCTGCTAAAATGGCAGAGAAGTTTAATATCCCTGTTTTGATGCTTATTGATACCCCAGGTGCATATCCAGGACTTGGTGCAGAAGAGAGAAATCAGAGTGAAGCGATAGCTAGAAATTTGCTTGAGTTGGCGGAACTCAAAACTCAAACTATTTCGATTGTAATCGGAGAAGGTGGAAGTGGCGGTGCTTTGGCTATCGGTGTTGCTGATCGACTAGCTATGATGCGTTATTCTGTTTTTAGTGTTATCTCTCCTGAAGGGTGTTCAGCGATTTTGTGGAATGACCCTACCAAAGCAGAAGCTGCAACAAATGCTATGAAAATAACGAGTCAAGATTTGAAAGAGCTAAAACTTATTGATGATGTTATTAATGAGCCTCTTATCGGTGCACATCGTGATAAAGATGGAAGTGCAGCGGCAATCGCTGAGTATTTTTTAAGTGAACTTGGTAAACTTCGAGCGATGAGTGCTGAGGAGAGAATGGATGCAAGATATAAAAAACTTGTTGGTGCAGGTGCTTTTTCAGAGTAAATCACTCTGAATACACTTTATTCCTCTTCACCTTTTTCTTCACTATTTTCATTCTCTTCTTCTTTTCTCATAGGATCAAATTTTGGTCTTTTCAATCTTTTTGCTTCTCTTGAAAATTTTATAAGATCTTCTACATTATTGATATTTTCAGTGATATTCTCAAGAGATAATTTAAAAAGTCCGTAAGTTGTCATGACATCACTCATCGCTCGATGGTGTGTGGCATGTGGATTAAAATTGAAATAGTCATTAAGGTAAGAGAGAGCATATCTATAGGATACAACAGTTCTCTCAGCTAGGGCTAGAGAACATAACCCACGATTGAGAAGTGGAGCTAAACCAACTCGGCTGAGCATAGCAGAGATAAATCTATAATCAAACTTTACATCATGTGCTACAAAAATTGCATCACCTAAAAAATTTTTAAAATCATAGAGTACCTTTTTCATTGTAGGTGCATTTTTTGTGTCTTCTGCTCTTATGCCTGTTATGAGTGTAATGTGTTCATTGATTTCAGAACATTTCACGAGAGATTCAAATTTGTCTATAATCACCCCATTTTTGACTTTTACAGCGGCAATTTCTATTATCTGGTGCTTTTCATATTTGGAGCCATTGGTTTCGATATCAACGATGCAAAACTCTGCTTCATGCATAGGAATAAATTTGGTATGAAAGAAAAAATAGCCTTGATGTTTTACGATTTTAAGCCCTTGAGCGTACCAAAGTTCCAAAGAGAGATGGATCTCTTCATCGAGCTGTTTTTTAAATGAGTCTATGCCCAAACCTCTTGAAGAGAGTCTTGAGATACTTTTTGCATCTAAACAAAAATCATTGTTTAGCATTAGTAATAAACTCTTTTACTTTGGCATGATTTTTAATTCCATGGGCTGCTTCAACACCACTGCTTACATCTACTCCATAAAAGCCATAGTGTGTAAGAGATGCGACATTTTCGGCATTGAGTCCACCTGCTAAGACTATCTTGGAGCAGTCAACACCATCGAACCACTCTAAATTGAGTCGTACGCCAGAACCACCATATGCTTCACAGTAGGCATCTACAAGTCTATATTCTTCATTAAAGTTGAAAATATTTTCCTTTGTTTTTGCTCGGATGACTTTGATATGCGGAGTTATAAGTGCCTCATAAAGCTCTTTGGGTGCTTCAAAATGTATTTGTGCGAGAGTTGCTCCAACTTCTTGGCATGTGGAATCAATAGTAGATGCATCTGTATTGACAAAAAGAGCGACTTTTTCTACAAAAGGGGGAAGTTTTTTGATAATCTCTTTGGCATGTGCAATGGAAATATACCTCGGCGATTTTTCATAAAAAACAAAGCCAAGAGCATCTGCACCTGCATTAATTGCACTCATTGCATCTTCATAAGAGGTTATGCCACAAATTTTGACTCGCATGATTAGATTTGTAAACTTTTTATAGCTTCTTTTTTGTTTGCGTGGTTAAATACATAACTTCCAGCAACAACAATATCTACTCCTGCATCTTTGAGCATGTGTATATTTTTATCACTTACTCCGCCATCCACTTCTATGAGGCAGTTTGGATTGATTCGGTTTCGCATCTCACTCAGTTTCATAGCTTTTGGGATAACACTCTCTATAAAACTTTGACCGCCAAATCCCGGATTGACACTCATCAAAAGTACCATGTCTAAGTCCCCAAGGAGATACTCAATGCTCTCTGGAGGTGTGTGTGGATTTAAAACGATAGCGGGTTTGATTCCAAGGGAGCGAATTTTTTGGATAAGTCTATGAGGATGTTTCTCCTCTTCTATATGAAAAGAGATGTATTCAGGTTTGAGCGGAGCGAAGAGTTCTACAAAAAATGTATTATTCTCAACCATAAGATGGATATCAAGAGGTTTTGTTGCACATGCCGCAATGGCACTTACAACTACAGGTCCGATTGTGAGATTTGGAACAAAGTGTCCATCCATGACATCGACATGTACGAGGTCACAACCAGCTTCACAAATCGACTCGACATCTCTTTGTAAGTTTCCAAAATCAGCAGACAAAACACTAGGAGCTACAAGCATCATATTCCTTTTATCAAGAGAAGAAAATTTTCGCAATTATACTTTTATGACGCTTTTATCTAGTTAAGAAAAAAAGAAATTTATCACCACTAAAGCTCAAATCAACTTGAACACCTTTTCTTCCTTTGGTGATTTCCAGAAGGCTATCTATTGATGCGTAGGTTCTTGGCAGGGTAATGTCTACGCTGATGTGTTTATCAGAGAGGAGTGTTTTTACTTTTCCACCTACAATATTTACAAGTTCAGCGAGTGTATCAAGTATGAGTTCGACATCTTCTGTCTCTTCGCCAATCAAAAGTTCACACGCTTTTTTTGCAATATCTTTTGGAAAAATAAGGATAACCATACCATCCATATCTCCATAAAAACCTATAGAACTTGCAATTTTATCTGTTTTGTCTGCAACGATTATCTCTTTAACTTCGGCTGCTTCTTTGATAGCACTTGAATTTGTCATCATCTCAATCGTGGCAGTTGTTGCCTGAACAAAGTTTGAGAGTTCTGTGACGACAATTTTGTTGATTATTCTTTTGTTTTTTACATTTGCAGCACTACTCGCACCTAGTTCTTCAAGAAGTTCTTTATTTTGTAAGATGTCATCCATCTGATCATAAAACATTATTCCCGCATCTTCCATATTATCTTTGAAAGTAAGGGGTGTTTTATCAAAACTCATGCCAACAAAGCAGATTGTTGCATTATACTCCGCTCCTGAACTAGCTAGTTTGGAGAAAAAATTGAGTGCATGAACATTCATACTTATCACTTTGTACGCATCAAAGATGAAGAGTCTAAAACCAACATTGAGTGAGTTGTTATGATATGCGATATTGAAGCTATTTCCTATATCAGCATCCAAAAATGAAGAAACTGTATAAATGATGGCATTTCCTGTCACTCTTGTTGCAACTTTTTGTCCCATTTGCCCTAAAAAAGTATTTCTTATGACATGATCATAGGAGCTTTTATTGGCACACTTGAGTATAAAATCATCTTTGCTTTGTGCAATGATTGGGTTGTGTCCGTTATCATGAAGCTCTATTGCCATAGCTGAGCGTTGAGATTTGTCATCGCTGTAGAGTAAAACATTTTTGCTTTGGTCTTTAAAACTAGAGCTAAAAAGAGCAGCTGTTTCTTGTGAATCAAAGAGAGAAAAGTTTAAGTCATTTTTATAAAAGTTATTAATAGCATTAAATTTTTTGTTATCGCAGTCACAAAAACCGACAGTTGCATGATTGTTTAAACGCACTTTCGCAAACATTTTCACAAAAACATCCAAGCCATTACGATTAAAAAAGACAACTTTTTTGAGAGATACCAAAACCATATCTACTTTGAGTTTCAAAGTAGCATCTATATCATCTACTGTTAAAAAAGCCACAGTATTATTTCCGTCTAAAAAGCCTTGGGGTGCAAATACAGCCATCCCTTGTTTTACTGTGGCTCTCATTCTATCTCCATAAGTGCTGCAAAATCATCATAGATGTCTGCGACAAAATCTACTTGAAAATCTATAAAATTATTGAGACCTGCTTCTATAAAGAGAGGTTGCGAGAGTTCATAAAAGAGGAGTAGATGCATCCATTTTGCTAGAGTGTTGATAGTTTCATCATTGGATGGTTTGATGCCAGAAGCTGCTTGTACAATGTGAGCAATTTTATCTGACATTTCCCATTTATGTGCAATTTGCTCACAAATATCAAATAAATCAACACCGCAAAGACGAACAAGAATTGTATTGAAATCGAGGTCGTGTACGCTTCTTAGAAGATGCACATCCTCCATCCTTTCATGAAAAAGAGCCTCAGAGATGATGATACTAGCTGGAAGAAGTGTGATAGCACTCTCAACTTCTTTGTCATCTATATTGAGGTGCTTGAGGATGAGTTTCCAATTTTGTGACAATCTAGCTTGGAGATCTGTAAAAGAGGATGCATTGAGTTTAAATAAAACCCATTTTTTTGGGGATAAAAGATTGAGCATATATTGATATACTGTTTGTTGTGAGGAAGAGACACCAAGAATTCCAAATATTTGCGTAATATCACTTACCTCATTTTTGAAGCCGTAGATAGGTTTATTGACGATGTTCTTCAAATAGGATTTGAGTGCTAAGTCTTCTGAAGCAATGTGTGCGGCTCGAATAAGTTCTCCGCTATTTAGCAACAAAAGAGTATCTCTTAGAACTTTTGGAGTAGGAGGAATCTTCTCGATATAAAAATCTATCTTATCTTTTGTTATCAATTTGGGCTACTTTATATTGTATTTGATACATTTTAACTTGATAAATATAAAATGTATATAAATTTGAATAAATTGTATTATATTTACTGAGCTTAAGTTGTACTTTTGCTTTGAACTGATATAATCCGCAACTTTAAAAACCTAAATGAAGGAAGCTAAATATGGCAAGAAAATGTGCTATTAGTGGTAGAGGCCCAATGAGTGGGAACAATGTTTCTCACGCAAAAAACAGAACAAAGCGTCGTTTCTTAATTAATTTAAGAGCAGTAAGAATCACTCTAGAAGATGGTAGTACAAAAAAAATTAAAATTTCTGCAAAAGAGTTGCGTACACTAAAAAAAGAGTCTTAATTAAGACTCTTCTTCTTTAAATTGGGAGTTTTACTCCCAAACCCTCCTATAAATTTTATCCACATGCCAGAATCACTCAAACAAATATAAAATAGTAACCAAAGTCTATTATAATTACATAAGAAAGATGTATAAAAAAGGAGTGAAGATTTGTATAATATAATCCAACATGATGGTAGTGTTTGTGCTGCTAATGGTTTTTTTGCTGATGGTGTGAGTGCTGGTTTAAAGAAAAACAGTGCAAAAGATGTCGCATTTATCTATAGCGAAGTGGCATGTAAAATTGCTTCTGTATTTACAACAAACAAGATGTGTGCGGCACCTATTAAACATTTTCTTGCAAAAGGTGATTTTCAAACAAATTTTGTACTTATAAATGCAAGAAATGCGAATGCAATGACAGGTAAAGCAGGGGTAGAAGATATCAATGAAGTCTTAGATGCTTTAGCTTCCACATGCCAAGATGTAAAAAATCCTGTTATGAGTTCCACAGGTGTCATTGGTGTACGACTTCCAAAACAAAAAATTATCGAAGCAATGCCTCTTTTTGATTTGAGTAAAAAAGAGCCTATGAGTGCTGCAAGTGCAATTATGACAACAGATACTTTTTCTAAAACGATTGCATTTGAGGTTTTGCTTGAAGATGGAAGCAGTTTTCGCATTGGTGCAATGGCAAAGGGTGCGGGAATGATTAATCCTGCTATGGCTACGATGTTATGTTTTATCACAACAGATGCAGATGTTGGCAAAGAAGAGATGCAAGAGATTTTGGATGAAGTGACGCGTACGACTTTTAATGCAATTAGCGTGGATGGTGATACCTCTACAAATGATACCGTGATGCTTTTGGCAAATGGTCTGAGTGGTGCTTATAATAAAAATGCATTTAAAGAAACACTCTTTAAGGTGATGCATTTCTTGGCATTAGAGATGGTACGAGATGGCGAGGGTGCTACAAAACTTGTAACATACAATGTCACAGGTGCAAAAGATGCAAAAGATGCAGAAATAGTTGCAAAAGCACTTTCTGACTCACTTTTAGTTAAAACTGCTCTCTTTGGGCAAGACCCTAATTGGGGAAGAATTGCTTCAACTGTGGGTGCAAGTGGTGTCGAAGCATATGAAGAGACGCTGAGTATCTCTTTTAATGAACTTTGTGTTTACAATAAAGGTGAGTTGCTTTTTAATGAAGCGATGGAAGAAAAAGCTGCTGAAATTATGCAACTTCCACGATTTAGCATCTCATGTGATTTGGGCATAGCAGATGGCAAATTTACAGCATATGGCTGTGATTTAGGTTATGAATATGTCAAAATTAATGCGGATTATAGAACTTGATTCATTATTCTGGCATGTGGAACTTCCACATGCCAACAATCTCTACTGATAATCTTTTTTAAACTCTACATATCTTGAAGCAGAGGCGTAAAGCTCTTTGACTTCATCATCGCTGAGTTCTCGCACTACTTTGGCTGGACTTCCCATAATGAGTGAACGAGGTGGAAATATTTTGCCTTTTGTGACTAAAGCCCCAGCTCCGACAATCGACTCTTTTCCTATAACTGCACCATCGAGTATGGTTGCACTCATGCCGATGAGACAAGCATCTTCGATGACACATCCATGAAGCATTACTCGATGTCCAATCGTCACATCATCACCTATGATTGTTGGATTCCCATCGCTTTTGTCCGCTTTTTTGTAGTGGGTGACATGCACCATGCTTAAATCTTGAATGTTGACACGATTTCCGATTTTGATGTAATGCACATCGCCTCGTACAACACAGCCAAACCAGATAGAACAATCACTTCCACATGCCACTTCACCAATAACATCGGCAGAAGGTGCAATCCATGAGTTCTCTCCAATTTGTGGCAGAATATCTTTAAATTTATGTATCATTTTTCGCCCTCTACAAAAAGTTTACTTGTAAGTTGTGCCACCTCTGTGGGTGTTTCATTTTTGGTTGCTTTGATAACACGATTGACAAAATCTTCCATGAGTTTATGATTATTGATAGATTTTGATTCCTCTTTTTTTATTTTAACATAAGAGCCATCGCTTTGTAACTCATGTGCAAGAGCATTATCAGAGCATTGGAGTCTTAAAATCTGTATAATTTTTTCTTTTGCAAATTCATCTTTGATTGCGGTGAGAAGCTCTATGCGTTTGACCAAATTCCGAGGCATCCAATCCGCTGAGGAGATATAAACTTGCGTAACATCACTTTTGAAGTAAAAGGCTCTCGCATGTTCGAGATATTTTCCAACAATAGAAATAACACGAATATTCTCGCTTACACCTTCTATTTGTGGTTTAAGACAGCAGATCCCACGCACGATAAGGTCGATTTTGACTCCTGCCTGACTTGCTTTATAGAGTGTGCGAATGATATCTTCATCCACAAGCGAGTTAAGTTTAGCGATAATGCGTCCTTCGCTTCCCATGAGTGTTTCTGCTTGGATAAGAGAGATGATTTTTGGTTTTATTTGTGAGGGTGCCATATAGAGTTCATCGAGATACCCTTTTTTGCTGAAACCTGTCAAGAAGTGAAAGAA
The DNA here is from genome assembly GCA_011391635.1 of Sulfurimonas sp. Taxonomy (GTDB): domain Bacteria; phylum Campylobacterota; class Campylobacteria; order Campylobacterales; family Sulfurimonadaceae; genus Sulfurimonas. The sequence goes on along the minus strand of JAABQD010000017.1, from coordinate 6,668 downwards.
GCGTGTTAAGTCATTTGTAATTTCATCTTTACTTGTGAGATAACTCATATCCGTATAAATTTTTGAAGTTGCAGGATTGTAGTTTCCTGTGCCAATATGAGCATATTGTTTGAGTTTATTATTAATTCTTCGAGTAATGAGTGCCGCTTTTGCATGGACTTTGAAGCCTTTAATCCCATAGATAACATGTGCTCCCGATTGCTCCAAGGCTCTTGCCCAGATGAGATTATTCTCTTCATCAAATCTCGCTTTGAGTTCTACCATTACTGTGACCTGTTTACCAGATTCACTTGCATTGATGAGTGCTTGAACTATTGGCGAATTTTGACCTGAACGGTAGAGTGTCATTTTTATAGAGACTACATCAGGGTCTTTGGAAGCATTTTGAATCATCTTGACAACAGGTTCAAAACTCTCATACGGGTGATAGAGTAGAAGGTCTTGTTTGTCAAGTACAGCAAAAATATTTTCACTATTATCCAAAGGAGGGAGTGTTTTTTGCATAAATGGAGTAGGCAAAAGATGTGCAAAATCTTTATTTCCTACAATTTGCCAAAGGCTAGAGAGATTTAAGAAGATATTGTATTTATAAATATCACCTTTGTATATGTTGGTATGGTGGTTAAAAAAGTTGATAATCTCCTCATCCCCACGGCTTCCAACTTCAAGTCGTACCATTGCTCCTTTACGACGCAATTTCAGTCCCTCTTCTAAAATCTCCATAAAATCATCCGCTTCTTCTTCCTCAATCTCAAGGTCGGCATTGCGTGTGACTCTAAATGAGGCATATTTGATAAGAGTATATCCAGGAAAGAGGTCTTGAATATGCTCTGCAACGAGAGTTTCTACCGGAATGTAGATGCTATTATCCAGCTCGACAAATCTTTTGATAACCCTCGGAACACGGATAAGTCCAAATCGCTCTATTGTTTCATCATCATTGTCACTGAGTTTGACAATAAGACCAAAACTGAGGTTGTTGAGGTGTGGAAAAGGGTGGGTTGCATCGATAGCAATAGGGGTAATAACAGGATAAATATTCTCTTTGAAAAATTTATTGACTTGCTCTTTTTGCTCTTGGCTGAGTTCAGAATGGGATTTGACAAATAAGCCATGTTCTTGAAGTTTTGTGAGAATAGTGTTCAGACAAAACTCTACAGCATTTTGCTCATCTGAGATGTAACTACGTATCTCTCTGAGTTGCTCAAGAGGTGTGAGTTTATCAGCTCCTGAGACGATGACACCCGCCGTAAAAAGCTTTTTGAGACCCGCTACACGAATCATGTAAAATTCATCGAGATTTGTTCCATAAATAGCGAGGAATTTGAGTCGCTCCAAGAGAGGAAGAGACTCATCTTGGGCTTGCATCAAAACTCTTGTATTGAAGTGCAACCATGAAATTTCACGATTGTTATAGAGGTTTGGATTTTTTAGATTAATCATTGAGAAAGTTCCTAGCGTCTTTTTTATGATTATAGCAAAAAGAGGTTACTCAAAAATTACTTGATGATTCCAACACCTCTATAATTTGCTGAATGGTAGATTGTTACACCATTTTTTCGTGCATAGTATCGCATGAGAAGTTTCTGAATCGTTGGTTCAATGGAAGGTGCAAACCATGCGTTATTGCTTATGGCAAGAACAAATTGAACATCACCTTCATAAATTTCTTGGCATGTGGCTTCATAACAGATGGCATTGCGAAATTTTACACCTTTGATGAGAAAATCACTTGGTGCTTTTGCGATACTAAAGTCAGATAAACCGGCAAAAAAGTACTCATTAATAATCTTTTGAGCAAATTTTGGCAGAGGAATATACTCGCCAAAAGGGACTAAAACCAACTTTTTTGCAATGGTGTATTTGCCATCTTCAAAAGCGTAAGTGACATTGAAATTTTCGCCATTTTCTTGCAAAAGTGTTCCTGCTACTATCGATATCTCTTGGGAGAGTTCTTCAAGTGTTGCTAAAAGTTTTGGGTGTTTGTTCATGTAGAGAGGAAAACACGCTTCAGGCAAAACAACCAAATCATACCCCTCTTCAATGGCTTGTTTAATTTGTACGATATTCTCTTCTATAATGGAGCCTAGATACTCTCTTTGCCATTTGCTATCTTGGCTGATATCAGTGTGAATGAGTTTGATTTTGAGTGGTGCATCTAGTTGGAGTGGCACATGGAAATTGAGTGCCAAAAGCAAAAGAGCAAGAGGGGCGTAAGTATAGGGTTTTTTGATGTACGGGGGCAAAGTAAGAGCAAGTAAAACGACTGCAAGTTGATACTTTGTCACACCAATATAGCTATCTACAAAAAGAAGTTCAATTTGTAGCCAGTTAAAATCAAAAGGCTCAAAAAAGCTCAGCCCAAAGAGTAAAATAGCTCGTATATAAACTTTTTTTGTAAGTGCCAAAACACCGAAAAAGAGCATATAAATAATTGCGAATCCAAGTGTTATAAAAGGTTCTAAAAATCCTACACCATTGTACTTGAAGCTATACCCAATCCAGTAAAACCACAAAAGCCCAATAAGAAATCCAGCGATTAAAACAGCTCTCTTTGGCATGTGCAGAAAAAATGCCAAAGCTAAAACCCCAAAGAGCGTATTGAGAAGTTTGAGTGTGAATCCATAATGCTCAAAGTAGATAAAAGCACTAAAAAGCAGAGCTGTAATAGTTCCACATGCCAAGTCAAAGTAGAGAGGTTTGATGCTATTTTTTATATTTTTTAGTTTTGTAATCATGGCGAAATTATAGTCTATTTTTGAGTTGAATGGAAAGAGATTTGTCATGAGTTGTGGTTCTGTGCACTTGAACTTTCATTCCCCGTAATGCGTCCACATTCTCGATACTCTTACCAATTTTTCATCTTCAATCACTTCATAGACAATTCTATGCTGAATGTTGATTCGGCGTGAAAAAGAACCGTTCAAATTGCCAACGAGTTTTTCATAAGGGGGCGGTTTTTGAAATGGATTGATTTTTAAAATTTCGATGAGTTCTCTTGCTTTTTTATCTAAAGAAGCTTCGGAGAGTTTTTTCGCATCTTTTAAAGCTTGTTTTGCATAGATGACTTTGTACATTACCACGCAACATCTTCACTAAATTCACTATTTGGAGCGTCCATCGCCTCTTTGATTGAACTTGCCATTCCCGGTATTGAATTGAGATAAAGTGTCTCTTCGATTGCGTTCCAATCCTCTTCAGACAACATCACAACATTATTTCTTTTTCCTGTAATGATGATAGGCTGATGCGTTTGGGCTGTTTCATCCATGATTTTATAAATATTTGTTCGAGCTTGGCTTACAGTCATTACTTTTGTCATAATAAAATCCTTTTTTATAATGGTACTTGATTTCGTACGCTTAGTCAAGGTTGTGTATTAGTCTATAAAATATAGAGTCTAATTTTGTAAAAGTGGAGATTCACTCACAAGGGTGTAATTACAATATGAGCTGTAATTTCTGCCATGATACTCCTTTGTACTTATAACGGTTAACTTCACTGATAGATTTATCTATTCAGTGCTAGGTTTTGTTGTGTATATCACTCTTGAATATCTATCTCACCTAGTAATCTATCAAAATCACTTTTATATGATTTATCTTGAATTACTTTATATTTTTCAAATTCGCTTATAGCAAACTCTTTTGCAATTACGGCTGTAACTTTTCCTGCATTTTGTAAAATATCTCGTTCATTAAATTGTAAAAAAGCATTAAGTTTTTGACTCCAATCTTTCATGGTCATTGGGATATTTCTTTCAGCTTGGTCTTCCGCATAATCAAGATACATAGTTACAATTCTATCAAGTGATTTTATCTCATTTTGAGATAGATAATTTTTAGCAACTACAACATCAGATTTTAATATCTTTCCATTTGGTGCTTTTTTCCAGTTTGTCAGTCCCATAAACTCTTTTTGATGATTTGCTCTTTGGACTATAAGTTCAGAAGCTGTATGTCCATGAATTGCCCAATGTAGTTTATTTTGAACAGTAGCAAAAAATTCTTGTGTTGTTGGAGCTTGAAAATCATAATCCATAGCAGTTGCATATATATCTGTTATTTGTTGATAAAAGTTTCTTTCACTCTCTCTAATATCTCTTATCTCTAAGATTAAATCTTTGTAGTACTGAGGATTTAAATAACTACCATTTTTTAATCTTTCATTATCCAGTACATATCCACGAGTAGCATACTGTTTTAAAATTTGTGTTGCCCATCTTCTAAACTCTGTGGCTTTGTTTGAGTTGATTCTATATCCTAATGAGATGATCACTTCTAAATTATAGTGATTTGTATTGTAGTTTTTGCCATCATTTGCAGTTATTAGGAATTTCCTAATAACTGAATTTTCTTCTAATTCATGGGTGTTAAATATTTTTTTTAGGTGTTCATTTATAGTTGCCACATGTACATCAAAAAGTTTAGCAATTAGTTTTTGTGTAAGCCATACAGTTTCATCTTCTACTTTTACTTCTATGGTATCTTGTCCGTTAGCGGTTGTGAAAATTAAAAATTCTGCTGTTGAGTTTCTTATGGTTAGGTTTTTATTCATTCTTCGCTCACTTTAATTAAATTATCATTAACAATTTGCATAATAATCCCCTTCAATCTTTTAATGGTACCAAATTAAGATTTCATATTTAAGTGGAGGATACTAACGCTTAAGGAGAGCAATGTTTTATAAAATATTGGCTCCTGAGTTTTGTTATATACCTTTATTATCTAACTTTTCTATTTTATTTTTAATAGAGGTGTAATCAATTCCAAGAAATCCTGTTAAAAAACTATCTGTAATATTGATTTTAGACTTATGCTCTTTTGATTTTTTTCTACTTAATTGTTTAGCTTCTTCTTTAATTTTTTCTTCTTCAATTACATCATTATGTATATGATGTGGCATAAATTCAATTTTATCAGAATGATGATTTGCAGAGTCAAATCTTATTAATTCTATTTCATTTAATGTTAATATCGTATATCCATAATCTAATACTTTGGTAAGTCTTAATTTTAATAAATATTTATTTTTAACTATTGCAGTAATTGTATCATTTGTGTGTGAAGCTTCTCTTTTTATTTCAGCATTAAGATATAATGTAACAATTTTATTTGATATTTCTCTTATTTCTTCTATAGTTAATTCTCTTTGTTCTAATATAGAAGATAAATTCATTTCATGAAACATAAAATTTAATAATTGATTATCTTTTGCTTCATAACTCAAACAGTCATTACAAACTTCAAGAGATACTTGAATACCAGTTTTATAATTAGTAAAAGATATTTCTTCTATTTCTGTTGATTTGTTTTTATTACAAACAGGACAAATTGAATCTTCTCTCGCTATTACCATACCACCAATAATCGATGTGTTATCTATCTTACCTTGTGTATATTTTGTTAATTTTTCAAATCTACTATCTAATGTTTTTAAGTATTCTTCAATTCTTTGTTTAACACTTGTGGCATTAATTAGTGTATCAAAATCTTTTGAATTACATTGTAAATTAAGGGATAATAATTTTTTTAATATATCTTGTGTATCATTATTATTTTTAAATTTATAGATGTATAACCTAGCAACTGGAAATCGTTCAAAATCATTATAAATTGAAAATAATCCATTTTCTATATTTAAGAAATTCCCATTTGAATCTTTTGCAATTTTAATATAGTTATCAAATGATTCAACATTAATATTAAGATAATCACTATCAAAGTTTGATATATCTGTATGCTTTATAATATTACATCCATACATTGGAATATAAGTATCAATAGTCTGACCAGTATCTGAAGTTTCGATTAAATCTTTTGTAAAACCTGTAAAAGTTTCATAACCATTGGACTGTAACTTATTTATAATATCGTTTAAATCATATATTCTGCTATTTGATAAAATCATATTTTAGTTCCTTGTAGATAACTATTTATTAGAGGACACTATATCAAAAAGACACTGAATACTAATTATTAAAGGAACATGGAAAATGTCTTATTAGAAATACAAATTCAAGTGATTTTATAAAAAATCGTAACAATTTCCATCTATTTTCATTTTTAACAACTTTAACCTTAAGAAAAAAGTGTCCTTTTAGCAAGAAATTAGCAGTTATTCGGATAAAGTGTTCCGTTATTTGTCAAATAATCTATTAAAAGGACATAATGTCCCTTAAATTAAAACTGAAATTCCACTCTTTTTTAGCTACCTAAAAAAGAAAAACATCACGGCATGTGGAAACATCACGGCATGTGGAAACATCACGGCATGTGGAAACATCACGGCATGTGGAAACATCACGGCATGTGGAAACATCACGGCATGTGGAAACATCACGGCATGTGGAAACATCACGGCATGTGGAAACATCACGGCATGAGACGGCTGAAATGAAGTGAATGAGTTCACTTTATTTTAGACTATGACATCACGGCATGTGGAAACTCCTCTTTAAACTGCGGAGGAATTTCTTCTCGTTCAGGAGGCAATTTGTAAGATTTTGAATTAAAATACTTGGTGTTTGAGAAACTACAAACACTCTTTATCAAGATTCGCAAGTGCCTCTTCAATCTGCAATAGAGCTAATTTTTTGCCATTTTCTTCTTCCTCCGCACTCCACCAATACTCAATTATTTGCTGTTCAATCGTTCCTAATAAATCCA
>JAABQD010000016.1 GCA_011391635.1 Sulfurimonas sp. | reverse complement strand
CATCGCTGATAATACTGCACCTTTCAGGTGTGGAAATGTAGGTCGCTGCCTAGTTCCGTCAAAGTTATAATCTTCTTCCTTTTTATCAACCTTATCTCTTATACTTATTGTTACTTTTATCTTTTTATCTTATTCTTGGCATGTGGATATTTTTAATTTTATTTTAAAGGATTATTATGATACTAAACAGCGATTGGAAATCATTTTTAGAGGATGAGCTTCACAAAGATTACTTTATTAAACTTCAAAATTTTATAGAAAATGAGTACAAATTAAAAACTATTTTTCCACAACAGGATGCTATTTTTAGAGCTTTTAATTTGCTTTCACCAGATAAAGTAAAAGTTGTAATAATAGGGCAGGACCCTTATCATGGAGCGAATCAGGCAAATGGTTTGGCCTTTTCTGTTTGTGATACATGTAAAATTCCCCCTTCACTTGCCAATATTTTTAAAGAGCTGAAGAATGATGTTGGCTGTGATATTGTGGCATGTGGAAATTTAACGCATTGGGCAGATGAGGGTGTATTTTTAATCAATACTGTATTAACCGTAAGAGAGGCTGAACCTAACTCTCACAAGGGTATTGGATGGGAAATATTTACAGATGCGGTTATCAATAAACTCTCTCTTAAATATGAAAATATTGTTTTTATACTTTGGGGAGCTCCATCTCAAAAAAAAGCTTCCTACATAGATGAGACTAAACACCTTATTTTAAAAGCTCCACATCCATCTCCACTCTCATCGTATAGAGGATTTTTTGGTTCAAAGCCTTTTTCTAAAACAAATAGTTATCTCTTGGCATGTGCAAAGCGAGAGATAGATTGGTGTCTTAGTTAATAATGAACTCTGCTATCACTGGAAGGTGGTCTGAATAACCTTCTCCTTCATGTTTTATAGGTTTTTGTCTTGAGGTTTTCCACTCATTTATTTTTTTGCCCTTGAAGAGATAAGGAGCCTTAAATGAGTGCATACTCTGGTTTTTATAGAATATCTCTTTTTTATGAAGGAGAGATTGGGATATGAGAATGTTGTCGAGAGTTTCTTTCTCTTTTTTGTAGATATAACTGTATCTCTCTTCTTCCTTTACATCGTACCAAAGATTATAAAAACTCTCTTTTTCATATTTTGTATTGGATGCTTTCTCTTTTTGATGGAGACTGCCTAGAATATGGTTTATTCCAGTTTTTCCATTGGTATCATTTAATTTTCTTTTTCGTTCAAATTTAATGTACTCTTCATAATCTGAATTAAAATCGCCAACAAGTACGATGTTTTTGTCGTATCCTAGAGCTTCTACTCTGTTTATCAATGCTTTTGCTGAGACGATTCTTTCACTCTCAGGACCTGTTTTTGCCTTCCAATGATTGATAAAGAGATATAAATCTTTATTGTTGATAGAAAATTTTGCTTCTAATATATTTCTATGTTTGAGAGATGCAGTGACACTGACTTCTTTGGCATACACAAAAGGTAATTTACTCAAAAAAGCAACAGTTACTGTTGTGTTTTTTTTATCCGCAATTGCGTAGTATTGGTAATAAAGTCCCTCTCTTTGAAGTGTAAATCGCAAATCTTTGAGGGCTTGAAGGGATTCAACCTCTTCGAGGGCAATAATATCTGCATTGATATCTTTAATGACCTTGGCAATATTTTGGAGTTTTATTTTATAATTTTTTTGGTTCCACTCTGAAAAAGAGTTAGGTGTATATTCATCATATTCGTAGCCACTCTCTTCTAAATCAAAAAGATTATCTACATTATAAGAGGCGATTGTCACAATTTTATCTCCATAAACAAAATTTAGAAGGAGTAACACAAAGAGGAGAACTCTCATACATTGATTCCATTGAGTCTGAGAAGATTCTCTGGGTTTGGCTCTCTTCCTAAAAGCTCTTTAAAGAGGAGTTCCATACTTTTTGAACCGCCACCACTGAGTACGATATCAAGATATTTTTTGGCAGTTTGTGAGTTAAATATTCCTTCATCGACGATACTAAAAAAAGCATCTGCACTTAATACTTCCGCCCATTTGTAGCTATAGTATCCAGCAGCGTAGCCTCCAGCAAAAATGTGTGAAAAGCCATTTTGAAATTTGTTATATGCTGGTGGTGTGATGAGTGAAGTTTCAGCTCGAATGCCATCGAGGAGTGTTTGAATCTCCTCTTCGTTATGAACGCGTGTATGAAGTACAAAATCAAAAAGTGAAAACTCCAACTGTCGTAGCATCCCCATAGCGGAGAGAAAGTTTTTGCTTCGTACGAGCTTATGAATCATTGCATCAGGAAGTATCTCTTGTGTTTGATAGTGTTTTGCAAAGAGTCGGAGAACTGCGGGTTCATACGCAAAATTTTCCAAAAGTTGAGATGGAAACTCCACCGCATCCCACTCCACACCATGCACACCACTCACTCCGCTCTCATTTACTTGGCTGAGAAGATGGTGGATGGTGTGTCCCATTTCATGAAAAAGTGTCACAACATCGTCGTGTCTTAAAAGAGATGGTGCACTCTCACTGCTTGGAGGAAAATTACAAACTATAAAAGCTGATGCCAATTGCTCCTTTTGTTTTTCATCGATACAGTGTGCTTGAAAGTTATGCATCCAAGCTCCACCTTGCTTGTTCTTTCGAGCCTCTAGGTCGAGATAGAGTCTTGCTCTTACTTCGTTGTTGTGATAAACATCATAGCTACTCGCTTTTTCATCCCAAAGTGACTCTTGTACTTTTACAAAACTGATGCTAAAGAGTTTGTTTAAAAACTCAAACATGCCATTTACCACACTCTTTTGCTCAAAGTAGGGGCGATAAAGCTCCTCATCCAAATCATACTGCTCTTTTTTTAGCAATTCGCTGTAGTAGGCAACATCAAAACTTTGAAGTGGCATGTGGAACATCTTTTGGAGTGTTTTTAGCTCCTCTTTTGCTTGGTCTTTGGCTTTGGTTATGAGTGTTTTTAAAAAACTCAAAACAGATGCTTCATCTTTTGCCATTTTACTTGCAAGTGAATAAGCGGAGTAATTTGCAAAGCCTAGGAGTTGGCTCATCTCATGTTTGAGTGCCAAAAGTTCATCGATTATTTTTGCATTTTGTGGTGCTCGTGTGACATAAGCTTTGTAGAGTTCTTCTCGTATTTCTCTATTTGTTCCATAGGTCATATAGGCGAGGTACGAGGGCATTTGGAGTGTAAATCTATATTTTGTAACGCCATCTTCTTCGTACTTCGCACTCTCAATCTCACTTTGTGGCAATCCTTCGACATCTTTCGCATCCTCTATAATATATTCATACGCATTGGTTGCATCGAGTAGATTTTGCGAGAAGTTGTTTGAGAGTTCACTTTTTTTGATTTGAATCTCTTGGAGTCGCTCTTTTGTGGTCTCATCCAAATGTGCTCCACTGAGTTCAAAGTTGAGAATATTTAGCTCTAAAACTCTCTTTTGTTCCTCATTGAGGCTACTTTTTTCTCTCTCTTGTATCTCTTTATATGCTTGGTAAATCTTTAAGTTTTGAGAGAGTTTTGTGGAATACTCTGTAATGATTGGTAAAGATTCTGTATAAACTTTTTGTGTCTCATCGGAGTTTTTGACAGAATTGATGTGTGTGAGTGGTGTGAAAAACTGATTGAGATACTCATCCATCATCTCAAGAGGTTTTACAAAGTTTGCATAAGTTTTTTCTTTTATCTCTAAAAGTTCCTCTGTTTTTTTTGTATTGATTTCTAATCTTTGGTTCAGTTCTTCTATAAAACTCGCTAAATCTATTTTAAATTCTAAAAATCTTGGCATGTGGAAATTTCCTTTGGTGGTTTTTAATCTTCTTCGTCGCGTTTGAGCCTGATTGCTCCAAACTTTTCTATCAAAATATCATCGTATTTATCGGCATATTCAAAAAGTCTCTCGAATGCAATTTTACCCTCTTTTTGTGTAAGCGAAGAGTCCACTACAAGATAGGAGAGGTAGATAGCATTTTCATTAATTGAAAATTGCCAGTAAGAGAGGGAGTTATTTTCATCGAGTAAATAATCATAGAGTTTATCTATATTTTGGGTTGGAATGCCACACAGTTTTGAGTCACCGATGATAACACCATTTTCGTAGTAGTTTATCTCAATTCTTGCCGTTCCATGCTCCACTCTCCATGAGGATTGGCTTCGTCGTGCGAGTGTGACATTGATTTTTATCTCTTCTAAAATATCCTCTATGAGCCTAGTTGCACCGCTTGGTTTGTACCCTTTGCGTCTGAGTTTTGCTACTTCGAGTTTGATTCCACATGCCGGACAGTAGTCATTTGTGATATCCTCTTCATGGATGAGATTTTTGCAAGAAGTACATTTGATGATGTTCTCTCTTTGGAGTTTTTTGAAGCTCTCCAAGGCTTCTTGAATATAAAAATAAGGCACAGCAAAACCTAAATTGTTTGCATTTTGTATGATAAAAGTGTTGACACCTACAACATTTCCATCGGCGTTTAGAAGCGGTCCTCCACTGTTTCCAGGGTTGATAGCGGCATCAAGCTGGATGTATTCCAAATCTCCTTGAAGGCGTGAAGCTTTTGAGATGATTCCCTCAGTCGCTGTGTAGTTCAAACCATAAGGATGACCGATAGCAATGGCAACATCGCCATCTTCTACGGGCTTGGTTGCAAGAGTGAGACTGTTTTTTGGAGTATGCAAATCGATTTTGATAAAGGCTAAATCATAATACGCATCATCATAAACTACTTTTGCAATCGTTCTTTTGATTTTTTTTGCCGAAATTACTACCTCTTTGAGTCCGCCTACAACATGCGAATTTGTAATAATTAAATCGTCTATAATAAATCCAGAACCAGTTCCATAGGGTGTCATAATTTGTATGATGTTCTCTATATAAGTTTCTAAAATTAGTTGTGTATTCATCTATATCTCTTCAAAATTGAGTTCTTGGAGTTGGAGGTAGAAGCTGTTGCTAAACTCGTTGAGGGTTGTATAATTGAGCTTATTGCCAAAAGGCTCGAGGAGTTTAAATCGCTCTTGAAAAGGCTCGATAATCTCTTCGATTTTAGAGATGATTGTTTTTTTGGCAAAGCTGTTTGTCTTTTCATTGTAAAGAGCTGGATACTCAAGTGCATTGAAAAAACTCTGGTTTTGAATCTCGACAAGGGTGTGAATGAGAGCCTTTGTGAGAGGATGTAGTCCATAGTTATACAAAATATGAAAAGCGATATAGCTGTAAAGTATAGGAATGATTTGGTGGTAGCGATTGTTTTTGTACCATCGAATCTTGGAGAGAGAATCACTTATAAATGCACTGATCTCTTCATTGGAAGTTCTGTCGCTTGGGTTAAATGTATATTTCGCATCATAAAAGTTTTTACTAAACTCCTCAAATGGGATATCTTTGAGGAGTTCGATATACTCTTTGAGTTCCTCATTTTTTGCTTCAAGCGTTGCGTTTTCATCACTAAAATACTCTTGAATTTTTTTGCTCATTTTGTGGTAAATCTCATATTTTGGAGTGAGAAGATAATCAACTTTGAAGTAAAAATACAAAAGTGAAAAAGATTGCATTCCAGCATTGTCATTAGGCGGAAATGTAGCGATTTTAGCTATAAGTTCTTCTATCCATGTATGTAAAAAATCATATTTGATTTGTAACTCTTTTTCATCTAAGGGTTTGAGGTGTTGTATATCTTCGATTTGAGTGCCGGTAAACTCACATTTGGCATGTTCTTTGTCAAAATCAGCATTGAGTGCGAGTTCTCGAAGGGGAAAAAAAACTTTTTGAGAACTCATAGTGATATTGTCATGGTAGAGTTTGAGCTTGAGAAACTCACTGTCACTAAAATAGTTCGCATAAGTGAGCTGGTAGTTTCGCTCTAAAATATAGCGTTTGAGGGCGACACTCGCACTCTCTTTTTTTGTGAGAATGGACTCTGCATAGAGATGTTCTTTGGTAATGGTACCTCTGATTTTTGCACACCCTTGCAAAATTTCAAAATGGAGTTTTTCTTCCTCTCTTGAGGTTGTGATGTTTTGATTAGAGATACCATTGGTAAAGTTTTCAAGAGATTGAAAAAAGTATTCATACGCATCTAAAATCTCTTTTTTTTCAAAGGCCTCATAGGATTTGTTAAAAAGCTCTTCTTCATCTGGTGAGAGATTCGCATTGATACCTCTTCCAAATTGATGTTTTATCTCTGTTTTTGTTTGAAAAAAATTAAACCAGCTCATGGACTCACTTTCGTATATATAATAAAAAAAAATAGTCGCAATTATATTGAATGAACGCTTATAAAAGAGATAGGCAGGGAATGAGAGTTTTTATAAATATGTAAGATTTATTAGACTAGAATGGACACTGAGTGACAATAAAGGTGAAAATGATGAATAGTATATTTTTTAAAAAAACAAAACCAACAATTTTAATAGTAGATGATGAAGCTTCAAATTTGATGATTTTGTCTGATTTACTTCAAGCAGATTATGATTTAAAAGTGGCAAAATCTGCAAAGAAAGCTTTTGAAATATTGAAATATCAAAATTATAATATGGATTTGATTTTGTTAGATGTTCTGATGCCTGAAATGGATGGGTATGAGATGTGCAAAATACTCAAAAATGATTCAAATACAAACAATATCCCCATTATTTTTGTAACAGCGAAAGTGAATCAAGAAGATGAAGAGTTTGGACTCAATATTGGGGCAATTGATTATATTACAAAGCCTTACAATCAGACAATTATCAAGCTAAGAGTAAGAAATCAAATAGATGCAAAACTCAAAAGCGATATGTTAGAAGAGTTGTCAATGTATGATGGACTCACGAATATACCTAATAGAAGATTTTTTGATGAAAGATTTGGACAACTTTATAAAGAGTGTGCCAGAGATGCAATCTCTTTGTGTGTGATGATGCTTGATATAGATTTTTTTAAGCCTTATAACGATAATTATGGGCATGGAAAAGGCGATGATGCCTTGAAAAAAGTTGCAAATGCCCTTTTTGGTTCCTTACGACGCCCTACAGATTTTGTAGCAAGGTATGGAGGAGAAGAGTTTGTAGTGTTGCTCAAAGATATTTCAAAAGAGGATACAGAATTTGTCGCACAAAGTATTATAGAAGCTGTGCGAGGGTTACATGTAGAACATAATTATTCGAGTGTAGAAAAAATTATAACCTTAAGTATTGGTGTTGCTTTTAAAGATAAAACCGAAGATGTCCTCAAAGATGATTTATTAAAAATGGCAGATGATGCTTTATATGAAGCAAAAGAGCGTGGCAAAAACAGGTATATTCTCCACACGGTTAGAGAAAAAAATGAAATTTAAGGAAGAGAATATGAAAAAAAAAGTTTTATTAGCACTAGGTGTTGCCGTTTTAATGGGTGAGACACTCCAAGCTGCCGATAGTTTAGAGAGTATGTTTATGGATGGCAATGTAAGTGGTCAAATCAGAAGTTTTTCCATCGCAAGAGGTGTGGGATTTTCAAGTCCTACCAAATCAGATTATACACGAAGATCCAATGCTGTTGGTGGTTTTTTGAAGTATGAAACTGCTCCTTGGGAAGGTTTGAGCCTAGGAACTGCTTTTTATACAACCAATGGTTTTGCCCTCGCAACGCCACAAACCGACAATACAAAAGTTGACCCGACAGTGTTGGGCAAGGATAATGGGAGTTATTCGATTTTAGGTGAAGCTTATCTTCAGTATAAAATACAAAACACTGTAGTAACTGCTGGTCGTCAAAAATTGAATACTCCACTTGCTGGAGCAGATGATGGAAGAATGCTTCCAAACCTTTTTCAAGCCTATACACTCACAAATAAAGATATCAAAGATACGACTGTTTTTGTTGCACATGCCACGGATTTTGCACAAGGTACTTTTGGTCGTATCTACTCCTCTGAATCAGGACTTATTCGAGATAAAATTTTGGCTTCCACAGCAGCGTACTCTGCGGTAGATGATAGAAATCAAGTGGGTGAATTTGTCAACATCGGAACTTATGCTCTTGGCACAAAAACAGATGGACTTTCCATAGCTTCTGCTACATATAGCGGAATTAAAAACCTCAAACTTCAAGTGTGGGATTACTATGCACATGATATTATGAACTCTGTTTATCTTCAGGGCGATTACAAATGGGATTGTTTCTTAAGCCAAAAAGTAAAACCTTTTGTAGCTGTTCAATACATCAAAGAGAATGATGTAGGAGATAAACTTTTAAAATATATGGGTGGGGATGGTTCACTAGAATCTGATTATTTGGCGTTGAAATTAGGAGCAAATATAGATAATTTTAGCTCGTATCTTGCGTACTCTCAGGTGAGTGAAAACAGTATGACAGACCCAGTGTATGCCCATGCAACTATGACAATGTGGGGAGGAATGCCAGCCTTTATCCAAGGGATGCTTACACGCTTGGCGGGCACAAAAGCTGAAAAAGCTCAAGTTGCCTATAATTGGAAAGATTTTGGTGCAAATGTAGAGACATCTGCATCTTACGCAAAGTTTGATATGGGACAAAACAATGGCTGGACTATGGGCGATGCAAGTGAGTATGATTTTATGCTCACTTATCTTCCCGCAGCTGTGAAAAATTTAGAGGTGCGTGCTCGTGCTAATTACTCAGATGATTTTCTCGTATTTCCAGCAAATGGTGGTTCTTTAAGTTGGGATGAGTACCATTTGATTCTAAAATATAATTTCTAAAAGGTGTTTACGATGAAAAGAGTGATAAAACTAACTTTAGTGGCTTTTTTGGCTCAAACGCTCCTGTTTGCTGAAGGTGACAGATTAGAAAAAATCAAGCAAGAGAATAAAGTCAAAGTATGTATCTGGAGTGAATATTATGGCATCTCTTATTTAGATCCAAGAACACAAAAGTTGATTGGAATTGATAGTGATTTGGCATTGGAGTTAGCAAAAGATTTGGATGCCGAACTCGAATATGTTCCAAGCTCCTTTGCAACTCTTTTGGAGGATGTGACAAAAGACAAATGTGATATAGCGATGTTTGCCATAGGCAACACACCTCAAAGAAGAGAAAAAGTACGCTTTACAACGCCCCATTTAGCAAGTGATATCTATGCAGTCGCAACCAAAACAAATAAGAAAATCCAAAAATGGGATGATATCGATAAAACGGGTGTGGTAGTCGCCGTTGCTAAGGGAACGTACCATGAGCCGATTATGAAAGAGAAGCTCAAAAATGCAACTCTTTTGGTCGTAGAAAATATGCATGCAAGAGAACAAGAAGTAATTGCTGGTCGTGCAGATGTATTTATGACCGACTATCCATTTGGAAAAAGAATGTTGGCAACGACGGACTGGGCGAAACTGATTATGCCAGAATCAACCTATCACATGACATCGTATGCATGGGCTATGGCGTATGGAGATGATAAGTTTCATGCGAGAGTGGAGCAATTCATCAAAGATATTAAAAAAGATGGACGACTTCTCAATTTAGCAAAGAAAAATGCACTTGAACCAATAGTCAAATTAGATTAAAAGAGAGACTTTTTGAATAAATTACATCAGGATTCCCGCTGGATATATAAAGTAATAGCTTTTATGCTATTTATTATTATATTTATTGTTGGCGGGGTGATGTTTTCTTTGTCTATTTTAAAAGAGGAATCTATTCAAACACACCTCAAAATTGCGGATTTTCATGCCAATACTTTAAGTGACCAAATTACTCAAACATTTAAAAATATCAGTTTTACAATAGATACAATTGGCTCCATTCTTGCAACAAAAAAAGATCCACTCCTTCTTGGCGACGATTTAGAAAATATTTTGTCTGATAGTCCCTATATCCGTTCTATAAGTATTTTAAACTCCCAAAAAGTGATTCTCTATAGCTCTAATCCTAAAAATATTGGAATAGATTTAAAAAGAGATGATTTTTACCCAAAACCAATGTTTGATAAAACTATAATGAGATTTTCATCGCCAAAAAAGGGAAAAGATTTTTCAAATTTGCAAGAGGATGGTCACTCAAATTTTTTGCCAATCTTGAAAATGATTCCAGTCAATGGAGAAAATTATTATATCGAGATGAGTATCAACAGTGACTATTTCATAAATAGGTTCGCAAAAAATTTACAAAATGATTTTGCAAATTTAGATGTGATTCGAACGGATGGAGTTTTACTTTTCTCATCAAATAAATTTAATCTCCTCGGGCAACAAGTCGAGCCATCGAATTTGATACAAGAGTCTCTCTCCAAAGGGAAATCTCTAGGGATTGAGAGCATCAAAAAGAGACAATATCTCAGTGCATATATTCTCACAGATAATTTTCCACTCAATGTTTCAGTTCAATTAGATTATGAGCAAACTCTTGCATCTTGGGAGTATAAAAGAAGAAATATTTTTTTAATTATTACTTTTTTAGTCTCTTTATCTGTTATTTTAGTGGGCATTTTGATATACAGATATAAAAAAGAGAAAGAGCAAGAGATAGAGTTTCATAAGCGAGAAATTAAAATTAAAAAAAGAAGCCTCTCTGTTCAAATCAAAGCTAAAAAAACTGCAGAAGTAGCCAACAAAGCAAAAAGCCAATTTTTGGCAAATATGAGCCATGAGATACGAACACCTATGAATGCGATATTAGGCTTGAGTGAATTGATGCAAGAGACACCTCTGGATGCAAAGCAAAAAGATTTTTTGACAAAAATTCATGGTGCATCGAGAATGCTTTTAGGTATTATCAATGATATTTTGGATTTTTCAAAAATCGATGCAGGGAAATTAGAACTCGAACATAGAAGTTTTGAACTTGAGAGTGTCGTAGCACAATTAAAAGCCCTTTTTAGTACGCAATTTGCCAATAAAGGATTGCTACTCAAGTGTATTGGAGCGAGTGATTTGCCCTCTGTAGTTGTCAGTGATGTATTCCGTATAGAGCAAGTGCTGACAAACTTTTTAAGTAATGCATTGAAGTTTACCTCAAAAGGGCAAGTGATACTTACGATTGAGCTAAAAAAGAAAATAGATGACAAGAGAGCTATTTTGAGTTTTAGTGTCAGTGATACAGGTATCGGAATGAGCCAAGAAGAGCTATCTAAAATCTTTTTTGCCTTTTCTCAAGCAGACAGTTCCACAACACGAAAATTTGGTGGAACTGGCTTGGGATTGATGATTTGTGAAAAAATTGTTGAGGCAATGGGAGGAAAAATTCAAGTTCACAGCAAAGAGAATGAGGGAACAACTTTTAGCTTTGATTTAGAGTTTGAAGTTGAGTCATGGGAGCCAATAAATCATACAAATGAAGTTATGGCAGAGCCTGAAGTGTTTGAACTTCCAGATTTAAAAGGTATCCACATTCTGTTGGTCGAGGATAATGAGATAAATCAAGAAGTAGCTTCTATGATGCTTCAAAGAGTAGGAATAGAAGTGAGCGTTGCCAACAATGGCAAAGAGGGTGTAGAAATTTATTTGTCAAATCCAGAAAAGTTTTGTGCGATACTCATGGATTTGCAGATGCCAATAATGAGCGGATATGAAGCGACACAAATCATAAGAGAGCATAATAAAGAAGTTCCAATCATTGCACTTACAGCTGCAGCGATGATAGAAGACAGAAAAAAAGCAATGGCAGCTGGGATGAATGAGCATCTAAGCAAACCAATCGATACAAACGAACTCTATGAAAAAATTGCTCAATGTTGCAATATCAAAGGTGGCAAAGCTATTCAAAAAAGAGAGAGTGTGCAAACTTCTGAAGTTCTTGATTTTAAATTTTTAAAGAAAAATTTGAGTTCTGAGGAGTTGATATATAAATTACTCTTCAAATTAGAAACACAACTCAGTCGAGATTTTGGTGATATACTTGAGTTGGTGGAATCCAAAAGTAGTGAAGCTCCTATGAAAATCCATACCCTCAAAGGTGTCAGTGGCAATTTAGGTGCAAAAGCTTTGGCTTTGGCATGTACAAACATTGATGCAAAATATAAAGCAAAAGAGGAGATCCCACCAAGCTCTTTGAATGCTCTTGAGAGTTCGATTGAGATGCTCAAGGCAGAGCTTAAAATATTGGATTTGGCAACAAAAAACAGTGTTAATAGCGAAGAAAAATGCTCTAAAGAGGAGCTTCAAGAAAGAGTAGCTGATATAGAGATGAAACTTGTAGCGAACAAAATTGTTGATGTCAAAACACAAAAGATAGTGTATGAAAACTTAAGTGATTATATTGATGCCAAAACTATACAGCATCTCAAAGAGGCTATGGATGATTTAGAATATGAGAAGGCTTTAGAAATTTTAAGAGAGATAATAGAAAAAATTAACTTTAAAAGTGAACCCAAATGAATCTTTTATCCAAAAATGCTCCACTCGAAGCGTCCATTACAAAAATGCAAACTGTTTTGGCGGAAGTAGGGTGTGAGATGAACTTCTCAGAGCAAAAGCATCCTCTTCAAAACTGCTACTCTGTCAATCTCGCTTCTTTTGAAGCTCCAAATCATATCTACTCAAACGGGAAAGGAATCCTTCAAGAAGCCTCTATGGCAAGTGCTTTGGGCGAATATATCGAGCGACTTCAGACCAATAACTTCTTTATAGATTTCCACATGCCAGAGAGAAAAAATTATCCCGATGAGGTGGCCTTTGCTTTTGGCGGAGCGTATTTGAATGAGGCATTACACAAGATTTACAATCCACATGCCGAGTTGGGATATGAAGAGTTGATAGATTTTAACAGTGACTATGAAGATAAAATTGTAGCATTGCCATTTGTGCAACACTCTTCACAAGAGAGAGTCTATATTCCGCTCAATATTTTGAGTAATCTTTATGTCAGTAATGGTTTAGCGACTGGAAATACGCCTATGGAGGCTCAAGTTCAGGCTTTGAGTGAGATTTTTGAGCGGTACGCAAAAATTGAGATTATCAAAAACGGCTATGCACTTCCTAAGTTTCCACATGCCAAGATTTTGGAATTTGAGAGAGTCTATAGAGATGTTGAAGCTTTGCGTGAATTGGGCTACATCGTTGAGGTTTTGGATGCCTCTTTGGGTGGAAAATATCCTGTAACAGCTATCTCGCTTATCAACCCAAACAATGGCACACTTTTTGTCTCTTTTGGAGCACATCCTCTCTTGGAAGTCTCACTCGAACGCACTATGACAGAACTTATGCAGGGGCGTTCTTTAGAGAATTTGGACACTTTTGAAGTGCCGACTTTTGATATGAGTATCGTCTCAGATAGTTTTAACTTGGAGTCCCATTTTGTGGATTCCAACGGCAAACTAGGTTTTGGATTTTTAAGCTCCAAAGAGAGTTTTGTTTTTTCCACATGCCAATACAGTGGCACAACTACCCAAAATGAGTATGATTTTTTGATGCAAATTTTGCAGACGATGGGAAAAGAGAGTTATTTGCGAGAGTATAATTATCTAGGATTTTATTCGTGCCAGATGATTGTTCCAACTGTCTCAGAGGTTTATCCTATCGAAGATTTGGTCTATAACAACAAAAATGTGGGTAAATTTATCCGTGACATGGTTCTGAGTTTCAAAGAGTATGAGCCACAAGATATTCTCCTAAGCATAGAACAGCTCGAAGATTCGCTCAATATGGAAAAATATATCGGTGTCATATTTGCAAATAATTTTACCATGCGGGAGTTCAAAGCACAAATATATCTCCTCGATGAAAACCTCGAAGAAGCCCTAGAACTCCTCGAATATGGCACAGATAAACTAGGACACATCGTCGTAGAACTTGCAAAAATGCAAGAGCGTGAACTGGACTACGAGGAGTTTAAAGTTGGCATGTGGAATATTTTTGGACGAGAAAATGTGCAAAAGGCTCTTAATATTTTAGAAGCAAAAGAGTTTTTGATAGATACGACTCTGCATCAGGATTATTACAATATGTTGGCAATGTATGACAGACTTGAACTCAAAAAAAACATACAACTAAAGTAAATTAAACAAGATAAAGGAGTAATCGTTCCATGAAATACAGAAAAAAAATTCAAAAAGAGATTCGTTCAGTTTTTATTGCTTTTATGACGCTTGGGGTTTTTACTTTAGGTTTTGTTTCTTATGGAGCGTATCAGATACATGTGATGCACGGTGTTACAAACGAAATCTTAAATCACCCTTTTCAAGTATCGAACTCCTCTCTCAAGGTTGAAGCAGGAGTATTGAAAATTCATGACACACTCAATCATCTTGTTTTACCACTTCCACAACAAGAGTTGTCTCTTGTGGTTGAAAATATCAATGAGCAAGAGCAGTATATTTATGAAGATTTGCGTCTTATGAAAGAGAAAATACGCGCAGATGATGGTAAAAAACTTCAAGAGGAGAGTGAACAACTTTTTAGAGAGTGGAAACCTCTGCGTGATGAAATTATTGCTCTTGTCAAAAACAATGATATTCCAAATGCTTCACAGAAAATTCATCAAGATATGGAATATGTTATACAGCTACAACTCTCTTTACAAAAAATATACAAACATGCACAAAAAAGAGCCGTGCACTTTAAAAGTCAATCCAATACGATATATAAAGATGTGAGTCTAATTTACTTTTTATCTGCTGGGATACTATTGTTACTCTTTATTTTTATCACTTATTATACAGTGCAAAGAATTTCCAACTATTTCTATAAAAATGAACATTTAAGAGGTGTTTTATCTGTCATAAGAGATATCAATCAACTTATTGTAAGAGAAAAAGATAAACAAAAACTCATCCAAGAGAGTTGTGATATTTTGGCATCCAAGCATGTATTTGCAGATGCTTGGATTGTTTTGATGGATAGTGCCAACTGCATTGAGCATATTGCAGGTACAGATAACAATCAAGATTTCTCTCTCTTTAAAAAGAAAATCGCAAGTGGCTGGACTCCTTTTTGTATGGCAAAAACAGTTGAAAACAACAACACATTCTCTTTTATTGACAAGAATAAAGAGCATTGTTTGTCCTGCCCTTTGATGGATGTTTACAGTGGTGAGAGTGCTTTAAATATGGCATTGAAATATAACGAAAAAGTTTTTGGCTATCTGACTATTTCTCTGAATGAATCCTATGTGAATTACAATAATGAGTTACCATTGTTGGAAGAAGTCGCTGGAGATATTGCATACGCACTTAACAATATCGATGTTGAAAAAAGTGTTATTGATTTAAAAGAGCTCTATGGGAATGTTATCAATAGCATAGAAAACATCATTTTTGTAAAAGATACTAACTTCACTTATATAGCTTGTAATAACGCTTTTGAAAAACTTATCGGTAAATCAAAAGATGAGATTATAGGTAAGAGCGATTATGATATCGTAGGCAAGGATGTTGCTGACTTTTTTCGTGAACATGATATCAAAATGCTTGAGAAGAAAAAAGCGAAGTCAAATTTTGAATGGGTTACTTATCCCGATGGGAAGAGAGTCTATCTCCTCACTGTAAAATCTCCGCTGCAAAACTCAGAGGGTGCTATTATTGGACTGGTTGGAAATTCAGTGGATGTTACGAAGCAAAAAGAGGTAGAACAATCCCTGCTTGAGAGTGAAGAACGCTTTAAGTTGTTGATGCAAGAGTCTCCTTCGGTTATAGAAGTGTATGATTTGGATGGGTTTCAGGTAGATGTGAACTATGCTTATGAACTGTTATGGGGATTTCCAGCGACGCTAACACTCAATAAATTTAATCTATTCAAAAGTGAAGAGGTTGCAAAAAGAGGTTTACTCGAGTATGTAAAAAGAGCCTATGCAGGAGAGAGTGTCACTGTCCCACTCTATCAATATGACTCAACAGGTGCAACCGAAGCTCAAGGGCAAGGAAGAGTGCGTATTTTGAACACGAAAATTTATCCACTTAAAGATGCTTCAAGTGTTATTAAAAATATTGTTATTACACATGAAGATGTAACGGACAAAGAAAATACTCGTTTGCTTTTAGAGCAAAAAAAGAGTGAGTTAGAGGCAATTATACTAGAAGCACCGAGTCCGATTATACTCCATACAGAAGATGGCAATATTATAATGCTCAACCAAGCATGGATTGACGCTTCGGGTTATACACTCGAAGAAACACCAACAATTTATACTTTAGTAGATAAATTTTATGATGATATCGAGATGAGAAAATTTGCTCTCAAACATATTGAGTCCCTTTATCATATCACTTCCAAAGTGGATGAAGGAGAGTTTACATTTTTGAATAAAAAGAGAGAAAAAGTTACTTGGAAATTTATTTCTGCTCCATTAGGTATGATAGATGGTAAATACACAATTATCTCCTCTGCTATGGATATCACAGAGTTGAAGAAAAAAGATGAACTGATGATTACTCAATCTCGCCATGCCGCAATGGGTGAGATGATTAGCATGATTGCACATCAATGGAGACAGCCATTGAGTGTAATTTCAATGGTTGCAAACAATATACTCCTTGATATAGCACTTGAGGAGTTAAATCCAAAAGAGGTAGAAAAATATTCTCGAAATATCATTGAACAAACAGAACATCTCTCAAAAACAATTGATGACTTTAGAAACTTCTTTAAACAAGATAAAAATGTTTTAAAAGTTCAATTAGAGGTGATTATCAATGAAACCTATGCAATTCTGAAAGAAAGTCTTGTGAATAATAATATAAGATTTCAAATTTTTAATCATTCTGAATTAGAAGTAGAGACATATCCAAGAGAGCTGATGCAAGTTTTTGTCAATATCATAAACAATGCAAAAGATGCCTTGGTATCAAAAAAAGTCAAAAATGCCTTCATTGAAGTTACAATATATGAAGATGAGGATTATATCAATGCAAAAATATGTGACAATGGTGGAGGTATTGCTGAGGAGATACTGACAAGAATATTTGAGCCATATTTCACTACTAAAGATGAAAAAAATGGAACAGGACTTGGGCTTTATATGAGTAAAATGATTGTTCAAGAGCATCTTCATGGTGCTATTGAAGTAACAAATCAAGATGAAGGTGTCTGTTTTATAGTGAAACTTCTCAAACGAGGGAATTTGAAAAATGGTGAGTAAAAGTTGGCATCTTTTAGTAGTGATACCTACACTGAGCTATTAATATCGCATTTTCAATCACTTTATAGACGAGCCTATGCTCAATCGTGATTCTTCTCGACCAATAACCTGACCAATTATATTTGAGTGGTTCAGGTTCTCCAAGACCTTAAGAATAGGTGTCACACACACTTTTATGCATATTCTTAGATATTGCTTAAGATGAAATAATATTGACTCGTAGGATTCTGAATGAAGTTCAGAATGACAGAGGTATGGGATTGGTTTGGCATGTGGATGCGGGGGCAAGGGGTAAAAACCCCTTGGCGTTAAAGTTAATGCAGTAACGGTGCAAAAATGCACATAAGAATGAGTGTGATTATAATCTTATCCATAAAACCCCTTGTTCATAAGTTCTTGGAGCGACAAAAAAAAAGGTCAGAGGCTCATGACTTCCTCCGACCTTAATTTGTCGCTCCAATAAACTTACGAACAGTTATAATCACGAAAGAATTGTACTATATTTTATAGAGTTTGAATTTGCGAAAGCAAAATTATTTGGCATGTGGAACTTCCTCATGTGCTGTGAACAAAGTGAGGAAATACCCTTGGGGTGCCAACTTTAGAAGAAGTTATTTAATTTCTAAAAGTTCTACATCAAAAACAAGTGTAGCATTTGGCATGATAACTGGTGGAGCACCTCTCTCACCGTATGCTAAATGTGATGGAATAACAAGTTGCCATTTATCTCCGACTTTCATTTTTTGTAGAGCTTCTGTCCATCCTTTGATAACACCGCCAACAGGAAAAGAGACACTTGCATTTCTCTCATACGAGCTGTCAAAAACTGTACCATCTATGAGTGTTCCATGGTAGTGTGTGACAACTGTATCTGTCGCTTTTGGCGATACTTTGCCTGTTCCTGATTTGAGTATTTTGTATTGAAGACCGCTCTCAAGTGTGATTACACCTGTTTTTTTCTTGTTTTCAGCCAAAAATGCATCTCCAGCTTTTTTGTTTTCCACTGCAAATTTTTCCATCATTGCTTTTTCCTTTATTTGTCTGCTTTCTTGATAAGTCGTCATAATTTTGCTCATCTCTTCATTGGTAAACTTAGGTTTTGCATCTGAAAAAGCATCTTTGAGACCGAGATTGATTGCATTGAGGTCGAGGTCACTTTTGGAGACTGCGAGTTGTTTTCCAATGTCATATCCCATGATGTACCCAGCTTTTTGCTCTTGGGTCTTGAGTGTCTCATCTGCAAGAGCAGAGATGCTCAGGAGTCCAACACATCCGATAAGAGTTGGTAAAAGTTTTAACATAGACAAATCCTTTTTGAAAATTTGATTTTGAAAATTATAGCGGTATTTTTTGGCATGTGGAAGTTACTTTGTATCTTTTAGATTTTGTTCTCTAAGCTTATCTTTTTTGCTTTTTTTCTTTCCTTTGATGGGTGCTTTGCCTTTTTCTGGGGGCGGTGCATCGCCTTGAATCTCAAATCCTGCTACTTGTTCCAAATCTATAAACAGCTTACATTTTTTTTGGATGATTTTGAAATGTTCTTTGTCCTCATGGGCGACAAAAGAGAGGGCTATACCTGCTTTTCCTGCTCTGGCTGTTCTTCCTATGCGGTGAATGTAATCCGTTGGAGAACGGGGCAAATCAAAATTGACTACGCATGAAATATTATCGATATCAAGTCCTCTGGCTGCGATGTCCGTTGCAAAAAGGATACGGATTTTTTTAGCTTTAAACGCTTCAAGTGTGTAGTTTCTCTCCTCTTGTGTGAGATCTGCGTGAAAAGATTCCGCTTTCAAACCATATTTTTGAAACTTATGTGCAATGTTGTCTGTGGCTCTTTTATTTGCCATAAAAACAAGAACTTGCTCCCACATCTGGGTGCCAAGAAGGTGTCGCAGAAGTGGACCACGATTTTCACGATTGACTTCGATGGCTCTTTGTGTGACGCTCTCTACGGTTGGCATTTCACTCTCTATTGTTATTGCCACAGGATTTTGTGTGATTTTTGAAGCAATAGCCAAAATTTTTGGAGGGTAGGTTGCTGAAAAAAGAAGATTTTGTCTTTTTTGTGGAAGCTCTTGGAGGATGAGTTCCAGCTCCTCTGCAAAACCAAGATTGAGCATTTTATCCGCTTCATCAAGGACAAAAAATTCTATTGACGAGAGATTCATCTGCTTTTTACTCACAATATCCAGAAGTCGTCCCGAAGTTGCAACTAAAATATCGCACCCTTGCTGGATAGCATAGAGTTGTTCGCCAATTCCTTCTCCTCCTATCACGCTTACTACTTTTGGTTTTTTATCTAAATTGGCACCAAAGTTTACAATTGCCTCTGCCACTTGAAGTGTCAGTTCTCGTGTGGGTGTGAGGATGAGTGCTTTTATTTTTGCTTTTCCCTCATAAGGATGGCGTGAGAGAAGCTCCAAAATCGGCAGAATATAACTTGCACTCTTGCCACTTCCGGTTTGAGCCATAGCCATGACATCATGCTTTTGTAGAACAAGTGGAATCACTTTTTCTTGTACGGGTGTTGGTTCATTGAATCCTAATGTTTTGAGTCTGTTTTGAATCGAAGATGAGAGTGTGAGCAAAGAGAATGGCATGTGGAAATTCCTATGAATATTAATTCGTATATTTATCTGTATTTTATTGACTTTTGGCTTTATTTAGGGAGTTTTTGAGCGATTAAAGAAAAAATAGAGTAAAATCTACGATTAAAAATATTTATAGAAGTTGAAATGAAGAAAAATCTAGTTGTTATAAATAATGCACAAGCATCGCTCTCCAAAGCAAAAAGTCTCATTCAAGTGACACAAAAAATTTTGAGTGAAAAAAAAGAGAGAATAGATGATGGCAAAAATTGGCTAGAGGCACTTTGTAATTGGGCTGATTATAATGAAATTTCTCACGAAAAACTACCAAGAGCGGAGCATCTGCTTCTTTCACTCTCTACGCTTGATTTATGGAACTTGAATCTTAGTGTTTTACCAAAAGAGGTAGGGAAATTAACAAAGTTAAAGAAACTCGACCTCGGTAAAAATATGCTCAAATCACTTCCATCTGAAATAGGGAATTTGACAAATTTGACAGAACTCTACTTGGGACAAAATAGATTGACACGATTGCCTCAAGAGATAGGAAATCTGAAAAGTTTAATCAAACTTGATATTT
Organism: Sulfurimonas sp.; assembly: GCA_011391635.1. Lineage (GTDB taxonomy): Bacteria > Campylobacterota > Campylobacteria > Campylobacterales > Sulfurimonadaceae > Sulfurimonas. The sequence continues at coordinate 34,896 of JAABQD010000016.1, read as the reverse complement.
GGGACAATGAACTAACGCAACTTCCACCCGAAATAGGGAATCTCTACAACATTGTAGAGTTGGATTGTAAACATAATAAACTCAGAACTCTACCGCCTGAAATAGGAAATTTGAGTAATCTAACGCGTTTGGATATATTGGAAAATGAGCTTCTTGAACTTCCCTCTGAGATAGGAAACTTGAGTAACTTAATTAAGCTCAATCTCAGAGGAAATCGACTTACATCTCTGCCTCAAGAGATTGGAAATCTCGCAAAATTGGTTTGGCTCAATCTCAAACACAATAAGTTGAAAAATCTTCCCATTGAGTTGGCAAGGCTGGAGAAAATTTTGACAATTCATCTAGCAAATAATCATCTCAGCCCCCTTGAAGGCGAATTTAAATGGATGCAAAAAGAGGGAATTTTACGATGGTAAATGAGCTTCTCAAACGCTTTGAAATTATTAAAAACTCCATAGCAATTGAAGATGAGGAGAGTGTACAACTCCAAGTGCATAAAATTGTAAAAATGTCGTATGATATGGATGTTACCTATATTCTGGAACTCATACTTGAGAGTAAGTATGAACAAGTCATTGAACTCATAGAATCCTATATACAAAAACAGAGTGGTTTGGTAGTCTATGAAGAAAAAGAGCTTCAAGGACTCAGACTTGAGCTCAAAGTTTTGGAAAAAAAGCTTCAGGACATCTCTCAAGAAAAAAATGAGTATATTAATGTGGTACATGATTTTACGACACGATACAACTTGGAACTAGCAGAGACGATTCAAGAGATTTTATATCTCAAAAAAGAGAAACTTCAAAGAGAGTCTGGCAGTGAGTCTATAGAGTTTCATTTTGCACACCAAGAGTATGAAAATTTTAGGAGTGAGCATGAAGAGGAGTTGAAATCCCAACCATTTCAACTTGATGAAGATGAACTCAAAGATTTGAAAAAATTTTATAAGTTGGCATGTAAGCTTTGCCATCCAGATGTTGTCGAAGCAGATGTAAAAACAAGAGCATCGGAGATATTTTTACAACTCAGTGAAGCGTATGCAAAAAAAGATTTACTTCAAGTGATGGAAATTCTCCACATGCTAAGAAATGGAAATGGATTTATTGTTGCGAGCGATAGCATCAATGATATTGAAATTTTAAAAGAGAAGATTGAAGAGTTACGAGAAACAATCCAAGAAGAACTGCACGAAATTGCAACAATCAAAAATGAAGAAAATTTTGAAATAATAAGTAATGTAGAAGAGTGGGATAGATATTTTAATCTTTTAAAAATAGAGTTAGAAGAGGAGTTAGAAGAGCTTAAAGTTCTGTTATATGATTTTAGCTCTTTTGAAAACAGAGCCTTCTCCTATGATGAAGAGTGGCTTGAAAATCTTTATAAATGGGCAGATAAGTATGAAATAAGCGATACAGTTTTGCCAAGGGAAAAGGAGAAGCTTCTTGTACTTAGTCGCCTTGATTTGAGTAGCTGTAATCTTTTGCATCTTACAAAAGAGATAGGCAATCTGACACATTTACAAGAGCTAAATCTTTTTAAAAACTTTATCATTAAACTTCCAAAAGAGATAGAGAGTTTAACAAACCTAAAAGTGCTCAATCTTGCAGAAAATCAGCTTGAAGAGCTTCCACCAGAGATAGGAAAATTGATACACTTAGAGAGACTTATACTAGATGAAAATCAGCTAGAATCTCTTCCTAGCGAGATAGGTGATTTGCCAAACTTAGTGCAGTTGCGTCTCTTTAGAAATCAGCTTAAACAGCTTCCAAAAGAGATAGCTCATTTAGTTCATTTACAAGAGTTGAATGTGGCTGGAAATCATCTGAATTTACTTCCAGTTGAGATAGGAAATCTTACAAGTTTAAGAGTGCTGAATCTGATGGGAAATGAGCTTGTTGAGTTGCCTGAGACACTCTGTAAATTGGTTCATTTGGAAGAACTTAATCTTGGTGGAAACCAACTTGTTCGCTTACCAAAGGGCATTATCAATTTAGTTCATTTAAAAGATTTGGATATCTTTTTAAATCCAAATCTTGCCCTGAGTAAAGAGCAAAAGAGTTGGCAAAATAGCTTTAGTGAAGATTGGCTTTAATTTCAAAGCAATATTAAAGACACATTTAAGTATAATTCGCGGATTTTATATATAAGGTGTATCATGGCTAACAAACGCGTATTGGTTAAGTTTTCTGGTGAAGCTCTTGCTGGTGAAGCAGGTCATGGAATTGACACACGGATATTAAACTATATCTCTCAAGAAATCAAATCATTAGTAGATGCTGGAATTGAAGTGGGTATCGTTATCGGTGGTGGCAATATTATTCGTGGCGTTACAGCTGCACAAGATGGCATAATTAAAAGAACTTCGGGTGATTACATGGGTATGCTTGCAACTGTTATCAATGGTATTGCAATGCAAGAAGCTTGTGAACATGCAGGTTTAGAAGTGCGTATGCAAACAGCTATCAAAATGGAGCAGATTGCAGAGCCTTACATCAATCGTCGTGCAGTGCGTCACTTAGAAAAAGGGCGTGTTGTGATTTTTGGTGCTGGAACTGGAAATCCATTTTTTACGACCGATACAGCTGCCACACTCAGAGCAGTAGAAATAGGTGCAGAAGTTATCATCAAAGCAACAAAAGTAGATGGTGTTTATGATAAAGACCCACACAAATATAGTGATGCTGTGAAACTTCCAGAACTCACTTATGAACAAGCACTGACAGACCATATCAAAGTCATGGATGATACATCTATCGCTCTTGCAAAAGATAATTCACTTCCAATCTTAATATGTGATATGTTTAAAAAAGGGAATCTTTTGGATATCCTCCAAAATGGAAATATGCAAAACTGTTCAATCGTTCGATAGTAAAATAATCCTAAAGGAAACAAAAATGAGAGTAGAAGAATTAACAGCAAAAGTTTTAAAAAATAATCCAAAAATGGATCGTTATCAGTTGGCATTAGCTGTATCAAAAAGATCAGATGAGCTTTTGAATGGTGCTAAAAGTAAATTAAACATTGACCCAAAAAAAGTAAAAGCAGCAGATTTGGCTTTAATGGAATTAGCAGAGGGCCTTCTTGTTGTTAAAGGCTTTATAGACATAGAAAAGTAATACTTTGCCTCTGAGTCAAGTAGATATTGAAAAAGTCAAACATCTACACGATGTTGACTCGGCAACTGCCTATCTCTTTACACAAATCACACCTACTGATACTCTTCAAAGAGCATTAGATTACTCTAATAAGGCTCATGAAAACCAGTTTAGAAAAAGTGGACTTCCCTATATTATTCACCCAATTTTAGTAGCTAGTATTGTTGCATCCATTACCAATGATGAATCTATAGCCATAGCAGCACTTCTTCATGATATTGTTGAAGATACAAAAGTAAGTATAGAAGAGATAAAAGAGCTTTTTGGTTCAGATGTTGCACATCTTGTGGAAGGTTTGACAAAGATTGATACAATAAGAGATGCAGAACTTATTCCTTCAAACTCAAATGAACGATTAGTTGTATCTGCACTCTCATTTAGAAAGATGCTTTTAGCAAGTATTAGTGATGTACGTGTTTTGGTTGTAAAGCTATGTGATAGATTGCACAACATGCTGACACTCGATGCCTTGCCAGAACACAAACAACGAAGAATAGCAGAAGAGACACTTGTTGTTTATTCACCAATTGCACATCGTTTGGGTATCTCTTTTTTAAAAAATTTACTAGAGGATTTGAGTTTTTCCTATCTTTTTAAAGAAGAAAAACATCATATTGATAATTATCTTGATACAAATTACCATGCTATTGAGATGAAACTTGAAGATTTTAGAGAGTCTATCAACAAAATTTTAATTCAAAATGGTTTTTGTGAGGATGATTTCGAGATACTTTCTCGTGTAAAACACCGCTACTCTATCTACATGAAAATGCAGAGAAAAGGTGTCGGAATAGAAGAGGTTCTTGACCTTTTGGCTGTGAGAATATTGACGCATGATGCTGTAAAGTGCTACAACATTCTAGGTTTGATTCATCTTCATTTTCAGCCACTCTCTTCAAGATTTAAAGATTATATAGCTGTTCCAAAAGATAATGGATATCGAACGATTCATACAACTGTTTTTTATAATACCGCTATTTTTGAAGTACAAATCAGAACTTATGATATGCACAAAACAGCAGAACTTGGCGTTGCAGCTCATTGGAAATATAAAAGTGGTGGTAATAATAGCATCAAACTTGATTGGCTTCATAATCTTGGATATCAAAATGAGCCTGTTGAAGAGTTTTATGACCTTGTAAAAAATGATCTCTTTTCACAACAGATAACTGTATTTTCTCCCACAGGAGAAGCATTTATGCTTCCTCGTGGTGCAATAGTTCTTGATTTTGCTTATGCTGTGCATACGCATGTCGGAAATCATGCAAAGTCTGCTTTGATTAACAAAGCAAAAGCTTCTCTTTTGAATGAATTGCATAATGGCGATATTGTTAAAATTGAGTTGAGTGATCATAATATAACACGATGTAGCTGGATTGATGCAGTAAAAACATCTAAAGCAAAATCTAGTATGCGATACAATTGCAACGCTAGAGTCAGAGAGATAGACTCTAAATCGAGTGTCAATATTGTAGCAACTGCTATGAGCTTAAAGACCTCAAGAGTAGAAGAGTGGTTTGATAAAAACGGTTGTGATAAAAGAGCTTCTATTCCTATAGATATAGAGCAATTTCGTGAGGTTCTTCATAAATATACACAAGAAATTAGTCAAAACAATAGATTTAAAGGTTTCTTATCACGACATAGGTTTAAAGTAAAACAGTATATATTTAAAGGTGTAGAGATATATAGCACTGTGCATGTGAGTGATGTTGTTTTTGATTACTGTTGTCACCCTAAAACGGGTGATGAAATTATGGCTTTTTTAGAAAAAGGCAAAGCACATGTGCATCATAAAATGTGTAAAAGTGCTTACAAATATCTTAAAGAAAAAAAAGATATGGTTTTTGTCAAATGGGAAAAACAGAATATATATAATTACCATATGATTGTTTCTCTTCATAGTGGAATGGGAACATTAGCTGAATTTCTCAATTTTTTAGTGAAACTAAAAATAGATTTAAATCAAATAGAATTAGGAAAACACAAGGGTGAAGCTACGCGTTATTGTGAAATAGGATTTGAGTCTAAAGAATCAGATATTAATGCGTTGCGTTCTAGAATTGAACAAAAAATAAAAGTGATACATCTTATCCGAACGGATGATGCATACAAAACAAACTAATAGAGGAAACAAAATGTTGCAAGAGGCTTTAAGAGAGATACAAAGAGGGAGTGCTGAAATAATTGACAATGAGAGAATTGAGAAGTTATTAAAAGCATACTTTGAAGAGGGCAAATCTTATACTGTAAAAGCAGGTTTTGACCCAACTGCACCTGATTTGCATCTTGGACATACGGTACTTTTACAAAAATTGGCAACATTTCAAAAATATGGTGCAAAAATCCAATTTTTGATTGGTGATTTTACGGCTCAAATTGGTGACCCAACAGGTAAAAGTGCAACGAGAAAAACTTTGAGTGCATCACAAATTCAAGAGAATGCAAAAAGCTATAAAGAGCAAGTTTTTAAAATTTTAGACCCACAAAAAACAGAAGTTGTATTTAATTCAGAGTGGATTAATCCTCTTGGTGCGACTGGCATGTTATCTCTGACGACAACTTATAATGTAGCAAGAATGTTAGAGAGAGACGATTTTGATAAACGCTATAAGAGTGGAACACCTATTTCTATTAGTGAATTTATCTATCCACTTCTTCAAGGATACGATAGTGTTCACCTTAAAAGTGATATCGAGATAGGTGGAACGGATCAGAAGTTTAACCTTTTGATGGGCAGACATCTCCAACGAGCGTATGAGATTGGAAAAGAGCAATCTGTATTGATGATGCCTATTTTAGAGGGGCTTGATGGTGTACAAAAAATGAGTAAATCTCTCAATAATTACATCGGTGTTGCAGATGAGCCAAATGATATGTTTGCAAAAGTGTTGAGTGTTTCTGATGAACTTATGTGGCGATATTATGAGCTATTAAGTGCAAAAACTTTAGATGAAATCGAAGCTTTAAAGCGTGGTGTTACAGATGGTTCTTTACATCCAAAAGTGGTTAAAGAAGAACTTTCAATGGAGATTGTTGCTCGTTTTCATTCAACAGAAGCCGCAAAAAATGCAAAAGAGGAGTTTGATAGAGTCCATTCACAAAGTCAAATTCCAACAGATATAGAAGAGTTTTCTTGTGAGGGTGAAATATGGGTAGCAAAAGCACTCATGGATTGTCAACTTACATCATCGACTTCTCAAGCGAGAAGAGATATTAAGCAAGGTGCTGTTAAAATAAATCAAGAAAAAGTATCTGATGAACAGTTGCAACTCTCAAAGGGTGAGTATATACTACAAATTGGAAAAAGAAAATTTGCAAAACTAAAGGTAATCTAATGAGCTATAAGTCATTAAAAATTGGTAAATATATAATAGAAAAGCCGATAGTTCAGGGTGGCATGGGAGTTGGTATCAGCTGGGATAAGCTTGCTGGAACAGTTTCAAAAGAGGGTGGATTAGGCGTTATTAGTGCTGTTGGTACAGGGTATTATGAAAATAAAATCCACTCAAAAAAACTAGTAGCCGATAGACCGCTGGATGCTTTGAATTTTTATTCTACTGAGGGTTTTAGTGCAATTATAAAAAATGCCCGAAAGATTTGTGGAGATAAGCCACTTGCTGCAAATATTCTATATGCAATCAATGATTATGGAAGAGTAGTAACAGATGCATGTGAAGCTGGAATTAATATTATTATTACGGGTGCGGGACTTCCAACAAATATGCCTGAGTTTACGGAAGGATATCCTGATGTAGCCCTTGTTCCAATTGTTTCTTCAGCAAAAGCACTTAAAATTATTTGTAAAAGATGGAAACAACGCTATAACAGAGTTCCAGACGCCGTTGTGCTAGAGGGTCCAAAAAGTGGAGGGCATCAAGGCTTTACTTATGAACAGTGTTCTATGGAAGAGAATCAGCTTGAAAATCTTGTTCGACCTGTCGTCGAAGAAGCTGCACTCTGGGGGGATATTCCTGTTATTGCCGCTGGTGGCGTTTGGGATAAAAACGACATTGAACAGATGATGGCATTGGGTGCAAGAGGTGTGCAGATGGGTACACGATTTATCGGAACACACGAGTGTGATGCACATGCCAATCTCAAACAAGTTCTTATCAATGCTAAAAAAGAGGATATTCAGCTGATGGCTTCTCCTGTAGGTTATCCAGCACAAGGTGTGAGAACAAATTTGACAGAGTTGGTAGAGAGAAGAGAGGGTCCTGCTATTAAATGTATCTCTAACTGTGTCTCTCCATGTAATCGTGGGGAAGAGGCAAAAGCTGTAGGTTTTTGTATTGCAGATAGACTGAGTGATGCGTATGAGGGTAATCTTGAAACAGGACTCTTTTTCTCTGGTACAAATGGATATAAACTTACAGAAATAATTTCAGTAAAAGAGTTGATGCAAAAACTCATTGAAGGCGAATAATTTACGGATGATTCGCTTAGTTTTTATACTTTTTATATCTGTACTCTTCCTCCATGCCGTGGGAAATGATGAGATATTAAGTCGTGCGGTCGCTCACACAAAATCAGGCGATAAAAGTCAGATTTTTAAAGCATATAATGACTATAAAAATTTATATGTTCGTTCGATGATGGCTGAGAATGATACTCTTAAAGCAACCTCATTGAAGGGCATCATAGAGTGTGGCACATTTCTTAATATCGATATATCCAAATATAAGCAAGAGTTAGTAAAACTTAATCCTAAACATCAAACGAGTCTGCCAAGTGCAGCACCGCAGCCAATTTTTCACAAAGAAAATAACAAGATAGCAATTAAAGCAACAAGTAAATTAACAAATGCTAAGTTTGAAGAAGAAACCTTAGTATTGACATTTGATAAAGAGTTAGATGCAAATCAGATAAGTTACTCGCCTCTTTATGATGCAAAAACAAAACAAAATAGATATGTATTTGATTTTTCTAACGCAATGCTTACGAAATCACTCGATTTAAGAAAAACAGGCATCAATAAAATTAGGCTTTCTCAATACAAAGGAGATGCTCTAAGAATTATTTTAGAAGATAGTAAACAATTGACAATGAACTATAAAATAGAATCTAATAAAGTACTTATTGTAATTGGCTCAGATGCGATTAAAAAAGTGCCGGAAAAAGCAGTTACTCCTAGTCGTTTAGATAAAAATAAAGTTATTGTTCTTGATGCAGGACATGGTGGAGATGATCCAGGTGCTATAGGGCACAAAGGATATAGAGAAAAAGCAGTTGTATTTCAAATAGCAAAAGAGTTGCGAAATATATTAAAAGCTCGAGGTTATAAAGTACATATGACGAGAGAGGGTGATAAATTTGTAAAATTGAGTGAGCGAACTAAATTTGCAAATAACAAAAATGCAGATATTTTCGTGTCAGTACATGCAAATGCAGTAGAAAAAAGCAGTGCTGAGAGAGTCAATGGAATAGAGTGCTATTTTTTATCGAAATCTCGTTCAGATAGAGCGAAAAAAGTTGCTGCTTTAGAAAATTCAGCAGATATGAGTGATATGAATTTTTATGGAAAAGATAGTTTTTTGAGTACGATAAATAGCCATAATATTGTTGCATCTAATAAACTTGCAATAGATTTGCAAGGTGGAATGCTAAGTACATTAAGAAAGAATTACAGCGATGTAATGGATGCTGGAGTTCGTGAAGGACCATTTTGGATTTTAGTAGGTGCACAAATGCCCTCTGTTCTTGTCGAAGTTGGATTTATTTCGCACCCAAAAGAGGGAGCAAGACTTGTAAGTACAGAGTACCAAAAATCTTTGGCTCAGGGGATAGCAGATGGCATTGAAAGATATTTTGCCAACAATTAGTTAGTAGTTCCTAAAAGTTTATAAAGGGCATTTAAACTACTATCTGCTTTAAGATCTCCATGAAAATGCTCAATGGATATTATCTCATCAGGGTCAATCAACATTAACTGTATCATCTCTTTTTTGAACTTTGTTTTTTCTTGAGATAAAATCATAAAATCATCTCCTTCAAAACGAAAAATTTTACTTCCTACAAAATGTTCTTTGAGTTCATTAGCAATAAGAATAAGAAGTTCATTCCCTTTTGACCAAGAGTATTGTTTATTAAAATTACTGAAGTTACGCAATTTGACAATATTATAGTAAATATAGCCATCTGTTTGATGTAGTATCAAATTTAGATATGCTTCATTATAAAGTCCTGTTAAGCCATCATTGAAGAAGTATGAAAATCGTTGTTTTTCTAGTTCATTTTGTGGTAATTGGGTTGTTTGTGTAATATTTACATTTTTAAGAGTTACTAAAGTTGCTTCAATTACTTTTGGATGAAATTGTGTTCCACTGTATTTTGCAAGTTCTTCTAGGGCTGTTTCAATAGTTTTACGGCTTTTATAGATACGATTGGAAGTCATGGCATCAAATGCATCAGCAACAATCAAAACATGTGCCTCCATCGGAATTTCATCACCTTTAAAACCATAAGGGTATCCAGTTCCATCATAATGTTCATGATGGAACTTAATAATTTCAGCCAACTCTGCATACATTTTTACTTTTGAAAGCATTTTATAACCAGCTGTAACATGATTTTGAATAAGTTTATACTCCAATGCATTCAGCTTTCCAGGTTTGAGCAAAATAGTATCTGGAGTTGCTATTTTTCCTATATCATGCAGAATTGCTGCTTTTTCTATTTTTTGAATGAGTGCATCATCAAACCCAAGATATTGTGCAATTAATCTAGAATATTTTGCTACCCGAATAGTATGTCCTGCTGTATAAGCATCTCTTTGTTCGATCATATCGACAAATGCTAAGATAGTCTCTTCATAATTACTTATCTGTTCATTTTGTAGTTTCTCGGTGAGTTTTCTCTGTTTGAATGCACTTAAAGCCATGGCTATATCATTTGCAGAGCCTTCAAGGATTGCAACTTCTTCTTGATCAAAACCATTTTCTCTATCAGTATAAAGAGCAATAATATCAAAAACACCATCTTCTTCATATTCATCTAAAATAAAAGATATAGAAGCATGAAGATTGTAATCTTCTTCTCTATTTCGTTGTTGGTTGGGTTTAGTGAAGCTACAATTTAAATTAATGTAAGTTTCCTGATTTATTATGGATTGTGTGACACTTGTAAAAAGAGGATTGGCTTGGAGTTCTCCAAGTGTATAGAGTTCTTTGCTGATTAAATTATAGAGATCGCCAAAAGTGTATCGAACATGTAAAAGTGTACCGTCGAAGTGACCAAAGAGAATGAGTTTATAACTTGCATGATGACTTAACTTTTCTAAACTAGTCTCTATAATTGAGCCAAGCGAATAAGATGTAATGAGAGATTCATTGACTTCAGAAACTGTTTCCAAAAGTTTTTTGAGATAGTGTTCACGATTATAGAGTATTTGTACCTCTTTTGTTCGTTCTTGTACTTTATTTTCAAGAGATTTATTGATATGCTCTATCTGTTTTTTATTTTCATACATTTTATGAATAAAATAGATTAATATACCCAATGTAAGCGTAAAAAATCCTAGCACAAGCATTCTAAAAATATAGAAATCTTTATTAATATTCGTAATATTTTCAATATATTTTTGTTTTGGAATACTTATCTCAATTCCACCTCGTACATCACCAATTTTAAAATTACTATGACAAGTTATACATTTAGATTTTGTGTGTAAGACTCCCACAAAAAGAAAATCCTGATTATTATTTATAAATTCATATGAGGTAGTTTTTTCTGGGTTTTTTTCAAAATATTGTAGTGACTCTTTGATAAAGCCTGTCGCGATATTCTCTTTATTTTTTGGATTTAAACTATAAATATTGAAATGATAACTCTCATTTGATGTGTTTTTTTCAAAAACACCACCAAATTTATTATGCCATATCTCAAGCTCTTTTATATTTTGATAATGAGCATTTGCCTCTTGTATTAGGAGTTGCTGTGTCTGATTGATTTGGTCATGTTGTGATTTATAAAGCAACCAAAAAACAAAGCTAAGCCCAGATAAACTAAGAAGAAAGAGTGCAATTAGTGCACTTTTTTTTGATTTTAAAAACATAAGCATATCCCAAATTTATGAATTAATTTAATGATATCTTGTTTTGTATAAAAATAATAAATTTTGTATCAAAAAAGCTAATAAATTATTTAGGACTCTTTTTTATACTCTAAATCACCTGCAACAGCTTCTTTGTCATTAATGATTGCTTCGATTTGCTGTTTAACCTTGTCAAATCTAAATTGCTCTTTAAAGCCTATGATTCTTCCACCAGCAGCATTAGGATGTCCACCACCATTTGCCCACTCTTTTGATATCTGAGAAACACTGACTTGATTGTTTGCTCTGAGACTCATTGTTCCTTTGTAACTCACATCAACAATAAAATCATACTCTGGATATGCCAGTAAAAAGCCATTTCCAATGATAGATGTATTTCCAACTCCATAACTTAAAAATCCACGATAGCCCTTGTAATAGATTGTATGTTCGTCTCTTTTTTTACCAAGGAGCTCAACGATATATTTTGTTGAGAGGTTATCGAGTGTGTCATTTTTATCAATTCTAAAAAACTCTTTTTTTATAGTGTGAATAGCATCGTCTAAGACGATAGGAGCATTCTCTACATTTAAAAATTTTGCAGCTTCTAGGAGAAGTGATATTTTGTAATTTTCATCTTCATTTGCGAACATAACACGATTAAGTTCTTTTGTCTCACTAATAAGCCTCATATATACTTTTCCAAGCTCAAAATTATTATGCTCTTCTTGTATCCACATGTCCACAGCATTGACAACACTCACATACTTTTCCATCCATAGAGGTTCATTAAACTCAAAATTATTTTTCGCATATTCATAAGTTATTTTTGTTGCACATCTACTCGTATCAAGATAATACCAATCATATTTTTTTGCACTCTCTTCACCGCTTCCATGATGGTCGAGCAGTGTTATCTTTATCTCTTTATTGGCATCACTGAGTCGTATTACTTCGCTATTGAGCCATCGTGATTCATCCGCTGTTAAGTTCAAATCGGTGATAAGAATCAGTGCACTCTCTTTAGAAGATGCAATGTTTTCTAAAATCAGTTCAAGTTTTTGTTTGACTTCTGCACCATAGTTGGCGTTATAGTTTGTTATCTTATAGGGTGTATATTTCATGATTAACTGACAGCTATACCCATCTAAGTCTATGTGGGATAAGTGGTGAATTGTTTCTTGCATTGTTTACCTTATTTTAATTTTTGTTCTATAGAGATGGAACCCATGACTTCAAAAGTAGCACTTGAATCGATTTCGGCATGTGAAAGTGTGACAACATCCAAAGAGAATCTTTCAAATATTTCAGCTATTCCTCGACGGATTTGAGGGTCAACGATAATGACAACTGGAGAAATACCTTTTTGCAATATTTCAGCTGCTTTTGCACTGGTAGCTTGAATGAGAGCATTAATTTCGCCGACATTAAGAAGGAGATTTCTTCTTCCATCTTGTTCTTTGGATTTTTCAAGCATCATCTGCTCACTTTTTGTATCAAATGTAAGGAGTCGTATTACTCCATCATCACTCGAGTACATTTGCGTGATAATACGAGAGAGTTTTGCTCGTACTTGTTCTGTAATCACATCTACATTTTTTGTAAACTCCGCAATATCTGCTATAGTTTCTAAAATTGTGAGCATATCTTTGAGCGGAATTTTTTCATGTAAAAGAGCTTTGAGTATTCTTTGAATGAGACCAATACTCGCAACTCTAAGGACATCATCCACAATAACAGGGAAATCATTTTTGATTTTGTTGACAAGTGTTTGCACTTCTTGACGCGTGAGTAAATCTTCAGCATTTCGTTTGATGAGTTCACTCATGTGCGTAGATATAACTGTAGCCGGGTCAACAACTGTGTAGCCATTAATAATTGCATCCTCTTTTTGATCAGGAAAAATCCACATGGCATCGAGTCCAAATGCTGGTTCTTTTGTCGCTTCTCCAGTAATTTCACCTGTTGCCATTCCGCTATCCATTGCTAAAAATTTATCGGGTTGAATAGAGCCTTCACCAATAGAAATTCCTTTGAGAAGAATTTGATATTGTTGCGGTTGCAGGTGTAAATTGTCTCGAATCCTTACCTGTGGCATTAAAAAACCAAAATCACTTGCTATTTTTCTTCGCATAGAGCGGATTCTCTCTAGTAAATCTCCACCTTGAGCACTATCTGCGAGTCGTATGAGCTGATAGCCCAATGTAAGTTCGAGCATTTCAACTTTAAGTATATCTTCGAGAGCTCGTTCTTCTTCTTTTACAATTTCTTCATTTGTTTTTTTAGGTTTGATAGCGGATTTCTCTTTTTCGAGTTGCTCTTTTGTCTTTTTACCAATAATATTTTCGACATCGAGTATGCTTAACTCTCCTCTCTCAAACTTATAAGTTGCCCAGCCAAGACCACCAAAGACGAAAGCAACAAATCCCATAGAGAGTGTTGGAAGTCCTGGAACTAATGCAAATAAAAACATAATGAAGCCAACAATCATCATGATTTTTGCATTTCCCATCATCTGGTTGATGGTTCCCTCTGCAAAATTATCGCCCTCACCAGAAGATCGTGTAATCATAATACCTGTTGCAGTTGAGATAATAAGTGCTGGAACTTGTGCAACAAGTCCATCCCCAATTGTTAAAAGTGTAAAAGTAGAAGCACTGTGTGCCATATCCATATCGTGTTGAAAAACGCCTATAAGAAATCCACCGATGATATTGATAAGTGTAATGATAATACCAGCAACAGCATCCCCTTTGATGAACTTACTTGACCCATCCATCGCTCCATAGAAGTTTGCATCTTGAAGGATTTCAGCTCTTCTTTTTTTAGCTTGTGCATCATCAATAAGTCCAGCATTTAAATCGGCATCGACTGCCATCTGCTTTCCAGGCATTGAATCAAGTACGAAACGAGCTGCAACCTCTGCAACTCTTGTAGAACCTTTGGTTATAACCATAAAGTTAATCAAAACAAGAATGGAAAAAATGATGATACCGATAACAAAGTTTCCACCAACAACAAACGCACCAAAGCTTGTAATGATATCACTCACCGCTTCTGGTCCCTCATGTCCTTTGCTTAGAATCAACCTTGTCGTTGCCACATTGAGTGAAAGTCTAAAGAGAGTGATAATAAGAATAAGGGTAGGAAAAGTTGTTAAATCCGTAGGTTTTGGAACATAAAGTGAAATCAGTAAAACTAAAACAGCAATCGCCATAGAAATAGCAAGAAAAAAATCAAGAAGTGCTGAAGGAAGAGGAATGATAATAATGGCTAAAATCGCCATGACAAATGCTACGACGCTTAAATCTCTTTGCCCTATAAGGAAGTTTAAGACTGTACCAACTTGCTGCCGTAGCGTATATTTATTTGCCAAAATTAATCTTCCAGTATATCAGCTAAAGTCAAGTTCGACAAAAATGAGTCAATTTTACCTTGAAGTTTGTTCAAAAAAGGCCAAATAGAACATATATTTGCTTTCTTAGAAGGACAACTATTGATAGAAGGTGCACACTCAAATACTGCTGGTGCTTTGCCCTCAACGGATAGCATGACTTGAAGCATATCTATATCTTTTGGAGCTTTTGCAAGGCTAAATCCGCCATTAACACCTTTATAAGAGTGTAAAACACCATTTTTTGCGAGTGCTTGAAGTATTTTTGCTAGAAAACTTTTAGATATAGAAAGCTCTTGAGAGAGAGTTTCACTATCCATAGGTGCATTGGCTTTTGATAAAACAATCAGAGATAAAATTGCATATTCACTTGCTTTGGTTATTAACATATAATTGTACTTTCGATAGAGTTTAAGTTTATTTAAAAGCTAGATTATATCCAATGAAGCTAAAAACTCTATTATGATTTTATGGTTATTTTACTTCTGTTACTCTTTGTTCGCACGAACACTTTGTAAAAATTATAAACTTCTAAAATAAAATTAGGAATAAGTGCATATAAAATTTTTAAAATGCAAGTAAAATAAAAAAAATTTGCTATAATTCGCGTTCGGCTTTTATACCTAAATCGTATGATTGTTAGATTACTATACCCATCAGGAGGCTATTATGGCTTTAGATACGGCTAAAAAACAAGAGATTATTGCAAAATATGGTCGCAAAGAGAATGATACAGGTTCATGTGAAGTTCAAATTGCACTTTTAACAAGTAGAATAAGTGACTTAACAGAGCACCTTAAATCTTTTACAAAAGATCATGCATCAAGACTTGGTCTATTAACATTGGTTGGTCAACGTCGTCGTCTTATGAGATACTTTAAAAGAACAAATAAAGAAGCATATCTTAAATTAGTACAAGATTTAGGAATTCGTGATAATATCTAAGTTCTAAACTCTCTTTTTAATTCCTACTTTTTAGGTAGGAATTATTCCACATGCCACAATCTCAATTTTTGAATGTTATCATTTGATTTATATCATTTCCACATGCCATAATTTCAATTTTTATATCTGCATTTTATTTCCACATGCCATATAATTAAATGTTTTTTTTATTTTTCATTTCCACATGCCATATTACAACATAGCCTATATTACTTCGTTATATAGCTGTATTTACCCTTTTTTAATGTAAATTTAGTTTTGAAATGGTATTCTAGTTGCAAAAGATTGATTAGTGGAGGGTTGCGGTGTCTAAAAATAACAATGAAATAAGTACTGATGGCTTAACTTTTTTAGAAGATGGTGAAGTTTTGTACAGTGACTTGTATCTTTTGTCGGAGACAGATGAAAAAGGAATCGTAGAGTATGCAAGTGACTCTTTTTTGAAAATTGCTAATATGAGAGTTGAAGATCTCATCGGGCAGCCTCATAGTGTTGTGCGTCATCCTGAAATGCCTCGAGCCGCGTTTAAATCTTTATGGGATAGCGTTCAGGCAAAGGGTTTTTGGACGGGTTATGTAAAAAATGCTAGAAAGGGCGGAGGATACTATTGGGTTTATGCTACGGTGCTTCGTTCCATTGACAAAAATGGAAAAACAAAATATGTTTCTATTCGAGTAAAACCTTCCAGAGAAGATATTAAAAAAGCTCAAGAGCTTTATGCAACATTAGATTAAGAATCAAAAGGATTTCGTAATGGCATTAATGAGAAAAACTACGCACACATCATCTCCAGAGCTACTAGCATCAGGTGGTGGTGACAAAAGAAGACAAAGAACATTGGCAAAACAGCAACAAATTAGTGAGAGCATTGCAGGTGTTGCGATGACGATACTTGAAAATGCACAAGAGAGTGTGAGTGCTATTGAAGAGTTAAAATCATCGATGGAGCAGATTGCGACCGCTGCAGAAGAGAACAGCGGAGCAAGTGAACAAGCTCTCAATAATGTAAAAAGCATCAAAACAAATATTACTCGTATGAACTCCACGATTGATACCGTGATAGCATCTACAATTGCTACGGGTGAAAATATTATGAACTCTGTGCAAAAAACAACAGAATCAGTAGGAAGAATGGACTCAGCAGTTGCAGTTGCGGAGGAGTCATCTAAAAAAAGTGAAGAACTTAAAGAATCATCACAAAATATTGGCAATGCAGTTGGTTTTATTGCCAAGATTGCGGATCAGACAAATCTTCTCGCTCTGAATGCTGCGATAGAGGCAAGTCGTGCTAAAGAGCATGGAAAGGGTTTTGCAGTTGTGGCAGATGAGACGCGTGCTTTGGCTGGAGAGAGTGAAAAAAATGCGGAATTTATCTCTGAACTTGTAAACAAGATACAAGGAAGTATCGATAACATTATCAAGAGCATTGGCTCAACAACAACGATTATCTCAAGTAATGGAAGAAAAGGAAATGCTCTAAGCTTAAAGATGGAAGAGCTAACAAAAATAGCTGTTTATTCTGTTGAAGCCGCAAGAAGTGTAAGTACATACACGCAAAGATTGGGTGATTTTATTACAAAAATCAGTGATGGTTCTCAAGAAATTGCGAATGCATCTCAATCAATTGCACAATCTGTTGAACAAACACTTCATGGCATTGATATCCAATCGGATGCACTCAGTCAAACAGAAGATGATATTAAAGACCTCTCGAACCTTGCTGAAGAGTTAAAATACTCTACAGATACTATAAAATCAGCAGAGGACATAGCACTCTCCGCAGATACAATAAGTAACTCGATGCAAGATATACAGAATGCTCTCGTTGGAGTAACAACAGCTCTGAATCAGATAGAGTCCTCTTCACACCTAACAAATCAAAACGCACTCAACAATAAAGAGCTTATTCATGCAGGTATGGAAGCTGCAAAAGATATAGATAAATTGATAGAAATTGCTCGTCGTAATTTTGATTTACTTAAAGTCTCTTTTAATGTCGTTAAAAATAGTATCACTGAAATTCGTGAAGCTTTTAATGAAGTGATTTTAGAGGGAAATAGTGCAGCCTCAGAGCTGAATGTTATTGTAAAAGAGACAAAGAGCGTTGATAAAACAGTTGGAAATATTTCAAATTCTATCGTACAGTTAAATATGCTTGCAATAAGCGGTTCTATTGAAGCAGCAAGAGCTGGTGATTTTGGAAAAGGTTTTGCAGTTGTAAGTTCAGATATAAGAAATTTAGCTAAAGATTCAGAATCTAATACAGAAAAAATTAATGATATCGTAGAATCAATGAACTCTGAAATTGATACGGTACGAAGTGATTGGAATAATCTTTTGAATTCGCAATCTAACGAGCAGTCTCTCATTGATTCTCTTATTAATGATATTGGGAGAATTACCAATATGCTGGTAGATTTACTCGATAGATATACAGGTCTTAAAACGGTAAATGATCAAAATATAGAAGGTATGAACCAAGTTATTATCGGTATTAATGAGATTCAAAAAGCAATAGAACTCAGTGCAAGAAATGCAATGGAGTCTCGCAAAGCAAGTGAACTCATTATAGAAACAGTAACGCATATTAGTGAGGGTGTAGAAGAGTTGGCTGTGATGGCGGATGAACTTCAACAGGGCAATTAATTCCTAGGAGCCAAATAAAATGCAAATAGAAGAGATTTTAATCATCAAAAACGCTAATGAGCATTATGGTATATCTACAAAAGATATTAACCAAATTTCAAGAGTGCCTATGCTCATGCCACTCCCTCTGAGACCATCTGGTGTGCGAGGTTTGTGTGCAGTAAGTGGAAATATTGTATGTATGATTGATATGAATCTTTTATTAGGTATGGATGAAGTTGATTATGAATCAGATAAAAGTAGGCTTTTAAGTTTAAATGGTGCATATGCATCCAATGCAATGCTTGTGAGTGAAGTTTACAATACGATAGAAATTGATCAAAATAACATTGAATATATTCAAAATCAAAATGACCCAATTGTAGCTATTTATAAATATAAAAATTCTCTTGTGCAAATTATTTCTTTGGATACATTAATCTCTAAAATACAAAAAGTTCAAATAGAATCCAAAGAGATTAAAAATGGTAAATCGAAAATTGAAAAAATCAAAGAGGAAGATTCAAGTAAATTTTTGATTTTTTCTTTAGAAAATGAAAAATTTGCACTCAATATTGAATATTTGAGAGAGATTGTTTTGGCAGATATTCAGTTTACTGAGATTGCTGGAAGTGCTTCGGATGTACTAGGTTTAATTACGCTTAGAGAGGAGCTTCTTCTTGTCGTAGATTTAAGAACCTATTATGGATTTAGTAAACGAAATAGTTATAAAAATCGTATTTTAGTAGCCTCATGTGATGATAAAAAAATAGGGCTTTTGGTGGATGAAATTATAGATATTAAAAGTTATCTCTCCAAAGATGTCGAGTATATGAGTGAAAGTTTTCAAAGTAATAAAATAGCGGGTGTCATCCATGATGTAAACTCATTGATTTCATTTTTTGATAGAGATGTTTTAGAAGAACTTTTTTTAGAGCATGAAGCATTTATTGATTCTGGTAGTACAACGCATACTATTGCTAAAAATCAAGATGAGAGCAAAGAAGTTATAGTATTTAAATTAGCCGGGCGAGAGTATGCGTTTGATGTTGAAAGTGTTGCAGAAATTATCGATATTGTTGATTCTACAAAAGTTGCCTTTACAAATGATTTGATTGATGGAATTATTAATATTCGAGGTCAAGTGATTACTATTGTTTCTCTTTTTAAGAAGTTGAACATACAAACAAAAATCAATGAAGATTCTAAAATTATTATATGTAACATAAAAAATATGAGAATTGGTTTTATTGTAGATAGTGTAAGTGATATTTTAAATATAAAAATAGATGAGATAAAAGAACAGGATAATAAGCTTTTTGCAAATGTATTTCATCTTGAGAATGGAAAAAGATTAGTTTTGTCTATGGATATAGATGAAATATTGTCAAATTAAGGACAAGTAATGGCTAAAAAAGTGCTAATAGTTGATGATTCTGCGCTTGTTAGAAAACAGTTGAGTGATATTATCGAACAACTTGGTTTTGAAGTAGAAACAGCTAAAAATGGACAAGAGGGAGTGAATAAAGCAACCTCTTTTCAATATGATGTTATTACAATGGATATCAATATGCCTATTATGAATGGCATAGATGCTGTAAAACAAATTATGAGTAAGCAGCCAACTCCTATTTTGATGATTAGTTCACTGACAACAGAAGATGCTCCTATTACCATGGATGCTTTAGATGCTGGAGCAATTGATTACATATCAAAACCAGGGACAATGAATATTGGCAGGGAACAAAATAGTCAAGATATCTTGGAAAAAGTACAAGCTCTAAGCAGAATATCTCCAAGAAGACTCAAAAGCAGGATGGCACGACAACCTGTGGTAAGAGCAAGGGTAGTCGAAGAGAAAAAACAGCCGAGTAGTCTGTATGATGAGATTACAAAAATTGTTTTAATAGGTTCATCCACAGGTGGACCTGGGTTAATTGGTCAGATATGCTCTGCATTGCCAAAAGATTATAAATATCCTGTTTGCATTGTACAACATATGCCCGAGCAATTTACAAAAGCTTTTGTAGAGAGATTAGATCGTGCAAGTGTATTAAATGTATATGAAACCGCAAATAATATGGAAATTTTGCCAGGGAATATTTATGTTGCCAAGGGTGGAGTTCATATGAATTTTGCCAAAAAAGTCTCTGGAAAAATTGTTGTTCGAGAAGATACGGCTAAAGGCAAAAACTTTTTTCAACCCAGTGTGAATGACATGATGTTGAGTGCTTTAGAAGTATTTGATGCTTCCAATATTATAGGTGTCATTTTAACAGGTATTGGAGATGATGGTGCAGATGCTATGGTAAAATTAAAAAAACTAGGGGCATATACTTTAGGTGAGAGTGAAGAGAGTGCCACGGTTTATGGGATGCCAAGAGAGGCGTACGAGCGAGGTGGTGTATCAGAGCAGTTGGATTTTAAACAAATTTTAAAAACTATCACGACACTAAAATAGAGGATGTTTTAAATGGCATTAATCAAAAAACATATCAAGCAAGAGATTGAAGAGTTTCCAAAGTTTTCAATACTCAAACAAGCTATAGATTTTTTTGAATCAAGTGAATCTTTAGAGAGTAGAGATTATGCGATAGAAGAGATTGCTAAATTTGATGAATCTGGAAAATATTTAATCTCAGCTATTAGCAAGAATCATTCAGATAAATATATTTGTACGAAAATAGCGAGTGTTATTTCTGGAATGAATGTAGAAAACGCTCCTATAGAAGAGATTATGAATTTGCTGAAATTAGAAAATGCCTATGTGAGAAATTTAGGTATTTCTATGCTTCGTAATTTTGGAGATGCAATAAAATACTATATAGTTAAATTTTTAATAGGAGAAGATAGAGATTTAAGAATTTTTGCAATCAATGTTTTAGGAGATGTTAATTTTCATGAATCAAGAGATATGATGATTGAACTTTTAGAAACTGAAAAAGATATCAATGTTGCAATGACTGCGGTTGATTATTTGAGTGAGATAGGTGAAATGGAAGATATTCCTCTTTTAGAGTCTCTTAAGCAACGCTTTGCGGGAGATTTTTATGCAGAGTTCGCAGTTGATAATGCGATTAAGTCTATAAAAGGGTAATGTAGAAATGGCGTATCTTTTATCGCAAGAGAACTTTGCTAAGATGAGTGAGTACATTTACAGAAAAAGTGGAATTTTTTTAGAAGAAGATAAACACTATGAAAAATTAGCAAAATATATCGATACACGTTGCAAAGTTTTGAATTTTGATAACTTTAGAAAATACTTCTTTAGACTTCGTTTCGAAGATAAAGAGGGGCTGGAATTTCAAGAGTTGATGAATGCAGTTACGGTGAATGAAACCTACTTTTTTAGAGAAAAAGATCAATTTGAAGTGTTAGTTAATACTATTTTACCAGAGCTTCATAGAGCTTTACCAGCTTCAAGACCTATTCGCATACTTTCATCTCCGTGCTCAACTGGAGAAGAGCCCTATTCAATAGTTCTTCACATCGTTGAAGAGGGAAGAGTTGTTGAGCAAAGAGATATAGAAATCGTAGGAATAGATATAGATTCAACGGTTATCAAAAAAGCACAAGTAGCAAAGTATAATGATAGATCTGTTCACGCAATACCTAAAAATGTTTTAGCAAAATGGTTTGACAAAAGAAATTTAGGGTATGAACTTTCTAAGGATTTGCAGGGCTCTGTGGATTTTCAGGTTGTGAATGTATTTGACAAAGCACAAATGAGAAAACTTGGAAAGTTTGATGTAATTTTTTCAAGAAATATGTTAATTTATTTTGATGATGCATCCCGTAAAGAGGTAGCAATGACTTTTTATGATATGCTCAACCCAGGTGGGTTTGTTCTTTTGGGACATGCCGAATATATGAGTCGTATAGTTTCTGTCTTTAAGGCAAGAAAAATAGACAATACTTTAATTTATCAAAAATAGGAGAAAAAATGCCATTAGTAATATTTGTAGATGATAGTGAAACAGCCTTAGCTTCAACGAGAATGGTGACAAACTCGATGCCAATCGAAGTAAAACAATATACAGAAGCACAAGTTGCTTTAGCTGAGATTAAAGCGGGTATGACGCCTGATTTGATAATTACAGATTTGAATATGCCTGTTATGAATGGACTAGAATTTTTACAAGCTCTAAGAGCACATCCATCAACGAGTAGAACACCCTGTTTGATGCTTACAACAGAAACAAAAGTAGAGTTAAAAGAGCAGGGTAAAGCACTTGGTTTGACTGGTTGGATTGTAAAACCGTTTAATCCTGCACAACTCAAACAGGCGATTACAAGAGTTCTAAGACTACCTGCTTAATGGATGATGAAATGGTTCTTTTAAACTCAATGGATGAGCTATTGTCACACATCAAAGAGGTGCAACAAGATGTCATCCAATTATCAAGTGAATCTTTGTTGATGATAAGTAATTTTATAGAGAAAAATGGTCTTGAAGTTGATAATGATGTTGCAACTGCATTGCAGTATCAAGATATTATATCTCAGCAGTTAAATGCTACAATTGAGGCAATTAACAGTGTGCAAAGCAGTATGGATAGATTTTCTCACTCGTATCAAATGGATGAAAATTTAGTGGTTGAGAGTATGAAAAAATTTCAAGACAAGTTGAGTGTTGTCCTCTGTGAAGCAAAAGATAAGAAGAGTAGATTTTCAGGTAAATTTGCAAATGGCGATGCCCAAACGGATGAAATAGAATTTTTTTAGGAGATTTAAAATGGCGACAGTAATGGTGGTAGATGATTCAAAAACTGTAAGAAATTATCATGGTTCCATGTTGAAATCTATAGGGATGGATGTAGTGGAAGCTGAAAATGGTATGGAAGCTCTTGAAAAAAGTCTATCTTCAGAGATTGACCTTTATTTAGTTGATGTAAATATGCCTATTATGGATGGATACTCTTTTATTGATGATTTAAGAAAACAAGAGAAAAACAGACTCGTCCCTGTAATTATGATAACAACTCAAGCAAAAGAAGAAGATAAAATCAATGCTTATAGTGTGGGTGCGAATTTATTTGAGACTAAACCAATTAAGCCTGACCGTCTTCAAGCATATATAGATATATTAGTTCAAAGCTAGGGGAGAAAAAATATGGATCCATTATTAGACCAGTTTTTGCAAGAGGCAAGAGAAAATCTTGCGTTTATTGACCAAAATATTCAAGAGATTGGTGGGGATGACCCTGAGCTATTAAACTCTGTATTTCGTGCAGCACACACACTTAAAGGTGGAAGTGGTATCGTTGGTTTTGACTCAGTTCGTGATATTACACACCATGCAGAAGATTTACTTGATATGCTTAGATCTAAAAAACTTGCATTTAAAGAGAGCATGACAGAAGCTTTGTATAATGCTTTTGATGAAGTTATGAATCTTGTAGAAGCAGCGGAAGAGAGTGGTGGCATTGTAGAAGCGGATGCAAATGTTGTGAGTGAAATTATCGAAGTGTTGAATGAGCAGATGGATAAAACGCTTGAAGCACCAGCCGAGTGGACTGTTCCATTTGCTTTAGTACAAAACAGAAAAAAAATAATTAATTTCCCTCTCAAAGCTCTTCGAGGTGCAAAATCTCACAAAATAGCTTTCAAAAATAGAGAGATAGATGAAGAGTTTTGTAAAAATCCAAACTTATATGCAATAGTATTTGATGTCGATGAATCATGTATGGTGTATGGGAATGACCCTATTTACGCACTTTCTCTTTTAGGTGAGGGTGTTCTTGGAGTTTTTTCTTGTATGAGCAAAAATAGTTCTAAATCTATTCTTGGTGGGATGGAAGATGAAAATGGATTATTGCTAAAATCCTATATCGTAGCGTATGTTTATGCGACCTACGAAGAGATAGAAGATTCACTTTTCAATTTTATCGATGAATTGCAATTTTTACCGCTTGATATAGCAATACTCTTATCCGTTGATGTAGGAGATAGTGGACATAAAATCGATTCGCTTAAAGAGCTATCAAAAGTAGCTCAAGAGAATAATATAGAAACTTTGGTACAAAAAGTGGAAAAATCGATGGAACTCATTGGTGCAGATACCCTTCAATATGCACAACTTCAAAGATTTTTAGATGTGGCTTTGTTGATAGATGAGCGTGATATAGCAAGATTAGAAAGTTTTTTTGCAAATCTTTATAAAGGTGAAGTTGCATCGATGGATGAGAGCTTTGAAGTTCCACATGCCGATGAAGTTCCACATGCCATAACAGAAGAAGAGAGAGAAGAGATAGAAGTTGTAACAGAAATTCCGCAACAAGAGTGGCATGTGGAAATGAGTGAAGCTCTACAAGAGACACTTGATGGAATGATGCAACAACAGTACAAAGCATTAGAGTGTGTGCAGACAGAGAATGATTTACAAAGAGTTCTTTTCATCATGCAAAAAATGCGAAAGTTTGTTCCAGAAATACCAAGTAGTTTCGCTTCTCAATCAGATGTTGCTGCATTTTTAGAGTCTAAACTACACCTCGAACCAAAAAAAGAAGTTGCAATAGAAGTGCCTCATCAAGAAGTTCTAAAAGAGGAGATTGTAGAAGTTCAAGTATCTCCATTGAAAGAGGAAAAAGTTGTAAAACCTCAGGTATCGCAACAAGAAGAGGAGCCAGAAGAAGTTTACGAAGAGCCACGAGTGAGCAAAACAAAAGTACATGAAGAGAGCAAAAAATCAATTGTCGGTAAAACGGTAAAAATTGACCAAGAGTCTATTGATAGCTTGATGAATGTTGTTGGTGAGCTTTTGGTTGCGAAAAACTCTTTGCCATACTTGGCAGACAATGTTGTTGGCATGACACATGATGTTATCAAACGCGAAATTATTGAGAAGTATATTTTTATTAATCGTCTCTCTGAGCAGTTGCAAGATTTGATTATGGGTATGAGAATGCTACCAATTTCGTATGTCTTTGACAGATATCCTAAACTTGTGCGTGATATAGCTAAAAAACTTGGCAAAAAAGTAAATCTAGAGATGGAAGGTGGAGAGACAAAACTTGATAAAAATATGATAGAGATGTTAGCTGACCCTATGATTCATATCATGCGAAACTCACTCGACCATGGACTTGAAACTCCTGAGATTCGAGAACAAAAAGGTAAAGACTCTACAGGCTTGGTTACTCTCAAAGCGTATGCAGAATCTGATAGAATTATCATCGAGATTGTAGATGATGGTGCAGGGATTAATGTAGAAAAAGTTGCGAATAAAGTTTTAGAAAAAGGACTTATGACACATGAGCAGATAGATGCCCTCAGCGAAGAGCAGATGGCGGAGTTAGTGTTACTTCCAGGACTCTCAACAGCCGAGACGATTACAGAGTTTAGCGGTCGCGGTGTGGGAATGGATGTGGTCAAAAAATCTATCGAAGCTTTTGGTGGAACAATCAAAATCAGAACCAAAGCAAATCATGGCACGACGATAACACTTGCGATACCAGTCTCTTTGGCGGTCACTTCTCTTTTACATATTCAAATGAATGATATCCATTATGGAATCCCAATGGATAGTGTCTCAGAGACTGTAAAACTTGAAAAAGATGAGATAGAGTATCTCCATAATGAGCCGTTTGTTTATATTCGCGGTGAAGTTATCCCACTTTTGTTTATTAAATCTATGCTCAACGAAAAAGCAATGGAAAAAGAGCCTCTTTCCATTGTTGTTCTGAACATCAAAGAGAACCTTTTGGCTGTAGTGGTGAACAAATTTTTAGGTCAGCTTGATGTTGTACAAAAACCACTTGTGGGTATTATGGAATCACACCCACTCTTTAGCGGAACAGCACTTCTTGGAAATGGACAGATTATTATGGCGATAGACCCTATCGGTCTTTTAGGTATTTCGCAAAAATTAAAAACAGATATACAAGCAGCTTAAGGGGAGATACTATGGCAATAACATACGAAGAGAATTGTGCAACATTTACATCGGTGATTTATGAAGATGAGGTAGTCCCTTTTAGAGATTTTCTACAAAATATAGCTCCTGATGAGCTCAAATTGGATTTTACCTATTGTGATGATATTCACTTGGCAGTTTTGCAACTAATCATGGCATACAAAAAAAACTATGCTTGTATGTATGAATTTTCTGAAGATGTGAAACTTTACGAGAAAGTTTTAAAAGGGTTTGATGAGACACAAGAGAATTGTGGCTAAAAAAGCAAAGGGATTTTGATGATAGATTTAATAGTATTTAATGTTGGCAATAATCACTATGCTTTAAATATCGAAAATATTCAAAGGATAATTCAAGCAAAGGAGTTGACAGAGATACCCAACGCAAATGAATTAATCGATGGAATGATGAGCCACGAGAATAATGTCGTCAAAGTTCTCAATTTTCGTAAACTTATTGGACTTGTTTCCTATGATAAAGTATTACAAGAACTGTTTAAAAAGTTTAAGATAGAGCAACAAATATGGGTAGAAGAGTTATTAAATTCAATAAAAAATGATTTGCCATTTACTCTCAATACAAACTCAGTAAAATGTGAACTTGGCATGTGGCTTCATGGATTTAACTCTTATGATGATACCGTGACAGTTGTTTTAAAAGAGTTACTTTTAAGTCATAAAAATTTGCATACTTTAGGTGCGGAGGCTTTGGAGCTAAGTGAGAACGATGAGGCAAAAGAGAGGCTCATTCAAAAAATTAATGATGCATCTCATAAATCTAAAAAAGATTTAAATCTCTTTATCTCAGTGTTGGATAAGGTTTCTTACTCTTTACAAAAATTGATTCTTTGTGAAAAAAATGGCACAACTTTTGCAATCAAAGTCGATGCGATTGAGGATATAGCTCATATAGAAGAGTCACAAATTATGAGTAGCAATGAAGAATATGTTACTGGTGCATATTTAGAACTTGCGGGAATCCTTGATATCGATGGTGTGTTGATAAATATCATAAAAAATATTGATATTCCAAAATAAAGGTTTGAAACGAAGTGAAAACTATTGTAATAAGTAATCGTAAAGGTGGTTCTGCTAAAACAACAACAGCCGTTAATATTGCGAGTGCTTTAGCGGAGATTGGTTCGGTTTTATTGTTGGATTTTGATACGCAGGGTCACGCTTCGATAGGTGTTGGATGTGAGCCAAATGAGGAGTTGGGTGTTCACTCTATATTTAGTGGAAAAACTTTGAGTGAGACTTTTATTTCTACTGTTCATCCCAATTTGACGCTCTCTCCAGCTCTCGCATTTTTTGATGTGTATGAGTATTCTGATTTGAAGGGTGTTCTGAAAAATCGTTTCAAAAAAGAGAGCATTGCTGACTTCTTTGATTATTGTGTTATTGATACTCCGCCTACTTTTGATGCACTGCTTAAAAACTCTTTAGAGGTTG
Source organism: Sulfurimonas sp. (assembly GCA_011391635.1). GTDB lineage: Bacteria > Campylobacterota > Campylobacteria > Campylobacterales > Sulfurimonadaceae > Sulfurimonas. Next base: position 7,376 of record JAABQD010000016.1, on the reverse strand, counting down.
CTGACAATGTGGTGATACCTTTTGTTCCACACCATTTAGGTGTTGTAGCAGTTGGGCAAATGCTTCGAGCTTTGTATCAAAGTGCTTCGGAGTATAACCGTGAAATAGCAGATGTTTCTATCTTGCCGGTGATGTACAATCCACATATCAAAGAACACAATGAATCTATACAAAAAGTAAAAACTTCTTTTGGTGAAAATAAACTTTTATCTGCTATAGGTGTAGATATTAAACTTGCAAAACAGTTTGAGTCAGGTTCTCCTATTGTCTTAGATACACTTCGTTCAAAAGGTTTGAAAGATTATAAAAGATGTGTATCAGAACTTATGCAAAGAATGAAGTAAAAAAAGGGAAAAACAGTAATGAATATATTAATTGTAGATGATAATAATAACAATCGAATGATATTAAGGTATCTTTTAGAGGATTATGTAGAGAACCATCCTCATATCAGTTTTGATATGGATGAAGCATGTGATGGCATTGAAGCTGTGAGTAAGTGTAAAGAAAACGCATATGATATCGTTTTTATGGATATCATGATGCCAACTATGGATGGTATCCAAGCGACAAAACTTATAAGAGAACACGATAAAAAAGTGATGATTATCGCCGTTTCTGCTGTGGATGATATTGAAAGTAAAAAATCAATATTAAACAATGGAGCAGAGGATTATATATCTAAACCTATTAATGCAGATGTGTTTGTAAGTCGAATGGATAACTACATTATCCTTGTTGAAACAAGAAAGCATAGCAAAAAAAATCGAAACAAAAAAAATCTTTTTTCTGACAAAATTTATAAAAGACATACAAAATTTATTATCGACTCAGAGGATTCTTTATCAGAATTTTGGGAATTCTTTTTGTTGAGTGTTCGCGATAAATGCGATAATTTAAGCGATATTGTCCGAACCATTGTCTCTATTGCAGATGTGCAGTTAAGAAGTTCAATTTCAAGTGGAGTCTATATCGAAGAGTCAGATGAAGCACAATATTTTACATTAACAGATGTAGGTGAGATTCCTATGATACATATAGAAGGAATTTTAAAGAAAAACAATCCTCATGGTCGCTACATGATTGATGATTCTAAAATTTCGTTTGAGATATTAAAAAAATCAGCAAATATATATGATGATAGTGTAGTATCAGTTCAAGCTGTGGAAGTAGTACAAACTCCTTCAAAGGCAGTTGTTGCAGAGGAAATCACTGCTCCATCTTTCGTCTTACAACAGTCACAACATTTACAGGTATTTGATTATATGGATGAAGATGACTTGCATGACTTAGAAGAGTATGCAGGAAAGCTTAACTCTTTGATGTTGGTAGTTGGAAATGGTGATATAACAGAAGATGAGATTATAGATATATATACTTATTTAGATAGAATGTCTGGTATTTTGGCAACTTATAGTGATGTATTTGTGATTTCTAAAGCATTGACAAGTTTATCTAATAGTCTTGAAGCCCACATGCCAGAATTTATGAATAACTCAGAAGCACTTGCTCCAATGTGTAAAGCATTTAGTAGAGATATGTCCAATTGGATTGAGATGTCATTTCACACAGGTGCTCCAAGTGTAGAATTTATGAATGATACTATTGTTGTTAATTGTCAAACAATTGAAAGTATGCTGACAATGAATGATGCAAATGCCGGTAGTGAAGAAGATTTTGATGATATATTTGATTTTTAAGGATAGAGATGTATAAAGTAAGAGTGCAAAATCCATGTAGTTGTTTTTTTAAAAGTGGATTGTCCGAGAGTGAAGAGTTTGATACAAAAGACAAAGCAAAGCAAGAAGCGGAGTACATGATGAATGTTATGAAATCAACTTTTTGTAATAAACATGAATTTACTCTCAGTGAACAATTTGGGGATTTTACGATTTTTATAAAACCGCGAAGTTAAGTTCCACATGCCAACATCATAGGCTAAAATAAAGTGAAGCTTTTCACTTTATTTTAGCCGTCTCATGCCAAGATATTACAAAAATATCTCAACAGCTCTTTTTAAATCCTCTGGTGTGTCTATTTTCATCTGTATTTACTTCTATGTGTTCAATTTTATCTAATTGATACAGAATTATTTACAGTCCCTTGCTTTTTACAAATTTCTGCTGAATTTAACTCCGCCGCTGACAACAGACTGTATCTCAATGAAAAGGTTAATCCTGTATAATAACAAATCTTAATAATACTAAGGCTCTTACTGTGAAAATATTTTTTCTCCTTTTACTCTTATCCACTATCTCTTTTGCTATGCTAGACCGCAAAGAGCTTCCAACTATCGAAAAAAAAGCAATCGCCGGTGATTCTCTCGCACAATTTGAAATGGCTTTATTCTTTGAACCTCTCTTCAAAGATGAATCTTATAATGAATTTGCCGACATAAAAAAATATATGTATTGGTTGGAAAAATCCGCTAACAATGGAGATGCTGATGCTCAATGGGCGTTAGGTCAAGCTTATTTAGGAGAAGATTTTCCAGAAGTTAAACCAAACCTTGACCTCGCAGTCTCCTATATTGTCAAAGCAGCTAAGGCTGGAAACCCTTATGCTCAAAGTTTTATGGGTGATTTTCTTTTTGCCAGAAAAGAAGTTGCAGAAGCACTTAGATGGTACGAACTTTCAGCAAATCAAAATATGGACGATGCTCAAATGAAAGTTATCTTCTTCTACTTTGTTCTTGACTTTGAAGCTGTACCAACAAATGTTGCGAAAGCAAAACTTTGGATTACTAAGCTTAGTAAAAATCCTTACTTTGAAGAAACAAGAGGACTTTTTGTGCTTAATAAAGACTTCATTCGTGATTTAAAGAAGTATCCACAAGGAATACTCGGACACGCTAAATCAGGTGATAAAAACGCTCAATGGCTGGTTGCTAAATATCTTCCTTCTGCTCGTTGGATTTGGACTCGAAATGATTGGATTGAAAAATACTCTTTCGAGCGTGAAGTTTTTTGGCTTAAAAAAGCAGGAGCACAAGGGCAAAAAGATGCCCTTGCCGAACTTAAAAATATGCGCATTTTGTATGGGGAGATTTAAAAATATCCCTTATTCATAGTACATGACACATCTCGTCGTTTAATTCATTACTTTGGTAATAAAGCTGTACCTTTTCTGTACCTCTTCTAAAATAACAGCTTATTCTAGAAGTAGGTAAGTAGGCTTGAAATCATATAATAGGTGGTTTACTACAAAAATATCTCAACAGCTCTTTTTAAATCCTCTGGCGTGTCTATCCCAAAACCTGTACTTGCGACTTTCACCATAGTGATTTTCTTTTGATGGTAAATTGCACGGAGTTGTTCTAGCCCTTCGATATCTTCCATCGGTGCATCTTCTAAAGTACAAAACTCTTTTAAACTCTTTTTGCTAAATCCATAGATACCGATATGCCCAAAATAGTTTGCTCTTCCGCTTCTGTTGTAGGGAATAGGGGAGCGGGAGAAGTAAATAGCATTATTTACATCATCGAGCACCACTTTGACCAAATTTGGGTCTTTTGCTGCTTCTGCGTTGATGGCATTGAAACAACTTCCCATGATAAAAGGTGCATTTTGCTCTTTTAACGATTTGAGTTTTGCGATGAGAGACTCAACTACTTCAGGCTCTATAAATGGCTCATCCGCTTGAACATTGATGATAATCTCATCATCACTTACATTTAAAATATTTGCACATTCGTTGATTCTGTCTGTTCCGCTTTTGTGTGTTGTGGATGTAAGCATCGCTTCTATGCCATGAGCTTGGCATGTGGAAATGATAAGTTCATCATCCGCTGCGACTACAACTCTATCTAAGTGTGCCACTCTTTTTGCGGTTCGCACCACCATTGGTAAACCGCCAATATCTGCTAAAACTTTTTGTGGAAATCTTGTTGATGCTAATCTCGCGGGAATAATAATCATTTCGTGCCTTTTTTTTTAATTGCTTTGATATAATTGCGAAATTATACTCAAAAAGGTTTTGGATGCTTCTTTATCAGCCAGAAGTTGGCTACTGCTACAATAGTGATTCCATTTTTTTGTATGATTTTATAAGCTCGTTTCATCCCAAGGGAAGAGTGCTTGATGTGGGAGCAGGGTGTGGAGTTGTAGGGCTTTTGGTGGCAAGAGATAATCCAAAAGTAGAACTAGAAGCTGTTGAAAAGCAGCAGAGTTTTATCCACTATGCAACTACTAACGCAAGGGTGAATAAAATCCCTTACAAAATGCATGAGAGTGATTTTTTGCATCTCGATGAGAGTTTAAAATATGACTATATTATCTCTAATCCACCTTTTTATCATGATGGCGTAACCAAGAGTGAAAATGAGATGTTGTTTAATGCAAGATATAATATCAACTTACCACTTGAGGCTTTTTTTAAGAAAGTATCAAGGCTTTTAAAACCAAAAGCACATTTTATTTTTTGTTATGATGCGTCCCAATTTGGGCTTATTTGTGCTGAGTTAGAGAGAGTGAAACTTAGAGTAATCGATGTTCAGTTTGTACATCCAAAAATAGATAAAAAGGCATCTTTAGTTATGGTACATGTTAGAAATAGCTCAAAATCCTTCATGAAAGTCTGGTCGCCATTCATCAGTTTTGATGGCAGTGAGTTTTCACTTCAAGCACAAGATATTTATAAAAAAGCTTCTACTCAGAGTATCAAATGCACGATTTAATGACAAAAGAGGGATATCCTTACGCTTTTGATGCATCCGCATGTTCCACATGCCAAGGGAAGTGTTGCACAGGCGAGAGTGGGTATATCAATGTAAATAAAGCAGAGATAGAGAGTATTGCTGCTTTTTTGAACCTAGAAGTGAATGATTTTGGCACGAAGTATATGTTTCAATATGGATACAAATACTCTCTTCAAGAGAGGGAGCATGAAGGCTCGTATGAATGTATTTTTTATGATAGAAAATCAAATGGTTGTGAGATATATGAGGTGCGTCCTACGCAGTGTAGAACATTTCCTTTTTGGGATTATTTTAAAACCAGAGTAGATGAGTTAAAGTTGGAATGCCCAGGAATTGTTGATGTTGAATAGAACTATTTTTTTAGCTGTGTTGCTTTTTGGTGGATGTGTTGGTACACAACCACTTGCACCAAAATCTGTGGAATCGCAACCAAAATCTACTGCAAATGCAAAAGTTTTTGAAGAAGAAGACACGCTCATTTTGTTTGGTCTTCGAGCAGAACAGCTCAAAGAGTACGCGACTGCAGCTGAAGTTTTTAATACTCTTTATATAAGCTCCAACAAAAAAGAGTATCTGTATCGCTCCTTGCAAAATGATTTAGTAGCGACACAAAGTCAAAATGTCATCAAACGAGTTGATGAAGTTCTTAAAGGCTCCAAGGATGATGTGGCACTTGTGAGAGTAAAAATACTCGCTCTTATGCAGATGGAGAGATTAGAAGAGGCAAAGAATCTGGCAACAAACTTGCTTGAGCAAACCAATGAAATAGATGATTCTCTATTGCTGAGTGATATTTATGTAAAACTTCAAAAATTTGATATGGCAGTGAAATATTTAGAGAGTGCCTATGCAAAAGATTACAGTGAAAAAGTACTTGATAAGATGTCGATTATTTTGTATGTAAATCTTCAAAAACGAGCAGATGCAATTGCACAACTTGAGACACATATACGCGTTCATGGAGCTTCTGAGATTATATGCTCACGACTTATTGCTTTTTATAGTTATGAGAATAATATTGATGGAGTTTTGGCAACTTATCTCAAGCTCTATGTTATTAAACCAGAAGAAGATGTAGCTAAAAAAATAGTCCAAATCTACTCTTATCAAAGAGAGTACATGAAAATGATGAGTTTTTTGGAAGAGAATGGCAGTGATGATGCAACACTTTTACAACTTTATGCAAATATGAAAGATTATACAAAAGCTTTTCCTTTAGCTGACAAACTTTACAAAGAGAGTGGCGAAATTGAGTATCTAGGACAGAGTGCTATTTATGAGTATGAGAGTGCAAAAAATAAGAGTGATAAAGAACTCTTAAAGAGAGTTTCACAAAAGTTTGAGAAGGTAGTTCAAGAAAATAAAAATCCACTCTATCTCAATTATTATGGTTTTATTTTAATAGACCATAATATGGATGCAAAAGAGGGAATTAAACTTGTCAATATGGCTTTAGAGAGTGAGCCAACTTCGATTTATTATCTTGACTCTTTAGCATGGGGATATTTTAAACTTGGTCAATGCCAAGAAGCACACAAAGTGATGCAAAAAGTTTTCATGTATGAGGGTGCAAATGACTCAGAAGTGCTGTTACATAGAGATGAGATAGAGAAGTGTCTAAAAACCAACAAAGAGGTAAAGAAGTAGATGATACTAGATGATATTATAAAAAAAACCAAAGAGGATTTGGTGCAACGAGAAAAAGAGTTTTCATTTGATTGGCTTGGGCGTTCTTTAGCATTTAATGCAAGAGTTCCACGCGATGTTGTTCCTTTTCTAAAAGCAACAGAACAAGACCCGTATAGAATTATCGCAGAGGTAAAAAAAGCTTCTCCATCCAAAGGTGTCATCCGTGAAAATTTTGATCCACTCGCTATCGCTCAGAGTTATGAAAGAGGAGGAGCAAGTGCTATTTCTGTTTTAACTGAACCACATTTTTTTCAAGGTTCACTTGATTATTTGGGTGGGATTCGACGCTATGTTGGGATTCCACTTCTGAGAAAAGATTTTATAGTCTCAAAGTATCAGATTTTGGAGGCTTTGGTGCATGGAGCAGATTTTATACTTCTTATCGCTGCAGCTCTGAGTAAGGGTGAGCTAAAAGAACTCCTCAACTACACAAGACACCTAGGCATGGAAGCACTCGTTGAGGTGCATGACAAGCCAGATTTGGTAAAAGCCATCTATGCAGGAAGCGACATCATTGGAATAAATCATAGAAATCTTCAAACTTTTGAGATGAATATGAACCTCTCTTATGAGCTTATACCTCTCATTCCAAATGGAAAAATTATTGTAGCAGAGAGTGGCATTTATGAGCATGGACAGCTAGAAGATTTAAGTAAAGCAGGAGTCGATGCCTTTTTAGTCGGAGAATCTTTGATGCGTCAAGAGGATGAGGAAGCTGCACTTAAAAAATTGAAGTTTGGTTGAATAGTTTGAACTGCTTCGTTTAAATAAATTTACTCGCATTTTCAAATAGAGTTCTTATAAAACTATTTTTATCCAGAGAAAAGAAATTTAGTTATTTTTTACACTGTTTATAGTTAAAAATTTGTTTAATTTATTAGTAAATAATATCTTCTGTTTTATTAAAGTATTGAACAGAAAAGTATCCAAATGCTTTCATTTTTTATATGCTATAATCAAAAACAGAACTCTATGATGGATAAGTATATTA
>JAABQD010000015.1 GCA_011391635.1 Sulfurimonas sp. | reverse complement strand
TGAATTTTAAGCTTTTAAACGCAGCAAAATTAACCAACAAAAATTTTTATTATGTTTTTTTGCCTATTTCAGTTTTTACTGTTTTGGTGACATTTTTTACGCTCTTTATTGTCAATAATGAAAAAGAAAAAAGTATTGATACGACTTTTTTAACTCAAATACAAATAGCACAATATGATTTTAACGATGCAATCAATGAACATGCACTCGGAATGACTATGGTCGCTACTACAATTTCACAGGAAAATCATGTTCAAGAGAGTCTTATGAATGCCAATTCAAAAGATTTGTTAGAAAAGTATAGTGAGACATTTCTTAAACTCAAAGCAACAAATTCCGTAACACATCTCTATTTTTTGGATAAAAATCGTAAAACTATTTTGAGAGTTCATTCACCAGCTAAAAATGGAGATTTTATAGATAGATTTACTGCCAGACAAGCAGAATGGAATCGTAAACTCTCTTATGGCATTGAACTTGGTGTGATGGGTACTTTGACACTACGGGTTGTTGTTCCTGTTTTGAGTGGTGATGAGATTATTGGTTATGTTGAAATTGGCAAAGAGATAGAAGATATCTTAGAAAAAATTTCTAAAAAACATAAGCTTGAATTACTTTTGATGATAAGCAAAAATAGCCTGAGTGAAGCTAATTGGAAGCAGGGTATGAAAATGCTTGAGAGAGAAGCAAATTGGAATACATTTGACAAGTTTGCCCTTATGTACGCGACACAAAAATATATTTCGCAAAATCTTATAAAACTGGTGAATGATACAGAGAGTGTCAAAAGTATTATGATAGATGAAAAAACATTTATGCTCTCAATGGATAAAGTAAAAGATGTTTCAGGCAAAGAGATTGGTCAGTTAATGTTTTTGCAAGATTTGACTGCTATTTTTGAAAAGAAAGCACTGTTTATGAGGAATAGCATATTGTTTGGCTTAGGAAGTATGACAATCTTCATGTTGCTTATTTATGCAATTTTGCGTAAAAGTGAACAAAATAGTGAACTTCAAAATCAAGAAATCTTAAAAAATGAGCAAAGAATACAAGAGCTTCAAAAACATTCAAGAGTTATAGCGTGGGAAGTTAATAGTAGAGGACTCTATACTTTTATAAGTGACTCTTCATACGATATACTCGGTTACAAAGCAAATGAGTTGATAAATACAAAATATTTCTATGATTTACATCCTCAAGAGAGTAGAGCTGCATTCAAAGAGGGTGCTTTAGAAATTTTTTCTAAAAAAGGTACTTTTGCAGATTTGATTAATCCTGTTTTAAATATTAACAATGAAATAGTATGGATGATGACTAATGGTATGCCAATTGTGAATGAAGCGGGTGAACTACTTGGATACAGAGGATTAGATAGAGATGTTACGCAAGAAATAGCAAAAGAAAAAAGTGTAAGAGAGACTAATAATCTTTTTAAAAAAATTATTAATGCAATTCCACAAAGAGTTTTTTGGAAAGGTAGATC
>JAABQD010000014.1 GCA_011391635.1 Sulfurimonas sp. | reverse complement strand
AATCATGGTGTTTTGCCAAAAACTCAACTGCTCTTAGCCCACCATATCCACCACCAACAATTACGACATTTTTGCTCAAAACAAACCCCTCTTCTATAATAATGGAATTGTACAGATATTAGGTAGCAATTGAGTAGCATTTATTGCAAAACTCCACATGCCATTAAGATTTTTAATGATAAAATAGCAACAAATTACTAGAGAGGTCATCCATGCTCATTCCATCCGATTTACTAAAAGGCAAAAAAATACTTCTTGGGGTGACTGGCTCTATCGCTGTGTACAAGTCACTTGAACTCGTTCGCCTCTTTACAAAAGCGGGTGCAGAGGTCAAAGTAGTGATGAGCGAATCTGCGAAAAAATTTGTCACACCTTTGAGCTTTGAAGTGCTCACAGGCAATCAAATTCTCGATGACATAAACGAGTCATGGGTGAGTGACCACAACCACATCAAAACAACGCAATGGGCGGATTTGTTAGTGATAGCTCCCGCAACAGCAAATACTATCGCAAAACTCGCAAATGCCATCGCTGACACCATGCTCCTGCAATGTGCTTTAGCATTTCCACATGCCAAGATTATTGCACCCTCAGCAAACACAAACATGATACACAACCCAATAACACAAGCCAACCTCAAAATGTTAGCCATCGCAAACTACACGATTGTAAACACACAAACAAAAGAGTTAGCATGTAAAACCACAGGCGATGGGGCGATGGCTGAACCTATGGACATCTTTTTTAAGTGTGCAAAAGTGCTTCTCAAAGAGGAGTTTTGGGAAGATAGAATGGTGATCGTCACAGGCGGTGGCACTATAGAAAAGATTGATGATGTTCGTTATATCTCCAATTTTTCAAGTGGCAAAATGGCTTCAAGTTTAGCTACCGCACTCTATTGCAAAGGTGCAGATGTTAATCTCATCGCAACAAAGTTTGAAGCAAATTTACCTACAGATATGCACAAAATAGCCGTAGAAGATACGCTTGAGATGCAAGAGTATCTGGTGGACTCTATTCGCATCGCCAAAAAGGGAAAAGTCTCTAAAGCAACTCTTATGAGAGATGAGCATATCCATCTCATACAAAAAAAACCCTACCTTTTTATGGCGGCAGCGGTGAGTGACTATGTGCCAGAGTTTACACAAAATGGCAAACTCAAAAAAGAGGTTTTGGGTGAAAAATGGGAACTTAAAATGAAAAAAAATATAGATATTTTAAGCTCCATAGACAAAGAAGGCATCACAACTGTGGGCTTCAAAGCCGAGATGGACGCATTAAATGCCATCGCAAATGCCTCAAATATGATAAAAAGCAAAAATATAGACGCTGTTTGTTTAAACATACTCCAAGACTCCTCAAGCTTTGGAAGTGACACAAACAAAGTAGAATTTATCACGCATGAAAAGATAGAATCCATTCCACATGCCAATAAAGTGAGCGTTGCTTTTGGCATCTTGGAACAAGCTAAAAATTTATAAGCTATAATACAAAAAAATTATTTTCAGGCAAAAAGAGATGAATCAGGCAAAACACATCGCTATTATCATGGATGGAAATGGGCGTTGGGCTGAGATTCAGGGCAAAAAAAGAGTCAAAGGACATGAAGCTGGGGCAAAAGTTGTCAAAGAGATAACAACCTACTGCTCCAACCATCAAGATATCGAGCGACTAACCCTCTATGCTTTTTCTACTGAAAACTGGAAAAGACCACGCCTTGAAGTTGAATTTTTGATGAAACTCCTTGAGAGTTACCTCAAAAATGAACTTCCAGTTTACTTAGAAAATAATGTCCGCTTTGAGCCTATCGGCGATATCCGAGCTTTTTCTGCATCACTTCAAAAAACTATACAAGAGGTCAAAGAAAAAACTGCACATTGCGATGGTTTAGTCCAATCTTTGGCACTGAATTACGGTGCACAGGATGAGATTCTCAGAGCTATTAACAAGCTAAAAAATTGCGAAAATGATATAACCGAAGCCATGCTAAGTAATGCACTGGACTGTCCGCATGATGTCGATTTACTCATCCGTACAGGTGGAGACCACAGACTCTCAAATTTTTTACTCTGGCAATCAGCGTACGCAGAACTCTTCTTTTGCGACACTTTGTGGCCAGATTTTAGTATCTCTCAACTTGAAAAAATCATACATGAATTCACACAAGTAGAACGCCGTTTTGGAGGCTTAAAATAATGGAACAACTCCTCTTTGCTTTTGTTTTTGGAGCTGTTCTTGGCTCATTTTTGAATGTTGTTATTTTAAGAGTACCACAAAATGAGAGCATAATCTTCCCATCTTCTCATTGTACGACATGTGGAAACTCTCTGAAAGCTTGGCACAATATCCCGCTTGTTTCATGGATTGTTTTACGAGGCAAATGCTCCTTTTGTGATGCAAAAATCTCTCTGCAATACCCTGTTATAGAGTTTTTATCTGGGCTTATCTTTTTAGTTTTAGCGTACAAATTTGGCATCAGTTTTCCTATTTTTCTCATTGGGATGAGTTTTTTGATGCTTTTAGCCCTTGCCATGATAGATTTCAAATATAAAATGGTTCCTGATAGCCTCAATCTTTTAGCGATATTCTTCGCTGTTTTAGGCTCTTGGAGCATTGGTGGAGTGTTTACAAATTTGCAAAATGCTCTCATTTTTGCAGGTGGATTTACCCTTCTTCGATTTGCACTCTCCTATTTTTTAACTGCATCTGCACAACGAGAAGCCAAAAAAACACAGACTTCTTGGACAAAACATTATCACACATACCCATTTATCGAAGCAATGGGCGAAGGAGATATCATGGTAGCAAGCACCATGGGAGCATTGCTTGGCGTAAAACTCACGCTTGTTGCCATTTTTTTATCAGCTCTTTTGGCACTTCCTGTTATGTTAGCTCTCAGAGGTCGCTCAAGCGAGGAGCAAAAAGTTCCTTTTGTTCCATTTTTGGCAATGGCAACATTTATAGTTTATCTGCTTGATAGCCCTATTTTAGCTTATATTGAGGCAAATTACTAACGATGTACAGACTTCAAAAATATATAATAAACAACTTATCTATACTCTTTTTATCGATATTTCTTCCGCTTTTTTCCATCGCATCTGTGATTTTTTTGATAAAACTAGCAACTTATACCGCGGTTATTCAACTCTCACTTTGGGAAATGACACAACTCTATCTCTTTGTTTTGCCAGAGATTTTGTTCTATACTCTGCCTGTAACTTTTTTTATTGCAGCCTCATTGACACTCTTTCGTCTCTCTACTGATAACGAAATCATCGTCCTATTTGCCCTTGGAATCCATCCAAAATTTATCATCCAAACACTGCTCAAACCAGCCATGATTTTATCAGCTCTTCTTGCGTTTGATTTTTTCATACTCTTTCCACATGCCACTGTGTTATCGAGCAACTTCGTTTCTTATAAAAAAGGAGAAGCAAAATTCAATCTCTCTGCTTCTGAATTTGGGCATAGTTTTGGCAATTGGCTCCTTTATATCGGAAAAAACAACCCTAATGGAACCTATGGAGATATCTTTTTGTTTAACAAAAACAAAAAAGAGGAGATACTCATCAGTGCTAAAGAGGGTGAAATAACAAACGACTCTGGCATTCTTAGACTCAAACTCACAAACGGAGAGGGTTATAGCTACTCCAAAGAGAAGTTTTCTCAAATCGATTTTGAGACGATGAACATCAATGATACGATGAGTAGTGACCAAACGCTCTACAGAACACCGTTAGAGTATTGGCTCTCCAACGATAGAAGAGAGAGCAAAAATCATATGCTCATTACAGACACGCTTCTATCACTTTTTCCTATACTGAGCCTCTTTTTGGTTGCTTCTATCAGCATTGTCCATACGAGGGTGCAAAAAGGTCGTATCTATCTCTATCTCTTTTTAGGGATTATGATTTTTTATGGAACGACTTTAGGACTTCAAGAGCTCTTCTCATTTTACACGATTCCACTTGTAGCTCTTGCTTGGCTTGGAGCGACATACGCTCTTTATAAAAAGACAATTGTAGCTCGATTTTAGATGCGTTGTGCGATTACCCTTGCCTATAACGGAACGACTTTTTTAGGTTCTCAAACGCAAACAGAGTCCAAAAACACCATCTTAGGCAACTTAGAGCATGTTCTATCCGCACTTTCCATAGACTCTAAGGTCGTAGCTTCGGGACGCACTGACAAAGGTGTTCATGCCACGGGACAAGTTTGCCATGTGGATTTGCCCCCTTTTTGGAGTGACTTAGAGAAGCTTCAAAGAGTTTGCAATCAAATGCTTCCACATGCCATACAAGTCAAGAGTATCAAAGCCGTAAGTGATGATTTTCACGCAAGATATGGTGCCAAAAGAAGGGTTTATCGCTACATCATCAAAGATGCACAGAGTAATCCGTTTGAGAATGATTTTGTGACTTTTATTCGGCATGTGGATTTTGAGGCAATCAAACAAAACATCAAACTCTTTGTTGGCGAACATGACTTCAAGTTTTTTATGAAAACGGGAAGTGATGTCAAAACTACAACAAGAGTTATCTACAAAGCGTACGCTTACAAACACAAAGGCACCATCGTTTTAAACTTTGAAGCCAACGGTTTTTTAAGAAGCCAAATCCGCCTTATGGTAGGAGCACTCCTAAAATCCACATGCCAAGAAATAGAAGAACAGTTGGCATGTGTAAAAAACCATAAGATAAAACCAGCACCGAGTAATGGGCTGTATCTTGCTCGTATTAAATACTAAGATATATCCAATTTTTTAAGCCTAAAATATTTATATGCCTCATGCGATACTAAAAGTAGTATAGGAAACGGTAGAAGGATGAACAAATCTGCTGTGTCAATAGAGGCTGTATTAAAAATCTTTTGAACAGATGCAACATTTAAAAGAGCCCACATCCAAACTAAAACGCTTAATGATGCAAAGATGAGTGTTTTGTTGGATGTCAGACTCAATGTCCAGATATTAAAATCCCAACTTCTCAAACTCCAAGAGTTTGCGAGTTGCGTTGTTATTGCACCAAGAAGAGTCATGGTCATCGCTTGTGCTTGAAGGTGTGGGTCATGCAAATCCACCTGCCCATAGTGCCAACCATGATGCAGTAAAAATGTTATAAATGCAAACATAGCCGCACTCGCTTCTATAACGCCTATGAAAAAATAGCCCCTTTTAAACACTTCCCAATCGAGTATTTTTTCATTTTTTGAGATTGGCGGTTTTTTCATAATATTTTTCTCAGGTTCTTCACATCCAAGAGCGAGTCCTGGTATCATATCTGAGCCTAAATCTATGGATAAAATTTGTATAACAGAGAGTGGATTTGGGATTTTCAGAAAAAAGGAAAGTACATAAGGGACAAGTTCTGGCACATTGGATGCGAGTATATATGTCACAAATTTTTTGATGTTATAGTACACCGTTCTCCCCTCTTCTATGGCTAAAACAATCGAGTTGAAATTATCATCCAAGAGAATCATATCACCCGCTTCTTTGGCAACATCACTCCCACTTCCCATGGCAATTCCGATGTCAGCTTTTTTAAGCGAAGGTGCATCATTTACTCCATCTCCCGTCATTGCCACGACCTCTTCATTTTTTTGAAGCAAGTCGGCAATGCGAAGCTTTTGGTTACTCGCCATTCTCGCAAATATAAAAGTTTTCTCTTTGAGCATCGCTTGGAGTGTCTCATCGCTGAGTTCCTCCACCTCTTTACCAGTTAAAACAGCATCAAAATGAAGTCCGATATCTCTACCAACTGCTGCCGCAGTATTTGCATTATCCCCCGTAATCATCATAATACGGATTCCAGCACTGTGGCATTTTTGTAAAGCCTTTTTGACCTCTGGACGCGCTATATCCATGATTGCTACCAAACCTAAAAGCGTTAAGCCCTCTTCTTCATCTTTATCATTTACAGCAACTGCCAAAACTCTATAGGCTCTGTTTTCAAAAGCTAAAAGCTCTTTTTCTATTTTTTGTTTTGCCTCATCATCAAACTCTTTAATGCCATTTTCATCTTGATAGTAGGCTGTTTTTGCAAAAATAGCTTCTGGAGCACCCTTTACAAAAAGTCTGTTTTCACCATCCATCGCACCAAAAGAGGACATCATTTTTCGCTCACTGCTAAATGGATTCTCTTTTGTTTTATGAAAAATATTCACTATCTTATATTTATGAGCTGCTGCGACTAAAGCTAGCTCCGTTGGGTCTCCAACTCTTTTGCCATCTTCAATAAAAGCACGAGAGTTGAACAGCACAGATTCTAGTAACTTTTTGAGATGCTCCCCAGAATTACTGTTTTCATTCTCAAAACTAAAATCACCCTCAAGGTCATACCTACCGCCACTGATTTTTATTTTTTCACCACTGCTGAGATAAACCTCTTGAAGTGTCATCTCATTTTTTGTGAGTGTTCCTGTTTTGTCTGTGCAGATAGTTGTTACACTACCAAGGGTTTGAACGGAGGCAAGATTTTTGATGAGTGCATTTTTCTTTGCCATTCTTTGTGAAGCGATAGAGAGGGAGAGTGTAATGGTTGGAAGCAGACCCTCAGGGATATTTGCCACAATCAAAGAGAGTGCAAAAAGAGCCGCAACAAAAAAACCTTTGCCAGAAAAGTACCCTAAAGCAAAAAAAATAACACCAGTAACAAGTGCTATGGTAGTAAAAATTTTTGTCATGCCGACTATCTCTTTTTCAAGGGGTGACATACCTTTTTGTATCGTACTTGTGAGTGTGGCGATTTTACCAAACTCTGTTGCCATACCCGTTGCGACCACTATGGCAATAGCACTTCCATTGACTGCACTTGTTCCTGCATAGACCATATTTTTTGCATCAATACTTCGTAAAGTATTTCCACATGCCAACTCTCTTTTGCTAGGTTTTGATTCGCCATTGAGAGAGGATATATTGAGATAAAGTTCATTGACCTCTATCAAAACAGCATCTGCTGCGATTTTATCGCCCTCTTCTATGACAATAATATCGCCAACGACTAACTCCGTTGCATCTATTTTTTGGATAAGAGCATCTCTTTTTACTTTTGTATTTGTTGGAATAAGTTTTAAAAGTGCTTCCATGGCTCTGTCGGCTTTGAAATATTGCCAAAATGAAAATGAAGCATTAACAAATACCGCTCCAAAAATCGCAGTTCCTAAAATATCGTAACTTTTATGTGGCTCATAATAATCCGCCACAAAAGCCAATAAACCTGCGACTTCAAGAATCATTGGAAAAAATTGAATATATTGTTTAAAATACTCTTTTATGTAGTTTTTTTTGGCTTTTTTCTCAATGATATTTTTACCAAACTGCTCTTGTCTTGTTTTGATTTCAGAGCTATTTAAGCCATTTTCAGAACTTCTAAACTTCTCAAAAAGTTCTGATTTACTTAATTCAAAATCATGACTATTTTTTGCAATCTTAGCCTCTGCTTCCTCTCTCTCAATCAAAATATAGGGCTTCGTAAATTATATTTAAACGAACTACTCTCATGTGGACTCCCTAATTTTATTATTTTAGAACATTATATAATAAATATTATTTTAAAAGAGATTTTAATGATTGAGTGTTAAACGAGTAATGCCATCTTTTATCACAAATGATGCAGTTCCTGTGGCTATTTTTGCGGTTTCTAAGTGTATTGTGCCGTAGAGAGTGATTTTTTCATACGCATCTTCCATCAAAATCTCAATCAAGCCATTTGAAGCACCAACAATCATGTCCGTTTCATTTATCGTATGTAAAAAATGCTCCTGTGAACTTTTCTCAATTCGTAAAGTGCCTCAAAGTAAAACAACGCTGACAGCAAGAGAAAACAGAGAAAGAAAAAAGGCGATTTTGCGGTTGAGGATACTTTTATACGTGAGCCTGAAAATCATACAAAAGCCCTATTGAACGTAGCAAAATCATACACCGTATGAAAATCAAAAGCGAGGGATTTGTCATGACTCACAAATAGAAGTGTAGCTCCACATGCGAGAGCTTGATCAAAAAACAGTCGCAAAAAACACTCTTTTTGTCATACCCAAACTGGCATGTGGAAATTTTTATCATTGAGAATTTTTCACATCTTCGCGTTTGTTAAAGTAGGGAATATATTTGGAAGTTTCATAAATTCCATAGGTTAAATCTCTCATTTTTTTGTAAAGCTCTGGCTGTTCTGAAGCGTGATTTTTGAGCGGGTCATCGCTGTAGGCATCATAAAGCCCACTCATCGTTCCATCTTGTCTTGTTCTAAAGTAGTATTTTTCTCCTAGCACACCCAAAATTGGGTTTGAGGAGTGCGTGATAGTAAAGGCATATCTTTTGTCATCATATTTTTCATCAAACATATCTCGCCCTATCGTTGTGGCAACATAGGAGATGTTGAGCATAGAGGCGATGGTTGGGAGGACATCGACTTCACTCACAACTTTATCATACATTTTTGGCTCTTTTATAAGAGGCGAGTAGATAATAAACGGAACGCGTAAAGCCCCCAAATCCAAAGCACTGCTACTCTCGCCTTTGCTTACATGTTGCCCCGCATTGCCTGAGATTCCATGGTCGCCGTAAAAGACAAAAATTGTGTTTTTGTAATAGGAACTTTTTTGTGCTTCTTGCATAAAATGCCCGATAGAGTAATCCATAAATCGAAAAGAGTTGTACTCTGCCAAGGAATCAAAACCATACTTTTGAATCTCCTCTTCGCTTATGTTGAGCCTCTCTTGAAATCCATAACTCTCTTTTGGAATCGTGTAAGGTCGATGATTTCCTGAGGTTTGAATCACACTAAAAAATGGCTCTTTCATTTTGGATAGGTATCCATTCGCCTCTCGTGCCAAGTCGATATCTGAGATACCCCAAACATCCGTTCTTGGTGCTGAATACGCCTCTTCTTCATAGAGGTTGAGATTGTCTAAAGATTGATTGAGCATCCCTCGAATGTTCCCCCACGAAGCCGAACCACCGATAAAATAGGACTTAGAACAGCTACTAAAATCGTGTGCAATAGAGTGCTGATTGACAATCAAAGGATTGCGACTTGATGTTCCTTGAAGCTCCACATCTGGCATACTTGTCAGCGTACAGTAGATAGAACGAGCTGTTCCTGTGGCAGGAGTGAAATAGTTTTTGAAATAGATTCCATTATCTGCAAGATATTTTATATTGGGCGATGGATTGAGTGGATTGTTCGAGAGGCTTGATTTATAAGAAGCAAAAGACTCCATGATGATAATGACAACATTTGGCTGTGAGCCGATTGGGTGTGTTGGAAGCACTCTTCGCTGAAAATTGAGCGTTTTGGCATCTTGGTTGGTCACACCCAAAAAGTCCGACATCATTGGATAATACTCTCTCACTTTTGCCATGTCATAGGCTACACGACCATTTTTTATCGTGTCTAAAAAGTAGTGAATCGGATTGTAAGCGAGTTGCGTTGCAAAGGGGTGTTTTGAGAATGCAGCATCGCTCCAACGAAGCGGATATTGCGAAAATTTGGAGTATCCAGCGATAAAAAGAAGTAAGAAACTTAGCACTGCAAAAATTATGGCATGTGGAAGTGTCAGAGTACATTTTTTTTGTTCTGTGATGATTTTAAAAAGTCTGCTTGTCAAAAATATAAAAATAAGATTTGTTACAACTATCCCCAAAAGTATCCAAACGACAGGATAACTCTCCCAAACCATCTCCGCTGAAATATCCAGATTTTCCAAAAATCTCAGAGCTGTAAAATCGAGTCTGGTACTCAAATAGGCATAATGTCCAAAATCAAAAACATAAAACATTCCATAGGCAAAAAACACAACTGCCAGATAAAAGAGCCAACCATAGTGAGCCATTTGGTACTTAAAAGGAGAGAGCCACTTTATCCAGCCAAATAAAAACAGAGGCAGAGCCATCACAACAACCATACGCAAATCAAATCTCGCCCCAATCCACATGGATTTGAGTAAATCATGCAAGGTAAGTGGCGAAGATGCATCGCTAAAAACTATAAAAAATGCAATTCGCAGAAGCACAAAAAGCAAAGTAAGCGAAGGGATAAAAATCAGTAAAAATCTTAGAAGTTTTGGAAGTTTTAAAAATGTGTTCATAAATACTCTGTTTTTCAAATTTTAGAGTGTTATTTTACTGTTTTTTAGCTAGTCTTATGTTAATGATATTAAAATACTCCCTTATCTTAATAACAAAAGCGAATTATTATGCAAAACATCGAACTCCCAGAGGGAATGAACCCCCAAACACTTGAACATTTAATGAACCCAAAGAACTACGGAAAACTTGAAAATCCAAGCGGTGTCGGGGTCGCTGTGGATGAGAAAACGGGTGAGTATGTTATCTTTTACGCTCTTTTAGATGGCGACATAATCAAAGGTACAAAATTTGCAACGAATGGGTGTCAAGATACGGTTGTTGTGGGTTCGATGTTTACAGAGATGATAATTGACCACAGTGTCGAATATGCACAGGGTGCAATCAAAAAAATGAATGAAAAACTAGGTGGTGTCACACCGCAACAACAAGTGTGTACGGACATGGTTATGAGTGCTTTTGTCGCCTCCATAATGAACTACGAAAACCTGCAAAACGGCAAAGAAGAAGAGATGCATGTGCTGAAGATGAAAGAGAGTTGTGAAACAAATGAAGGGGAAAGTAATGAATAAAAAGTATCAAGCAAAACATGAGTTGTGGTTAAGTATATTGTTCGCGTCATTTGCTGTAAATGATGAGGAGATAAAATCGAGATTGTATGAGTTCTCACAAATCGCTTTTCGCCATATGAAGTGGATAGCTACGGATACCTTGGCATGTGGAGATGATTACAACTACAATAGAGAGATGATATTTTATAAAAGAGAGTCTGTTTTTGAAGTTTTAGAGGATTTGGTAGAAACTATCATAGAAACGCAAACTATTTATGGCGATGATGTCCTCGCAAACAGAATGAAAACGGATGATACCTATCTTTTAGAGTATCTCGCACAAATTTTAAAAGAAGCTTCGCACAACAAAGAGGTAACAGCCTTCAATATGCAAAGAAAATGGCTGGATAAAAATTTAGCTCAAGAGCAAATCGATGCTCTGACAATGTTTTTGTTTGAAGAGTCATACAAAGAGTATGAACTTATTTTAATCTACGCTTTTATGCAAGCAAGAACGGATAAAGTTATCCAATTTAATGTCTTCCAAGACCTCATAGACGAGTCACATTTTCATCTCAAATCTTTTGGAAACATGATGGCAAAAATGGGGATTTTAGCTCTTCCAAGAGAGCTTCACGAACTCACATATATCATCAAAGATTTAGAAAAATTTGTACACGATGGTATAGCCGAAGAAGAAGCCGCAAAAGCGATGTGTAAAGAACTCAGCGGTGCGATAAAAGATGAAGATTTATCGAAATTTTTTGACTTCATCAACTATCAAGAGAGTTATCATATAGAGTTGATGAAAAGATTGCTCTAAAACACTTCCACATGCCACTCTATTTTCATTGTGGCATGTGGAACTGAATTTTTTTCCGTTCCCAAGCTCCAGCTTGGAACAAAATAAGAAAGGATATAGATGTCAAAAATTCATGATATTGAAAAAGAAATAGAAAAAATGTTAAATGTTGGTAATGATGGATCTGGATTCGGTGATCCTGATGCAGAGAAAGCACATAATAGAAAACTACAATATTTAATAAATGAAAAAACAAGTTTATTAAATAAAAAACATACACTCATTGAATGGATTACTGTAGTAATCGCAATTTTAGGATTAGGTCTTGGAATATATCAAGAATTTTCCAAAATTTAGTTTCCTCATCCTCGTTCCCAAGCTCCAGCTTGGGAATGTTATATTATTCCATGCTAAATATATGTATGCATTCCCAATGAGGACATTGGGAACGAGAAAAAGAGCTATATCCTATTTTTGAGATTATTATAAATGTCACTGTTTTCTCTTTTTCCTACACTCAAAACAAGAACGACTATCTCTTCATCTTTTACCTCATAAGCAAGTCTGTATCCAACACTTTTGAGCTTGATTTTATAAATATTTTCAAAACCACTTAACTTATCTTTTTGGATTTTTGGATTTTCAAGTCGCTCTTTAAGCTTTTTTTTAAATTGCTCTTTTATACTAGGATTTAACTTATTCCACTCTTTCAACGCCTTGGGTTTAAAATCAAGATTATAAGTCATCTATATTGACTCTAATAGGTTTTTCACCATCACTGAGTCTTTCTTCTACTTTTTTAGAGAGATGATACTCATCAATAATATCTATCATTTTTTCATACAGACTACTTGGCACTAGGTAAGCACTCACAATATTATGATTGAGTATTGCTACAGCCTCATCGCCCACTTGCTGAAGTAATTGAGTCGGTGATTTTTTAAGTTCTGTGATACTCGCAGTATAGTTTGATAAAATTGGTTGCATGAAAAATCCTTTTTAAAGTATGAAAAATTATACTATTTTTCATACTTTTTTGTCAATTCAAAAATTAAACTTCCACATGCCAAAAAAAGCACTTCTCTTTACTCATACCTCAGTGCATCTATCGGATTCATGTTGGATGCTTTTTTGGCTGGTAGGAGTCCAAAAAATATGCCGATGAGCATAGAAAAGAGTAAAGCGACGACAGATATTGTCGGGTCGATGATGATGGAGATATCCATAGCAGAAGAAACAGCGATGGTGATACCGATACCGATAATAAGCCCTATGATGCCTCCAAGTGCCGATAAAACAGTCGCTTCGATAAGAAACTGAATCAAAATATCTTTTGCCATCGCACCCACTGCCATGCGGATACCTATCTCTCTGGTTCGCTCTGTGACGGAGACAAGCATAATGTTCATAATCCCAATCCCACCTACGATGAGCGAAATCGCGGCTACAGCAGAGAGCATTACCGTGAGCATAGAGGTTACATTGGAGACTGTATCCAAAAGTGCTGTCATACTTCGGATAGAGAAGTTGCTCTCTTCATCTTCTTTGAGATGGCGTCGCTCTCGCAGTACCTGTTGCATTTGGAGTTTTGCCTCTTCAAGAGGAATATTTTCTTTGACCGATGCCATCATGAGCGGAACATCTTCGTTGCCACTGATGCGTCTTTGAAACATCTTAATCGGTACAACAACCAAATCATCTTGATCCGTACCAAAAGTATTTGCCCCTTTGCTCTGGAGCATTCCAATCACTTCACAAGAGAAATTTTGCAGTCGTATTTTCGCACCAATCGGCGATTCGCCTAGAGGGAAAATTTTGTTCACGACTGTTTGCCCCACTATACAGACATTTTGTCCTGCTCGAAGTTCACTCTGCTCAAAAAATCGTCCCTCTTTTAATTCCCAATTTTGCACATCAAAATAGTCATTATTGACACCACGCACACTTGTTTGATAGTTTTGGTCTTTGTAGAGTGCTGTGATAGAAGCAGTAGCCACAGGAGAAATCGCCTCAAGCAGTACGATAGAAGATTTTAAAATCTCTATATCTTTCATATCAAAAGGTTTGGAAAATGCGGTATTTCCCCCTGGTCCATGCTCTTGACTTGGCATAACAAACAGAGTGTTACTTCCCAAATTACTTACACTTTTTGTAATCGATTCACTTGCACCTTTGCCGATATTGACCATCGCAATCACAGAAGCGATACCGATTACAATCCCCATAGCCGTGAGCATAGAACGCATAAGATTGCGTCTGATTTCTCGGATAGCTTGTAAAAATGCACTAAAGAGCATGTGTACTCTCCTTCTCAATTACTCCATCACGCAAGTAGATTGTTCGCGTTGCAAACGAGGCGATATCCTCCTCATGCGTAACCATAATCACAGTAATTCCCTCTTTGTTAAAGGAGCGAATAAGCTCCATAATCTCATGGCTTCGCTTCGTGTCAAGGTTTCCCGTTGGCTCATCGGCTATGATAACTTGCGGGTTAGTCACAATCGCACGAGCTATGGCTACGCGTTGTTGCTGACCTCCTGAGAGTTCACTTGGATTATAATCTATGTGCGATTCTAGCCCTACACTTTGGAGTGCCTCATACGCTCTTTGTTTTCTCTCCTCTGCTTTGATGCCCTGATAGATAAGTGGCATCGCAACATTTTCTAAAGCCGAAGTCTTTTTTAAAAGATTAAAACCTTGAAAAACAAAACCCAAAATATAACGCCGAAAAAGTGCAAGTTGCTCTTTTGAAAATGTATTGACTTGTGTATCAAAAAATGAGTATGTGCCACTGCTAGGCTCATCAAGTGTCCCTAATATATTGAGAAGTGTTGATTTTCCACTTCCACTAGGTCCCATAATCGCTACAAATTCCCCCTGTTTAATCTCTAAATCAATATCTTTGAGTACCACAGTCGCAGCTTCGCCACTTCCGTATGTTTTAGAAATATTTTGGAGTTGTATCATTGCACTTTTTCCTGAGAGATAATGAGTGCATCCCCTTTTTTAAGAGAATCTGAACTGATAGCACTCAATAAACCATTGTTTCCAAGAACTTTTACATACACTTTTTTTGGAGTTTCATTTTCCAAAATCCATACATGCGGTTTTGAATCGATAGTGCTTTTACTCTTCTCACCAAAGCCAAAAAGTTTGTTTTGCACTACTTCAACAGGATTAAAAAGAAGTGCAGACCTAGGAATGATAATAGTATTCGTCAAGGTTTCTACCGTAATATCCGCATCTGCACTCATCCCTGGTTTGAGAAGCATATCATGGTTTTGCACATCCAAAACTGCAATGTAAGTCACAACTCCATTGAGAATTTCCGAATTGACTCGTACTAAACGAATACTTCCATCAAAGGTTTTATCAGGATAAGCATCTACACTAAATGTTGCTCTTTGAAGTGCTTTGACTTTGGAGATATCCGCCTCATCGACACTCACTTGAAGCTCCATTTTTGTCAAATCTTTGGCGATTTTAAAAAAGACTGGTGTTTGAAAAGAGGCAGCGATACTCTGACCAGGGTTTATATTTCGCACCAAAACAACACCATCAATAGGCGAATAAATCGTCGTTCTCTCTAAGTCATATTTGCCAGAGACTAGAGCCTGTTTTGCCTGTTCTATCTGTGCATTTGCATTGGCTACTTGTGCTTTTGCACTCATATAATTTGCCCAATCACTCTCCCAATCTTTTTGCGATGGCAATGCTCCTGCGGTGGATTCTCGAAGCGTTTTATCTCGCTCAATCGTCGCTTTTGCCTGAGTGAGTGTCGCTTGTGCATTTTGCAAAGTTGCCTCGGTAATGGCTAAAGATGCGAGAGATTTATCCACTCCGCTTTTATATTTTGTTTTGTTGAGTTCGGCTAAGAGTTGTCCCTTTTTGACCACATCATTGTAATCCACATAGACATTTTCCACAGTACCAGAGACCTCTGAACCGACATCCACACTATCGAGAGGTTGCAAATAGCCAGTTGCAGAAACACTGAGGTTTAAATCCCCAAATTTGAGTGGCTCACTCACAAAATTATAGGCTCTCTTTTGCTCTTGAGGAAAAAGAAAATAGAAGATGCCACCTATGAGAAGCAGACCCATAGCAATGGCAAATTTCAACTTCCATCCGCTCTTTTTATACTCTGTAATTTTTTGTAAATTTTGCATTATTGTCCTTCGTGTTGTGTCTCAAAATAGAGAGCAATTTTTTCTATTACTATATTTTTGTTGTGTATCTCTTGTTCATATTTTTGAATCTCTACGGAGTTACTGAGTGATTCTAAGTCATACGCCGATTTATACCCTGCCTTGACTAGAGCCTCTGTGGAGTTTAAAAGCTCTTGATACATCTCTGCCATCTCCCGAGCTACACCGATTTTTTCTTCATAGTCGGCTATCGTCGCAGTGCGTAAGGCATACTCTTTTTCAAGCTCCAATTTGCGGTCGAGTTCTGCTGTTTTGGTTTGCAACATCTGCAAACGAGAAGATTCAACTTGTGCGTTTTGATTGATATCCAAAGGCATACGCATCATTGCACCATAGGAGTAATCATTGCCTTGATAGTTGTTGAGTTGACTCTGAAAATTGGTGTATCCATACGAACCTACAAAGGTCACTTTTGGCAAATATGCCGCACGAGTGACACCGAGTGAAGCCTCACTCAGTTTTTGTTTTGCGTCATACTCAAGAAGCTCAAGGTGCGACTGAATGTACGCTTCTTGCGAGAGCAAAGGGACATCTGGCATGTGGAAGTTCTCAATAGCAATATCGCCTGTGATTTTTTTGAGTTCATACTCCTCACTTTTGAGTGTGTTCTTGAGTGTTATGAGATTGCTTCGGACACTCTCTCTGTCGATTGCGATGCGATTGAGTTCGCTGATATCCGCACTTCCGACCTTGTATTTTGCTTTGATGATAAAGAGGTCAATATCACGATTTTTCAGAGCCAATTCATTTTGTTTATAGATGAGTTTATCACGCAATATCCGTGTGTAGAGTGTATAAATCTGTTTGATGTATTGGGCTTCTTGTCTATCCACACCTAGCAAACTTGTATCTTTGGAAGCTTCCGCTTGAGCGATGCTTTGGGATATTCCACCACTTCGAAAGAGGTCTTGACTCCAATCTATACCAGCACTTTTTGTCTGGCTCTCAAGGTTTTGATTTTTGTTTTTGCTCACAGTCGTAGAGAGCATCACGGGCGATACCCAGCTGGTTGCACCACTCTGGCTCTCTTGTAAAATTTGTTCTCTTTTAAGTTTAAGAAGTTCTGCTTTTTGCTCACTCAGAGGCAATTCCTCAGCAAAAAGTGCAACACAAAAGAGTGAAAATAGAAAAAGTCTGTTCATTATAATATCTCGTTATAGTTTGTATCAAAATAAGCCAATATTGTAGCTAAAATAGTATTTCTCTATCGTTAGCCTTTTTATCTCCCTGAAATAGCTAAGAGTTTTGCAAGAAGTCTATCTCTTTTTTCGATATAATTCCACAAAAAAATATGGACATAAAGATGCAAATTTTCGGCAAATTTTCAACAAATTTTGATGTAGAATACCTCGTGGAACACTACATTTACAACCCAATAGAAGATGAAATCATAGATGTAGAACAGTTTGAAGCACTCCTAAAAAACAGACGCAAAACAGTAGCTGGAACAATCTTTTTGTACAATCCAACAATGTCGCCACTCGGATACAACACAAACTCAAAACTCGCAGACCAAGGGTATGAATTTGATGGACAATACAATGAACTCAATTTTGATGATTTGTCTCATCTTCTCGCAAATGCGACCAAACATGAGTACAAAGGCAAACTCATAGAGATTAAATACCTCTTCAACATCAACAGAGCCAACATCGAGCAAACTGCTATGATAGAGATTTTTGAGAATGATTTAAACATCTACAACAGTTTTCAGCTCACACGATTTGACAAACATCTCAACTATCAAGACTATCTCAACATCCGTCTGAGTGGTAAATTTGTCTTTTTTGGCTGGGGACACAAGTATGAAAAACATCACAAAAGCATCATGACTTATGCACAAAATATCGTTATTCAAGCCGAAAAACTAGGCAAAGAGATAGCCTACATGTATGACAACACATTCGACAAAAATGATAGCAAAGAAAAAGTCTATTTCCTCTCCCCACTCGCAGGTGGAAAACTCAAACTCATCCGTGCAAATGCCTTCAAAAATGCATTTAGAACCAATCCACCGACTATTCAGAAGATTGGATAGAGATTTTTGAGATATCTTGGCATGTGGAAATATTTTAGCCAATTTTCACATGCATCCATTGCGAAAGTAAAATGATGATGACAACGAGAGAAAATGGGAAGATATGGCTTGTAAAAACAAACGGATTTATCTCGAAAATTTTTTGATTCACACCTCTGAGTCCTAGCCAAATACCTAAAAATGCTTTGATACTGAGCATGATTTGAAAACTACTCAAACCCTCCTCTGCTATTGCACCAAAAAGTTGCGTTATCAGATACAAGCCACTCACAACCGCCACCATCAGGGCATAAGGAACGACCTGACGCACATGTACCATAATGGCTTCACGAGCGATTTTATACTGCATTTCATCAAGAGTACGGTTCATCTTCGACAAAAACAAAACATCAACAAAAACAAAACATCAACAAATAAAAAACCGCCATAAATAAAAACTGAGAAAATATGAATGGTATGTATCAATGTGTATGTAATAAGAACTCCTTTTTTAGGGCATCATAACACAAAATTTAAAATGACGAAAATATTGACTTATTTTTTATCCTACTGTACTATACAAGCTTAATATTTGTTTATACAAATAAATTACTTTGCTAGGATTACTTCATGCACTCTTCTACACTTCAAAATGTCGCACTTTCTAATCTTTGGCAATTTATACTCTTTGTCATAGGCTTCGCAGTTGAAACCTATTTTCTTGGTTTTTCTCTTGTTGTTGTTGTTCTAAGTATAGTTCACATCTCCTTGGCTGTCTATCTTCGTTCACAATTGATGATTGTCAAACATGCCATAGAACACTTAACAAGCACTATCACAAAAGCTTCAGAGGGAGATTTTGAAGTTCTTGCACCAGTGATGGGAGAAGGTGAGATAAACAAACTCTCCATAGAGTTCAACTCTCTGATTTCTCAATTTACCTACTACATCTGTGAGACAAGAAAAGCCATCGATGTTGCAGGAAACAATACAAACTCCTACTACGCAAAAAGTGAAAATCTCAACCCTACCCTCACCAACGCAGTAGAGATTATCAATGAATCTGTCCGCGTCATCGAAAAAGGATATAAACTTCAAATCCGTGGTGACTTTACACAAAAGCTTCATGATTTGGGTGGTGGAATCGCACACGGCTTACAAGTGATTCAAAACAACTTGCTGAACAATTCACAAGAGGTTGAAAGAATCTCTCAGATGTCTCAAAGCACTTCAGAAGAGGCAACAAAAAGCATCGATTCTATGGAAAATGTTACGGAACTTTTCCGTGATTTGATTCAGAGAATTGACTCTTCCCACCAAGGTATCAGCTCTCTTTCTGATCGCTCTAATGAAATCTCTACGATTGCAGGGCTTATCAAAGATATCGCAGAACAGACAAATCTCCTTGCACTCAACGCTGCAATCGAAGCAGCAAGAGCGGGAGAACATGGACGCGGATTTGCCGTTGTAGCGGATGAAGTGCGTAAACTCGCAGAGAGAACGCAAAAAGCAACACAAGAGATTTCTATCACGATTTCAACACTCCAACAAGAGACGCAAGAGATTCAACACAACTCAGAAGAGATGTCAGATATCGCCCAAAATGCTACACAGACTATTGACGAATTTGCACATACACTCAGAGGTTTCCAAGTCAATGCAAAAGAGTCGGCAGAGTATGCAAGTTTCATCCGTAGCTCACTCTTTATGGTTTTGGTCAAAATTGACCATATTTTATTTAAATCCAATGCATATACAGCAGTCATTGCAGAAGACATGAAAACGGAGTTTTCAAACCATACAAATTGCCGTCTTGGAAAATGGTATCTTGGTGCTGGAAAAGAGTATTATGGGCATACACATGGCTACAAACTCATTGACACTCCACATGCCAAAGTCCATGACAATGTACTTAAAAATGCTGCGTTTGTGAAAAATGGTACGGCTATGAATCCGGACAATGAACATGCAATCATAAGCAATTTCAAAGAGATGGAAACAGAGAGTGAAAAACTCTTCAACATCCTCGATGGAATCATTCAAGAGTTAGCACCAAACTCCAATAGAAGAGCCTAAGGATTCAAATTTATTTCCACATGCCAATATTATTTGGCATGTGGAAACTATTTGCTACTCAAGAAAGTTTTTTCGCCCATCTTGCAAAAAATCTTGCGGGAGTTAATCGCTCACTTATTTTTTTCCCACTAAGAATATGCTCACTCAAAATCTTTGCCAAATAGGGTGCGAGGACAAAACCGTATCCGCCGTTTCCGTTTATCATAGTGAGGTTTGGATAGTAAGTGTATGCTTCATGATTTGGTTTTTTTGTTTTAAATTTAATATCTCCATAAGACAAAGTTTCACTTGATAACACCAAACCACCGATAAGTGGCATATAATCAAAGGAGCCTGAGCGAAGCCCTGTGTAATCTCTGAGAATTTCTATATTTTGAAGATTGAGCGTTCGTGATGCTTTTTCTAATAGCTCCGCCCTTCCCTCGTTTATATCATAAGGCTCTTTTGAAGTTTGCGGATGATAATGCACATTGTGTGTCGCTCCGATAGCTAAAACACCTTCGCTACTCGGTGCGATTGAGACAAACTGATGGATGGAACATGGATTTTGTGTTGTCGTTTTTATATCTATGCGATGTCCCCAAATGCCACGAAGCTGGATATATGGCTCTTGGATGAGCGTCTCATACGCTCCTGTTGCCAAAACTACCTCTTTTGCACTATAGGTCTCGTTGATAATCCACATGCCATCATCATACACTAAACTCTCCACCTTCTCTTGGATACACTCCGCACTCTTACTCAAGGCTTCACACATCGCTTTTGCATTCACTACTCCACCCTCTAAGCAAATACTCTCTTGCATCTTGGCATGTGGAACTAAATTTTTTACAATTTCTTGCGGTGGAGTTTTGAGTGGTAATAGGCTCTCTTTTTTGTAAGCTTGGAGTATTTTAGCGTCCTCATCATCTTGAGCAATGTGCAAAAGTGGAGCTTTTGTAAGAAGATGCGGGAAATTTTTTTCATAAAAATCCATACTGTAAACAAAAGCATCATGAATCAGCTCTTTAAGTTCTCCGCTTTTTGAGAATTTCGGCGAGATAAATGCACCAGCAGCACCACTTCCGCCACTGGCAATACCGCCCATGTCAAAGAGGATGACACTCTTTTTTGCTTGGCTCATGGCATGTGCAACACTACAACCATTTATTCCAGCACCGATTATTGCTATGTCATACATTATTTACACCCACGCTTT
This sequence comes from Sulfurimonas sp., assembly GCA_011391635.1. Taxonomy (GTDB): domain Bacteria; phylum Campylobacterota; class Campylobacteria; order Campylobacterales; family Sulfurimonadaceae; genus Sulfurimonas. Next base: position 39,383 of record JAABQD010000014.1, on the reverse strand, counting down.
AAGATTTTTCGATTTTATCTCTTAGAGAGTTAAACTCTGTTAAAATCTCTTCAAAAAAGAGAGTATTTATGAGCCAACAGCAAAACAGCAACAATCCACTCCATGGCATAAAGCTACAAGATATTTTGGAGAGTTTAGTTACGAATTATGGATTTGAGAAGCTTGGGAAAGAGATAGAAATACGATGTTTTTTGCATGAGCCAAGTATAAATTCCAGCCTCAAGTTTCTCCGAAAGACACCTTGGGCTAGAACAAAAGTAGAACAACTCTACCTCGATATGATTGCTAAAAAAAGTTAAAGTCGTCCGTTCGCGTCAACTTTAACTATATAGAGGTCTTTACTATAAGTTTGGCTTGAAGTTCTATATCCAGTCATAACAAAACCATTATTTACTTTGGCAATAGAGTTGAAAGCATCATCTTTTTCACCGCCATATTTGCCAGACCAGAGAGTATTCCCTGCTCTATCAATTTTGAGTAAATAGGCATCTTTGTTGTAACTTGCTGTCTCTTTTGTAGATCCCGCAATGACATATCCATCTTCTGCTTCAACAACACCAAAGCCCTCATCTTGCTCTTTTGTTCCGTAGTGATATTGCCACTGGATTGCTCCAACGCTATCCATTTTTACAACAAAAATATCTTTTTGGTTTTTATTGTCACTGTCTGTTGTCCCCACCAAAAGATATCCGCCATCTTGCGTAGCAATAATCTGATTTGCAACTTCATCATATCCAAAACCATACGCATTGTGCCACATTTGGTTTCCATCATTATCGATTTTGACCACATACGCATCTTCTCGCCCATGTCCCCATGTTTTGGTAACACCAGCCATCACATACCCATCACTTACTTTTATCACAGAGTTTGCACTCTCCTCTTTTTCTCCACCATAGCGTTTTATCCCAACTCTTTGCCCTTTTGCATCAAATGTATTGAGATAAATATCCATATTGGAATCAAAAAACTTTACATGCTCTTCCGAACCAACAACCAAAAAAGAGGAGTCATTGATTTTTACAATATCTTTGCCACTGTAATAATCATCTTCATCAGAGAAATAGCCACTTTGCCATGCAAGTGTACCATCATCAGAAATTCTTGCATAATAGACACTTTGTACGCGATTACCGATACTGCTCGTCGTTCCTGCAACCATAAACCCACCTTCTGTTTGCACAACAGCGTTTGCTACATCCTCTCTTGAACCACCTGATACATTCGACCAAATTTTGTTCCCAAACATATCTACTTTTAAGGCATAAGCATCATTTTGTCCCGCACCGAAACTTCGAGTATATCCAACGACTAAAAAACCATCCTTGAGTGGCAAAATAGAGTTTCCTTCCTCATCATACCGCCCACCATAACTCTCTTCAAAAGTTGGCTTTGTATTGAGACGCGAAACAACTGTATCAAGTGATTTTTTATCTGAATAACCACTGAGCTTGAGTCCATTATATTCGTAGGATATCTTACACCACTCCGTATCATTGTTCGTGTTAAAACAGTTAAGTGTCTCTAATCTGCCTTTATCTGTGGCAACTGTTGCTACGACATTTGATTGCAAATTATCACCTGCATAAATTTCCAAAAAACTCCCCTTGTCTGTCTCAAATGCCCCCGCTAAAAGTGCAGATGTTAGAATCGATATAAGCAATGCAGATTTCATTTATAACTCCTATAAAAATAACAATATTTTATATCATACTCTAAAAAAGTATAAAAATATTTTATTATGCACAAAATTTATAAAGTTTCTCTGCTATTTAGAGTATAATAACAACAATTTTTAAAGCCAAACTCACTGTGAGGTGAGGACGGAAAGTCTCGAGTCTTTTTTTGAAGATGGTCGGATTGCGGTATTACAACCTTACACTCTACCAAAAACCCTCTTCAGTCATGGCAAATATCATAGTAACTTAGGACATTTATGCTTATTTCAGAACTAAGAATTTATTTAAAAACAAATTTATCAGCTCCCACAGTAGATTTTAAATGGAGTGATGAAGATAATGAAAAATTTTTTACCTATATGTGCGAAAAATATGAGTGTGAAAAATATGATAATAATTCTCTTCAAACAAATGAAATCCAACTAAAAATAAAACAAGCTTTCAAAGAGTATTTTGAACCTGTTGGCTATATACTTTTTAAACTCAAAGACAAACAAATACGCATCAAAGTCCTACCCTACAAAGTAGAACCAAAAGAGAGTGTAAATTTAAGACCTATTTTAGAGATTCTCTATAATCACAGAGATTTAATAGAGTATAACTATAAAGGAAGTGAAAATCAAATCTCCGTTCCAGAAGAATTACGAGCTAAAATTTATAACTTTGTAAGCAAAATCGACAATGAAGAGATCAATAAAAAAGAGCTTGTTCGCTTTGCTGTCAATCAATTTTTTAAACTCAAAAGCAGTGATATTGTCATCATTAAAAGCGATCAAATTTTTATCAAACTTTTTGATACTAAAAATAGACGCATAGTTCCAGAATCTGAACAAAATACTGCTGCAAATAGATTTAATGGTATCAATGAAGAGGAACTTAAAACTTTTCACAGAGATTTTTTCTCTAAACAAGAGCATAAAGATTTTTTTCTCTTAACCGCCAAAACTTTTGTCAAAATATATATGCTTAATAAAAAAATAGATAATCACACCTATGAAAAAAATGTTTTTGCCTATGTACAAGCAATTGTTTTGGAACAATTGACAAATACATTTGACCATAATGATGATTTTTTTAAAGGTTTTTCAGGATATATATTTCGTATCCACTTCAAAGAGGTTTTTGGACATATAGCCAATTTTATTCTTACTGAAATTGCTGCTACGAATGATTATATGATTGAATTTCTAAAATACTACTCTTTAAATATCATAGTTTTTGATGCAAAAAGATATAGAGTTCCACAGATAGAAACAGAAGGTGGACTCAAATGGAATGTCATTTCCATGCTCTCTATCGTCAAAATTTATGTCAAAGTCAGAACATCTATCGAAGATGCAAAGAAAAAAATCAATGATATTCATGCAAAGTTACAAGCACTTCATATCAATGGTATGCCACCCCAAGAGTATCAAAATATGTTGATAAAAGAGAAAGAAGTCATAGTAGAAGAGATTGTTGACTACGAGAAAAAATTAGAACGATTTTTAGATTCCTCCTACTTAGTAAAAACAGAAGAGGAAAAAACTGCTCTACAAAGTGAAATACGCCAAATCAAAGATATGATACATGTGAAAAAAGAGGAAAGAATCAAAATCACTGAAAAAGGTGTCCAACTCAATATTATCGCTTCATTTAACCATTTGACCGCTGAGATGGATACTTATGTACGACAAGTACATAGAGAGAAAAAAGTACTCGATCAAAATGAAAAATCATACCAATCGATTAAATACTCACTCGCAAAAGCACTCACATCAAAAAAAGTGCTTGTTGATGAGCAAAAGTGAAAGAAAGAATCAAAAGAGTTGAGTGATTTTAAACACTCACTTCTTTAATATCCGCGATTTTGTAAATGCTTTTATAAATCGAAGCAACTAAAGCTTTTCTATTATTTTTCACTGCTTCATCTTCTGCATTGACCATGACATCTTCAAAAAATTTGTCAAGTTCTGGTTTAAGACCTAGGAGTGCATCAAGTTCTTCTTCGTACGAGTTATATCCACATGCCAAGACTTCATTATATCTTGCATAAAGAAGCTCCTCAGCTTTTTGTTCAAAAAGTTCACTACTTATGACCATGTCAAGGGATAAATCGATATCTTTTGTGATGTTTGCAACGCGTTTAAAGGTTGAAAAAGATTCACTAAAGCCCTCAGAATTAACCATAATATTGAGTGCTTCTATTTTTTTGCCAATTTTGAGAAGTTCTCTCTCGCCTGTTGCTAAAACTGCTTCAATGATAGAGGGATTCACTTTAAAATACTGTTTGACCCTCTCCAAAAAGAAAGCTTCAAGTTTTTTCATATCAAACTCTGCATACTCTTTACTTAAGAGATTGAGCGTTGCAACGATATCAAACTCTAAGTTATGCTCTTTTGTAATGCGAATAAGTCCATTTACAGCACGGCGAAGTGCAAATGGGTCACGAGAACCTGTTGGGATTTGCTCCACGCTAAAGAGTCCTAAAAGTGTGTCAAGTTTGATACTCATAGCCACGATTGCACTTGTCACAGTCGAAGGCAAGGCACTCTCTTCTCCATCTGGTAAATACTGCTCTTTAATTGCACATGCCACCGCATCACTCTCACCCAAAGCTTTTGCGTAGTACGAACCCATAAGTCCTTGAAGCTCTGTAAACTCATACACCATTTCACTCATCAAGTCTGCTTTTGCTAGGCTTATTGCACGCTCTAGCGTCTCTTTGTCTGCGTCTTTTGGCTGGTACATAGCAAAAAGAGTATTTGCGATTTTTTTCTCTCGCTCTATTTTGTCCGCAACACTTCCAAGCCCTTTCATAAACACAACTTTTTCAAGTCCAGCTGTGCTGAGTCCTTTTTTCAAATCATTGTCATAAAAGAAGAGTGCATCTGCCAAACGAGGTCGTAAAACTCTCTCATTTCCTTCAATTACTTTTGAGAAATCATCCGTCAAAGCGTTTGAAACAACTACAAATTTGTTGATAAGTTTTCCATCTTTAAAAACTGGAAAATATCTTTGATGCTCTTTCATAGAAGTGATGATAACCTCAGGGGGAAGTCGTAAAAATGCTTCGTCAAAAGAGCCGAGAAGTGCAGTTGGATGTTCAGTTATGGCGATAACTTCATCCAGCAAATCATCATCAATCTCAACATTCACGGCATGTGTAACTTCTAAAGCTTTAAAATCATTGAGAATTTTCACCATTCTGTCTTCAGAAAAAAGTGTTACACCACCTTTGTGTAAAACTTCAAAATACTCTTTTGCTCCGTTGATTTGAACTGCACCAAAATTACTGATTCTGTGGACAAAAGTCTCTTTAGAAGATTTTTTGCCAAAGAGTTCCATTGCAACAAGTTCATCATCTAAAAGAACATTTACCCAGCGAATAGGGCGGATAAAACTCTCTTGCAAATTTCCCCATCGCATAGATTTTCCAAAGTCAAGTGACTTAATCCACATGCCAATAATTTCTGGCAAAAGTACAGAGGATGGCTGACCTTTTAGCTCTTTTTTGTAGTAAAGTACCTCTTTGCCACCTTTTTCTGTGCGACCAACTTCATCAATGCTCACACCACACTTTTTAGCAAAACCAAGTGCTGCAGGAGTTGGTTCACCATCTTTGTATGCTACTTCGATAGGTGCTCCAAAAAATTCCTCTACGCTGTCATTTTGCATTGCTGGAAATTCTCTGTGCCATAGCACCAAACGACGCGGTGTGTAATAAAATTCAAACTCACACATAAGTGCATTTTTTTCTAAAATATCCGCATACTTTTTTTCAATATTTTTGAGTTCTTTTAAAAGTGGGACAGCAGGAAGTTCTTCAACGCCGATTTCAATTAGGAGTGTTTTTAGCATTTTAAGTCTCTTTTTTATATTAATTGACGCGATTTTATCTCTTTTTTGGTTAAAGAGTGCTGTTTTTGATACAATTTCATTACACAAATGGAGTAAAAAAATGACAAAAATTTTTCAGCCAAAACTCTTTAGTCTCTTCAAAAATGGAATTTCAAAAGAACAAATTATCTCTGATATATTTTCTGGAATCATTGTAGGTATCGTAGCTTTACCCCTTGCAATTGCGTTTGCTGTTGCTTCAGGTGTTGCCCCACAAATGGGACTTATCACAGCTATTATCGCTGGTTTTCTCATCTCTTTTTTAGGGGGAAGTCGTGTTCAAATCGGAGGACCAACAGGTGCATTTGTCGTAATCATTTATGCTTTAGTGGAGCAGTATGGCATTGAAGGATTAATGATTTCGACTATTATGGCTGGAGTTTTTCTCGTTCTTTTTGGACTGCTTCGTCTTGGCTCACTCCTTCGTTATTTCCCTCATCCACTTGTTGTAGGCTTTACAAGCGGTATTGCTGTGGTTATTTTTTCTACTCAAATCAAAGATGCTTTGGGACTACACATCGAGAAACTTCCTTCTGAATTTTTAGAAAAATGGCAACTCTATCTTGCAAATATTTTAGATATAAATCTCTATGCTCTTGCTATCACTGCTACTACAATTTTGATAGTTCTCTTTTCAAAACATATCACAACAAAAGTCCCTGGTTCATTTATAGCTATCATCCTCATTACTGCTGTTGTTTCATTTGCAGGTATTCCTGTTACAACCATCGAATCTTTTTTTGGCACAATTCCAAATGATATAAGTTTCCACATGCCAACCTTAGACTTTAGCAACCTTGGCATGTACATCGCTCCAGCCCTCACTATCGCTCTTTTGGGTGGGATAGAATCTCTCCTCTCCGCTGTTGTTGCTGATGGGATGATAGGGACAAATCACCGCTCCAACACAGAACTTATCGCTCAAGGTGTTGCAAATATTGTCACTCCATTTTTTGGTGGGATTCCCGCAACTGGAGCAATCGCACGAACAGCAACCAATGTCAAAAATGGCGGACGCACACCCATTGCAGGGATTGTCCATGCAGTGACACTCTTGTTAATTATGCTCCTTTTCGCGGACTTAGCGAAACATATCCCCATGGCAGCTCTGGCTGGGATACTCATCGTCGTAGCCTACAACATGAGTGAATGGCGTTCTTTTGTCTCCATTTTACGAGGTTCTCCTTTTGATATTGTCGTATTATTGGCAACATTTTTTCTCACTGTTATGGTGGATTTAACTATTGCTATTGAAGTAGGTGTTGTTTTATCTTCTCTTTTATTTATGAAAAGAATGGCGGATATCGGAACAAAACTTCCCAAAGAGATGGAGAGCGATTCTATAGAAAATTATGCAGATATTCCTCAGGATATTAGTATCTATGAGATAGGCGGACCTCTCTTTTTTGCCTCTGCGAAACAGTATGCACAAACGATAAAAGAGATTGGATTTTCGAGCAAAATTTTGATAATTCGTATGCGATATGTCCCTTTTATCGATTCGACTGCACTCCATAACCTAGAAGAGACCATCAAAATACTCAAAAATGCAGGTGTTATCGTACTGATGTCTGGGGTCAATAATGAGGTCTATAAAGATTTAAAAAAATACCATATTGTCTCTCTTTTGGGGGAGACAAATATCTTAAAAACCTTTGTCCAAGCACTCGAACATGCCAAGAGTAAACTAAACAATTAAATTTTACTTAATCAAGACAAATAGAGTCTTGTTTAGGCATTTATAAAAGTTTTACGAGCTACAATAGCACCATCACATTTTAAAATAAAAGGACTCCACATGCCAACAATCAATCGTTATGTAGATATCGACACAGTAGAACGCGAAAGCAAAAAAGATTACATCGACCGTCACTCACCATTTATTCACTGTGCAACAAGTGCAAAACATGGTGAAATGTTTGCTGTAACAGTAAAGATGGGTGCAGAATACACACATCCAGATGATTTTGATCACTACATCGCGAACATCGCACTTTACAATGGTGAAACGCTTTTAGCAAGAGCTGATTTTGTAGCTGGTACTTTAGGGAATGAGAAATCTCATACTGAAATCACTTTCAATATCAGACCAATGGGCAAAAAGTTAAACCTTGTAGCTCAAGCATACTGCACAAAACATGGTATATGGGAGTCAACTCCTGTTACTGTAGAAGTAGCTGAGTAATTCTTAGTAGGGACAGATTGTCCCTACTCATTTAGTTTTACTCATCTATCATATTTTCCGCTAATATAAATAACTCACCACTCGCTATTTCCATCGCTTGAAAGTCTTTAAGAATCATATCTCTATTTTCAAGACAAGTGTCCTTGCCCTCCACACATTTTACTGCTTCTATAACATTATGATGTACTACGGCATGTGGAATATCCATTTTTTTATAACTGCTAGAGTGCCCAAATCTTGCTTTGCCTTCATGTGCATACCATTTACCAAGACGACACTCATGGTGTGTTCCAAAATTACCAACTTTTCTACCAAGAGTAATTGAGGAGTAGGCATTTGTTTTAAAGAGAATATGGTCAATCATAATCAAATTCACAAAGATACGATTTTGGATACTCTGTATTTCTCCCTCTATTGTTTCATTTGTATGTCGTAAATCTGTCATACTACCGCTAAATGTAGCCATCAATTGACTAAACTCTTGAACGACATCTCGCATTGACTCAGAGCTTGTGGACATTTCAGTGCTTTCTTGCTGGAGTACCTGCACTGTTGTTCTGATTTCAGCCGTTGCTTTTTGTGTTCGTTCTGCAAGTTTACGCACTTCATCTGCTACAACCGCAAAACCGCGTCCATGCTCTCCCGCTCTTGCTGCTTCGATTGCTGCATTCAGAGCAAGTAAATTTGTTTGGTCAGATATGTCACTAATGAGATTGATAACAGTTGTAATCTCTTTGGCTCTCTCTTCAAGAGAACGAGTAGAGAGTGCATTTGAATCTAGCAACTCATTTAATCCACTCAATTTTTCTCCAACACTTTGTGCCTCATCGGCTCTTTGGATACTCATCTGCGTTGCTACATTCACTTGATTAGAAATACTCTCTAATTTGTCTGTATTGCTTTTAAAACTTGTTTGAAGGGATTGAAGCTGTTCATTATTTTTATTTACTTTACTTAAATCTTCATTGAGTTGTACGCGTAACTGTCCTGCATAATTTGTTTTCATCACTTCAATACTATCATTGATGCTATTTCCTGCAAAAGTAAAGGCTGGATTGAGTCCTAGTGTATTAAAAGGTCTAAAAAACTCATTTTCACCTGCATACTGAATAGAAGTTTTCATTTCACGCATAAAAGTTTCCATCTGATCTATAAGATTATTGACCTGATGACAGATTTGACCAGCTTGACCACTATCTGAAATTTGCGTTGCACGACTCTCCAGATTTCCTTTAACTGCTTCATTTAAGACAGTAATTGATTTATGCATACACTTTTTAAGAGAAGTAAAAATAGAGCTTACATTGATAGCTCCACCTAAATATATTATCAGTAGAACTGTGTCAACTTTACTAAAACCATCTATAAAAAATTTACTTACATACCCGACAAGAAAAATAACTAAAAAAATAGAAAGATTAATCTGTAGCTTAGAAAGATAAGATGAATTTGTCATAACGACCTCCATTTTTTGCTAATAAATCATGTACCATTTTTTCAGAGGCACTTATGCCACCATTTTTTTCTGCATTCAAAAGTTGTGTGTAAAGAGGTTTTATGATACTTAGAGCTTTTTCTGAAGGTTTTCTACGAACTGAGTAATAGCCAATCACTCTTCCACTATTGTCATACGAAGGTGTTACATTGGCAAAAACCCAGTAGTGGTCGCCATTTTTTGCTTTATTGACAACATAGGCATATATCTCTTTGCCTTGTTTGAGCGTATCCCAAAGCAATTTAAAAATTACCTTTGGCATGTCAGGATGTCGCACGATGTTGTGCGGTGCATGTAAAATATCTTTTTCTGAGTACCCTGCTAATTTTAAAAACAACTCATTTCCATAAGTAATTTTTCCGCTTGTATCTGTTTTTGAAACAATAATTTCATTCTCAGCAAACTTTATTTCTGCCATTGGCTTCTCCCTATATATGATAAATTTCATGCAATTATAGAGACGAAATCTGTCAAAAATATGTTCACTGACTTAATTATTGATTAATTTATCACCATTTAGTTAAGAATGATGAATATACAAAAAAATTTTATGACAAATTATGTTAGAATAATTGTTATGAAAAATACATTTGAAGATAACCATACTTTAAAGCAAGAGTTATACAAACTGATTCAAACGGATGTCTCTTATTTCGAATTTATTCAGAGTAGCTCGCTCGATGGTATATGGTATTGGGATTTGGAACACACCGAAAATATATGGATGAGTCCTAAATTTTGGGAAACGCTTGGATACGATCCACAGAAAAAAAAACATCTTGCATCCGAGTGGCAACATATCATCTTTGAAGATGATTTAAAAACTGCTACTGAAAACCTTCACAAACATCTCCAAGATTCAAAAAATCCATACGACCAAATAGTACGATACAGACATAAAAATGGCTCAACAGTGTGGATACGATGCAGAGGCATTGCCATCAAAGATGCATATGGAAAACCTACAAGAATGTTAGGAGCACACAATGATTTGACTCCAGTCATACAACTTCAAAAAGAGTTGGCAGAAAAAGATGAAATACGACTCTTCAATGAAAAGTTATTAAAAAAAGCAAATGATGAATTTAGAGTTTATGACCATGTTTATTACAACAGCAATACTAAAACAGTTAGACATAATGATTCTATTATCAAACTAACAGATCAAGAAATCTCACTCTTTGAACTTTTTATACAGAAAAAAAATATTGTTCTCACATTTAATGAGATAGAGTATCTGCTCAATCCAAATAAACATCTCACAAGCAATGCCCTCTCACTCGTCATAAGTCGTTTGAGAAAAAAACTTCCCATGGTAAATATCAAAACAGTTTATGGACAAGGATACATATTTTTGGCACAAGAGTAAACAAAAATCCTCTTATTTGTTCGAAAGAACAATAGCATTCTCCCACATCAAACTTTTTTGTGCTATCTCATCTATAAGCTTTATATAGTGTTCTGCGACACTGTCGGCTTTATAAAATTGTTCAAATACTTTTTTGGACTCTTCAAACTGAGCTGATTCAAAAAGTTCTACTCCTTTTGTAAAAAGAGCTTCATGTTCACTTTTACATGCTAAAGGTTGATACACTTCAAGTGCTTCTGTACGACCGACTACTTTTATAGTTCCAATTTTGCGAAAAAGTATCCCTTTGACTCGCTCATAAGTCGTTTTAGAAACAAGGATGTCAGTACCGAAAACTTTATTGACACCTTCTAGTCTGGATGCCAAGTTTCCTGCATCACCAATAAAAGAGTAATCAAAATGTTTGAGTGAACCTAGATTTCCTACGATAACTTTTCCTGTATGAATTCCTATACGAGTTTTGAGTTCGACTCCATACTTGATTTTAAAATTTTGATTCATCACAAAGAGCTTTTGCTGACATGCCAAGGCTGCTTGAAGAGCCAATGTTTCATGCTCTTGTATATCAAGCGGTGCATTCCAAAAAGCAATAATTGCATCCCCTTCATACTTATCTATGGTTCCTTGATGCTCCATAATAATCGTACTCAAACTATCAAGATACTCATGCAACATTGCAATCATCAGCTCAGGTTCTAGCTTCTCAGAGATAGATGTAAATCCCTGTATATCTGAAAAAAAGATAGTAAGCTCCCTACTCTCTCCACCAAGCTTTAAGCGTTCTGGAAATTCTACAAGTTTCTCAACGATAGCTGGACTCACATAATGAGAAAAAGCATTTTTGAGATAACGCTTTTGGCGTCCTTCAAGCATATAACCAAGAAGTCCGCTCAAGATAACAATCAATACTATCGCACTCAAATGCAGAGTGATATGAAGCCAAATATTATAAAAATAGTAAAGATATCCAAGTGCAATCACAAAAGCTGGAACGACAAGAAGCGGGAAAATAAAATGCGTCCAATTACGAGAATACATCATAAGCCAAGTAGTAAGAATGCCAAAAAAAAGTGTATAAAAAAGTTCATAAGAAAAACCAAGAGGTCTGATAAAAGCGTCAGAGACCAAATTATCAAAAATAGTTGCCTGAATATCTACTCCCGCATGATTTTTACTCAAAGGAGAAACTCTCTGGTCAAAAAGTCCTGAGGCTGAGAGACCAACAAAAATAACCTTATCTTTGAGTAAATGAGGTTCGATAGTAGGCTCTAAACCATTTTGTATGGCACTCCACGACTGAATGATAGAAGCACTGCTATAAGTTGTGTAGGAGAATGGAGCATCGTGATAGTTGATAAAAACTTCATTTGAAAACTCATTTTTTGCATCTGGATAGAGATATTCATACACCCCATATGCAAGAGAAGGAACAACAAGATTATCAAACGCATAACATAACCTTGCACGGCGAATAACACCATCACTCTCCACAGATGCATTCACAGCACCAAGCAAAGTGAATGAACGCCCTATTTCCTCTATCGGGAAGAGTACACCCTGAGCATTTTGAGATGGAGTGCAACTTTTGGCATGTGGAAGTGGAATCTGTTTTGACCAGCTATCTGTACCATATTTGTCACCTCCAAAAGAGATTGCACCTACGCTTGGTAAAGTTTTGAGAGCTTGTGCAAAAGCAATATCATCTGTTTTATTATAGATAGAATCTTCAGAAAATATCATATCAAAAACAACTGCTTTTGCTCCTCCTGCTTTGGCAAATGAGGTAAAGGCACTGTAGAGTTCTCTGGGCCAAGGCCAACCAATGCCCTGCTCTTTTTGCATCCACTCCAAACTGGATTGGTCTATCACAAATAGAACTATATCCTCTCGTATTGGCTTACTTTTTGAAAATGCTTGAACTCGCCAATCATAGCTAATATACTCCACTTTATCTAACATACCAAGACGGTAGATAAAAAAGGTCAATACAAGCGAAACTCCAAAAAGGATTGCATATTCTAGTGCGTGTTTAGGCATTTTTACTATACTTAATAAACCTCTCTGTTCGTACACTCTCAACCTTCGTCTCTGACTTTTGAAGAACTTTACTGATAGATTCTACACGCTCAGACGCTTTTGGATGTGTAGTGCCAAATCCTCCTTTGTCATCTGCCAATGTTTTTTGCATTTGCTCAAGCATACTTACTATCGAAGTTGGTGCATACCCTGTTTTACTTAGTATCTCCAAGGCATACGCATCCGCACTCATCTCATACTCTCTTGAGTATCCGTTCACAACCAGAGTATTGACAACATCACTCACCGAACCCCCAAAAGCGTCGGTAAGTTTTATCAAATCATTAGAAGCATATTTTTTTGTAGCTTCCACTCCAAGAGTCGTTGCAAAATTCGTCCAACGACTATCTTTGATAGAACTCATACCGTGTCGAAGCTGTATATGTGAGATTTCATGTGCTAAAACAGCTGCAAGTTCATCCTCATTTTTACACATTTTCACGATTGCACGAGTGACAAAAACAAATCCTCCTGGTGTTGCAAAAGCATTTATTTCATTACTCTCAAGCACAGCAAAGTGGTATCCTCCAAAAATTTCAGGTTGTTTTGAATTGACAACGAGCATATTACCGACACTGTTTATGTACTCTGTAAGCTCTTGATTACTAGAGAGTTTATATTTTTCCAAAAGAGAAGAAGCAACGGAACGACCGATATAATACTCCTCTTGTTGTGTAATATCTTGTGCAGCATTCAAAACTTGTTTGCCTAAACCAAGTCCTTTTTTGATATCAGCTGTTGCGATGCCTCCAATATTCATATCGGGGACTTCTATCTCTTTACACCCTGCAAAAAACAACAAAACCATTGCACCTGCTATAAAATGGACTTTCATCACTCCCTCCTTAGAGATTTAGTTTGCCATTTTTGGCAAAAACAATCAACTCTTGTGTATTGACACGATTACTCTTCTCTATTGTATCTACGAGGGTAAAATTGAGTTTGGAGTTTTGTTTTTTATACTCTGTTTCTACCTGTTTATTGAAGCCTTTTCCAGCCATAAGTACCTCACTTTGAGAAACTGAGGAGTTAGAAAGTTTTTGCGAAGCGTTCAAAACAATAGTTTTTTCACTCAAAGCCGATGTGTGTACCCAGCCTTTTGATCCATTTTGTAAACTCTTGACATAATTCCAGCCATTTTCAGCTTTCTCATTTTCAACCTGCTCTGCGTACTGAAGTCGCACTCCATTTTTTCCTAAAAAAGAGGGCTTATCACGCAAAAAAACCTGCTCCACCTGTACGCTTAATAGCTCCGCACTTACAACATTTGGCAATAAAAAAAGCCATACCACACTCATCTTTAAAAAGTTCATCTCTTTACCTCCTTAAATTACACATATAAAGTATTATAATACATTCTCTTTGTTTTATTGAAAAAAGAGATGAATTTACTATTTTTTTGGCTAAAGTAGAATTTAACCACTCTTCCTATATACTCCTTTGCATATTTACAATCACAAAAGGATGGTAGTTGAAGTCATTTCAAAACCTTGTTTTACTTCAAAATCTCTATCGTCTTAAAGCCCTTGGATTTGTGTATAGCGATCCATTTTTTATCAACAAAACAAGCACTGATGAAACTCCAGCAACTTTGCAACATCTCTCACACACCATTTCCACATGCCACCTTTGCGATTTAAGCAAATCAAGAACACAGAGTATGAGTGGTTATGGCAATCCACATGCCGATTTGATGATTATCGATTTTAGTGTCTCACTCTCGGATGATGCACAAAATGGATATTACAGTGGCAGATCTGGAGAAACACTCAAAAATATGATAGAAAATGTTATAAATCTCAAAATAGAGGATGTTTACTTTACACATGCCATAAAGTGTAAAACACTCAACTCCAATATTCCATCTCTCTCAGAATGGGACTCATGCAAATCTCATCTTTTTGCACAGATAGAGTTTATCCAACCCAAAGTAATTGTAACTCTTGGTAATGATGCCTACTATAAAGTCACAGGAGAAGAGGAAAATTTCGAGAATGTAAGAGGACATGTTATAGACTTTAAGAAATATAAACTTATACCGATTTATCATCCTCAGTTTTTACTCCGAAATCCTGAGCTAAAAAAGATAACACTAAACGATTTAAAAACTATAAAGAGCTGTTTATGAAAACAATAATTTTCGCATTTTTACTTTTACCAATCCTTTTAGATGCAAAAAGTCATCTTGTATCGCCACTTCCGATGCCAAAAACTTATATTTTGGATACTGATTCCTACTCTTGTAGTGAAAAATGTATGCAAACTTATATAGACAAGGGAATGATTTTCTCCTTTCTCTCTCATGCAAATAAAAAGCTAGAAAATCCAGCCCATGAAGAGTTACGCTTAGCAAATATAGAGCGTCTCAATCTAGGTGAGTGGAGTGTTGTCAAACCTATGCAAATGCCAAACACTCCCAATGAAAATCAAGAAAATTTAGCAATTACTCAAGAAATTGCTCCAGCAGAAGAGCCGCTTCGAGAAGGTGCAGGTGTTAGTGCAATTAGCGGAGTCGAAGAGACAGGTAAAATAGTAAAAATTGCAATGCTTCTTCCTTATAAAATTATTGGAAAATATGGTGCATCCACAACGAATGCTGCACTTGCTTATCTTATGAGTAAAAATTACTCTTTTGAACTCAAAAGTTATAAAATAGAGAATGAGTCCTCCACAGAGATTCAAAGAGTTCTCTCAGAAATTCAAAAAGATGGGTTTGAGTATATTATCGCTCCACTCACTCAAGAGGGTGCAGATGCCGTTGCATCGATAAACCCTAATATCAATATTTATTTTCCAACTATCAACAAAAATGACTCAAGTACAAACTCAACATTTTTATACTTTGGTGGAATTGATTACAAAGCACAAAGTGAACTTCTCATCAAAGAAGCAACATCTCCTTTAGTTATTTTTTCTGACCAATCTTCCATAAGTACAAAACTAGCTTTCTACGAAGAGGAGCAGTTTCGAATGAGAGAGATACCAAATCCTCGAGTTATTAAACACTCTATCCCAGCAAAAACAACAAATCTTTCACAATATTTAGAAAAAAAAGGTAACATTCAAAATGGCTCTTTTTTCATAAACACACCCATTGTAAAGACGGGGATGATTATGTCACAAATCACACTTTATGATGTCAACACAGCCAATGTTTTATCGACACAAATCAATTATGACCCGCTTCTGCTCTCGATGACACAGTACGAAGATAGAAAAAAAATGATTGTTGCAAACTCTATCACTTCAGAAAACAATATGCTCATAGAAGCAAACTCTCTTCTAGCAAATGATATCGTATATGATTGGATTAATTATACGACAACCGTAGGTGTGGACTACTTTTTTAACATAATAACGCACAAAAACAGAGAGTACAACCTAGCACTTGAAAACAATCAAATCAAACATGAAATTGAACTTCTCAGACCAACACAATACCGATTTGTAAAAAATCAATCAGACCTCAAAGAGTGATAAAAAAAGCTCTCTGGTCTGAGCATCTATCTTTTGAGGCTTCCCCTCAAAAGTAACATACGCCAAAGTAATAGTTAACTCAAAAATCTTCTCACTCTCTCGATATACACTCTGCAAAAGCACAAAAGAAGCACCATTCATTTGGAGAAGTTTCGATTTTACATCAAGTAAATCTCCAAGTTTCGCACTCAAAAAATACTCAGCCACAATTTTTTTAGCGACAAAATGTCCACATGCCAAAATAGGTAAAAGTCCCTTCTGAAAAAAAATATCACTCCTCGCTCTCTCACAAAAGTTGAGATAGTTTGAATGGTACACAACACCACCTGTGTCTGTATCCTCGTAATAAACTCGTATTTGCATTATACCCCCCCCCTATTTATAGGCTTCTAGGCTATCTGTAAAAATATTCGCTCCAATTTTAGATATTTTTTTCAGCCTTGTATCTTCATCTTCTTTAATAAATTTTGTATAATATTTCAAAGTTATTAATACATCGTTGATTATACAATGCTCTGACTTGTATATTATTTGATTCTAAAATTTTTTCAAATCTTAAGTTAATAACATCGTGAGAGTAAAAAGCTGTTTTAGATGAACTAATAAAGATATACTCATGATTTTTAGTTAACTCATATTGTTCTTTCCTAATGATATTGTTTTAGATATATATTTTTGTTTTTTTTCAAAACTTATATCACTCCAGTTAAGAGCAATTATTTCTCCTGGTCTTATTCCTGTTGCATACATTAGCATTATGAAATTTTTTAAGTACCCGTCACTTTTATCCAAAATAATTTTAATTTCATCTTTTGAAAAAGGAAATATATCTTCATCTACATCATCAAGCATTTTAAATTCTCTATTTATTTTCGGAGCTTCAACTTTTAAGAGTGGATTAGTATTTACAATATTATTTTTGATGGCTTCATCAAATATTGAAAATAATATAGATCTAAATTTTTGGATTGTTAAAAGTTTATATTTTTAGATTTAAAGTCATTCTGCCATTTTTCGAGCTCCATTGGTTTTTGAAATCTGGTGTGTATTTCATGTATTGCCCTTTTATATGTTATTTGAGCAAAACAATACAAAAATCAATAATCCTTTTTCTATCCATAGGATAGGATTTGGATTATCTCTTACGCTATGATGCTATTTATGAAAGATAAAATGAAAGAAATACTCAAACAATGCAAAGTTTTACTGGTAGAAGATGATTTAAAAATCAGATCACAAATAGAAGAGGCACTCTACATGTATGTAGATGTTGTTTATCTTGCAAGTAACGGTCAGGAGGCACTTACAATCTTTTATGAGAGAAATCCGCATATCATTATTACCGATATAAAAATGCCCATCATGGATGGACTTTCACTCACAAATGTGATTAGAAATCAAAATACGACTATTCCCATCGTTGTTGTAAGTGCCTACTCTGAGCAAAATCTTCTGATGGGTTTTATGGATAAAAAGCTGATAAGTTACATGAATAAGCCTATAAATTTTGATGATTTTTCAAAAGTTTTAGAAAATTGTGCATATTCATTGGAAGAAAATGGAACTATAGAGAGTTCTTTGAATGCAGAGCATATCTACTCTTACTCCAAAAAATCTATCTTAAAAGGGAATACACTTATCGCACTTACGCCCAAAGAGATAACTTTTTTGGAACTGCTTTTAAAAAATAGAGACAAACTTGTCACAAAAGAGATTATAGAAGATGTAGTTTGGAGAGATGAGCAAATGAGCATGGCTGCACTCAACAATCTCGTAGCCAAACTGAGAAAAAAAACTTATAGCTCCATAGTGATTAATATTTCTACGCTAGGGTTTATGATTGTAAAGTAAACTCTGTTTTTCGAGCTCTTGTAATTTTTTGAGTGCTACATCTTTCTCTGCATCAATAAAAACTTCTCCCTCTTTCATAACTATAATTCTTGTGACAATTTTGAGCAGCTTCATTTTTTGCGTTACAAGCAGAGCAGTTTTTCCTTTGATATTTTCACCCAAGCTCTCAATAAGTCTGGACTCAGATAGCTGATCCATGGCATTGCTAGGCTCATCCATGAGCATAATCGGAGAGTCAAGCAAAAATGCACGGGCAATTCCGATGCTCTGTTTTTGACCGCCGGACAATCCCTGTCCCCTCTCGCCTATGGGCATTTCATACCCTTTTGGATGTTTTTTTACAAACTCTGAGGCTCCGCTGATAATAGATGCCCGTATCATGTCATCATCAGAACAATGTGATACACGATAGGTGATATTATCTTTGAGTGTTCCGCGAAAGAGCATAATATCTTGAGCAACATATCCAATACTTTTTCTTAAATCCGCAGGGTCTATCTGATTTATATCTATGCCATCAATCAGAATCTGTCCCGAATCCGGCTCATAAAGTCCTAAAATAAGCTTTTGAATCGTACTCTTTCCTGAACCGATACGACCGATTATGGCGACTTGCTCTCCCGGTTCTATGGTGAAAGAGACATTTTTGAGTATCTGAAACCCTGTTTTTGGGTATGCAAATGTAACATCGATAAACTCAATTCTTCCGATGAAATAGGGTTTTGTTACAAACTTCTTCCCTGCAGGTCGCTCGCTCGGCTGAGATACTATTTCGTTTATTGCATCATAGGATGCTTTTGTATTCTCATAATTTGTAAGGATTCCCGCAACTTGTCCCATGGGTCCCAAAGCGCGTCCCGTTAAAATTCCTATAGCAATCAGTCCACCCATAGAGAGTTCAAAGGCTTGAATCAGATAGACGCCATAAATTATAACTATAACTCTGTTGAGCTGCATAATAAATTCTGTTATAGCTGGAATAGAAGCTGATAAAAGGCGTGTTTTCATGCTATTTGTAGCTATATCGTTTGTGGAGTGTTCCCATTTCCATTGTACATGATTGAGTTTGCCGAGAGTTTTAATTGTTTCTAAGTTGTTGAGTGTTTCTATTAACATTGAACTTTTTTTTGTCGAAGCACTCATTGAATCTTTAACGCTTGCTTTTATCTGCTTTGTCATGAGGAGCGCATAGCCAACAATTAAAATCATCGCTATTATCGGAATAAGAACGATTGAGCCTCCGATGTACCAAATAACTCCTAAGAAGAGCAGAGAAAAGGGCAAATCAATGAGAGCCGTCATAGTGGCATTGGTTAAAAAATTTCTAAGTGTGTCAAAAGCTTTTAAGTTATTTGCAAATGCACCGACAGAGGTAGGAATAGAGGCCATTTTAAGATTAAGCACCTTTTTAAAAATAATAGATGCCATCATGACATCACTTTTTTTTGCGGCTATCTCAAGGAGATTGGCTCTTATAAATTTAAAATAGGTGTCTAATAGATAAACAATCACTGTAGCAATTGCAAATACCCAGAGTGTTTCTATAGCATTGTTGGGAACGATTCTATCATAAACATTCATGGTGAATAAGGGAGTGGCAAGAACAAAAAGGTTGATAAGAAGAGATGCATAGAATACATTTTGATAAATACTGCGAGAAAGGATTAGAGTGCTCCAAAACCAATGTTTTTGATTTAAATGAAGTGTTCTGGAATTTTCGTCCATGTGCTCAAAAGCTTTTTGTATTACAAAGCCGAAACCGATATACTTATCTTTGTGTACCTCTGTCTCCACCCACTGCTCGACTCCCCCTTCAGTAGGCATAATGATTTTAGCTTCTTGACTGTCTTTAGAGATTTTTTCTAAAATACATGCACTTTGATTTGAAAGTAAAATAATCATAGGAAGGTGTAGAGGTGAAATTTGATCAAAAGGTATTTGTATAAAACTTGATTTTAGTCCGATTTTGTGCGCTGCATAAGAAAAAAGAGTTTTGGCTTTATCTATAGAAAAGAGTTTTGGAGTCTCTTCACCATTTGTTAACGCTAATTCCGCAGTTAACTTCGCTGTAGATAACGGTTTATGATAAAGAGCTGTAAATAAAACCAAGCAATCAAGCAAGGAGTCTATTTTTAGATTATCAACCTTATTGCCGCTTATATCGCTATAGTTATTCAGCGTACCACTGTTAATACCGTTTGCAGAGGTTGCACTGTTGGCGTTCATATATTCGCTAGTGCCGGTGCTTTTATTGCATCGAGGATTGGGGCGGTATTCATGCTAGTTCCTTTATATCTTTCTTGAATAAAATCATACAAAAATCAATAATCCTTTTTTTATCCTTTGGATAGGATTTGGATTATCGCTTAGGCTATGATGCTATTTATGAAAGATAAAATAGACTCTTGCAAGAGTTAGATTGCTTCATTTTGATTTAAATTATGTTTTTAAAGTAATCGTAAATTTAGCTCCATTTTCATTATTGGTTATCGCTATTTTTCCATCGAATTTATTTTCTATAATCATTTTTACCATGTAAAGCCCCATGCCGCTTGACTTTATATTATCATCTCTTTTAGAACTGCTCGATATAAAAATATCTTCGATGGGTGTGATTTTTATACCTCCGGCATTGTCTTCAAAGGTGATTATTAAAGAGTTCAAACTGTTTTTCAACTCTATTTGTATCCACGGATGGAGTGTCATTCTCGAGAGTAAAAAATGGTGCGAGTTTTGCATCAATGATGCAAATACCTGCATCATGCTATTTTGAGAGATATAGGCTAGATTTTGTTCATCCTCTTTTATCCTAAGTTCTATATTGTCATGTTTGAGTGTTTCTGCAAATAAAGAAATGGCTTTTTGCAGAACTTCATTGACAGATATTTTTTTTATTACATCATTCTCATCAAAAAAATTGACAAAATTATCGACGGTTGCATCCAAAAAGTTTAAAACTTCCTCTTGATGATTAAGCTTTGTTAGGAGATGTGCAACATCAAATTGATTGTTTTTGATTTTTCCTATACTGATATTTTGTGACATAGACAACTCATTAAGAGGCTGTCTCCACTGGTGTGCGATGAGACCCACCATAGAGCCTAGTGAAGCTATCTTTTTTTTCTCAAGTATTGCTGTTTTATAATGCATAATTTTTTCACTCTCTTTTTTCACTTTGTATCGAAAATAGAAAATTAAAAATACTAATACAGCAGATAAGATTCCAAAAGCAACTAAGACATAGATAATGATAGAGTTATCTGTTCTCTCTTGTATCTTTACAATCGAATAATGAGATAAAAAACTTTCTATTTTTTCATCTTCTATAGCATCGAGTGCTTTGTTTATAGCCGATAAAATAATTTTATCGTTGCTACGCATCATCAAAGGCTCTTTTTCGTTTAATTTGTGGATGATGGAGAGAACTTGATAGTATTGAGATTGTAACATAGATGCTGAACTTAAAAGAACATCCAAATGTGCATACACATCGTTTTGGACAACTTTTTTCATCCCTTCATCACTATTTTTTACAGGTATAAAATGGATATCGGGATATTTTTTTTCAAGCTCATTTATGATGGATAAATCTTTAGGATAGGAGATACTCTTTGCACCCAAAGCATTCAAATCATTGAGATAAGTTTGATTGCTTTTTGCTATTAAAACCAAGTCTGCAAAATAAAAAGGTTTTGTTATGTTTGAGTCATAATTGCTACTTGTCAAAGTATAAAGTTCACACTCATGCTTATCGGCTTGAGATTCAAAAGTGATGTTTAAAATATCACTCAACTCTTTGATGATATTGAGAGTTAAACCGATATGTTTTTTATCTTTAACATCTTCAAAGGGCATCATGTTGCTCTTTGCACAATATTTGATACTTTTTTTAGCGTGTAGATACTCCTTCTCTTCATCACTTAAAACTTTGTGATATGAATCATAAACATACCCATCAAGATTTACCTCTGAATTTACATAACCCATAAGTTTGTAATTCTGAATGATTTGATTTAATTTCTCAGATGTTATAGAACCAAAAGGCATGTCGTCTTTAAAGCTTAATTTTTTCATTTCATTGGCTTCAAAAAGTATGGCTGGGTAACTTTTGTTCATGGTGTTATATTTTTTGTGGACTATGGTTGCAATTTCTTCTATGTTGTTATAAGCGTAGAGCCAACCTTTGATACTGGCACGATAAAATTTATCTACAAGTTCCGGATTATTTTTAAACTTCTCTTTTGAAGTAAATAAAATCTCTTCATAAAAATCAAACCCATAATCTTTTGGATAAAAAAGTTTTGTTTCATACCCTTTTTCTTTTAAAACAAATGGCTCATTTGTTGTATATGCAACCATAATGTCCGCTTTTTTTGTGATTAGATTATTTATATCAAAATTTTTTCCTTCTGAAATTTCTATCTCATTTAGGCTTATATTATGGCTTTTTAACATTGCCTGAAGCGTCAAATAAAATTGCTGATCATTTGTCAATAATATTTTTCTACCTTTAAAATCTTCAAAACTATTAATGTTTGATTCTTTCAAAGCCAAAAGAGCTAAGGGAGAGGATTGAAAAATAGAAGCCAAGAGCAAAATTTCTTTTCCCTTAGCTGCATGTACCATTATGGAAGCAGATTCAAGAGCAAAGTCAATTTCATTGTTTAAGACTTTTTCAACTACAGAATCATTTGGATTGTAAGGTATCAAGGTTACATCAAGCCCTTCTTCTTTATAAAAACCTTTTTCTATCGCTGTGTAATAACCTGCGAACTGAAACTGATGAATCCATTTGAGCTCAAGTGTGACCTTTTGCAAAGTGTCATTTGAAAAAAGTGAAGATATGAAAAAAGAGAGTAAAACTACTTTTTTAACCATTGTGAACTCCTAACTCTATTTCAAATACTCTACCAATTTGATTTTTACTCACTTTAATACTACCGTTAAAATTCTCTTTTAACATCTGCTGGGTAGTATAAAGACTCAGCATCATACTACTTTGTTTTTTTCTGTCAAATACCATCTCATGCTCATCAAATTCAGAATCACTATCTTGAAAAACTATGATGATTTTTTGAGCTTCTTTTTTTATAATCAAATAAATAAAGCCATCTTCTATATTTTTTGTTTTAAATCGCTCCAATATATAATCAATAATAGACAAAAAAAGCTGTAAAAGTTCATTTTTACTCGTATATATTTCTAGTGATTTATCAATATCTTCACGAAGCGTAATAGTTGTATTTTCTAAAGAGTGCTTCCATATCTCTTTTGCATCTTGAAAAACTCTATATATATTGAGGTTTTCTTTCGCCTTGTCAGATTTGTAAAGGGTAAGGAAGTTTTCTATCTCTTGGGACATCTCTTGTACAATAAGTTGCTGTTTTCTTAATGATTTTTCTATATCTTCTTGATTTTGTTCGTAAGTGACACTCTCTCTAAGTTCTTTTTGCATCACGCGTATTTTTGAAATATTTTCCTTCCAATTTATGCCTATGATACTTAAAAGTTTTCCGATAGAAGAGAGCTTGTTGTGTTCAAAAAATATCATCTCTTCTAAAACTCTTGCATCTACTGATTTTTTAACAGCTCGTCTAAAATATAAATAACCCCCATAAAGCGTAGCCAACACTATAAGTGTGAGTGATATAAAAAATAAAATTTGATGTTTTTCATAAACTTTTACTATCTCAATTTGAAGCCATCTATTTTCAATCTCTTGTTTCTCTTTTTGATTAATATTATTAAAAATTTTCGACACGATGGATTGAAGATTTTTGTCATTAAATCTCACGGCTGCGGAGTTGGATATAGCCGCATCTACAATAGTATTTATGCGTACTGTGTCATTTTTTGCAAGGGCACTATTGACTTCATAAAGTGTACCTATATGAATATCTATTACACCTTCTTTTATGAGTTCTATCGCTTGACTGATAGAGTTTATTTCTAAAAATTCTTTATTTGGAAGAACTGTTTTTAAATGCTCTTTGAGTTCACTATTTTTGAGAACCGATATATGAAGCTTCGCTGTATCCTCAATTGACTTAATAAAGGGAGTTTGATGATCACTGATAATGGCTATTTTTTGTTCTAAATAGCTTGAAGTATATTCTAAAGTTTTATCATGCAGTGAGTTTTGTATCGTCATTGGAACAATATCACACTGTCCATATCGTAGTTTTAAAAGGCTCTCATCTATATTTTCAGAAACAACCCACTCAATTGGAAGCTTTGTATGTTTCGTTATTTTATTTACATACTCGGCGACTAATCCTTGATAAAGACCATCGACATATAACTCAAAAGGATGGTTGTCTTTGAGTACACACATTTTTAGTGTGCCTTTATTCCATAAATATGCTCTCTCTTCTTCACTAAAGAGTTTATAGCTAGGATTATAAATCATGCCATAATAATCAACACTTTTTTCAAGAAGATTCATAATGCGATAGCTTTGTTCTATGCTTTTTAGTCTTTCAATATTTACAGAACCAAATTCAACTCCAGGAATGAAAGCGAGTTTTTTCATCTCATTTCCTTCAAAAATAAGACTCTCTAAGCTTTTCTTTTGGGGATTATATTTTTCATATATAAGCTTTGCACTCTCTTCTATATTATTGAAAGCATAAAGCCACCCTTTGATAGTCGCCTTATGAAAAGCTTCAACTAAATCAGGTTCAATCTCTACCATCTTTTGGGATGTAAAAATAAGCTCTTCATAAAAATCAAACCCATACTCTTTAGGATGTAAAATCTGAGGCTGATACCCTTTTTCTTGTAAAATATAAGGCTCATTTGTAGTGTAAGCAACCATTAAATCTGTTTTTTTATGGATTAAATCATCAACATTGTAGCTATGAGGAATAACTTGTATTTCACTAAGAGAAACATTATGGGAACGAAGCATCGTTTGAAATGTTGCAAAAGATTGTTGCTCATTTGTCAGCATGACCTTCTTGCCTTTAATATCTTCTAATTTTTCAATACCATAGTCTTTGATTCCCAAAAGCATTAAAGGAGAAGATTGAAAAACAGTGGAGAGGATAGTAATTTTGTTTTTATTTTGTGCATGTTTTATGAGGATAGAAGCCGAACCTGTACTAAAATCAGCAGTTCCATCAAAGAGCGCATCAAAAGTATCTTTGTTTGGATTGTAGGGAATAAAGTTTACATCTATTCCCTCTTGTGCGTAAAAACCTTTCTCTTTGGCAATATAAAACCCTGCAAACTCAAATTGATCAAGCCACATAAACTGAAGCGATGTACTCTTTAAGGAACTCGCATTCATCGAACCGGCTAGAAAAAATAAAAAAAATAGAGATAAAAAGAAATGCAAAATATATCCTAAAAACAACAGCTTTTTGATTATAACACATCAAACCTCTTAAATTTTAAAATTATCTCCTTTCATAATATTCTGAGCTTCCACTTTTTTTCAATTACATATTATAAAAATAGCAAAGCCAATAGTGCTTTGAGTACACATGACTTTTATGAAAAATGAATAAATGATTTTGTATTTACATTAGCTTCTAATATTTGTTTACAATAGATAAGTTCAGCGCGTCTATCTTCAACAGATTTTTTTTGCATTTGTATCCGTGTAGTTTGCGGTTCTCTGGCTGTAAGCAAACGATAAATTTCAGCCTTAATTGCCTTGATTTCAATTCTTCTGTCTCTGTCTTCTGCGGATATAAAACGATTATGCGTTGTTTTTTCACCAAAAGCAACTTCTTCTTTTTGTTTTGTTTTAAGTGTGATTCTCACTTTAGATTTTTTCTTTTCAAAAAGTTCAAAATAATCCGTTTTTTTGTTTGCCAAAAATGCTGCTGATTTTTTCATTATTCTCCCTATTTGCATTTTATGTAGCACAAAGAGTTCCATTAACTCCGAGAAAAATCAAAAATATTTTTGGCATGTGGAAACTTAAAATGAAAGGAATGGAAACATGAAAGTGAAATTTACAGTAGTTTGTTTATTCGATATATTTCCAAATAAATCTTTGTAATTATATAAGATAGTAGCTCAAAAAAGTGCCAGACTTTACAATGCATCTGGCAGTGTTTCTTGATAAGCACCCTATACCCAATCTCAGACTAATGTAATTCCCATTACTTCAAGCAAAAACAGAGCTTCATATCGGCTGAAGATTGCTCCTTTGAGATAGTTCTTTCTTATGTCGATGAGGGTGTTTTGGGCATCGGTAAAATTAGCATATTCCAAGTGTGTGTTATCAAACAGTGCTCCCTTAAAATCCGTACCTGAAAAATTAGCTTTTTGAAATGAAGCGTTGCGAAAATCTACCTCTTTGGCACGGCACTCTTTCATTACTATACCCTCTAGCGTTAAGCCTAAGAAGTTACTGTCATTTAGAATACACTCTGTAAATTTTATAGGATCAGCACTCAGTAAACTTTTCCAATCACCCATAGTCCAATCAATGCCAATCATCTTACATGATACAAACGAAACATCACTCATTTTAGTATTGGTGAGTTTTATGAGACTCAGGTTGCAGTTCTCAAAACGGCATTCGACGAATCTACATGAGGAGAAGAAAGTTTCACTAAAATCACAAGATACAAATGTACACGCTTCGAACTCTGCTTTTTGAATCTTGGAGCCAGAGAGAGAAATATTTTTAAACTCCTCTGCAAAGCAGTCTATATTATCAGTAATCTTTATTACACCCATTTCTATCCTTCTCTCATACGCATAGATGCCATTTGCATCCTAAAAATTATTATGAGATTATATCTTTTTACTGAAATTTTAAAGTGGCTCAGAGAGCTTTTATTTCCATTTGAGCTCTTTTATGAGATGATCGTAAACATGTTGAATTTTCTTCGCATCAGCTTCTCCCTTATAATCCATCTGAGCACGTGCGATTGTACTGTTTACATCCTTTATCGTAATACGAATATACCCATCAAAATCAGTTCCTATGGAACGGCTTTGGACATTGGTGCAATTGGCACAGTGAGTGTAAACTTCTAGATGAAGAAGAGCATTTGAATCGTTTTTAAAATCACTTTTAAGGCTACCGCTTATATCATCGATGTGGAGTGCAACTGGAGGATGAGCAATGAAAGAGGGTTGTGTAATTTCTGTATAAATTTCCCGCTCCATACATCCATTAAAAAATATAAAGAAGAGTAAAAGAGATAAATATTTTTTTATAGTATCGCTCGGGGTGGTTTTAATATACATAAACACTCTCATTTTTGCAACTTTTATCGCTTACAATTCATGCAATAGACACAATATCTTTTTTATTTTTGAAATACTCTTTAGTAGCATGGTGACGATATGCAAACATCTTATTCATATCTTTTTGAATAAAAGTAAAAAACAATCTTCCTAAAAATCCAAAAGGTAAAACAAGGGTAATAGTCTCATCCATTTGTGTTACAGAATCGCTAAGGAACATAAATTTTCTCTCATGACGAAAATGCTTAAAAGGACCGCTTATCATTTCATCAATAACTTCATGTGGACAATCAAGTTTATCTATTTTCATTTTCCATAGGGTTGGAATTCCAAAGCGTTTGATACGAAGTTCTACTTGAGAGTTTTCATGCATCGGTGTATCCATGGAAACAATTGTTACATCAATCCACGGCGGAGTAATAAGAGGAAGATTTTGAGTATCCGTATGAAATGAGCAAACCTCTTGAATAGGAGCTTCAATTGTGCATGTGTAGGAAAGAAGTAAATTTTTCAAAGTGTGACCTTTATGATAAAATATTAAGAGGTACTGTTGAGTAACTCTTTTTTAGTGATGCTATGATTATAGCTTACTAGATTAATTGTAGTTAGGTATTTCTAAGCAACTCAAATATATTAATTACAATCAAAGGTACTTTTTCATAGCAATTTACATGTGGAACATTTGCGTGTGGAACGAAATCCTATAATTTTCCATAGCCTAATCATAGGAGACTCGTATTTGCATTTGAACTCTCCTAAAATTTTAAAGAGGATACCAATTTTTTTCTTCTTCGTCATCCAATTTTTCATCCTCTTTTGTTTTGTCTAAGAGTTGCTGCAAGATTTTTACATTTTCTAGCAGATTATTTGAAGGCTTGATTTGAGAGAGATTTGTATCTTTTTTTGTACTTTCATTGAAATTGATTGGTTCGATTGGAATCCATTTTGGGTCTGCACTCAGGCTGGAGTGCATCAGAAGAAGAGAGAAAAATCCAACTGCAATTTTTTTTACCATCAACAAAATTTAGTTTTGCGTGTAGCCCTGTTTAAGTTGTGAGCGTTTTGCTAAAAACTGAACATTTTTAGAGATATCATCATCCGCCATGTGGTAATGTTCATCCAATTTTGTAAGAGAAGCATCTATTTTGCTTGTAAGAGTCTCTCCGAGTGTATTGAGTTGAGTTTTCATGCTTCCTAGCTCTGTTTTCATAGCTTGTACATGCTCACCCTCGGAGAGTTTCAACTCTTTTGCTAGGGTACTAAGTTCTGCTTTTGATTTTACATAATCCGACTTAATCACTTCCATATCACGCATCAACTCTTTGATAGTTGAATACACATTATGAATGCCCTCATTTTGTTTTTCAATTTCTGTCATTTTATTTGCAGAGAGTGACATCTGTTTCATGATAATTTCGCTCTGCTGTCGGATAGAAGCGAGTGTATTCTCTCCCTCATGCAGAGATGTTTTTACGCTCTCTGTGTAGGATTTGAGTGCTATGAGCTGTTTTTGGAACTCTTGTGTTACACCTGATATCTGTTGGAGTGTCTGTTTTACTATTGCTTTAGATATCTCTTCTGAGACATTTTTCATGCTTTGGATACTTGCTTTGAGTTCACTTATATCTTTCGTCGAATCATATTTACTCTCAAGTGCTTTTTCCATAATGACTTTGAGTTGATTATGGTGTTCTTGCTCTGCAATTCGTAAAATATTGATATGTTTATGCACCACTTCATCAAAAGAGGGCATTTTTACATGGATAAACTGTTCAAACTCTTTAGAGACATCTTTGTGCCAATCTTCCATCGCTTCAAATTTTTCTAAAAATTTACCCTGATTGAGTTTGATAGCTTCAAGAGCCTTAATATCCTCTTTGAACTTGACGCGTAGCTCCTCTTGAGCACTGCGATCCTCTTGTTGCGAGATAATCATTCTCGCTTCTAATTCACCCATAAACTCTTTGAGCTGTGTTACTTGAGCTACTAAAACTCTTGTAAATTCATCTTGCATTTTTGCCGTTTCTGTCTGTTGTGTTTGGTGCAAAATATTCATGACAATATAAAGAAGCAGAGCAACAAGGAAAGGAAATATAGATTCACGCAGAAGCATCACTACATCTTGGCTAGGGTAGATAACAAAGTGAACAATAGAACTAATCGCACCAATCCCTAGCATCAAAGGTGCATAATTGATTTTATTTGGCTGTTTCAAAATGGATATCTGTCTCAAAAAAAGCACAGCCATAAACAAAAATGCTAGTAACACATCACTATTGAACACGCTCTCTCCTTTATCGTACTTAGACTATTCTATCATATTTCTTTATAAAACAATATCTAATAACTCTTTTGGCATGTGGATAAGTGTTTCATATTTGCCATCTGGGGAGAATCCCCAAGTTGCAAATACAGACTCTATCCCTGCACTCTTAGCACAAAGCATATCTTTAACATTGTCTCCTACCATCCACGCTTTGTGCATTTGGCTATCAAAACTATAGAAATTAAGAATTTCATGCACCATTTGTGGGTCTGGCTTTGAAAACTCTACTTTGTCCGCACCAATGACAACATCAAACATCTCATAAATTCCAAGATGCGAAAGCATTCTTTGGGCAAAAAGTGTCGGAGCATTTGTCGCAACAGAGAGTTTAATTCCACATGCCAAGAGTTGATTGAGTAGCTCTAAAATCCCCTCATAAAGATAGGGATTTTGAACACATTGCTTCTCATAGTGTGCTTCAAAAAGCTCTCTATCTCCCTCTTGATACTCCTCTGTTTCATAAAAAAGTTTAGGAAGATTTCGCACTTGTCTATTAATAGCTTCAACTACAAAGGATTCACTTAAAGCTGGAAGATCGTAGTTTGTTTTTCGCACATGATTGATAGAAATCGTAATATCTTTTTGAGAATCCAAAAGCGTTCCATCCATATCAAATATAACGATTTTCATCTTCAAACTCTACTGCATCTTCTCATAAAGTTCAAAAAGTGCATCCACGAAAAAGTCACTATCATTTGGGCATCGACACACCCTGTAATCTGTAAATCCTAACTCATGTGCTATCTCACGGTACTCCATATCAAGCTCGTAATCTGTTTCGGAGTTATCAATCGTAAATGCGATTGGAAAGATAATAACATTACGATTTTTTATCACTCTCAGTTTCTCTTCGAGTGAGGGCTTGAGCCACTCCATAGGTCCAACCTTCGACTGATACGCCAAGTGTGCCTCATAAAAATTCATATTCTCTTCTGCAAGCATCTTCTTGATGATTTCCACATGCCGAGTAATGTGGTTTTCATACACATCTCCTGCTTCGATTATCTTTTTTGGAAGTCCATGAGCAGAAAAAACAATGTCAAAATCTTCACACTTTGCATCTCCCATTTTTTCTTTGATTCTCTGTACTATCGCTTTATTATAATTTTGATTTTCAAAGAAGTGTTTGACCTCTACCAAAATCGCATTGCCACTTGAGTTGTGATAATGTTCTTCAAAATCTTCAAGCGAAGATTTGGTTGTCGTCGTTGAAAATTGCGGATACAAAGGAATCAGATAGATTTTATCCACCTCCTCTTTGTTGAGTCTTTCTATCACTTCATCTGCAAAAGGAGGCGTGTATCGCATAGCAAAATCAACAATAATATTTTCATGGACTCTTCGCTGAAGTTTTTTTACAAGTTCTCTTGTAAGTCCAACAATAGGTGACTTTCCACCTATTTTTCTATAGATTTCTTGTGATTTTTCTGTTCGTGTAAAAGTTATCATTGTGCCTACAATACTTCGCAAAAGATCACTTTTCATAGTCAAAATATTCTCATCACTAAACATGTTTGTCAAAAACATTTCCACCTCTTCAAGGTTGTTTGGACCACCCATATTGAGTAAAACTATTGCTTCTTTTTTTTGCATCTAATCCTCTTTTACTTTTAAACTTACTGCATACATAATCTTGTGTAATGGTAGCATATCTTCATAAATCTTATAAAGTGTAGCGATGAATTTTTCACCATCTTCTATGAGGGTTGGCTCTAAGATTTGCATTGCAGCCACACCTTTATAGAGGCTTACTTCTGCACTTGGCATGTGGGAATGAAAACCTTGGGGATAGCGTTTGTATCCATGAGGAAGGATTTGATATCCACATGCCGATAGCTCTTGCAAAACCTCGTCAAGCTCTATGCGTTTCTCTTCATCTCCTATGTATTCGCGAAAAGCCTCCAGCAGAGGTTTTTCAAACCATCGAATCCCCACTGCTACAAGAAGTTCATCAGGAGAAAAGTGAAGATAAAAAGAGGAACTTTGGAGTCGTGAACCTTTGCCTTGCCAAAAAATAATTCCGATTCGGCTTTTGATAGGCTCTTTGTTTGCACCCATTCTTCGTATATCTCGATAGATGCGAAAGAGGGATTGATTGATTTTTGGCTCTGCATTTATTGTGGGTTCGAGGGCTTGAAGGTGTTCGCCCATCTCGATGACAAAGGCACGAGATGGGTTTAAGATAAGCTCTTCGTACTCTCGTTTGTGGGCATCAAACCACTCTTTGTTATTATTGGCACGGATGGCTTTTAAAAATGGGAGTGTCTTTTTACTAAAGCCAGTGAATTCCACATGCCAACCTTTTAAACCAATTTTCTATTTTTATACGCCATTGCTATCAATACAAAAATAATCAAATAGGTAACAGGCACAAAATCAGGAATCGGCACAGGGTCACCTTTTGCGTAGGAGTGAAGCCCTGCAAGATAATAGTTTACCCCGAAATAGGTCATAATAACCGATGTAAACGATAAAAGCGAAATTACACTAAAGTTGAAATCACTATAGAGTGATTTGATAAATCTCAGGTGAAGCACAACCGCATAGACCAAAATAGTGACCAATGCCCAAGTCTCTTTTGGATCCCAGCCCCAGTAGCGTCCCCAGCTCTCATTTGCCCAAACACCACCCAAAAAGTTTCCGACAGTCAAAAGAACCAATCCCGCCATCAAACTCATCTCATTGATAGCATTGAGTTCTTTGATGGAGAGCGTGATATGTTTTTCGTTCGCAGGATTTTTGAGAACAAATAAAATAATAGTTATAAATCCAAGTAAAGCCCCAAGCCCCAAAAAGCCGTAACTTCCCGTAATCATAGAGACATGGATACTCAGCCAATAGGAGTTGAGAACTGGAACGAGATTTGTAACTTGTGGATTCATCCAATTGAGATGTGCCACAAACAAGATAAGCCCCGCCAAAACTCCCGTAGAAGCCATTGTCATACTTGAGCGTTTAGAGAAGATAAATCCTGCCAAAACTGTTGCCCAAGCGATGTAAATCATAGACTCATATCCATCCGACCACGGTGCGTGACCTGAGATGTACCATCTGTTTATGAGACCGATTGTATGTGCGATAAAGAGTGCTATTAAAAGTGCCAATGTCACTTTAGTATAGATTTTGATATTGAAACTTGGTTTAAGTATTTTTATAAAACTCACTATCAGAAGAACAAAACCTATCAAAAAGTAGAGTGGATAGATGGTCTCAAAAATTTTCGCTTTGTTGTAAAAAACCTCTGCTAAAATTCGATTTTGCGATGGATAAACCTCTGCTCCATAAAATTTCTGATACTCAGCAATTTTTTCTATAGCTTGGTTTGGTTTGCTCCAAGAAGCACTCACGAGTGCCTCATCAATCGATGTAAAATACTCTACCGCTAAAATGCGTAATTTTTCACTATTTTCTGGTGTAAACTCTTGAAGAGCTTCGATAGTTGAGAACCATTTATTGGTTAAATCATTTGGTTTTGGCCACATTTTGATGAGTGAACCTGTATAAACCATATAAACCACATTCACTCGCTCATCGATGTTTAATACCATCTTGTCGAGATTGTTTCTATGTTTTGGCTCTTTGCGTGTTGCTTCTTCAACTGCACTTGCGAGTTTGTAGCCCTCTAAAGATTCAGGCTTGACAAAAAACTGAGAAAAAGAGACATACTTCTCATTCGCCTCTGCTCCGATGATTTTGTTGATAGATTCATCTTTTGTATAAATCATTTTTACATCTCTATAGACATCTGGACGCACCATCATGCCAAGCACCACTTGATTGGCATCAAGGAGATGCCCATCGAAATTGACACTTGAGCCTCTATGAACTTTTGCCAAAATCTCTGTTGCAAGTGTGTCCATTGGCTTCATTCGCCCACCACTGTCTTGCACTACCAACTCGCCAAATTTTTTGGCATGTGGAGCGTCAAAAGCAAAAATCGCTTGTGTATCTTGTGCATACGAAGGTGTGATACTCAAAAATATTCCACATGCCAACAAAAGAGCAACTCCCTTTTGTTCACTCACATTTTTTGCTTTTTGAGCCAATTTTGCAAATCGATTCTCTCTTGAAAAAAGCGACCAAAACATTCCAAGCCCTAAAAGAAAATAGCCGATATAACTCGGCAGTGTCCCTGGATCATTATTGACAGAGAGAACTGTTCCCTGCTCATCTTGGTCATACGATGCTTGAAAAAATCTATATCCACGGTGTGTCAAAATATTATTCATAAAAATTCTGTACGGCATCTCGATTTTTTGCTCTTTGTCCACCAAAACAACTTCACTCGCATACGAAGCTGGACTCATAGAGCCTGGATAGCGGTCAAGTTGAAAATCTTTGAGAAGGATTTCAAATGGAATTTGAATCTCTTTTGCACCATAAGAGAGATGAACATCGACCCCATTGATAACTGTATGCGACTCTCTTGGCAAGGCTCCCGCCATACCAAAAAGCGTAACCACTTCTGATTTATCTGCCACGCTTACTTGAAAACGAAATGCATCTGCACCAGCTTGTTTTGCGGTTGCTTTTGGATTGGAGATAAGTTTTTTACTGGCATGTGGAAGAAATTCACGAAGTACAAAACTACTATTTCCATTCGTAAAAAGTGTTCGTGTCGTAAATGGCCCTTTCTCACTTATAGCCAATTCACCCTTGGAGCCATCATCCATTTTCAGGAAATTCAGAGCCATTGGATGCTTCATAAAGAGTGTTCCATTCTCTACAAAAACCGAAATTACAGGCTTGTCAAAACTCTCATTTGAATCAAAATCTAAAACAAAATTTTCACTCTCATACGCTTCACCTTGCTTGAGTATTACAGGCTCACCACGACCACCTGCACTTATCATCACACTTGCCATAGCCGTGCCATTTTGTTTATCTTCGACAATCATCTCCACTGCATCTGGTATATACTCAAGCATCTCAACTTCAACTGCTTTGCCATCAACAACCAAAGAGGAGTTGAGTCTGTTTGAAGATTTTTTGGAGAGATATACTTTTTGCTCGGATGAAGCATTCTTGTCGTTGCTTGAAGCATAAACACTAAAAAAAGTATCCGAACTACTCATAACTGAAGCACTCTCGCCCTCACGGATATGCATAGAGCCTTCAAAGCCTACATAACGGGTAATCGCTGCACCAAAAAGTATCACAAGAAATGCGATATGAAAGATAAATATCGGAGCTTTTTTAAGTGTGTACATTTTGAACTTAACTATATTAAGAACAAGGTTCACAGCCAAAAGTCCAAGTAAAATTTCAAACCACAAAGCGTTATAAATCTCCGCTTTTGCAGTCATTGTTCCATAATCATTTTCAATGAATGTAGCATATCCACATGCCACTGCAAAGAGAAGCATCAAAATAACCATTGTATTCATAGAACCAAGGGAAGAGAGTAAATTTTTCATAAGAGAAAGCCTTTATTTTAAAAAGGCAATTCTAGTCAAAGTAAGATAATAGAGTGTTAAATTAGAGAAATTATCTCTCTCTTTTTAATAATACACATATCAAAAAGAGAGATGCAATTTATCTTCATTCAATCTTCATTTTCAAGCAATATAATTTGGCATGGCTCAAAATATTATAATCATAGATGACAATCCGCACAATATAAAAGTTGCTACTTTGGTACTTTCAAAAGAGGGGTATATTCCCTATGCTGCACTCTCTGTAAAAGAGGGAATAACTATTATGAAAACGCATAAAATATCTCTCGTTTTGATGGATATAAATATGCCTGAAATTGATGGCTTCGAGGGCGTCAAACTTATTAAAATGGATGAACAGCTACGATGTGTTCCCATACTTATGGTAACAGCACTCTCCACAAAAGATGATGTGATAAAAGCTCTTAAAGCCGGAGCAGACGACTATTTAGTAAAACCCTATAACATCAAAGATTTAGTAACAAAAACGAAACACCTGACGGGTATCAGTGCTTTTATCGAAAAGTGGTGTACGCACCATTTTGAGTTTCACCAGACAATAAACCTAGAGACTATTTTACTCGATTAAGAGATCAATACAGCACTCTCATTTTGACATAGAATATAAGAAAAACTTAAAAATATGTTACAATACTCAGAGCTAGTGTATGTTAATACACATCTTTTAACAGTAAAAATTTTGTTTTGTATTCACAAATAAAATCTTTGAAGTGTTGAAACAGATAGTTTAAATATTTTTTGGAGAAATGAATGAGACCCGAATTAATGGAGCAAATCGAGCATGTTCCAATGCTCCCAGAAACAGTGTTAAAAGTCGAAAAAGTGTATAACAATCCAGAGAGTGGTGTATCTGAAATGGCGGAAGCAGTCAAACAAGACCCTATTATTACCGCTTATATTCTCAAAACTGCCAACTCTCCTATGTATGGTCTAAGCCGTAAAGTTACAGATGTGTCACAAGCTATCTCACTCCTAGGTAAAGATGCTGTTCGAACATTTACCATTGCCTCTGCTGCGAACAATTGTATGGATATAGACCTCTCACCTTATGGAATGACACAAAACAACTATCTAGCACGAGCACAATTGCAAAACGCACTTATCAATCGATGGGTGACTAAAGTGGATAAAACACTTCTCGCACACCTCTCTATCGCCTCTTTTTTGCTTGAACTCGGCAAAATTGTTATCAGTCGCTATCTCATCGAATCAGGTCAAGCGGTACTTCTAAGTGAAGCATTAGCAAAAGGGAATCAAACACAACAAGCAGAAATCTTGGCATGTGGAAGTAAATCAGAAGATGTGACAGCGACACTCTTTAATCGATGGAATTTTGACCCAGATTTGGTGCATCTCATTCGCTATGCGAACGAACCAGAAGATGCATCAGACCCAGAGACACAAGAGATGGCAAAGTTTTTGAAAGTTGCAAAAGAGGCAATTACACTCGAAGGAACTATGACAGAAACAACACTCAAAAATGCTCGTGAACTCGTAGAAGAGTATGGGATGAATCCAAATCTTTTTAATGAAACAGTAGAAAAAATTCTCTCAGCTGCATAAGTTTTTATTCTTTTGCATCCTCCAAGATGCAAAGGAATAGACTACTAAACATTTCCTACAACTCTATTTCTTCCCCCATCTTTTGCCTTATAAAGCAAATCATCTGCATCTTTGTATATTGTGTCCATACTTTCTATCTCGTCTGCGTGTTTGCATACAAGCCCCATGGATGCAGTAATATATTTACTTGCACTATTAAAATCGTGTGCTATTTTTAAATCTTCTATATTTTTTCTTAAAATATTGGAAAACTCAAATGCTTTTTCTTTTGAATCTGCTTTAAATAAAACTCCAAACTCTTCACCGCCTAGTCTAAAAACCATATCATCCGCTCTGTGCATAGTATTTTTCAAGCATAATGCAACAGCTTTTAAAACTTCATCCCCTTCTTGATGTCCATAATTATCATTGTAGAGTTTAAAGTGATCTACATCTAAGAGTAAAAAAGAGAGAAGTTCATTCTCTCTTTTAGCACTATGTATCATTTTTGGACAAGTTTCATTGAAATGTCTTCTGTTAAAAATATTTGTTAGTCCATCGGTAATACTTATCTCTTCGATGATTTTTTTATCTGTGATATCTTGCCTAATAGCCGTATAGCCTGTATGATTTGCGTAAGAGTCAAAAGTAGGATATATTGAAGCTTTTACCCAATAAAAACCACCATCTTTTTTGAGGTTTTTAATCTCTCCACTCCATGTTTTACCTTGTGTAATCGTATTCCAAATCTCTTTGTAAAGAGAACTTGGCATATCTGGGTGTTTAACGATTCTATGATTTTTACCTAGAAGTTCCTCTTTACTAAAACCGCTTATCTCACAAAATTTGTCGGACACATAAATAATATTTCCTTTAATATTCGTGCTTGAAGTGATTATATTTTTATCTATAAGTGACACATACTCTTGAAGTAGCTTCTCTTTTATTTTAAATTCTGTAATGTTTTTAACACTTAGCAGAAGTCTTTTTTTATCAGGCATAAGTGCTATGGACATATTTATATCTACTCTTTTGCCATCTTTAAGAATACAAGTTTTTTCAAAATTTTCAACAAATCCTTTTTGCATAACCTCTTCAACCGCTTTTATAGCTCTTGGCAAATCTTCGGGTGCAGATAATTCAGCACATGATTTTGATAAAAGTTCCTCTTTGCTAAAATCTGTCATTTTCAGATAAGAATCATTAAAAAATAGAAAGTTCGTTTGCAAATCTAAAATAGCGATACCATCTTTTGTAGTTGTTAAAATCGTTTCTAGTTCGTCATTACTTTCTTGGAGTTTTTCATTTGATTCGTTTAGTTTTTTTGTTATTGTTGAAAAACCTATATTTATCACAACTATCAAAAAGATAAAAACTATTGCAAAGTTAACAGAGAACATAATCAAATCTTTTTTGTACTCTTTATATTGCATAGTTATGTCATCAAAAAATAAAAATTTCCCTATATTTTTATTGCTGTAATCCAATATATCAAATGAGTAAATAGCATAATAGTTTCCATCATCTGTGTGAATATTTTGAGTTTGCATATCACTAGAGTTATTTGCAAGAAAATGCCTCAATTTTTCATCTGATATTTTTTGAAACTGAACAAATGGGCTATCTTTATTTGTATCATTAAATATCAAAGCTCCATCTATCTTATTAAAATATGCGACAAGATTTAATATTTTTTTAGGAGATACATCAAATTCCAAAGCTCCTACATATCTGTTTTCATAAAAAATCGGTTTAAAAATTCTATATGCTACTCCATTACTACCGCGTTCAAATCCTGATATCTCTTTTTGCTCTTTATGTATTGTTTGTGCCATAACTCTTATTTTTGCTACTTCATCATCATATAAATCTACATTATGAAGTCTGAGAAGAGTTTTTCCATCTTTTTTATGAAAATAAACTTGAAATATATTTTCATCCTCTTTAGTCATTTGAAGATATTTTTCTTTAGTCATCTTGAGTAGTTCATCTCTATTTTCAGATGCGACCTCTTTTATAATCTCTTTTGATAAAAAATCATTCATAAGCTTTAAGTAGTAATCATTGAGATGTAACTCTCTATTTTTTTTAAATGATTCACTCACTCTAGAGAGGTTTTCTATTTTAATCTCTTGCATTTTTTGATTTTGAAAACTTATAAAAATAGATAAAAATCCAACAAATGCGAAACTAAAGAGAGCTATGATAAAAAATAAAATTTTGTTTTTAATACTCAACTCAAACATTTTTTTTCTCTTAAATCTTTAGGAGCAGAGAAATAATACCCTTGTGAATAATCTATACCAAGTTCTACTACTTTGTTATAGATGGCTTCATTTTCTACAAACTCAGCTACCGTTTTTACACCCATCTTTTTAGCAAAGTCAACTATAGTTGAGACAACAATCTGTGCATCCATATCTTTGTCTATATTTTTAATCATGCTTCCATCTATTTTGATGTAGTCTGCTTTGATTTTTAAAAGATACTCAAAATTACTATATCCTGTTCCAAAATCATCTATTGCTATTTTACATCCGAAGCGTCTTACTTCATTGATAAAGCCTATAACATCTTGAAAATTTTGAATAGACTCAGATTCAACGATTTCAAATACTATGCGTTCACCAATGCTATAACTTTGAATCATCTCAAAAAGATACTCTTTTATCTGTTCATTTAATATATCTTGAATTGTTAGATTTATAGAAAATTCTATATCTTTATCTTTAAATGTTTCAAATGTTTTTTTAATCATCACTTTTGTGATAGAGAGGTAGTGTTTTGTTTTTTTAGATATTTCTAAAAAGAAATAGGGTGAGATAAGAATACCTT
>JAABQD010000013.1 GCA_011391635.1 Sulfurimonas sp. | reverse complement strand
TACGAGGGTCGGTTGTAAAAATTCCGCTTACATCTGTATAAATCTCACACAAATCCGCTCTCAAAGCCCCAGCAATCGCAACGGCTGAGAGGTCACTTCCACCACGACCAAGTGTCGTTACATTTCCATCTTGCGATACACCTTGAAAACCAGCGACAACAACGATTTTGCCATCTTTTATCGCACTATTCATAGCACTTGGGTCTATCTCTTCTATCCGTGCTTTTGTATGAATATTATCCGTTACAATACCCGCTCTTCTTCCACTCATAGAAACTGCTTCATACCCCATCTCAGTCAGTGCAATCGCCAAAAGTGAAGCTGTAACTCTCTCGCCTGAGCTAAGGAGCATATCCATCTCTGTGCGTGATGGATTTTTTGAGTAATGTTCTGCATACGCCACAAGTTTGTTAGTTTCTCCACTCATTGCAGAGACAACGACTACAACATTATTTCCAGCTTTTTTCGTCTCAACGACACGATTTGCCACATTTTGGATTCGCTCTAAATCACCGACGCTTGTTCCGCCAAATTTTTGTACTATTAACATGTTATAGGTAGCCCTCTTTTTTGAAATATTCTAGCACGGTTTGATACACATGCTTTTTAAAGTGTGCCGTTAGATTCAAAACTTCATCTAAAGAGACAAACTTATACGACATAAATTCAGGATGTTTCGTATCTATATTTATAACCGCACTTTTTTTGAGTTTGAGCAAAAAGTATCTTTGCGTCTGCCCCTTAAAAGGTTTCATACTTTTCGCTATTTTTTCAGGAAAATCATACGAAATCCATTCAGGATACTCAGCAATTATTTTTACTTTTGAAGTTCCTATCTCTTCTTCGAGTTCACGAAAAAGTGCCTCTTCTATATCCTCACCGCTATCTATGCCACCTTGAGGAAATTGCCAAATATCGTGTAAATCGTTTCTTTGTGCAATAAAAATCTCTTTTTTATCAGGATAATTGTTTGACACAATAATCATCGCCACATTAGGACGATATAAATTTTCTTTGCTCATAAAAACACCTAAATTATAGTAATCGAAATTGTACAAAATTTGCTATTAAAATAAGATAATTCCACATGCCAAAATAAAATAATTTCTTACAAAACTTTTAGTTAGCTTAAGATAATTCATTAGTAGTAAAAGCGTGATAAAAAAACTCACTTGTTTGTCACTTTTATGCTGTATAATAACAAACAATTTCAAACAAGGAGCAATGTACATGCAAGAATATGTGTTAAAAAATGATGACTTTCTCGTATCACAGACGGATGAAAAGGGTACTATCTTATTTGCAAATGATGATTTTTGCAAGATTGCTGGATACACGATAGATGAGCTCGTTGGTAAATCACATAATATTGTGAGACACCCTGATATGCCAAAAGTTGCATTCAAAGACCTCTGGGACACTGTAAGACAAAACAAAGTCTGGAGTGGGTATGTAAAAAACAAAACCAAAGATGGTGGTTATTACTGGGTCTATGCTACGGTCTATCCAATGCATGATGATGTGAAAAATGCTCGAACATACATCTCATGTCGAAGAAAACCATCTCCTCAAGAGATTCACGAAGCTCAAACACTTTACAAAACATTACGATAGGAAATCATACATGAATGCTTTACAAAAAAATATTGCCATATCGATAGCTTTTGCTCTTTTAATCCTCTCTCTCTTTTTGAGTGCTTCTGCTGTCGTTCACACCGTAGTTGCTGTTATTGTTTTTACTGTGGTAATTGCTCTACAAATGCAAAGCTCTACTGGGAGTTCGACGATTCAAAAACTTCTCGTAGAACTTAATGAACTTCTCGAATTTAAAAGAAATAAAATCTCTCTTAATGAAGCGACAACAGACGAAGTAGAAAAAAGTCTCAATAAACTTCTCCAAGTCTATCAAACATCTGTACTTGAAGATACAAAAGTTGCAGGGGAGATGGTACTTTTGGCCGATAAAGTCTCAAAAGGGCATTACACATGCCGCGTTGGTGCAGATAGTAAAACTCCTTATGTTCATATTCTTAGAAATAGTATGAATAATATGCTTACCTACTCTGAAAAAAATATCGATAATGCCATCAAAACTCTACAAAGCTTTGCAAATGGAACATTTACTGCAAGAAGTGAAGTCAAAGTAGAAGCAAAAATGGCTGAACTTCTCAATAACATCAATCTCCTTGGCGAATCACTCCAAAATATGCAAAAAGAGAATGAACACTCTCAAAGCCATATTATGGAAACTTCAACTGCGTTGAACAAAACTATCAGCAATATCACTGATACAACGATTATCGACCTCAAGAATATGATTCATGCAACTGTTCATAGAATTCATGATGTTTCTCAAAAAGAGAATGAGATGGTTGGAAATCTTCAAACGCTTGTCTCGAATGCAAATGAGACAAAAGCTATTCTCTCTACAATCGGCGATATCGCAGACCAAACAAATTTACTCGCTCTTAATGCAGCCATCGAAGCAGCAAGAGCAGGAGAGCATGGACGCGGTTTTGCGGTTGTTGCAGATGAAGTGCGTAAACTCGCAGAGCGAACACAAAAAAGTTTGGCTGAAACATCTGCTACAACCAATGTTTTAATCCAATCTATCTCAGAAGCATCTGATACACTCAACAGAAATGCAGATGAAGTGAATGATATCTCTGATGAAGTAAGTCGCATAAGTGACAAGATGGATGATATTATCCATACACTGAATGCACTCGCAAAATAATTTAACAAATATTTCACTATTTTAGTGTAGAATCATCTCAAGCACCTTTTGCTTGAAGGATTTGATTTTGCACTCTAAACATGCTTACAAACTTGTAACTGCCTTTTTCATTATCCTTGCAACTATACTTCTATTTTTAGCTTACCAACATAAATCACTCACTATGGAAGAGGCTATCTCTTCACAACTTGAACTCAATGAAATCTACTACAATCAGATGTATGATAATTTTAAAAAATTGGCACAAAATGTCAATTCACTTATCATCAATGACAAAGATACAATTGCTATTTTTAAAGAAGCCATCGATGCAGATGAGCAAAAAAAAGCAGAGATACGAGATAAACTCTATAATCATCTCTCTAAAAATTATCTCTATCTTCAATCTATAGGGTTTCGTCAGCTCCATTTTCACCTTCCTGATAACAGAAGTTTTTTGCGTATGCATAAACCCACTAAGTTTGGAGATGACCTGAGTGATATTCGCTATACCATCAAGATGGTCAATCAAAAGCTAGAACCTGTTGAAGGGTTTGAAGAGGGTCGTGTCGTCAATGGGTTTCGATTTGTTTATCCTATATTTGATGAACAACACAAACATATTGGGAGTGCGGAGGCATCTATCTCTTCGAAAGGTTTTATTGATGGTATAGAGTCAGCATACAAATCCAGTGTCTATTTTATTATAAAAAAATCTGTAGCAGATTCCAAACTTTGGCAAGAGGAGATTGCAGAGCATTACACAAACTCTCTCACTTGCAAAAATTTTTATATAGAAAAAAAAGATGATTACAAACAGCAACAAGAGTCTCTAAAAAGGCTTGAAATACTCAACACAGAGATTGAAACCAAACTCAAAGAAAACAAAAAATTTGCAGTTCATACCACAGATGACAAACTTATCTCTTTTTTGCCGATAAGAAATATAAAAGATAATGAAGTAGTTGCTTATTTTGTGATTCACACAAAAAACAAAACTATCCAAAATGCTATTACTGTTTACTGGATGTCAACTTTGGCTATTCTTGTTTTACTGACAACAATTTTATACTTAATACATAAAGAGTATTTTTACAGAAAAAGCATCGAACAACTCAATAGTGATTTAAGTAAAAGAGTGGATGATGATATCCAACTTATGAGAAAAAAAGATCAGCAAATGCTTCTCAACTCTCGTCTAGCACAAATGGGAGAGTTGATAAGTATGATAGCACATCAATGGCGTCAGCCCCTTGCATCTATAGCTGCAACAACTATCGATATGAAAGTAAAACTCGATTTAGATACCTATAATCTCAAAGAAATTCCTGAGGGAAGTGAGTGTAGAGACTATTTTAATCAAAGTTTAGATGCTATCAATGCTCGAATCAAAAACTTAACAACCACCGTAGATGATTTTAGAAACTTTTACAAACCTCACAAAGAGCTAACACTCATTAGTATCACACAGCCTATTCGACAAGCTGTCAATATAGTAGGATCTTCATTTTCTCCCCAACGCATCTCTATCACAGAGACCTATCATAGTTTTGAATCACTTCTGCTTCACTCCAATGAAGTTGTGCATGTAATTTTAAATATTCTCAAAAATTCACAAGACAACTTTAAAGAGAAAAGAACTCCAAATCCACACATTCATATCCAAACTTATGAAGAAAATGAAAACTATCTCTGCATAGAAATTTGTGATAATGGAGGAGGTATCCACAAGGATGTTATAGACAAAGTGTATGACCCCTATTTCTCTACAAAAGATGAA
Source organism: Sulfurimonas sp. (assembly GCA_011391635.1). Classification (GTDB taxonomy): domain Bacteria; phylum Campylobacterota; class Campylobacteria; order Campylobacterales; family Sulfurimonadaceae; genus Sulfurimonas. The sequence continues at coordinate 57,841 of JAABQD010000013.1, read as the reverse complement.
AAAAATGGGAGTGGACTAGGTCTGTATATGTCCAAAGTAATCATTGAGGAGCATCATAAAGGAACTCTTAGAGTAAAAAATAGCGATGAAGGTTTATGCACTATAATAACATTTAAAAAAACGCCCAACACATTAAGCAATACAGAGGAGATACAATGAGCATTAACAATAAAATCATTTTAGAATATTCTAAAAATTTAACCGTTTTATATGTCGAAGATGAAAAAGCACTTCAAACTGCAACGGCAAAACTCTTTCAAAACTACTTCAAAAGGGTAGATTTAGCATCCGAAGGCGAAGATGGACTGAATAAATATCTAGCATTTAAGAAAGAGAGTGGCAACTACTATGATATAGTGATTGCAGATATCAACATGCCTAAAATGAATGGCATCGAGATGAGCAAACTTATCACTCAAGAGAATGATACACAATCTATCATTTTTACGACAGCGTATAATGAAGTAAACTATTTACTCGAAGCTATTGAAATCGGCGTGAGTGGTTTTTTACTCAAGCCTCTTGATTTAGAACAGCTCAAACGAATTCTTTATAAAACATCTCAATCTGTGAGTGAACACCGTTTTATAGATAGTTATTACCAAAATATTGAAGCTATTAATGTCAAACTTATGGGGCAAAACAGAGACCTCAAAGAGTGTGAAAACATCGGAATGATTGTAGATGATCTCGTACTTCATAAGAGTGCGATTTTGCGTGAATGGGTTGATACCGATATCGTCAAAGCAAAGCTTCGTAAACATGTTATAGATAATGAATACTTTAAGACACACTTCGCAGAAAAGGTTTTTGATTACTTTATCGGTGTGGTACGCGGTCAGAACAAAGTTGGAAACTGTCCTGTAATAGCCACTATGCTTGAATTTTTCAAACATAAAAATTTACCACTTGAGAGTATTTTTATCATTTGTTCCAATTTTAAAAATGCTGTTACTTTTTTCATCTCTAAAAATCATCGCTTTGATGATGCACTTTTTCATGAGATAGCATTTATCTTAGATAGAAATTTTGAAGGTGTTATTACACAATATATGAGTGTAAAACTTGCAAAATATGAAAGAAAAATAGATGCTGATGAAGTAGAAGTAGTCGTGCAAGAACAAAAAACTAGTTCCAAAAAAATAGATTATAGTGATTATGTTTTTGAACATGATATCTATGAGATGAAAGATTTAGAAACTGAGATAGATAATCTCGTCATTAAAGTCACTATGGATTCCATTCGAAGTAGAGACGATTTTGCGGAGCTTGGATTCAAAGTCAAAAAATATGGGCAGATACTTATATCCTATCCTATATTTGAAGAGTTAGGTTCATATATCATCAAGCTAGGAAATAGCTTCATAGACCATGCACAAATACTCATTGATGATACGACAAAAATATCTCGTATCTCTATTTTGGTGGAAGGTTTTGTTAATGACTTAATCATTTGGAGAAAAGAGATTTTTGAGGACAATATTGCAGAAGCTGATTTTCTCAATGCCTCATTTTTTAGTAATGTTTCGACTATTATTCACTACATCGAGTATGATGAAAACGCCACTTATGAAGAAGAGGATGACGATGGCATGGAATTTTTTTAACCCGAATTATGCATAATTTGGGTTGAATTCCACATGCCACTATATCAAATCATAACTCTCAGCACTTTGTGGTTCACCATAAAAATAGCCCTGTGAATAGTCGATTCCCAACTCTTTGACTGCCTGAGCGAGTTCTTTTGAGCTTACAAACTCTGCAATAGTTTTAATATTTGCATTTTTTGCAAAAATAAGAAGTCCTTCTATCATGTGTCTTACATTGGTATCAGTGTTTAATTTTTCTATCAAAGTCCCATCAAGTTTGATGTAGTCAATATTGAGTTTGATAATATTGGTAAAATTAGAGTATCCCGAACCAAAATCATCAATAGAGACCTTACACCCATACGATTTAACAAAAAGAATAAACTCTTCAATAATTGAATAATCAAGAATATCCTCTGATTCTACGATTTCAAAAGTAATCCCTTCTCCACCATAGGTATCGAGTCTATTTTTAATGTACGAAACCATCCCATCAGAGCTGATATTGTCATAAGTGAGATTCAAGGAGATAGGAGTTTTTTTGATAGCATAAATATTAAACACTTTTTGCATCATCTGTCTTGTGAAATACTCAAAGGTTTTATCCTCTTTTGCCGATTCCAAAAAGTAGTAGGGTGTGACAATCTCGCCACTTTCCGTTTGAAGTCTTGCAAGAGCTTCGTACTTCATCACGGTTCCATCATGCATATCAATAATTGGCTGAAAATAGGGAATAACATTTCCAGTATAAAGAGCATTTTTATACACTTTCATTCTCGAAATCATGGTTTGTTGCAACTCTCGTGTTGTTTGATTGCTTTTATAGACTTTGTAGCTTTTTTTGCTCATAATCGCCTCTTGCAAAACAACATCCGCATGGTTAAATATATTTTGCACACCATACGCAACTCCAGCCGTGTAATCAGATACGATATACTCTGTATCACTACTTTTATAGACATCTTCTTCTATGTTATCTAACAAAATAGAGTATTTCAGAAGGGACATATATTTATCAAAAAGCATCTTGTTTGTAATGAGTATCGCAAACTCCTGAAGATTTAAGCTATAGAGTGTCGCTTCTGAATCGAGCAAAACTTCATCGAGCTGTTTTGCTTTTTTGGCGATAAGTTCTTTGATGACATCAAAACCATAGATATCTTTCAAAGACATCACCTGATTGATATGAAGTATGACAAGCATCGCTTCCTCTTTGAGCAGTGCGATATCACTAACAAGTGCTTCACGATTTGGCAATTTTGTTATATTGTCTATATTGGTTAAATTTTTAACATAAAACTCATTAATATCAAAAACAACCCTATTTTTTCCCAATTTTTTGGCTGTATTGAGATTATTTTCTGTAATGTTATAGAGGTCGTTGCTGTTGATATTATGAAGATGGTTATCTATGTTGATTGCACCAATAGAGATGGTTACATAGTTGGAAACTTTACTCACTGCATTTGGGATATGAAGAGACTCTATAAATTTGATAAGTCTATCTGCAAGATTTTGTATATAATCATTCTCTTTATTTATAACCACTATTGCAAACTCATTAGTCGCAATTCTAAACATATCATTGACCTCAATACCAACACTCTTTTGCATATTGGCCGTGAGTTCTATAAGAGCTTTATCACTTTGACTCTCGCCGTACAAATCACTATACTCTTTGAAACAATCTATCTCTATGAGCAAAAGAGCAAATGTTTTTTTGTTGAGGATAGAGCGACGCAACTCTTTTTTCATGTAGTAATCAAAAAATCTTCGATTATGCAGAGATGTGAGTGAGTCCTTGATAGCAATCTCTTCGAGCATTTTTCTATAGGTAATATCTTGTTTGATAGATGTATAGCCTATTTTTTCTCCATTTCTATTATACAAAGGAGCGATAGCGGTGCTAATCCAATACTCCTCCCCGCTAAGTTTATAGTTTTTTAACTCGCCTCTCCATGTTTGGTCTTGGAGAAGTGTGTCCCAAAGATTTTTGATGATAGCCGAGTCCATCTTTTCATTGCGAAAGATACTATGGTTTTTACCGATAACTTCTTCTCTTTTGTAGCCAGTAAAATCAAGATAAGCTTCAGAAATATCAACTATGCGTCCAGCTAAATCCGAAGTAGTCATATAAACGAAATCATCTATAATTTTATTTTTTTGCTTTAAAAGAAAATCTTGTTCTTCTATTCTATCTTCTAAATTTTTATTCACAATATTGCTCCAAATAACACTTATAAGTGATTATACTAAAAAAAGCTATAATTCCACATGCTATTATATATTCATATTCCTTTTTGCGACTCCAAATGTTCCTACTGTGCTTTTAACTCCTATGTTGATAAGTTCCATCTCAAAGAGGCGTACATGAAGGCTCTTTATCTCCAGCTTGAAGAGGAACTCAAACTTTTTCATGCTACAAACGAGAGTATTGAGACACTCTTTATCGGCGGAGGAACACCCTCAACTATCCCACCTGAACTCTATGAGCCTATTTTTGCACTTCTTGCATCTTACTTGGCATGTGGATGTGAAATCACAAGCGAAGCGAACCCCAATAGTGCGACGGTTGCATGGCTCTCTGGCATGTGGAACTTAGGGGTCAATCGCATCAGTTTTGGAGTACAAAGCTTCGATGATACAAAACTAAAACTCCTCAATCGAGCTCACTCAAGCCAACAAGCGAAAGAGGCAATTTTAAATGCACAGAAAGTGGGCTTTGTCAATATTTCTCTTGATTTAATTTATGCCACTTTTGGCGATACTAAAGAGCTTTTAGCACACGATTTAAAAACCGCTTTTTCTCTACCTATCAACCATATCAGTGCGTATGCCCTCACGATAGAGGAGAAAACTCCCTTTGAGAACAAACCACAAATGTCCAAAGAGAGTCTCAAGCTCACTTCATGGCTTTTTAAAGAGATTACAAAGAATGAATTTACACAGTATGAAATAAGCAATTTTGGCACCTACCAAAGTAGCCATAACCTTGGATACTGGCTCTATGAAGATTATATGGGTGTTGGAAGCGGTGCAGTTGGCAAAAAAGGGAATGAGCGATACTATCCACATGCCGAAATAGAAAAATATATCCAAAATCCACTCGAAAAAAGAGTTGAAATACTCACACAAGAGGATATAAAAATCGAACAGCTCTTTTTAGGTTTTCGCTCTCGTGTGGGCGTCAAAAAAGAGCTTCTTACAAAAGAGGAGCAACAAAGAGCCGAAATTTTACTCAGTGAAAAAAAACTTCGCTTTGAAGATGGAATATTCTACAATATAAACTATCTTTTAGCAGATGAGATAGCACTCTATCTCTGTTCGTGAAGATATTTTAATTTCCTATTGCATAATTCGGGTTTAACATTTCTTTAGCTAGAATCATGCAATTATTATTAGTAGAGGTTGATTATGTTTGATTTTAGTTTAGGGGAAATGCTTGTTATTATTATCATCGCCATACTTTTTTTGGGACCAGACAAGCTCCCAAAAGCAATGGTGGACATTGCTAAATTTCTTAGACAAGTCAAAAGAGCGATAGGAAGCGTACAAGACTCACTTGAAAAAGAGATGAATGCAGGGGAAATTTCACACATCAAAGAGGAAGCTCTTGCTTATAAACGAGAGCTTCTACAAGCGAGTGATGACCTCAAACGAACTACCGATATGACAGCTTTGGGGGACCATCTTACCAATTTACATGATGAAGTAATCGGTGATGTCCAAAAGCCACAAGCTCCACAACCAGCTCCAGTAGCAGAAAAAATAACTTTTGAGAAAAAACCAAAACAAGATAGTGCTGATGTTTGATGAATTACGCCCCCATTTAATAGAACTTAGAAAACGATTAGGTATCTCTGCTGGAAGTTTGATTGTCATGTTTTTTGTGATGTTTTACTTCCATGAGCCTATTTTAAACTGGATGGTTGAACCACTCAATGTTGCCCTTGGTGAAGTTGGAAAAATCTCTGTTCATGCGGCAGATGGGATGCTCACAACCAATCAAGTAGGAGGAGCATTTTTTGTCGCACTCAAAGTCTCCTTTTTTGCAGCGATTGTAGGCTCTCTTCCTATTATTCTTGCACAAATTTGGATGTTTATCGCTCCTGGACTCTATGCAAATGAGAAAAAAATGCTCATTCCGTTTATCTTTGGCGGAACAATCATGTTTTTAATTGGTGTTTTGTTCTCTTACTATGTGGTCACCCCTTTTGGATTTAATTTCCTTATCACTTTTGGTAGTTTCAAATTCACGCCAATGATTAACATCGAAGAGTATGTAGGCTTTTTCACAAAGATTATGTTTGGTTTTGGAATAGCCTTTGAACTTCCTATTTTTGCCTATTTCTTGGCACTTCTTGGAATGGTGGATGATAGACAGATGCGTGAATTTTTTCGTTATGCTATTGTTATTATCTTTATCGTTGCAGCTTTTTTAACGCCACCAGATGTACTTACACAATTTTTGATGGCTGGACCACTTGTCATCCTCTATGGTATTTCTATTTTGATTGTCAAAATGGTCAACCCTGCTCCACCTCTCGAAGAAGAGGATGAGAGTGATGAGGATGTAGCGGTAACAGTAGAGAAAAAGAGTGAATAACACAGAGTACCTTACTTTAAGCTATGATTTTACTCTCCCAGAGCATCTCATAGCGACCCATCCAGCAAACCCCAGAGACCATGCGAAACTCCTCGTTTATGAAAGAAGCAAAGATACAATTACACATGCCAACTTTTATGATTTAGAGAAATTTATCCCACAAAACACCGCACTTATTTTTAACGACACAAAAGTAATCAAAGCACGACTTTTTGGGCATAAACCAAGCGGTGGCAGATGCGAACTTCTTATCAACAGAGCTTTAAATGCCCATGATATAAGTGTCTATATTCGTGGAAAAGTCAAAGTTCACACACAAATAGCTTTTGATGCCAATCTCATCGCGGTTGTCAAAGAGTTGCATGAGGATGGAAGCAGAGTTGTCCATTTTTTTCAAAATGGTGCGTTACTTCGCTTTGAAGAGATCTTACCTGTCATCGACAAAATCGGGCATGTTCCACTTCCACCTTACATCCAACGAGAGGACAACAAAGAGGATGAGAGCGAGTACCAGAGTGTCTTTGCTCTAAATGAAGGAGCAGTTGCAGCACCCACTGCCTCTTTGCATTTTACACCTGAACAACACGCTCGTATTTGCAAAACATTTCCACATGCCTATATTACTCTGCATGTAGGAAGTGGGACTTTTAAACCTGTTGAAGCAGAGATTATTACAGAACATCCGATGCATTCTGAGTATTATGATATCTCCGATGAAGCAAAAAAGTTGCTCGATTCAGAACAAGCGATTTTAAGTGTTGGAACAACTTCAACAAGAACGATTGAGTTTTATGTACGACATGAGAAAAAACAAAAAGGAGAAGCAAATCTTTTTTTGCATCCAAATAACAAACCCCAAAGAGTCAATCATCTGCTCACAAATTTTCACTTGCCAAAATCTACGCTTCTTATGCTTGTCGCCTCTTTTGTAGGTGTAAAAAAGGCTCAGGAACTCTATGCTGAGGCGATACAAAAAGAGTACAGATTTTACTCCTATGGCGATGCGATGCTTATCTTATAAGAGATACACTCTCGCATTTTTAATCTCTAAAACACCACTCAGCTCCGCTTCAAAGAGTTTTTCAGGATATTTTTTCAAAGCCTCTTCATAGGTCGGATTACTCTTACAATATTCTAAAAATTCATCCTCTTTGGCATGTGGAAAAGTATTGGCATGTGCAACGCCACAAAACGACGCAACAAACGCATCTATGTCATAAATCGCTTTTGCCCTTCCCTCTGCCAAAAGCTTATTTGTCGCACTGCTTTCACCTACTCTTTGAGGCAATACAAAAATCTCTTTGCCCATCTTTTGTGCAAACTCCACACTCCGCATACTGCCACTCCCCTCATCTGCTTCAGCAACGACTAAAACATCTCCAAGTGCAACCACCAACTCATTTCTTACAACAAAACTCCAAGAAGCAGGACGAAAATCAACATCAAATTGACTCAGTAAAAGACCATTTTTTTGTATCTCTGTAAGCAAATTTTTATTGACACTCGGATATTTCACCTCTATGCCACAGGGTAAAACGGCTATCGTATTTGTGCTTCCAGCACCCAAATGTGCCATCGCATCTATGCCCATAGCACCCCCACTCACGATACAAACACCATTTTGAGCTAAAGCAAATGAGAGTTGATGTGTGAGATTTTTGGAGTATTGGCTCGGTTTTCTTGAGCCAACGATAGAGATTTTTTTATGTTGTAAAAGCGAGAGATTTCCATTATAAAAAAGCTGTTTTGGATAGCTTTTCATAGAGAGAAGCTCAGGGATAGAATCTTCTAAAACTCCTCTCATCGCTTTAGTTTAGATTCTCTATACTCACAAGTTCTACATCCGAAAAAAGATTTTTGGATGTACTCAGTGCTTCGATTGTGTTGGCATGTGGATGTCCGATTGCAATGGCTGTGCCATATTTTTTTGCAATGGCTACTGCTTTTTTTATCTGTGAAACGATGTATGGTTTATCCATCTCATGATCTAAAAAAACATCTCTAGCTTGATAGGGTAATCCAAAAGCTTTTACTACCCTAGGTGCTTCGCTTTTGCCTGTTGTTCGACTATCCACAAAAGCTATTTTTTGCTCATTCAATGCCGTTACAAGCTTTTTCATAGCTGTTGCATCTGCTGTAAATTTACTTCCCGTATGATTATTGACATATCGCACCTTTGGAAAGAGTGATTTAAGTTCTTTGATTCTGCTGGATATATTTTGTTGGGAATCATTGATTCGCAATGTAAATGGCTCTTCTGCACTAAACTTCTGTGCTTCCATTGGCAAATGCACCATATATTGACTCTCTTTTGCTGCTAGTCTTGCCGAATTTGGACGCCCATCACTTGGAGGTAAAAAAGATTTTGTAAGTGGGAGTCCCACACTATTGATAGCACTCACATGAGCCTGTGTCGATACATCATCGATGATAATTGCCAACTTTGGCTTGGCACCTGTTTTTTTAATTTCTCTTTGTGTATGAAGTAGTTGTTCCTGTGGCTCATCCCCATACTCATGGGCTGCACCACCCACTTCTGTACCCATTTTAAAAGACTCTTTTTTTACTTTAGCAACCACTAATCGCTCTTGTACTAGCTCTTCTTTAAATATTTTTTCATTATCTATTTTTGTGAGATTCATCTCTTCGTTTATTGTTGTGTTACTCTCATCTTTTGTTATTCCACCAGAGATATTCACATCTTTTTTCAATACTTGGATAAGTCTTGAATTGACACTTGTCGTGCTGTTTGCATCACTTTTTTTGGATACTTCTTCTCTTTTAGGAGCTATTTTTTGCTTCTCTTGGAGAGATTTTTTTTCTATATCCTCTTTTGCACTCTCATAACCAAAGTAGTAACTAATCACAAGTACACTCAAGATTAAAGCTATCAGCCCCAAAGCCCACGCAATATATATTAAAATTTTTGAGTTGTGGTTGGTACTTTTTCTTTTTCTTTTTGGCATTGTTACTCCATTATTGTTACGAAACTATATCAAAAAAACAAAAAAACTACTCTTTTATTTAAGCATAATTTATGTAAAATCGCGAGTTCCTTTCTCTTTGTATTACTTCACAATTGTAATATATAAATATCCGAAGGGGAAACAATGCCACAAAGGCAAATACCAAAAGGAGATCATACTCTATGAGACATTACGAAAACCTAGTAATCGTAAAACCGACATTTACTGCAGAAGAGATTCAAGCTAGTATAAAAGCTGTTGAAGAAACAATTACTTCAAATGGTGGCGAAATCGCTACAACACAAGCAATGGGAATGAGAAAATTAGCATACCCAATCAACAAAAGTGAGCGTGGATATTACCATGTTGTTTATTATAAAATTGCTCCAGCAGCAATTTCTGAAATTGAAAGACGCTTCCGTATCAACGAAGATCTTCTTCGTTTTATGACTATCAAATATGATACAAACCGTGAAATCGCGGCTTGGAACAAATTGGTTGAAAAAGCACAAAGACCTGCATCAGCTCAAACAAAAGAGCCTATCGAAATCGCTGCAAGTAAATTTGAAGCTGAAGAAGAAGAGTAGTAAGTAGCAAAAGCTTAAACGATTAAGGAAAATTCATGTTCAATAAAATAATTTTGGTTGGAAACTTAACACGCGATATCGAACTCAGATACTCTCAAGGCGGGATGGGCATAGCAAAAACTGCTATCGCTACAACGCGTAAATTCACTGCAAACGGTGAAAAAAAAGAGGAGATATGTTTTGTTGATATCACATTTTTCGCAAGAAGTGCTGAGATAGCAAACCAATACCTTCGTAAAGGGAGTAAAATCCTCGTAGAAGGAAGATTAAGTTTTGAACAATGGGTGGACCAAAACGGACAAAAGCGTTCAAAACATAGCGTAATTGTTGAAACTATGCAGATGCTAGACTCCAAAGGTGACAACCAAGGTGGTGGATATAACGCTCCTATAGAAGAGCCAGACTATGAAGCTCCTTATGCTGCACCACAACAAGGTCGCACACAAAGCTACCAACAACCAAGCTATGCGAATGAAGGTTCAAGAGGGCCACAAAGCTATCAAAAACCTGCTTATTCTCAAGCAACAAGCCCAAGTCGTGAGATGCCTAGTAGCAGCTCTATCCCTGTGATTGACATCGATGAAGATGAAATTCCATTTTAGAAATAGATAAGAGGGTAATACCATGTCAGAAAAAAGAAAATACAAAAAAAGATTTTGTAAATATTGTGAATCAAAAGTTGATTTTATGGATTACAAAGAAGTAGGAGCATTACGCTTTTCACTCTCTGAGAGATATAAAATTATGCCTCGTCGTTTAACAGGAAACTGTAAACGCCACCAAGATATGATTACAATCGTAATCAAAAGAGCAAGAGCAGCTGCACTCGTTCCATACACTGTAACAAGAAAAGCGGTTGTAACTGCACCATTTGAAAATTTAAGATAAGTTTTCAAGCAGAGGTCTCACTATGAGACTTCTGAAAATTTGTAAGAGAATAAAAAAGAAAAGTGAGACTCGTAAAGAGTCTTCAAGCTAGAATTAAACTATCAACCACAAGATGGAACATCGCCATCTGAGGCATACTGCCAACAAAAATCAAATAAATCTTCCATCTCTTTTGCTTTCATTTTTTCTATTTTTTTAGCACCACTTGGACAAATCTCTTTCCACTGTTCTACTAATTTATTGTTTGTTTTCAAATCTGTCCATGTATCACGGTCATTTTTTGCTGCAAAATTTGCACCATTTTTGAGACCATCTTTTTGACACTCTTTTAAATTTTTGAGATAATATTTTTGACCTTTTGCAGCATCTGCCATTACCGTTGTTGTAAGTATCAAACTAGCAACGAATGTAACAAACAATGACGAAGTGCTTTTTCCCATTTTCAATTCCTTATCCTTGTATATTCTCGGCATTCTACACCCTCTAATATAAATTATCGTTTAAAAATTTCACTCGTAATCTTCACTCGAAAAAGCATTCGATTCTCTTAAACTTATCTTTGTTTTATCTTGCTTGAGTTTCTTGTAAAGTTTGAATTTTGCTTGAACTAACTCCTCTTCATTGAGAGAAAAAGCAGCACACATCTCTTCATTACTCATCTTTGCACTATCCATAGCAAAAAGCTTCAACTCTTTTTTTGTAAGCTTTGCTTTTAGTACGCCATAGAGAGCCTTGTCATCACTTATCAAATCAAGTACATCGATATGCGTAAACTCACTTAACTTCTGTCTAAAGTTATTCTCACTGTTGTATTGTCTCCAAACTGAACTCTCTAGCATTATATATATCCCCTTATTTCTCATATAATCTGAACAAAGTCCAGATTATATTCAGTCACTGAAGCTTTGGCTTCGCCAAGAAAGAGTTAGTTTAACTCTTTTAATATTTGTCTTAAATCTTTCGTCTCTATAACGATGTTCGCTTCTTTTCTCAAAATTTCTCTTGCACAAAAAGCTACTCTACTTCCGGCATGTGCAAACATAGACAAATCATTTGCTCCGTCTCCGCACACCAGCGTCTCACTTTCACTTACACCCAAAATATTTTGCAATCGCACTAGCATGTCGCCCTTAGAAAAGTTAAACATCATATCACCACCCACAAGCCCTGTGAGTTTGCCATCTTTTTGGTGGAGTACATTTGCAAAATCTGCATCGTATCCCAAAATATTTTTTGCATATCCCGTAGCACTTCTAAAACCGCCACTAAAACAGACCACTTTCATACCTCTGGATTTGAGTGCGGCTATGGTCTCTTTTGCACCATTCATGTAAGGTAAATTATGACTGATTTTTTCAACGATAGAGTAGTCAAGCCCTTTTAAAAGCCCTACTCTTCTTTGAAGTGACTCAAAAAAATCAAGTCTTCCACTCATTGCCTCTTCTGTGATGCGACTTACCTCTTCACCAATGCCAAGTTCCTCTGCAAAAAAGTCAATTGTTTCACCATCCATCAGTGTTGAATCAAAATCAAAAACTGCCAATTTCAACATATATTTTTTCTCTCTTTGTTATAATGTCGCAATTATAGCGAATTAGGATTTTTTTTGTTTGATAAACTCATTGATAAATTAAAAAACGGCACTTACATCACACTTGAAACTACACCAGGGCATTCGCCAGTTTTTACACCTACTATCGACAAAATAGCAGAGCTTGGACTCGATAAACTCGTCGATGGTTTTTCAACCACAGATAATCCTCTCGCAAAACTCAAGTACAACGCACTTTTTGCTGCGAAACTTCTTCAGGATAGATTTAACAAACCTGTTATTGCAACTATGAGTATGAGAGACAGAAATAAGATTGCACTCCAATCCGACCTTCTTGGTGCAAATGAAGTCGATATCCGGGCTATTTTGGCTCTCACTGGCGACCCTGCAACTATCTCTGACCAGCCACACACAAAGGGTGTTTTTGAATCCGACAGCTCACTCTTGCTCGATATGATTTCTTGTTTTAACAGTGGTATCAACTATGCAGGAAAACCTCTTGCTCAAAAACCAAAAGAGATTTACCCTTTTGCAGTTGTTAATGCGTATTCTAAAAATCCTAAAACACTTCAAAAAAAGATGCAAAAAAAGATTAAGCATGGGGCATGTGGAATTATTACGCAACCCGTTTATGACTTAGAAAATGCGAAAATATTACTAGATTTACGAGATGAAGCCAATAAAGAGTGCGAAGGTGAACATAGAAATGCCGAACTTATTTTAGGAGTTTTTCCTATCACAAAACTTCGTACAGCTCAATTTTTATCTGCTCATGTCCCAGGGATCAATGTTCCAAACTCTTGGCTAGAAGCTCTAAGAATCGCAAGTGAGAGAGGGGTTGAAGAGGAGTATAAAGTGGGATTTGAGCTCAGTAAAAATCTCTTTGATGCACTCAAAGCACACCATCCAAAAATTCACCTCATGACTGCGAACCAGTTCCAAATCGCTAAAGATATTCTTCTCTAAACATTCCACATGCCAAAAACATTCTGGCATGTGAAAATCAAAAAGTACGAATAAACTCCCTAAATTCATCTATCACGATTGGTTTACTAAAGAAATATCCCTGTATTTTATTACAGTTTAAAGATTTAAGCGTATCCACATGCCCCTGCGTCTCCGAACCCTCAGCAATAACATCTTTGCCTAAGGCTCTTGCCATCGCTATGATAGTTGCAACAATGGAGCGGTCATCTTCATCTTTTTCTATATCGAGGACAAAACTTCTATCGATTTTAATCGTTTGTGCTGGTAATTTTTTGAGATAACTCAAAGAGGAGTAGCCCGTTCCAAAGTCATCAATTGAGAGACTCAACCCTTTGGAGTGCAATTCATTGAGAATAGTGAGTGCTTTTTCTATATTATTCATAATATGCGACTCTGTAATCTCTAGTTCAATATACTCTCTTGCCACACCTACTTCTTTTATAACTGCACATATATCAGTAATAAAATTCTTATTTTCTAACTGTTTGCTAGAAATATTAATAGAAACGATAAGCATATTTCCTGCTTCATGCAGTGCTTTTGTATCGATAAGTGCTTGTCTGAGTACCCAAAGCCCTATCTCATAAATCTGTCCCGTCTCTTCGGAAATATTGATAAACTTATCTGGCCGTACAAGCCCAAGTTCTGGATGCTTCCATCGTATAAGTGCTTCCATGCCATAGACACTGTGCGTATCGAGATTGATTTTGGGTTGATACACTAAAAAAAACTCATTTTTTTCTATTGCGTAGCGTAAACTATTTTCTATCTCTATTCTCTCTGTGAGTCTTTCATTCATCGAACGCGTATAGAATTGAAAATTATTTTTGCCTGTCTCTTTGACTTGATACATCGCTGTATCCGCTGCTTTTACAAGTTCTTCATAACTCTCTCCATCATCTGGATAGACACTTATGCCCATACTCACACCCGTATAAAGTTTGCTTGACTCGATAAGCAAAGGCTCTTTAAAAGCATGAACGATTTTTTCTGCAATTGGGATAATGTCCATAATCGATTCCACATCTTCTATGATAATAGTAAACTCATCTCCTCCAAGTCGTGCAAGTGTATCTTGCTCACGAATAACAGAAGTGATGGTTTTAGCAACCTCTACTAAAAATTTATCGCCCATCACATGCCCTAGCGTGTCATTGACATTTTTGAAGTTATCCATATCGATAAAGAGGAGTGCCATTTTTTTATTCTTTCGTTGCATGAAAGGGATTCTATTCATGACCCTCTCTTGAAAAAGCACTCTATTTGGAAGCGATGTCAGTGAATCAAAATAGGCGAGATTGTGAATCAAATTTTCTTGTGCTTTTTTTTGAGTAATATCATTTGTGACACTTATAAAATTCGTCAATGTGCCATCATCATTGTATAAAGCGATAATGTTGACTTCTGCAGTATATAAAGCCCCATCTTTTTTACGGTCAATTATCTCGCCACTCCAAGAGCCATAAGTCACCAATGCGTCCCACATCGAAGCATAAAATTCATGGTTATGCCACCCAGAACTGAGTGCTTTTGGAGTCTGTCCTCGAAGTTCCTCCATAGAGTAGCCACTTATTTTACAAAATGCTTCATTCACTTTGATAATTTTTTGTGAAGCATCTGTTATCACGACACCATCATTCATTTTTGCAAAAACTTCAGATGCTAACGACAACTCATTTTGTGCAATTTTTTGGAGTGTTATATCATGTACTGTTCCAATGGAGCGAATCGTATTTCCCTGTGCATCAAACTCATGTTCGCATCGCTCTTCAACATACCCTATTTCTAAATTTTTACGCACAATACGATGCGTTACATGATAACCCCGTTTCTCAGAGACAGAATCCATATAACTTTTATTGACAAGTGCAATATCATCAGGATGAATATGTTTCAAAAAAAGTTCATAAGTCGCACCAAACTCTTGAGGCGTGTACCCAAATATACGATACACCTCATCTGACCAAAAAAGCTCACCCGAAGCAATATCCAACTCCCAATGCCCTATATGAGCGAGTTCTTGAGCTTTATTGAGTCCATATTTTAACTTTTTTAACTGCTCTTTTTCTGCTAATAACTGTGTATCCAACGAAGATGATGACATACTAAACCTTTTATGGGATAACTCTCTTTGAACTTGGCATGTGGAATGCATTAAACTGTAATTTTATCTTACTATGCGTTAAAATCACTTTTAATTTTCGATATAATCACGCACCTTATTTTCTAGGATAATTATGATTGATTTAAGATTATTACAAAAAGATTTTGAGAGCGTTAGCACGAAACTCTCTCGCAAAAAAGTGGATGCTTCATTGATTGCAAACCTCAAAACAAAAAATGAAGAGTTAAAAGTTGCAAAAACTGAATTTGAAACACTTCAAGCAGCTCAAAATGCCATGAGCAAAGAGTTTGGCATCTACAAAAAAGAGGGAAAAGATGTAAGTGAGCTTAAAGCGAAGGTAGATGAAAACAAAATAAAAATCACCTCAGCTCTTGAGATACAAAGAGAAAAACAAGAGGAGTTAGAAGCTCTTGCAATGTCGATACCCAATATGCCCGATGATACCGTTCCAGATGGTGCGGATGAGAATGACAATGTAGAGATAAAAAAAGTTCTCACTCCAAAAGAGTTCTCTTTTACTCCAAAAGAGCATTGGGAACTTGCAGAACAAAATGGCTGGATAGATTTTGAGCGAGGTGTAAAACTCGCAACGAGCCGTTTTAGTGTCTCCTTTGGCATGGGTGCAAAACTTGAGAGAGCTTTAATCAACTTTATGCTCAATTTCAACTCTAAACGAGGTTTCGCAGAAGTGAGTGTTCCGGCAATCGTCAACAGAGATGCACTCAAAGGTACAGGACAACTTCCAAAATTTGAAGATGACTTGTACAAGATAGACGGGCAAGAACTTTTCTTGATTCCAACAGCAGAGGTTCCTGTTACAAATCTTTTCGCGGATGAGATTTTAGAAGAGTCACAGCTTCCTATCAAAATGACGGCTTATACACCATGTTTTAGAAAAGAAGCAGGTGCGGCAGGTCGTGATACAAGAGGGATGATTCGCCAACATCAGTTTCACAAAGTAGAACTCGTAGCTCTCTCAAAACCAGAGACAAGCGATGAAGTATTTGATGAAATGGTTGCGTGTGCTTCAGATATTTTAACTGCATTAGAACTTCCTCATCGTCTTGTTACTTTGTGTACAGGCGATTTAGGTTTTAGTGCGGCTCGAACTGTGGACATCGAAGTTTGGCTCCCAGGGCAAAACACTTACAGAGAGATAAGTTCTGTTTCCAACACAAGAGATTTTCAAGCACGCCGTGCAAAAATCCGCTATAAAGATGGGAAACAAAACACAATGGTTCATACACTTAATGGTTCAGCTTTAGCCGTTGGCAGAACTTTAGTAGCTATCATGGAAAACTTTCAAAATGAAGATGGAAACATCACTATTCCTAAAGTTTTAGAGCCGTATCTCAACTAAAACAAACACTTTTTTTGCCTATTCCATAAACTTTGGCATGTGGAATGGGTAGAATCAAAAAAAATTAAACTCTAAAAGAGTAGAATATTCCTATATGTGCTATAAGGAATATTTATGATGCAATCAGAATCACATAGTACCAATTTCACACAACGCTACGCTTTAGCATTAACGCTTATAGCTCTTCTCTCGAGTGCAGCTTTTTTTACACTTCACTTAGCTCTCAAGACATCTGAATCAACCGCTCTCATTGTCAATATTTCAGGAAAGCAGAGAATGCTCTCACAAAGAGTTGCATCTATCGCACAGCACTACTACATTCATTTACGAAATGGTGAACTCAGTGATGCCAAACGAATTAAAAACTCTTTAATTCCAGTCGTCAATGAGATGCAAGAAGCAAATGAGAAACTCTCAAGCGGTCATTTAGGTGAAGATATTGTTGTAAAACTCTCAGCTACGATTCATGAATTTTATTTCGGGAGAATGAATGTCAAAAAACGCGTTGATGATTATATCGCAATGGCAAATACCGTTCTCATCAATGATAACAATGCTACTTCAGATAATCTTGTACATGAACTTACTATGACTTCCGATACACTCCTCCCTGATTTAAACATCATTGTCACACAGTATCAAAAAGAGGGCGAAGCAAGTATCGAGGCGATAAAAACTCTGGAGCTGGTTGCATGGTTGGCGACTCTTTTTACACTTTTAATGGAAGTGATTTTTATTTTTCAGCCCATGGCAACAACAATCGCGAAACTTTTTCAAAAAAATCTATGGCATCAAAGCTCTCTGGAAAAAGAGATTCAACTCAGAACACACCATCTTGAAGTGGCAAATGAAAAACTCAAATACAGTGCTTCCCATGACCCACTCACAGGGCTCAACAATCGCCTCAATCTTGAAAAAGAGCTTGAAACTCTTGTAGAACACTACAAAAAAAATCGTATTCCCTTTGCTGTACTTATGCTAGATATTGACTGGTTCAAAAAAGTCAATGATAACTATGGACATGATGTAGGCGATTATGTTCTCAAAGAACTTGCTTTTCTTCTCTCAAATACTATCCGCCTCGATGACAGTGTTTATCGTGCAGGTGGAGAGGAGTTTGTTATCATTCTCAATCGCATCTCACAAGTAAAAGCAATGGAAAAAGCCCAAGAGTTACGCCAAATTATTGAAAACCATCTTTTTAGCATGAATGGGAATGATTTTCACCTCACAATCAGTTGTGGAGTGTACCATCCAGATTGGATTGAAGCAACAAACAATCATATAGTTATGAAACTCGCTGATAATGCACTCTACGAAGCAAAACGCTCAGGTCGTAACCGTGTTGTTGCAACTGACATCTCCTCCTCCATCGCTCCAACATGTCCACTTCCGCCACCCATAACAGTAATAAAAATCCAAGGAGAAAAAGTTTTATTTGCTGATTTTGATATCATTGATATACTAGGCTACACAAGTGACAACTTATGCAAAGAAGAGAAAACTTTACGAGAAATTGTGCATCAAGATGACCATGATTTTTTTGAACATTTCACACAAACAGCACCTTTTATGACAACTTTACGCGTACTTCATGCAAATGGGAACTATAAAATCATTAAATGTGAATGTACTCCGCAGGAAGTTGGCATGTGGAAAGTTGAAATCCAAGACCCAATCAAACTTGCAAAATCTGTAGAGGGCAAAATGATACTTCAAAATTTTGAAGCGATGATGCGAATTACAGATGATTTTATCTATTTTAAAGACCGTTTTCATGTCTTTACCGCAGGAAGTAAAACACTCGTCGATATCACAAATGTCTCTCAAAAAGAGAACCTTATTGGCAAAACAGATTATGAAGTGTTTCCAAAAGAGTATGCCGATGCATATTTTAAACTTGAAAAAGATGTCTTTAGTGGAGCTATCGAAGTCTCTCGTGCTCTGCAGCCTATTTTGGACAATGATGGAAACCATGGCTGGGTAGATAATCGAAAATATCCTATCAAAAATAGTGAAGGTCAAATCATAGGACTTTTTGGAGTAGCTCGAGTTGTATCCGATGCTTCATTTATGGAAAATGAAACAAAAATCTTTTGAGAACAACGCCCTCTTTTTCTTTTTTTGAGGGTATTTGCCCATATAAGTTTCCACATGCCAAAATTTTCACAATGCTGTAAATAATGGCACTTTTCTTGCTTATATAAAGAAAAACGACTTAATTAAGGTATGCAATGCAAGAGGAAAAAGGTGCGAATGAAGATATAATCATCATTGAAGAGGGTGAACTCGATCAATCGGGTACAGCACTTAGCAGTGAAGAAATCGCACAAGAGGCAGCTGCGGCAAAGAAAAAGAAAATTATTTTATTTGGCGGAGTTGCTTTAGCTGTCCTCATCCTCATTGTAGTCGCTGTTGTTGTCATTTTAAAACTCACCCATAAAGAGCCTCCACCCGCAACAGAACCTGAAAAAAAACCACTCACAAAAAAAGAGACGATTGAGCCAAGTAAGCTCGAAAATATGATAGCAAAAGCCAACTATCTCTACTCCAACGGCAACAAAGAAGAAGCTCTCACTCTGTATGAGAGAATCGCTACTTTTAGTGAAGCTATCTCCCTCTATAATCTTGGTGTTGCGCAACTCATTGACAAACAGTACGATGTTGCACTCAAAACTTTCCAAAAAGCGATACAAAATGATGAAAAAAGATGTGTAAGTGCAATCAATGCTGCCGTGTGTTCTTTGTATTTAGGAGATAAAGATGGATTTAAATACTATATAGATTTAGCCCATGCCTACCTGCCAAATGAAGTCAACTCTCCACTCTACTCCTACTATTATGCTCTTATTAATTATTATAATGGCAATTATCTCGAAGCACTCAGCACACTTAAAAATCCAACTTCGAATGAGTATCCAGAGATACAAAAACATTTAACGACAAAAATAGATGCTCTTTTTGAAAATGACTCCATTGCCATAGAGACAATCAAAAATCAATTTAAAGAGCAAGATGCCTTTAGCCTTGGTATTTTATACGCAAAAGTTGGCAATACTGCTCTAGCAAGACGCTACCTTGAAGTTGCAATTTTGAATGATATCGAGCCACTCAAAGCACAACTCGCACTTGGATTTGTCAATATAAAATCTGGTTTTCTTGAAAAAGGTGCAAAAAATATTAAAAGTGCTACGGACGATTACCCACAAGAAGTTTATCAGCAGTATCCAATCAAAGTTCTACTGAAGAGTTCACTCTTTGAGCCTATAAAAGCACAACAAATATACAGAGATAAGGTTGATAGTTCTAAACTACTCAACTACCAAAAAATATTTTATTTTGCTCCTTATAAGGTATTTAGTGCGGAGAAAACTATCAATTATATACGCAAAGGAAATGCAAACATCTCCATTGACAACATTGATTCAGCAACAGAGTATCTGCAAAAGAGTGCTTCCTCCTCTTCTGTCAATTATGGCATAGCAAAAGCTATCAAAAAGGCTCTCACTTTTAGAATACGAGAAGCAAATGAAGCACTTGATGCATTGGTAAAAATCCAACCTAAGCACTCTATTTTACACTATAACCTTGCTCTTACCTATGCACAAATGGGAAATATGCACGATGCACACACCCACTTTTTACGCTCTTACTACTTAGATGCCAAAAATTATCTCTCTGGTGTTTTTGCTATTATGACAGGGCAACTTACCAAACAAGAAAATGCAAAGCTGACATCTATCATCAAAGATGCAATCATGCAAGAAGAACCTGATGAAAATATCAGTTTATACAAAGCACTTCTTAATTTAAGTGAAAATGACATGTTGGCAAATATTGATTGGCTAGATAATGAGTACAAACAGAGACCTCTGTATTTGGCAATCAATGTTATTACAGCTCTCAATCTTAACAAACTCGAAGATGCAAAAAAAGCTTCTCAAAAATTAACTATACTTCTTCCCAATGATATTCTTCCTCACATGATGTATATTGATGCTCATTTTAATGATTTAAAAGATAATGAGTATGGCAAAGAGGTACAAAATTACCTCAAAATGCAAAAGTTTTCTTTTCAAGATTTATACTATGGACCACAGATAGTAAGATATCTCTATATCCAGCAAAATCTTATCACTGGAAGACTCTTCTTTTTAAGAGAACAACTCAAAAGTGTTTTAGATGCTACTACTGAAAATGCATATGAACTTATTAGTGCATTAGCTTTAGCATCTTTTTATGATAGAGCATTTGAAGAGTCTTTTACCCTCTACAATCAACTTATCGATGAACTCAAAATAAGAGATGCAGACACACTTTTTCTTGGAGCTATGGCTTCGACAGGGGCAGATCACCATGAGAATGCTGTTGCTCTTTTAGAGCTCTCTAAAATGAAGGATTTAAACTTCGTTGAGAGTCGCTATGGATTAGGACTTTTGTATCTTGAACTCCAGAACAATGAAGGAGCATTTGCTCAACTCTCTAAAATAGGAGACAATGGATTTATATCTGAGTTTTTTAACTTTGAGGTAGATTTAAATAAGGTTTATTTTGAACTTCCAAAGAAAAGAGAGTCAGAGAGTAATGCAACAAAAGTCGATATGACAAAGAAGATTCAACCAGAGAATAATAGTACAAAAGAAGAATAGACTTCTTACAAGTTTTGCAAGAAGTCGCTTACCTTGAGAAGGTTATTTTGCAGAGTAAAGCTAAAATTACTTTTTAGCTTTTTTCGTGCTTGAAAAATATCCAAGAAGTGACTCTGCAGCAAGAATTTCATTGCCGACACTTGCATTGAATCTAAAGTTTTGTGGAAGATAGAGTGTTGTAATACCATGAATCATAAGACCATAGCGAGAAGATTGTAAAAGATTCTGTCCCTCAGCAACGCCAATAGTTATTCCATCAATACTCTGTTTGAGCATATGTTTGATTTTCACTTTGTTTGCATTTTCATCTTCAAAAATAAGCGTAACATTCTCATTAATTTTATCTGCTAAAGCATCAAACTTGGATAATCTTGCACCTCGTTTGATATCAAGACTCTTCAAAGAAGCATTAAGTGGAACACGGAGAAAAGCAACATTTAAATAGCTACTCTCAATCTCTACTTTATAAGCATACTCAGCCTCATTTATCTCTTGCACTGAAACTATAATGCCATCGACAGGAGAAACCAAACTACTAGGCTCAAAATTTTGAACAACTCGCTCTGGATTTCTATAAACAAAAATAAAAAATCCTATCGCTACAAAAGAGAGGAATTGTAAAATATCAAAATCTAAGAGTCCAAAGAGAACAAAAGCTCCAAGGGAACAACCAATATATTTAAAACTCTCTTTTGCGACTGGAAAAAGATTACTTCTCATCACTATGCTCACTATTCTCTTTATTTAGCCCATCATGATGCACTTGTGGCTTTTTAGACATTGTCGCATCTTGCTTGAGCTCTTCTTCTATCTCGTTTGTAACACTTGTTACTTTAGATTCCATATTATTCTCTTTTTCAAAGTTGATAATAATTTCTCTTACCTCTTCACCAGTAATATTCTCTTTTTTATAAAGAAGTGCCACCATCTCTTCAATAGCATCTCTATACTCTTGGAGTCGAGCAACAACAGATATATATCTCTCAGCTAAAGATGATTTAATGTAATCATCCATATTCTCTGCCATTTTATCACTATACTCTCTTGAAACTTGTTGTGCTCCACCCAAGAAAGAGTGTCTCTGTTTCTCTAAAACCATAAGTCCAGCAACATCACTCATTCCATACACTTGAACCATAGATTTGATAATCTCTGTTGCTCTCTCAAGGTCATTTCCTGCACCCGTAGAGATTTCACCGATAAATACTTCTTCCGCTGCACGACCAGCAAGTAGAACATCAACCTCCGCAAAAAGCTCATGGCGTTGCATCATAAATTTATCTTCTTCAGGTTTATTCAGTGTATAACCAAGAGCAGCAAGTCCGCGAGGAACAATAGAGACTTTAGAAACTTTTTTAGCACCATCTGTTGTCTCAGCCAAAAGAGCGTGTCCGCTCTCATGGTAGGCAACAATTTTTTTCTCTTTCGGATTGATACGACGAGACTTTTTAGCGAGTCCAGCGATTGCTCTCTCAACTGCTTCATATAAATCTCTCTGTTTTACTGTTTTTTGACTTTTTCTACCCGCAAGAAGTGCTGCTTCATTGACAACATTCGCCAAATCTGCACCAGCAAGACCAGCCGTTAATCTTGCAACCTCTTCGAGCTCTACATCTGCATCCATTTTTACATTTTTAACATGCACTTTAAGAATTTTGATACGACCCTGAAAATCAGGCTTGTCTACTAACACTTGTCTATCAAAACGCCCTGGACGGAGGAGTGCTTGGTCAAGCACTTCAGGTCTATTTGTTGCTGCTAAAATGATAACTGGAGTATCTGTGCCAAAACCATCCATCTCTGCAAGAAGCTGGTTAAGAGTTTGTTCTCTCTCGTCATTTCCACCCATCATGCCACCCGCAGCACGACTTTTTCCGATTGCATCTATCTCATCGATAAATATAATACTTGGTGCATCTCGTTTTGCTTGCTCAAACAAATCACGAACCCTTGCAGCCCCAACACCCACGAACATCTCTATAAAACTAGAACCACTTACAGAAAAAAATGGTACATCCGCTTCCCCCGCAACTGCTTTTGCCAAAAGAGTTTTACCTGTTCCAGGACTTCCCACAAGAAGAACTCCTTTAGGAATTTTTGCACCAATTTCTACATATCTCGCAGGATATTTCAAAAAGTCAACAATCTCTTGAACTTCCTCTTTTGCCTCTTCAACACCCGCTACATCATCAAACTTGGTTTTTGGTTTTTCTGAGTTCACCATTTTTTTGGAGTTGCCCATTCCCAAAAGTCCACTTCCCATACTTTTTTGCATTCTTCCAGCAAAAAACATCCAAATGCCTATGATAATCAAAAATGGAAAGAGCCATCCAAACATTTCAGTGAACCAATTTGTTTCACTGAAACCTTGATACTGAATTCCTTGTTTATCAAGTTCTTGAACAAGAGTTGGATCATCTTTTACAATTCGAGTCGTATAAACTTTCCCATCTAATGCTGTAGCTTTAATATAGCTTTGCCCTATATCTACTCGCTCTACACTCTTTGATGCAATCAAAGATTTCAGCTCTGAATAGCTGACTTGTTTGACTTTTGATGTGTTTGTAGCCATTGCATTATCTACGGCACTCTCAACTCCAGCACCTTCACCAACGATAACTTTAAAGAGAAAAATAACAATTACGGAAAAAATTGCGAATGTTATTAATGGATTATTATTAAAAAAATTATTATCTTTTTTATCATTATTTGAAGCTTTTTTTGCCATATTTTTCTATTTCCTATTTTACTTTTTTAAAACGAGAGTTACCCACTCATCTTGAGCAATTCTTTGAACTACTTGACAATCTTTATAAAAATTAAGAACTTTTGTCTCGTATTTGTCTAGTATGCCGGAGAGAATCAAAATACCATTCTCACCCAGTGCATTTTTCAAATCTTTTGCAATGAATGTCAAAACATCTGCAACAATATTTGCAACTACAATGTCATATTTATGTTGTGCAAGAGAACAAGAGCCTTCCCATATATTTGCAAATTCTAACTCATTTATCTTGGCATTAACGATACTATTTTCGACAGAGATTATATCCGTATCACATGCATCAACAATAGCACCAAGCTTCATCGCACCGATTCCAAGGATACCACTCCCACAACCAACATCAATGAGTCTATCCCCACTTTTTACATAGTGTGAAATTGCTTTAAGGGAAGAGGCTGTTGTTGGATGATGCCCCGTTCCAAATGCTAAAGCTGGATCAATGACAATATTTATAAGTTCGGCATGTGGCTCATCCCATGTAGGATGAATGTAAAATTTATCTATTTGAAGCGGCTCTATGCTTTGCTGATAATTTTTTACCCAATCATTGCTTAGGAGCTTCGTCTGTTTACACTCAATATCTATTGTTTCACCCAAAGCTTTTTGCAAAGCCTCAGCAAACTGCTCTAATCCCCAAGCGATTGTCTCAAGTTCATCTTCGCTTCGGATAATAAACCCATCGTCACTCTCTTCAAAGCCTATAGGGAGTGTATCCGATAAGAAGTCTGAGAAGAGTGCGTGATGGGATGAGACTTTAACTGCTAACTCAAAATAGTGTTCTTGCATTACTCCGCAACACCCATTACAGCACCAAGTTTTTCTTTGAGAACTTGAGGTGTGAATGGTTTTACTATATAGTTATTTACACCGGCTTTAAGAGCTGTAATAACCTCTGCTTTTCCGCCTTCTGTTGTTACCATGATAATTGGTAAATCTTTAAAACGACCATCAGCACGAACTTTTTTCACAAGCTCAAGACCATTCATCTCTGGCATATTCCAGTCTGTTATCAACATATCAATATCTGGGTTCGCGTCCATTGCAGCCCAACCTTCTAGACCATCTCCACCCTCTAGTATGTCTTTATAACCAAGACGAGCTAAAGTGTTTTTAATAATACGACGCATTGTAGAGCTATCATCAACAACTAGTAATTTCAATTAAAATCCTTTTTTAATAATATATTGAGCAATATTTGTGCCAAATAGTACCTAAATTTTGTTTGTTTTTCTATTAATTTAAGAGTTTAAACATTTTCGCTAAGTCGAGTGTTCCCTCGTAGTAAGCTTTTCCTATAATAACTCCATCCACCTCTTTTGTTGCGATGAGAGCTTCTATATCACTTGCATCTTTTACTCCGCCACTGGCGATTGTACTGATACCAGATGCTCTTGCTATATCGAGGGTAAAAGCAACATTTACACCACTTAAAGTACCATCTTTACCCACATCCGTACAGATAATCGCTTCCACTCCGGCATGTGCAAACTCTTTTGCCAAGTCTGTTGCTCTCATACTACTCACTTCACCCCAACCTTCCACTGCCACAAAACCATCAATTGCATCAATTCCAACAGCAATAGGATATTTTGCTGCCATCTCTCTTACAAATTGTGGATTTTTTACAGCAATAGAGCCTAGAATGATTCTATCAATTCCGATTTCAAGCATCTTTTTAATCGTCTCTTCATCACGAATACCACCGCCAAGCTCAAGCTTGACATTACAATTTTCTCTAATTTTTATAATCTGCTCTAAGTTTTTCGGCTCACCTGCAAATGCACCGTTCAAATCCACCAAATGCACCCACTCCGCACCCATCTCTTCAAACTTTTTCACAAGAAGCCATGGCTCATCTGAGTAAATTTTTGCACTCTCCATTAGCCCTTTTGTGAGGCGAACCGCTTTTCCATCTTTTAAATCAATCGCTGGGTATAAAGTCATCTCTTATTTTCCTAAAGTTTTATAAAATTATCAAGTATTGCCAAGCCATTTTTATGGCTCTTTTCTGGGTGAGGTTGAATGCCCAAAATATTTCCACATGCCACAGCAGAGGTAAACTCATATCCATAGTGCGTCGAGCCAATGCTATCCTCTTTATTTGCACAATTAACATGGTATGTGTGAACAAAATAGAGATAATGCTCTTCATCTAAATTGTTAAAAAGCGGATGATTTGCTGTAAACATTTTGTTCCATCCCATATGTGGCACTTTAAGAGGCTCACTAAATTTTGAACTATCAAACGGCTTAACATTGCCTTGGATAAGTCCTAAACCCTCATGCAAACCAAACTCTTCACTGCTTTCAAATAAGAGTTGCATCCCAAGACAGATTCCAAACATATATTTACCACTTTGTGCAAACTCTCTGAGGGCTTCTATCATATTTCGCTCTCTGAGATGCTCCATCGCATCGCCAAAAGCACCAACTCCTGGGAGGATAAGCTTGTCATAATTTTTAAACTTTTGTGGATCACTCTCTACAACTGTATCTTTGCCCAATGTGGCAAAAGCATTTTTAACACTTGCCAAATTCCCCATATTGTAATCGACTATTGCTATCATTCTTGAACTTTCTCTTTTGTATTTTTTATATAAACTGCCAAACTGACCAAAAGCATCGCTACTCCTGCGATAATAAACATCGCATAAAGAAGCATTTGAGGCTCTGTGATAGCAAATTTAAAGACCAGCATCAAAGCCTCAATCGATAAAGCAATGATAATGGAGCCTAAAAACCGCACCATGGTTTTATGAACACCAAACATATTCTGCTCTTTTGTCCGACCCATTATCTCCTCTTCTATAAGCGTTTTTGCCAAATCAAATATAGCGAGGGCTAAAGTGATAAGAATCGTCGCTTCAAAAACATCTTTGATATTAAAATTTGCTACAGAGAGTTCATACAAGAAAAAGCTCTGCATTCCTTTAAAAAAGAGCAACACAGCAACAGCAATAAGTGCTAGAGCAAACATCGCATAAGAGTATTTGAAAAATTTAACAAAAAGGGTGTCTAGAACAGTGAGATGTGCGATTTTTAACACATCCGCAAATGGCATATCTAAACATGCAACATATTTCAAAACACCTGTTTCATCATAAATAGGTTGTGAAGCTGTAACTGTTAAATCTCTCGTAATAAGCGATGGATAGGGATCGGTAATTGTACATCGCCCCTCTCGCACTGCTCTATAGTAATACGCACGGTCTGCACGAATTTTGCCAACATCCTCATCAATCTGTTTATGGTCTATGTAAGTTGGGCTTACCTGAACACCTCGATGGTCCAAGAGGTAAACACCCTCACAACTCTCTAAATCTGCTTTGATCTTAAGAAGGCGAGGAACTATCATCTCCACTGAAATAGATGGGAGTCTATTAGGAATATTTTTGGAAAAGAGATAACAAAAATAAGCTCTTGCTTTTGTTCTACTGTTTGAGAAGTCTTGAATGTCTAATGGTGTCATAGGAACGCTCCTTCTCCTAAATTTGGCGTGATTATACCAAACTAAAACTTCCTTTGATATAATGATGCCTATGAAAAAAGAGATAAAACGCATAGCGATAGTAAGACTTTCTGCACTTGGAGATATTATAAATACGGCTGTTACTCTACAGTTTATTCATGCAAATTATCCACATGCCAAGATTGAGTGGATTACAGAAGAGGTATTCGCACCGCTTTTGCAAAACCATCCGTTTCTTTGTGCCGTGCATACTATTAATCTCAAAAAAATCAAACAAGAAAAAAGTTTTACACTCCTCAAAGAAACTTTTTTGAAACTTCGCTCTTTAGGTGCATTTGATATCATTATCGATGTACAAGGGCTTTTAAAATCGGCAATCGTTGCACGACTCATTGGCAAAAATACACACGGTTTTGATAGCTCCTCCGCAAGAGAGAGTCTGGCTTCACTCTTTTACAAAACCACTTCAAATATTCCTTATGATACAAATGTCATCAAAAGAAACTCTTTTTTAGTTTCAGATGCTTTAGGATTTGAGATAAGCGATGCAATGCTTCTAAACAAAGAGAAAGTGTTTCCTTATACTGAAATGGAGCTTCCACATGCCAAGATAGAACTTCCACATGCCAAAAGTGACAAAAAAAATATCGCTCTTGTTATCGGTGCATCGTGGGAATGCAAAAAATATCCAAAAGAGAAGGTCATAGAACTTTGTGACAAACTTCAAGAAAACTGCCTCATTCTCTGGGGAACTGCTCGTGAAAAAGAGATTGGCATGTGGATTTGTGCGAACTCTCCTTTTGCCACTCTCGCACCCAAACTTTCACTTGATGCACTTGTCTCGTTTATTTCGAATGTTGATTTACTTATCGGCAATGATACTGGTCCTACGCATATGGCTTGGGCTCAAAATATTCCCTCTATCACACTCTTTGGACCGACTACGACGAGAATGATTTATGAAACACCTAAAAATATCGGCATAAAATCTCCCTCTGATGTCAATATTTTCAAAATTAATAAAAATGATTTTTCTATCCAAGAGATAGAAGTTGATAGAATTGTCAAAAAAGCGAAGGAACTACTACAGTAATGGGATTTAAACTTTTTTTACTTTTAGAAAAACTCCTCATGGCCCTTCCCTCTTCGTGGAGAAAATCCCTCTTTTTGACTTTAGCTTTTATCAGCTACACTCTCTCCAAAAGATATCGCACTGTCTCCTACCAAAATCTTGATTTTGCATTTGACAACAAACTAAGCCAAGAGAAAAAAAGAGAGATTACCAAATACGCTTTTAAAAATCTCCTCCTCAATTTTTTACATGCTATGGAACTTCGCCATATGAGTAAAGAGGAACTTGCAAAAAAAATCACCATACGCAATATAGAAGCAGTTGAGAGAGTTCATGCCGAGGGTCGTGCAGTTATTTATGTCACAACGCATTACAGCTCTTGGGAGCTTGGAGGTGCTTCGATTGGAGCATTCATCGAGCCACTTATTGCTGTGTATAAAAAGATGAAAAATAGAGCCTATGAAGATTGGCTCCTAGAAGCAAGAGGGAGATTTGGAAACATCTCTATGGAAAAAACCAATGTTGTCAAACCCCTTGTCAAAAATCTCAAGAATGGTTTGGCATGTGGATTACTTATCGACACAAATATCAATCCAAAAGAGGGTGTGATTGTTGAGTTTATGGGCAAAAGCATACGACAAACCTCAACACCAGCCTATTTAGCAAGAAAATTTAATGCAGCAATTATTCCCGTGACTATACGAACGGATGATGAGGAGCATTATACGCTTATGCTCTTTGATGAGATTGTAGTTGAAAAAACAGAGGATGAGTCAGCAGATATACAAAAAGCAACACAACTCCAAGCCGATTGGCTCACAGAGCTTATCACCAAAGAGCCAAAATTTTGGTTTTGGCTCCATAGAAGATGGAAAAATGACCACCCTGAGATTTATAAAAGATAAAAAACTATCTTTGCAACTCTCAAAAAATCTATTTTTTGTAGCTTTAGGGGGTTGTAGGGACTTTAGTCCCTGCCATTAAAACGGACGCGTTCGTTTTAATGCATAACATCAAAGCTTTAAAACGCACAAAGTACGGTATTGATTCTCTCTTTTGTTTGTACTATATCTTCCTAAATCAAAATCTGCAAACCACGCTTCATTAAATTTATCTTCAGTAGAAGTCCAATAGACTCCTTTTTGAACATTCACAAATGCATGTTTGACAGTAATATGTCTGCGAGAGAGTTCAAGAATTGAGACATACTCCTCTTTTGTTGGAACTCTCCACTCATCGTATCCAAGATGTCTCATATTTTTACAATACGCTTGTGCATCATCAAAATTCATCTGTGGGGATGGCGTGGAGTCATAATAAATCTTTGTCTCTTTTTTATCAAGAACAATCTCTGTTTTATTGTCTCTCTCAAAATTTGGATCTACTTTGTCCGAATCTCCACCGCCAAATGAAAATGTTGGCATAAAAAACGCCGAAAGAGCTGCACTCAACATTACTGAAATTAAACCTATTTTTACCATTACTTACCCCTTATTTTAATTTAAGCACTCTTTACTTCTCGCTTCAAAAAGCTTGAGAATTGTAAGAAAGAACGCAGTGATTGCAGGTCCTAATATCATTCCCCAAAAACCAAAAGTAGCTAGTCCTGCTATGATAGCAAAAAATATCACTAACTCATTCATTCTTGCGTCATCTTGTTCAAGAAGTCTATTATTTATCTCTTTAATTATCAAAGGTTTCATAAAAGTATCTGCTATGATAGAGATAACAACAATGGAGTATAAAGCTATAAAAATTGCATTCGAACTATTGCCCTGTGAAAATTCATAAAGCATAAATGGTAGCCACATAAGCACACCACCCACAACAGGAACAAGAGAAGCAAATCCATACATAATGCCAAAAAGAAGCCCGTTATACCCTGCGAATGAGAGCATAATTCCAAAGAGAACTCCTTGAAACATTGCATTTACAATGATAGAATAAAATACAACACTCATCACAGAAGAGAGTTCTCTTGCGAGTAAACTACTCTCTTCCACAGACATCTGCACCACTCTTTTAAGAAATGCTACGATATGACTTCCATTATACTGTGCAAAGAAATAAAAAATAATCACTAAAAAAGCATTTTTTAAAAAACCTGCACTAAAAGCTCCAATTTTCCCAGTAATAGTAAGGAGATTTGATGTAAGAGAATTTACATCTATCTCTTTGATTGTATCGGCTACATAAGGTTTAAGAAAAGCCAAATATGGGGGTGGAGTCTCGATAAAACTTTGGATATAAAGTTCCAAATTTATAAAAGTTTGGTGTTCCAAAGAGTTAAGTTTCATGGTCAAAGTAGCCAAAAAATAGCCAAGTGGTGCGAAGAATAGAGTCGCTAATAAAAAACTTGATGCCATTGCAGCCAACAATTTATATCTAAAAATTTTCTCAAAATAGTCTTGAATATTGGAAGTAGAAATGGCTAAAAGTGCGGCAATGGTTATTACAAGCAAAAAAGGAGCATATAAAAGATACATCCAATACAAAGAAGTTGCAAAAAGTACGGCTATAAAATATTGAGACTTCATGAAAAAAGTCCTCCCTGTTCTGGTGTAAACGCTATATTTAGCACATCATAAGTCATGCGTGTCGCTTTCCTTCCTTTGGCAGTTCGCTCCAAATACCCATTGGCGATTAAATAGGGTTCGAGAACATCTTCAACAGTTCCCTCATCTTCACTGAGTGATGCAGCAATCGTGCTCAAACCCATCGCTCTGCCATTGGCACTCGCTAGAAGATTGAGAAGGCGTATATCCATCTCATCAAATCCATGCGAGTTAATTCCAAGTTCATCCAGAGCGTATTGTGTTCTGGCATGTTTGATATCTCTCTCATCTGCTACATCGGCAAAATCTCGTACACGACGCAAAAGGCGAAGGGCAATCCTAGGCGTTCCACGGCTTCGCTTTGCAATCTCCATAGAAGCCTCATGGAGTATCTCTTTATCAAGTTTAAGAGAAGCCTGTTGGACTATTTGTGCCAACTCTTCATGTGTATAAAACTGCATTCTAAAACTCATACCAAATCTATCTCGAAGGGGATTAGAGAGCATTCCAGCACGTGTTGTTGCACCAATAAGAGTAAATCGCGGTAAATCAATTTTTACCGTTTGTGCTGCTGGACCACTTCCTATAATAATATCTATGCGAAAATCCTCCATAGAGGAGTAAAGTATCTCTTCAACTGCGGGAGAAAGACGATGGATTTCATCTATAAAAAGGATATCGCCCTCTTGAAGGTTTGTAAGAAGTGCGGCTAAATCTCCGCTCTTTTCTATCATCGGGGCAGCTGTCACTTTGATATTTGCACGCATCTCATTTGCAATAATAAGAGCTAAGGTTGTTTTACCAAGCCCCGGAGGTCCAAAAAAAAGGACATGGTCAAGTGCTTCGCCTCTTTTTTTACTTGCTTCTATAAAGACACCAAGATTTTTTTTAATCTGCTCTTGCCCGATATATTCGCTCCAGACATCAGGACGAAGAGATTTTTCAACACTCTCTTCCTCTGTGCTAAACTTCTCTATCTCTACTAATCGTTCCATATTTGTACCAATCTAATAAGTATGAATTTCTTGCGGAAACTCTCTTGTTATCACTTCTTTAGCATAATTTTCTACCGCTTCTTTTACCAAAGATGCACCATCCATATATTTTTTTACAAACTTAGGCGTAAACTCTTCAAAAAGTCCAAGCATATCTGAAAAAACAAGCACCTGCCCATCTACTCCAGAACCAGCTCCAATGCCTATTACTGGAATTTTTACACATGCCGCTATCTCAGAAGCCACTTCTGCTTTGACACCCTCTACGACCATACAAAAGGCTCCAGCCTTCTCTACTGCTCTTGCATCCTCGATGAGTTGTAACATCTCTTTTTCTGTTTTTCCTTTGACCTTATATCCGCCTTCACTTCGAACTGACTGAGGAAGCAGACCAATGTGACCACAAACAGCAATATTGTTACTCACAAGATGTGCAATGATAGACGCTTTGTCTGCACCACCTTCAATCTTCACACAATCTGCTGGAGTTTCTCTAAAAACTCTTATACAATTTTTGAGAGCTTCTTCTTTGGAGCTATAAGTTCCAAAAGGCATATCACAAATAACAAAACTATTTTTTGCTCCACTGCAAACTGCATTCGTGTGGTATAACATTTGCTCTAAAGTAGCACTAAGAGTATCCGCTTGACCTGCGAAACTCATGTTCAGACTATCACCCACTAAAATCATGTCAGAACTCGGTTCTAGTAGTCGTGCAAAGAGTGCATCGTAAGCGGTAATCATTACAAGAGGTCGAACACCTTTTGTATTTTTTATAGAAGAAATTGTCATTTTTTTAGTCATTTTAGAACTCTTTTTTACTTTTAATAAAGTTTAGTAAAAGAATTTTAACTAAAAATTGCTATAATCTTGACTATATGGGAGAATTATTTTATGGGCATAAGAAGCGACTTAGACGCTAACTTCGATTTTGAAATAGTTGATGAATTTCTGGACCATTATTCTATGATGGTTGAGAGTATGGAAATCATGATTTTAGATTTATCCAATCCTGAGATGTATAGAAGAAGTGTCGATGAACTTTTTCGTGTTTTTCATAACATCAAATCAGCATCTGGCTATTTAAAATTAGTATCTATGCAAAAATTATCAACACTCGTAGAAGATGAGTTAGAAAAACTAAGAAGTATGGAACCACCTGTTTCGCAAGAAGCAATCAATTGGCTCCTGAGCATTAGCGACATGTACGCCAAATGGCATGAAGATTTTAAGCTCGATAATGAACTCAGTAAAATAAAATATTCTCTACTCAAAATACCTGACTTGGAACAATAATTGAAAAATTTAGTAGCATACATAACTTCTGGATACCCAGAAAAATCTTTTACAATAGACTTGGCATTGGCTTTGGGTGAGAGTGGCGTCGATACACTGGAGCTTGGAGTACCATTTTCTGACCCTGTAGCAGATGGACCACTCATAGAAAAAGCAAATCATAAAGCTCTTGAACTTGGCTTTAAATTTAATCATCTTTTGGAGATTTCAAAAGAGGTTGCACCAAAAGTAGATACTCTATGGATGGGATATTTTAATAGTTTTTATCAACAAAAAATGCAAAAACTCATTCCACATGCCAAAGAGTTGGGAATTCACGGTTTGATTATCCCTGACTTGCCACACGAAGAAGCATTAGCGTATAAAGAGTTATTTCAAACGAATGAAATTGCAAATATAAGCTTTGTTGCACCAACAGATAGCCAAGAGAGAATCCAAGAGATAGTGAGTGCTTCGCAAAAATTTATCTATATGGTTGCTTATACAGGTATCACTGGTTCTGGTGTGAGTGAAGATTTACAACCATTTCTAAGCTCTATCAAAAAATATACACAAACACCTGTATATGTTGGCTTTGGAGTCAATCAAAAAACAGCAAAAGAGAAAGTAAAAGGTGCGGATGGAGTTATTGTCGGAAGTGCTTTTGTAGAAATTTTACTCAAAGATTCATTGAATTATAAACAGAAGATTGATGGATGTAGCGAGTTAGCTAAAATCTTAAAAAATGAGATAAATAGCTAAAATAAAAAGAGTTAGAGAGAGATCAATCTCTGTCTAACTCGCTTAGAGCCTCTTTAGAGACCTTATTTGCTCTCTCGTAATAGCCACTATCTTTCTCTTTCGTAGCACAACCGCTTAAACCCAAAAAAGAGAGTAGACCCAAAAACATAAAAAGCTGATTCATATATATCCTCACAATTATTTACGCTAGTAAATATCTTCTTTGAGCATAGCGTTGTGCGATGTTATCCATTCTTGATGAGACCAAGATAGCAACAACAAAAGTCAAGACAAACGCATACGCATAATCAATGCCCAAAAGATATGTAACAACGACAAATGCGAATAATGGAATAGCTACAAAAAACATTCCCAACACCGCTTTGATTTTCATTTTTATATTTTTTTCAAAATTTGAACTTCTCTCAAGTGAACACACAATAGGATTAAACTCCAAATTATGCAGTTCTTGCATAAGGTTCACTTCTAAACCTTTACTCTTGTACGCACTCTCTGTTTTTTCAAATATATTTCGCACATTTTTACATAAAAAGTCATCTGTCTTACTCAAAAATAATTTCATCATGATAATACTCCTTAACTTATGCGATTTATAACATATGCTTTTATATAATTTTCTTAATTTGTGGAGTTAATTTTGTAACCTATTAGTAACCTTAACAATCATGTAAAGTTCAAAGGTTTTGGGGATTGTTGTAGAAAGTAGTCTAAGTATGGTGCGCCCGACACGATTCGAACGTGTGACCGCTGGTACCGCAAACCAGTGCTCTATCCAGCTGAGCTACGAGCGCACACCATCTCTTAATTGAGAGGACGAAATTATATCACTTTTAACTTATACTATTATAAAAGAAATACTAAATATCCATTTTATTTAATATTTCTTTTAGAGACTGATCTTGCATAAAGAGTTCATGATTTTTTCTGACATATGCCTGAAGCAAAATTTTTGCATCATTATTCCCATCCATGTTAAAATCTTTAGTCATTTGATGTTCTAGAAAAAAGGCAAAAGAGTCCTCCACATCTACATCAAAACGACGACCGCCTATATTTAAACCTATTTTTTTGCTCATTTATTTCTAGCCTAAGATACTTTCTATTTTACTCACTATCTCTTCTATTTCCAAATCTTTTTTCGCATTTTGCTCAATCAATTTTTCTATTTCTTGATCTTTAATTTCTCTTTCAGCTTTAAGTGTAATCAACTCTGTTCGAATCATCTCATTTTCACTTTTAAGTGCATTATACTGCTGTACAATCCCTGAAATTTTGTCACTCAACTTCTCTAAAGTCGTTTGGCTTTGCATAGTAATCCTTCTCTTTTATATAATTATAATTCTATCACAAAAAATCAAATCATCACGACAAAGTTTATGAAATTGTGGAATCAACTCCTTTTTGAGTTAAAGACAAAGTTAAACCATCTTCCTTGACTTCAATAAGACCATCTTGCTTAAGTTCATTGATCGCAGAAGCAAGGGCATCCTCTTGTTTTGCATTTATTTTTGTCAATATATTTTGCACAATATCTTGTTTACTCATAATTTGTCCAACAATATTATGTTTTTGAAACCACTTCATAAACATATCTTTCACCTCATTTTTTGGTGAGATATCTGTCATTGTACTTTTGGGTGGCATTTTCCTCCTATTGTTGTGTGGAGTAGTTTTTGCTGTACGATTGTAGTTTTTTTTGGGTGTTGATTTCATATTTTTTTCCTGCGAAGTTTGAGTTGTATTTGCATTGTCACATAGTTTTGCTTAAATGATTAGCTATAATTCCACATGCCAAACTTTAAAGTACATTCAGATTATTCTCCAGCCGGAGACCAGCCAACAGCCATAAAAGAGCTTACAGAGAGTATTCTCAAAGGGAATCGCTACCAAACCCTTGAAGGTGTAACAGGAAGCGGTAAGACACACACAATGGCACGAATCATAGAAAATACACAGATGCCAACTATCATTATGACGCATAACAAAACCTTAGCTGCACAGCTTTATAGTGAGTTTCGTCAGTTTTTTCCAAATAATCATGTTGAATATTTCGTTTCGTACTATGACTACTATCAGCCTGAAGCGTACATTCCTCGTCAAGATTTATTTATAGAAAAAGATAGTGCTATTAATGATGAGTTAGAACGAATGAGGCTCTCCTCTACCGCAAATCTTCTCAGTTACGATGATGTCATTGTTATCGCTTCAGTTTCTGCAAACTACGGTTTGGGAGACCCTGAGGAGTATGAAAACATGGTTCAGTCCGTTGCTGTGGGTGATGTTATCGCACAAAAAACGCTACTTCTTCGTCTAGTAGAGATGGGCTATAGCAGAAATGACACCTATTTTGACAGCGGACACATTCGGGTCAATGGAGAGAGTTTAGATATCTATCCGCCCTATTTTGAGCAAGAGGCAATTCGTATAGAGTTTTTTGGCGATGAGATAGAGGCAATTTACACCTTCGACATCATCGACAACAAAAGACTCGAAGAGCATAAACAGTTCACTATTTACGCCACTTCACAGTTTAGTGTCAGCCAAGAAAAAATGGCAGTTGCAATTAAACGCATAGAAGAGGAGCTGGATACGCGACTCGCCTATTTTCAAGCAGAGGGCAAACTCGTAGAGTATCAAAGACTTAAACAAAGAGTGGAGTTTGACCTCGAGATGCTTCAAACAACCGGCATGTGTAAAGGTGTAGAAAACTATTCAAGACTTCTTACAAACAAAAAAGAGGGAGAAGCACCCTACACTCTGCTTGATTATTTTGCACTCCACCACAAAGATTATCTTGTGATTGTTGATGAGTCCCATGTATCTTTGCCTCAATATCGTGGCATGTATGCAGGTGACAGAGCGAGAAAAGAGGTTTTGGTGGAGTACGGTTTTCGTCTTCCAAGTGCCTTGGATAACCGCCCGCTCAAGGCAGATGAGTATATCAACAAAGCACCGTTTTACCTTTTTGTCTCCGCAACCCCCTCAGAGTATGAGTTGGAGATGTCAAGCACAGTTGCACATCAAATCATCCGACCGACAGGGTTGCTTGACCCGATTTTAGAGATAAAACCTTCCGACAATCAAGTCGAAGATATCCATGATGAAATCAAAAAAATCATCGTCAATGATGAGCGAGTTCTCATTACAGTTTTGACAAAAAAAATGGCGGAAGCACTCACAAAATATCTTGCCGATTTGGGTATCAAAGTACAATATATGCACTCAGATATTGACACGATTGAGCGAAATCAAATTATCCGTTCCCTCAGACGAGGAGATTTTGATGTCCTCATTGGAATCAATCTTTTACGCGAAGGCTTAGATTTGCCAGAGGTCTCTTTGGTGGCAATTTTAGATGCAGACAAAGAGGGATTTCTAAGAAGTGAAACGGCACTTATACAAACTATAGGGCGAGGAGCGAGAAATTCTAAGGGAAGAGTGATTCTTTATGCGAATAAAATCACAGGTTCAATGCAAAGAGCCATCGACAAAACAACCGTAAGAAGAGAAGTTCAAGAGGCACACAATATAAAGTATGGCATAACACCGACTACAACCATACGAAAACTAGATGAAAACCTCAAACTTGAAGAGCATGGTACCATTTACCAAAAAAATAAAAAAATGGATAAAATGCCACCTCGAGAGAAAAAGGCTCTCACAACGGAACTTATGTTAAAAATGAAACAAGCTGCAAAAGAGTTAAACTTCGAAGAGGCAGCAAGACTCCGTGATGAGATAGCAAAAATAAAACAACTATAGGATTGGCATGTGGAAGATACATTTAGCAATTTAGCAACTTACGGATACATAGGACTCTTCTTGTACTCACTTGGTGGTGGGTTTGCAGCACTCGTTGGAGCATCTGTTTTCTCTTTTATGGGCAAGATGGATTTATCGCTTGTCATTTTTATCGCATTTCTAGCCAATGCACTTGGGGCGATGTTACTTTTTTATATGGGACGCTACCAAAAAAGCATGATGATGGAAGGACTTAGAAAACATAGACGAAAACTAGCACTTTCTCATATCATGATAAAAAAATATGGCTCATGGATTATTCTGTTGCAAAAATTTATTTATGGTGCAAAAACAATTATCCCTATTGCTATAGGACTTACAAAATATGAGTTTAAAAAATTTGCTTTTTACAACACTTTAAGTGCGGCTGTGTGGGCTCTATCTATTGGAATTGGAAGCTACTACTCTGGTGAATTTTTGGTTGGAGTCGCACAAACAATCAGTCAAAAACCTTGGATTGCACCGCTTACTCTAGTGGTCGTCGGAGGGAGCATGTGGTTTTACTTTACACATGCCACAAAACGAAAGAAGTGAGTTTCTTTAGAAAACGAAAGAAGAAGTAGAAAGTTTCTTAACTTCCTACTTTTGGTCCTGCCTCTGAGAAATCAAATGCACTATCTTGCGTTTGATATTTTTTGAAATTTTTGATAAACATTTCCGCTAATGTGTCTCTTGTTTTATCAAATAACTCTTTATCACTCCAAGCATTGCGTGGGTTCAAAATCTCTGGATTAATATCCCCTAATGTTTTTGGAACATGCAATCTAAATGTTCTAGTCGTATCAAACTCACTGTTTTTGATGCTCCCATCAAGAATCGCATTGATACAAGCACGAGTATCTTTAATACTCATTCGTTTACCAACACCATATCCACCGCCTGTCCAGCCAGTATTTACAAGGTAAACATGTGCATCATGCTGATCTATCTTTTCACCAAGAAGTTTTGCGTACACAGTTGGATGCAGAGGTAAAAAAGCTTCACCAAAGCATGAAGAAA
Source organism: Sulfurimonas sp. (assembly GCA_011391635.1). Taxonomy (GTDB): domain Bacteria; phylum Campylobacterota; class Campylobacteria; order Campylobacterales; family Sulfurimonadaceae; genus Sulfurimonas. The sequence goes on along the minus strand of JAABQD010000013.1, from coordinate 18,819 downwards.
AAGTTGCTACCGGCTCAGTAATGCCTCTCTCTGTTCCAGCAACTTTTGCTGTATAGCCACTTAAAAAGTAGTACATTGCCTGTTCTTTTGTAAGTTTTGAAACTGGAGGAAACACACCAAAAGCATCCGCAGTTAAAAAGATAATATTTTCTGGATGTCCAGCACTTAACGATGGCTCATGGTTTTCAATATGCTCTATTGGATAAGAAACACGCGTATTTTCTGTTTTACTATCATCTCTATAATCTACTTCGCCATTATCTTTCATCACTATATTTTCAAGCAATGCACCTTTTTTGATAGCACCATAAATCTCTGGCTCACTGCTTGGGTCAAGATTAATTACTTTTGCATAACATCCACCCTCAAAGTTGAATACACCTTGATCATCCCAGCCATGCTCATCATCTCCAATCAATCTTCTATGCGGATCTGTTGAGAGTGTTGTTTTACCTGTTCCACTGAGTCCAAAAAAGAGTGCTGTATCTCCCTCTTTTCCTACATTTGCAGAACAATGCATTGCAAGTTTTCCATCAAGTGGCAACCAGTAGTTCATCATAGAAAAAATACCTTTTTTCATCTCACCACCATACCATGTGCCACCAATAATACAAAGGTTGTTTTCAATATCAAAAAGTACAAACACTTCTGAATTCAACCCATGTTCTTTCCACTTTTTATTGACCGCTTTACATGCATTTAAAACTGTAAATTGTGGTTTAAATGTCTCTAATTCAGAGGCAGTTGGACGGATAAACATATTTTTAACGAAATGAGATTGCCAAGCTATTTCAGAAACAAAACGAATCGATTTTTTTGAAGCAACACTTGAACCGCTAAATACATCTGTAACATAGATATCTTTTCCAGATAATTGCTCTTGAGCGACCACTAAAAGTTCTGCAAACACATCTGCTGAAACTTTTTTGTTTACATCACCCCAAGCTATATATTTGTTAGATGGGTCACGATTAACAAAATATTTATCTTTCGGACTTCTTCCTGTAAAAACACCAGTATCAACAGTAGTAGCACCCTGCTTTGTAAGAGCACATTCATTGTTATCAAGCTCATGTTGAATCAACTCATCGTAACTTAAATTATGAAAAACATTTCCAATATTCTTTAATCCCAACTCTTCTAATTCAGTTAAATTCATAATAAACCTTTAGGTGTTTTAAATAGACTTCTTGCAAAACTCCTAGCTATCTCAGCGAGATAAAGAAGGTTTTAATCAAGGCAGATGTTCTCAAGCGTAGCCAAAGCTACGGTTGGGGTTATCTAACGCAGAGTAAAGCCTTCTTTATCTCGCCCGAAGGGAGAAGTTTCTAGCAGCAATCTTGCACAAATAAATTTTCAACCTTAGCTTTGGCTAGGCTTGAAAATTTATTTGCACAATCTCACCACTAAAAACTTCTCTGAGATAGCTAGGAGTTTTGCAAAAAGTCTACTATAAAATCATTTTATAATTTATCGAATTATACACTTAGTACACCTAAATTATATATAAAAAGTGACCTCTTCTTTCAAAATAAAATACAATATTGTAAGCATTTAAAGAAGAAAAATTACTTTAAGAATTTTTTGCTAAAATTTCAACCTTGCTCGCATAACTCAGTTGGTAGAGTGTTACCTCGACAAGGTAAAAGTCACAGGTTCGAGTCCTGTTGTGAGCACCACTTTTATCTCGCACCCACTTTAGATAGTACTACTTTTATAGTTTTTAAAAAAATCACAAAATCCATCCACAAAGACCAATTTCGTATATACCATGTATCTAATTCTACTCTTTGCTCAAATGTCAACTCATTTCTTCCACTCACTTGCCAAAGACCTGTGATACCTGGGGCTACTTTGAGGATAAGTTCTTGATTTAATTCTCCTATTTTTGCACTCTCCTCATGCATATAAGGTCTTGGACCTATGAGATTCATCTCCCCTTTAAATATGTTGTAAAATTGAGGCAATTCATCCAAAGATGTGGCTCTTAAAAACTTTCCTATTTTTGTTATACGAGGATCATTGTCATATTTATGAAAAATTTTATATTGCTCCACTTCGTATGGGTTGTTTACTAAATAATCATCAAGAAGAGTATCCGAGTTTTGGTACATACTTCGGTATTTGTAGCATTCAAACAACTTTGAATTTTTACCAAGTCTTTTTTGTTTAAAGAGGGCTTCTCCCTTCGAATCCAACTTAATTAACACAATAATAATACTATGCACGATCAATACAAAAGGCAAAATAAGAAGACTTAAGAATCTCTCAAAAACATATTTCAATACAATATTTTTATAGTTTAAAAGTCTATTTTCTATATGAAAAGAGGAGAGTCTAATGTTGGAGTAACTAATCATCTCGGCATGTGAAAAATCTATATTTTCAAGATATGGGATAATATAGATATCTTTTGTCATAGGAATATATCTGTTTATAGTAGCTTGCAACTCTCTGGCATCATATTTTTTTGAAGATATCAAAACCATATGAAAATGTGTCTCAGAAATTTTGTATCCAAGATACCAATTTTGTTCAATCTCTTTTTTTAAAATTTCATATTTTTCATCATCTGCCAAAATTTTTACATTGAGTTTGAATAGAGAAAATCTCAGAAGGATATTTTTTGTTACTCTTTTTGTAAAAGGCAATAATAAAAGTGCTAAAGCAAAAAAGAGAACTATAAAAAGTCTTGAGTAGTCATCTGCGGCTTTAGAAAGAGTTATAAAACTAAAGATAGTAAGAAAAGAGTATGTCAATGCTTTTAAAATTTTGTAAGTCTCACTCCAGTAATCATACCTTCGTGTATATATCTTTTCATACATGAATAAAAACAAAACGATAAAAACCATCCAACTATACTCATCACTTGTAGTATTTAATGGGGGTAATTCTCTAAAAAAGTTCGTTCGTATAATACAAGCAATATCAATTGTAAATAAAAGCACAAAATAATCCACCGCGATTAAAATAAGTGCTAACAAATACTCAGAAATATTAAAATTGTTTTTTTTCATAAAGTTATTGTACTAAAATGTATGAGAATTTGTTATTAATTTTTCACTTATAAAGTTTTTCATTTCATCTTTAAATCTCTCTTCATTGTAAAAACTTGCTGAATCAGAAATTTTTTTATGATTCCACTGCATAGACTCAAATCTTTCGATTGCTTCTATAATACTCTCTTTTGTTTGTTCGTGAAAATGGATGCCATTTACACCCTCTTGCACTGTTTCAGCTGTTCCACCAATGCCTAATGCTATCACAGGAGTTCCACATGCCAAAGCTTCGATAGGAACTATGCCAAAATCTTCAATCGCAGCATAAAGAAAAGCTTTTGCCCTTTGCATATACTCTATCATTGTCTCTTTATCTCTATATCCAAGCAGTATGATATTCTCTTTAGCAATATTTTTAATCGCTTCATACTCTTCTCCATCACCAATCACAAAGAGCTTTTTTTCTGGCATTTCATTAAAAGCTTCTACGATTAGCTTTGTTTTTTTATAAGGAACAAGCCTTGAAGCAGTCAGATAAAAATCATCTTTCTCTTGACACAAAGTAAACTTTTGTGTCTGAACGGGAGGATAGATGACTCTACTCTCTCTATTGTAAGTTTTTTTGATTCTCTCTTGGACAAATAGTGAATCTGCCACAAAAAAATCGACTCTGTGTGTTGTGGTTTTATCCCATTTTTGTATGTACTTAAGAGTTTGTTGCACTAAAAATTTTTTAGGTTGCTTGAGATTTGCGGTATATTCATCATACAAATCCCAAGCATAACGAATAGGTGTATAACAGTAACAAATGTGAAGTTGATTTTTAGTAGTTTTAATACCTTTTGCCACCGCCCAAGATGAGCTTATCACGAGATTATAAGAGCTTACATCCAAACTCTCTATGGCATGTGGAAAAAGTGGTAAGTAATTTCTAAAATGTTTTTTGGCGAAAGGTAGCTTTTGAATATAAGAAGTTTGTGCAAATTTGCCATTTAAGACAACTTTTCTCTCCTCTTGGCTCAAAAAATCAACAAGCGAAAAGATATCGGCATGTGGAAAGAGATCCAAAATGGCTCTGAGCACTTTTTCTGCTCCAGCATCGGTCACAAGCCAATCATGGACTATTGCTATTTTCAATTTTGAAGAACCTCTTTAAAGATTTTTATATGCTCTTCAGCAGATTTTTCCCAAGTAAATTCACTTGCTCTTTGCAACCCTTTTTGTATCATCTGATTTTGTAAAGCTTTATCATTCAAAAGCAATTCTATTTTATTTTTAATATCATTTGGCTCATATGGATTGCAATAAAGTGCCGCGTCCACACAAACTTCTGGCATAGATGTAAGATGAGAAGAGATCACTGGAGTTCCACATGCCATAGCCTCTAAAGGAGGTAAACCAAAGCCCTCATAAAATGATGGAAACACAAAACATGATGCTAAATTATAAACTTTTGCTAACTCTTCATCACTCACGAACCCTAGATAGTGTATATTTTCTTGATTTTTATTTATTTTATCCATAATTTCACTATTTTCCCAGCCCTTAAAACCAACTAAAACCAATTTATACTCTGATTTTATTTTTTCATCTAAAAGAGTATAAGCTTCTAGTAAGCCCAAAAGATTTTTTCTTGGTTCGATACTTCCAACAGAGAGTATAAATCGAGTAGGAATGTCAAAATCTACCTTCAACTCTTCATATACCTTAAAAGTATTATGATCTATTCCATGATAAATTACTTTCACTTGATCTTCTTTAAAATCAAGATTTTCTAAAATCTCATTTTTTGAGTAGTGAGAACCTGTAATTATCATATTGCTTCTCACAATATTTTTGAAAAAATAGTTTTCAAAGTATTCTATTCTCTCTTTTGGATGGAATTCACGATGTAAAATAAAAGAAAAATCATGAACCGATGTCACTATTTTTTTTGTTTTAATACCATCTAGTGGTATAAAATTCGGTTGCCAATATAACTCATATCGAGGTGCAAATAATTTACTTATAACCAATAAACATTTTCTGATGATTTTTTTTAGCAAAGGTACTTTGGAAACAATATTTTTTAAAGTCTTTAACTCTGGTTTTTTAGAAGTCTCAATCAATTTATTTGAATAAAAGCCATAAAAATAATTGAGTTCAAAATCATCTTTACTCTCTATATACTTCGATACTTCATAGGTATATCTTCCTATTCCAGTCAGAGGAGATAATAAGGAGATGCCGTCTATTAAAATTTTAGGCTTCAAGCATCTCTCGCAATGTATCTTTAAACTCTTTTTGCTCCAATACTCCGATAAGTTGAAAAAGTTTATCGGATGAGCCTGTCAAACTTTTTATCTCATCTTTTCTTACTAATGTTGGGTTTATCTCTACTTTTATTTTATAACCTGACAATTCATTCATATTTTCTAGTACATCAAGGAGCTTAATTCCTCGATTTGTTGCGATATTGACTACCTCTGCATTTGCATTACACTCTAAAAGTTTTTTATATACTTCACAAACGAAACTTATATCATTAAATTCTCTACTAACATCCAAATTTCCAAGTTCTATCGTTTGACTTTTTTCTTTAAAATGTTTGATAATTTTGGGTATCAAAAAATGTTCCGCTTGAGCGATGCCCGTATAATTAAATGGTCGTGTGATGATAATATTGAGTTTGTCAAAGTAGTTTCGAGCCAAACATTCCATTGCATATTTACTCGCACCATAGTGATTCGCAGGTTTTGGACATAGAGATTCATCCAAAACTTCTAAACCTTGATTGCCATACACTGTCGCACTACTTGCCAAGATTATTTTTGATGGTTTAAGTCCTAATTCTATGAGGCTTTCTAAAATATTCAAAGTACCTATCGTATTGACTTTATAAAAATCTTCACTGTTGCCATGAGCCGTAAATGAAATGCCTGAGAGGTGTATCAAAAAATCAGGCTCTAAATGAGTTAAAACTTTTACTACACTCTCTTTATCAGTTATGTCACACTGATATTTTTGTGCACCACTCTCAAAAAGAGTTGTGCCATGCACTTCATATCCACATGCCAAAAGATACGCAGAGAGATGTACACCAGTGAAACTATCTATACCAGTGATTAAAACTTTTTTCATAGTTTAGAAACTAAACCCTATCTCATTTCTTCTTAAGTCCTCTTTTACCATCATTGCACATAGCTCTTCAAGCGTACATTTTGGTTCCCAGCCTAAAATATCTTTGGCTTTTTGTGGATTTCCTATCAGTAAATCTACTTCGCATGGTCTATAAAATTTTGGATTGACTTTGACAACTGTTTTACCAGTAGCTTTATCTATAGCTCTCTCATTTTCATCTTTTCCACTAAATTCCAACTCAATACCAGCCGCTTTAAATGCCATAGAGACAAAATCTCTCACTGTCTCAGTTCTATTTGTTGCCAAGACATAAGTGTCTGGTTTAGGAGCTTGGAGCATAAGGTACATGCCCTCTACATAATCTTTAGCAAATCCCCAATCTCTTTTTGCATCCATGTTGCCAAGTTCTAAACACTCTAGTTTGCCAAGTTTGATTTTTGCTACGCTATCTGTGATTTTTCTTGTAACAAATTCTCTTCCTCGCAAAGGCGATTCATGGTTAAAAAGTATCCCACTGCATCCAAAAATATTGTAAGATTCTCTATAGTTGATCACCATCCAATGTGCATAAAGTTTGGCTACGCCATAAGGACTTCGAGGGTAAAAAGGTGTTTTTTCTGATTGTGGTACTTCTTGAACAAGACCAAACATTTCTGAGGTACTTGCTTGATAAAACTTTATCCGAGGATTAACTATTCGGATAGCTTCAAGAAGATGAACACAACCAAGCCCTGTAATGTGAGCTGTTGCAAGAGGCTGTTCAAACGAAACACCCACAAAACTTTGTGCTGCAAGATTATAAATCTCATCTGGCTCTATATTTTTTAGCATGTGAATTGTATTGGCTTGATCTGTTAAGTCATACTCTACCAAGTGAAGGTTTGGATGATTTTGTATGCCCAACTCTTCAATTCTCCAAAAGTTGACAGAGGAAGTTCGTCTATATGTTCCAAAAACTTCATACCCTTTTTCTAAAAGCAACTCTGTAAGATATGCTCCATCTTGTCCTGTTATACCTGTTACTATAGCTTTTTTCACAATCATTCCCTCTTATTCTTTACTTATTATTCTACAATTCTATCTAATAAACCTATGTTTTCAAAATTATTAGTGACAATCAACAACCCTATATAGGAATCAACCATTCCATGTATATTGTCAAGATATTTATATTTTACATCATAAAGCTTTGTATTTGCTTCATTTAAGTCTATAATACTTTTGAGTCCATGCTCATATCCCTGTTCTATAGCTTTTACATAAAGCTCTGCAGATTCAAGAGCATCTTTATACATTTTTACAGATGAAACAGAGACATTAAAAGATGTAAGATAGTCGTCATACTGTACTTGCACTTGTTTTTTTGTATCGAGCAAATCTTCATTCGCAGCTTTGCTCATGAGTTCTGAGGATGCAACCATAGATGAGACCAATCCACCACTATAAATTGGAATATTAAGTACAAGTGCCATCTGCTGGACATTGTTATACGGAGCATCACTTGTTGGGTCATCTGTATTGTACTTAGAAATGGATGCTTGTAAATCTAAGCGAGGCATATGTGCATCGAATGCGTTTGTTACCTGTTCTTTTGAGAGTTTCAATGATACTTCTGCTTGAAGTACTTTTAGATTTTTGTCAAAATTATCACCACTTACAATAGACTCTTTCATCATTTGAATATTTTCAAGAGTATGCTTATTTACTTCTATTTTTGGTAATTTATATTCTGATTCACCTATAAAGTGCGTTAATTTAAGTTCGTTTACTTTGAGCGACTGTTTTTCTTTGTCTAAACTTATCAAAGCAGAGCTATACTCAACTTGCATCTGAAGCAAATCCATTTTGTTGGTCAAGTTCATATCATATTGTTGCGTATATACATCTAATTTTGATTTAATATATTGAAGATTTGACTCGTAGAGCTTTATCTTGTTATGTGACTTGAGCAACTCAAGATACACTTTAAATACACTCTGAGCTAATTCCTCTTTTTTTAATTCTGAATCAATTTCATAGAGTCTGCCTCTTGATGTTTCCATTGCAATTCTAGAGTATGTATCTGCATTGTAGATAGATTGTCTTAAAGAGAGAGTATTACTAATCATACCCTGACGGACATGATCAACTTTTGCATAGTTTGGATTATACTCATAATCAGATTTTCCATAATTTGCTGAAAAACTTATTTGAGGATAGAGCTTAGAGTACTCTTGATTTACCTTCTCTTGTTCTGCCTCAGCTCTATAAGCTGAAGATTTGATTGTATTGGTATTTAAAAGAGCAAGTTCATACGCTTTTGAAAATGTTAAAACTTCCGTTGCATCAGCAGAGGTAATTAAACATCCACATGCCAATAAGAAGTTAAAAAAGAGATTACTCTTCATTAAAACTCCTGCCTAACATCTCTTGAAAAGGTTTTACAAGATAACTCAGTGCTGTTCGGTCTCCAATATTAATCATAACTTCCGCTGGCATACCAGATACAAGCACAAAACCATTCTCTTTTAAAAGTTTAACACCCTCTTGTGTCACTTCAATTTTTGTTTCATAATAGGGAATATTTGTCGCTTCATCAATAAAACTGTCTGCTGAAACATGCACTACTTTGCCTTCAATAACATTCACATGCTGCAAATTAAAAGCTGAAAATTTTATCTCTGCGATTAAACCTACTTTGACTTTATCAATATCTGTTGTGCTTACTTTAGCTACGACTAAAAGTTTTGCATTTTCTGGTACGATATCAAGGATAGACTTGCCTGGGGTTATCACTCCACCCACAGTATGTGAACTGAGTCCAACTACCGTTCCATCGATTGGTGCAAGAATTTCTGTTCGTCTTAAAACATCTTCATTTGCAACGATTTTTGATTTCAAATCTGAAAGTTTTGTCTCTGCTTCTACATATTTTTGCAAAATTTCATTTTTAAACTCTTTTTCTCTCAAAAGCTTTTGATTACTTACTTCACTTATCTGCTCTTTTAACTTTGCGATATCTGCTTTTGAACTTGCCAAATCACCATCGATAGCATTACTCTCTTTTTGTAAATCTCTAAGTTTTAGTTTATCGACTAATCTTTGTGCAAACAAAGTTTCCTGCTCTTTACTCTCTTCTATTATAGATGCCAATCTTTTTTGTCTGCTCTGTATAAGAGAGTTTAATCCATCTATTTGACTTTGAAGTTGCACAATTCTATTATTTTTAATAGTATCTTCATCTTCAATCGATTTATTGGAGGAGATGAAAATATTTACTTGATTTTTTATAGCATTTTCATCACTCAATTCACTTGGAAATTCTATTTTCTTTAAATTATCTCTTTGTGCTTTTAATCTTGCAAAAAGAGCTATATTCTCTTGATATTGAGCATTAAGAATATTGAGTTGTGCTTTGACTTGAACATCACTCAATTTCATCAAGATTTGATCTTTTTTTACGACATCCCCATCTTTGACATATATTGCATCTATGATTCCACCTTCAAGGTGTTGCATTGTCTTTTTATCCATATCTGCCGAAACTTTTCCACTTGCCACCGAAGAACTCGCAAGTGGTGCAAAAGCCATCCAACCACCAAAAAGTCCAAATACTACCAAGAGAACTATAAAACCAAATCGAATTACTGCAGTGTCATCATATGATGGCACTTTTATCTGTTTATTATCCATAATTTTTCCTAACTACTTGGTTTGCTAAGCGATATTGTTTGTGTTGGCTGTGGAGTCGGTGCTGGTCTTTGAGCCTGAGCGGTTGCAGCTTGATTTGCAGCAGCTATAGCAGATAAAACTTCATTCGTATTACCATACAACTCTAATAAACCTTGCTTGATAACAGCTAATTTATTTGTCACTTGCAATATACTTGGTCTGTGTGTAATAATTACTACAGTTGTTTCATTCTCTTTTAGAGATTGTATTGCTTGAACAAGTGCCGCTTCACCTTGATCATCAAGATTTGAATTTGGCTCATCCAAAACAACTAAAACAGGATTGTCATAGATAGCTCGTGCAAAACCTACGCGTTGTCTTTGTCCACCTGAGAGAGATTCTCCTCCAGCACCGATTTTTGTATCATAACCATCTGGCAATCGTAAAATCATCTCATGCACACCAGCTTTTTTCGCAGCTTCTACAACTTTACCTGCATCTACTTCCGCAAATCGAGCAATATTTTGACTAATAGTTCCTTCAAAAAGCTCTATATCTTGAGGTAAATACCCTATATATTTACCTAAATCAACTTTGTCCCATTGATAGATATCTGCTTTATCGAGTCGTGCTTTTCCAGCTGCTAATGGCCATAACCCTAAAATAATTCTTGCCAAAGATGATTTTCCAGCTGCACTTGGTCCAATAATACCGACAACATCTCCTTTGTCAATTTTCATGGATATACCCTTAATAGAAGGTTGTTGTGCATTTGGTGGTATTACTACGACACCTTCAAGAAGGATTTCACCCTGAGGAGCAGGTAATTCCATATGCTCATTGGCATGTGGAAAATTTTCTAGTAATCCTTCGAGTCTTTCATACGATGTTCTCGCACTGCTAAAACCTTTCCAACTTCCAATCATCAAATCAAGAGGAGCTAAAGCTCTTCCCATGATAATAGATCCTGCAATCATCATACCAGCACTTACTTCATTTTCTATTGCTAAATAACCACCAAGACCTAACATAAGTGACTGAAAAAGCATTCTTAAACTTTTTGATATATTCGACCAGATACCAGCCTTGTTACTTGCCTCTGTTTGTGCATTTAAAAAAGCATAATATTTTTCTCGCCAAATATTTTGAATATTTGTTTTCATACCCATTGCATTTACAACTTCTGCATTTCTTAAGTTTGAATCAACATAGAGAGTTGAGGCTCTACTCATAACATTTGCTTCGAGTAATTTTTCTTTTGTATCATACTCATTAGCAATAGTAACTATTACCAGTACGATAGCAGCAAAAATTGCAAAATACCCAAACATTGGGTGGAATATAAATAAGATAGCGATATATATTGGCATCCAAGGAGCATCAAAAAAAGCAAAAAGAGCGTTTCCTGTGAGGAATTGTCTGATTTGTGTTAAATCATTCAAAGGCATAGAAGACGCTTTGCCTGGTTGCTTGTTTGCTAGATAAAAAAGTGAATCAAACACTCTTGCACTTAAAATGCTATCTAGTTTATTGCCAACAAATACAAGTATTTTAGATCTAACAATTTCTAATATAGCCATAGTAATAAATAATACAAGAATAATAAGAGTCAATAATACTAATGTATCTTCACTTCTACTTGTCAATACCCTATCATAGAGCTGTAGCATATACAAAGATGGTACAAGCATAAGAAGATTGATAAATAAACTAAAAAATCCCACTATAAGAAATGATTTCTTAGACTGCATAATTGCACTCTTCAACTCACTCTCTTGTCCTTTTTGTTTTTTTGATACTTGTGCCATTTTAGTTTTGTCTCTGGTTTGCTAAATTAAAAAGAGTTTGGATGTTCTCAAGAGATTTAAGATGTGCATCTATAAAAGTAATAATGCCTCTTCGTACCCATGAAGCCAAAACATCATCACTTAGTTTCGCAAGTTTTTCTTTATCAACAACTTTAAAGCCATTGACCAAAACTTTTTTCTCATCACCCTCACCTACGCTAATCTCTCTTACATCCAAAATCCCACTTTGTGCAATTTCATTGATTATATTTTTAGTGACTACACTCTGCTGTTCATGTGCTATCAAAAAGTTTACAGCATGCTCTAAAGTTTCAGACTTTTCGCCATCTTTTTTAAAAAGTTGCTTCCCTTTTGATTTTGAAAACAGATGAGAATCTTCATCTATTAAAATAACCTTTTGATCAGCATTCTCTTTTGTACTTGCTATTGAAAATGGGTATTTTCTGAGAAAACTAGGAACATAATTTGTTATCCATTTTCCTTCATTATTTATAGCCAAACTGTCAGCTCCAAGTGAAACCAATGCGACAAGTGATGCATTTTCTTCTGAGGTAAACACCACTGGAAAAGTTGCACCAACTAATACTATTTCATTAGCTACAACTGGCAAAAAAGCTGTTTGCTTTGCAAAATTCAAGTTCTCAAGTGGACTGATTTTCAATTCTTTGTGTTTTTCTTTGTCTAATACTTGTAAATTTTTGTACATTTTTTTCCTTTGTTGTGTATTTTCTTTTTTTGGGCGACCTATTTTTTTTGAACTAAGTGCCATGCCTATGAGTTGCTCTAAATTTTGGATATAAATATCACTTCCTGTCAAAGCTTGTTTTTCAAGACAACTTTGTATAAAGTGACTTTTTCGTTCATCTTTTTTTTGAAAGAAGATTTTACTATAGTTCATTACTCTTTTTTCTTGAGTAAATCCCAACTTTTTGTACAACTCATGATATGTTACAATTGTATCTTCTTTGTCATACAAATTTTTGGCTAAACTACTAACTTCATTGTTACATTCATTTTTTTTGCTTTCTATATATGTCATAACATCAAAAAGATAAAGTTCAGGCTCTACTAAAGAAGTTTTGTATCTCCCTTCCCAAATAGTTCCTGTACGATTATATTTTTTATTAAAATAACCTACATATCTCCTACCTAAACTTTGCATCATTTTTGGCAAAGTATCAACATCTGCAGGGGTCGCTAAAAATTCAAAATAATTCTTCATAACTACATAAGAGTGCATTTTCAAATCATGCTTTTTACTCGTTTCATCTACAATCTTCAAAAACTCACTGTAGTCACTATTATCGATAAATACATCCATCTCATTTATACTTTTAAGCATAACATGCTGTGGCGTATCTTCAACAAAAATTCTTAATTTCCGTGCCAAACAACTTCCCTTTTTTAGATTCAAAGTGTATTTTACAAGAAAGTATCTTAAAATATATTAAATCAATACGACACTATTTTATGTATATTTAATTAGTGCCATAGTTGCATTAGAAATAGTGTGATATTCCCCAGCTAATATTAGGTATAGATGACTTTATCACTTGAAATATTTGAGTTATCATAAAAGCATCTAAATCAGCCTGTGCAACTGCATTTTTAGAGTTAAATGTCACTAAAGTTAGCTTTGTATTTGCATTGAAAGAAAAATTCACTTCCGTAAGGAGTTCATCCGTTGTTCGTAAAAGTTCGAGATTGACCGTGTCTGTTTTCGAAAAAGAGTTATTTTTATTTTCTACTTGTGGAGTTGAAGTGGCCATTGTTCCATAATATTTACCTATAAATTCTTCAGCTGTAGGGATAAGATTTAAGATAAAACTTCTCGTTATCATAAAATCAACCCTATCATTTATATCTTGATAATTGACAACAACCCTTATCCTGTCTTCAACTGTGTCATAAGATGGAGTGAATGTTTTTGCTATAATATTTCGTTTCATGGTCGCAATTGTACATAAAATCAGTTTGTTTAAAGTTTAACGAGATAAAATTCGCTTCTATCCAATTTTTTGCCGACATAGCTCAGTTGGCTAGAGCAGCTGATTTGTAATCAGCAGGCCCGGGGTTCGAATCCTCGTGTCGGCACCATCTAAGTTCTAAGCGATTAAACCATCATCATTGAGTATGGTACGCATAGCAGTCAGTGTAATAATCCCATCACCAAAACTACCACCTACTGGATTTGTAACATCAAGATAAAAAGTTTCATCCGATTCAACATAGGTATCAGCAACTATTTCTACTGCGATAACAGCTTTCGTCTCTTCTGGATAAAGTCTCAGTGTGTCACTTATAGCAATGTAGTCTTCTCCCGCAATTGCTGTACCATTTCTCGTAGTGTACTCAACACTCAAAATTTGATTGGCATCCCCTCGCACACCCGTAAATTCAAGTAAAAAATAAACATGGTTTGTGTTCGCATTGCCTTCATTCACTACTTTTACTACATCTTCTGCTTTAGTTGGAGCATTTTGATAACTTGCTCTTATCTCTTGATCTATCCATTTTTGATAGTAGCTTGTTTTTTGCCAAGCAGCAAGTTCACCATAGCTGCTATTAATTATTGTATCTACATCAGGATGATTTGCATTTAATGATAAACTAGTTGTATAACTTGCAATTCCTGCTATTTTATTACTTATAAATGCCGGTCCACCACTATCACCTATCGTTATGATACCTTCTTGGGAGCCAATTCCTGAGTGGAGTACATGTAACAGTTGTCCACCAGCATCATTCGTATAACTGCCATTATCAAAATCAGCAATAAACTGTGTATGGGCTGGAGGTGTCCAGCTCATAACCGAGTCTAAATATTGATTAAGTAAATCTACATCGCCATCAATTGTGTTATCTGCCATACGGCGAATTGGCGTACTTGCATTTGTTTCTATACCACTCGTTCCTGTACCTGCTCTTCCATAGCCAACAAAAGTAAAAGTTTGATTTTCTGTAATATCTTCTCGATATAGTCCATAACGCTCTGCATCAGTAAATGCAGATTGATTCAAATGAACTATTGCCAAATCTGCTTGTGATGTGAGAGTGCTATAATCTGGATTTATCGTAACTGAATCTACAGAAGAAGATATTTTATTTTTTGTTTGAGTTTCGAAAACAACTTGTGTATCTACAACAGGATTGGTGCTACTTGAAAAAAGATGTGCTCCAGTAAGAATACTGCGTCCATCATTCAGTAAAACACCTGTGCCGTAGTATTCACCAACACGAATGCGAACTACACCATCATAACCAAGTCCAGAGTTGGCTTGATAACGGCTATTGTATGGAGAAAGAGTAGTTGAGGGCATAATACATCATCCTATTTTATATATGGAATTGTATCAAATTGATATAAAATAATATACACATACCTGAATTTTATGGCATGTGGAAAAGATTTGGATAGATTTTTAAAATTGGCGATGATAATCTTTTTCATGAGAAGTAGCGTTATGTTAAGCAGAGAAAGTGAAAATTAATATAAAAATAAGAAAAGTTTCAAATGAGTACCTGACAACCTTTTTTATTAATCTTTTTCTTTCTTTTAGAGTGTTGCTACTTTAAAGTTTAAATCTCTTAGTTTATCTGCTAGCCACATCTTAATAACTGCTTGACGGCTTATGCCTATGTGTTGCGCTTCTTTATCGAGAGATTGCACCATCCACGCAGGAAAATCTATGTTTACTCTTCTTATCTCTTCATTTATCATCTTAACTTTAGATGCGTCAAAATAGTCAAGTACATCTTCTTGGTTCTCATCGAATATTTTATCGAGCTTTGATACTTTCATAAAATTTTATCTCCTTCTCTCTTGATTTTCTCACTGATATAAAAGAGTGCCTGACACCATTTTTTTTTAAAAGTAGTCTGCAATTTTCCAATGTTTTTTGTATGCTACAAGTGCTAACATTCCCGCTACTATAAAACCAATCGCGTAGATTAAAATACCAATACTACTCATTTCTTAAATCCTTGATTAATATTTCTAATTTATTTAATTTTAAATATGCCAATACAATTCCAAACGATAAAAAAAGAAATGGCAAAAGTAATATCAAACTAATAATAAAAGCTTTGTCAAATATAGATAAACCAAAACCACCAATAGCAGAAATTATATCAAAATATAAATGAAAAAGTAAAAAGGTTTTTATGAGAATGGGCATTAGATTAACCGGAAGAAGGTAAATTAAGTTAAGAAAAAAGTAAGTTTTATTCCTTTATTTAATAGTGCCTGACACCCTTTTTGAATAGTGCCTGACACCCTTTTTTTTAATCATTTCGTTATTGGAATTTCTGTATAATGGTGTTTAAGAAAATTAATTCCTTAAGGGGTTGAAGATGCATACAGTGACAATTGACATACCAAATGAAAGTATCTTAAATAAAATTTTATCAATGTTAAATAGTTTTAAAAGTGAAGGTATCGTTATCAGAGAAGATAATTCACTCTCACCAATAGAAGTTGAGAATAGCATCGCTGAAGCTGTGAGACAGATGAGTCTTATAAAAGAAGGTAAACTCAAAGCGAGACCAATTGAAGAATTATTGAATGAGTTGTAATGTTTTAGCTATAGATGAGTTTAATGATAATATTAAGAGATTACATAAAAAATATCGTAGTATCAAATTTGATTTAAACAAGCTAATTTCTGAGTTAAAAGAAAATCCTAAAATTGGGACTAATATCGTCAATGGTTGTTATAAAATACGATTAGCAAACTCATCTATTCCAACTGGAAAGAGTGGTGGGTTTAGAGTTATCACTTATTATGTAGATTCTGAAAATAACATTTATCTTCTCACTATCTATTCAAAATCTGAGCTAGATAACATTAGCGAAGCAAGAATCAACGAATTACTTAAGCAAATTTAGTCGCATAAAATTCAATACTCTATTACATATTTCCAACGACTAAATGCATCAAAGCCGATATATATGTCGCTTTTTCCTACATTTCTACACACAAACCAATCGCATCCATTTTATAAATTACTTCTAAATAATCGTATCAACTTATTAACAACTCTTTCAAATTAACCATACAATACCTGCAAAACATATCTATTTTTAGCCCTTTCTTATGTTTACTACCAAGCTAAAATTAAGTTGCCAGAGGCTCTAGGATTGACGATAAGGTTTGGGTTGTGTATTGGGTTGGTGGAGAGAGATAGTGAGGGTTTAAGTAAAAAGCAAGAAAAAGCACAAAAGAGTGCCTGACACCATTTTTACTTAAATTAAAGACACCCTCTTTTAGAAAATATTACCTATTTTCCAATGTTTCTTATTAGCAACAGTACCAATAATCCACGCTAAAATAAAACCTATTGCTAATACGAACAATCCTAAATTTTCCATTTAAAGTTCCTCTATCTCTCGTTTAAGATTATTTAATTCATTATAATTGTAAGCAATTCCCATGGAAACAACTATAAATATTATTCCAAGCATATAACCAAAATAATTATTTTGCTCTATAAATTTTATAGAGTATGCACCAACTCCACCATCTATAGCCAAGAGAACTATCAGTTTTTTATTTACAATGTCAGCAATTTTTGATAGTTTATCTATTTTTTCTTTTATTTGCATTCGGCAATTATACATAAAAGAGTGCCTGGCACCCTTTTCTCTTTTTTTTTATTTTGCGATTAAAACAGTGTATGAAAATGTAGAAATAACAGCAATTAGCGCAATTATTATAAGCAACTGTTCCATGTTACAAATCTCCTAATTCTTTAATATGCTTTTCAATTTTTTTAGATGTTATCGATGCTGAAATAGATAAAACTATAACTAGAACTACGCCACAATAAAAGAGCAGGTTTATATTCCCATCCATATATAGCTTTGATATACCTGCAATATCAGCAACTAACATCGCTACTAAAATCTTAAACAACTCTTTGAGCCAATCTATATGTGCTTTTATTTCATCTAATTTTGCCATCGGTAATTATATACTAATAATAGTAAAAAAGAATAGAAAGAAAAAAGAGATTTATTTTCAGAGAATGAGCATTAGGTTAAGCGGAAGAAAATGAAAAGAAGTTAAGTAAAAAATAAGAAAAAGCATAAATAAAAGCGTGCCTGACACCTTTTTTGATTTTTTTTTGGATTTGTGTGATATAATTTTGATCTAGTTGGGACAATATAGAAGAAGCTACCAACTTCTTCTATAAAGCTTTTAATACAATCGTTCTGCTAAAAGCAGAATAATTATAACAATTATGACCGTTAATCGCATTGTTATATCCTTAGTTAAAGGCTGACCCTGTCCCACCTTCTCCTTCACAATACAATCAACAAATCATAATCGCCAACTAGAACTGTAATTATAGCTGATGATTTTTTATTTTTCTAAAGCTGCATTTATTGTCTTGATACTAAAATTTAAAAAATCTGCTATTTCTGTTTTTGTATATCCATATTCAAAAGCTTTTTTGATATTTTCGTTTCTATTAATATCTCTGTCAAAATCAAAAAAAGTTTCTAATCTTTTTTTGAGAACTTTCAATTTATCATCTTTGATTATGAGTTTGGGAGATTTATAGACAATTTCTATTGCATCAATGTCCATCTCACTGCTGATATAATCTGCGTACTCATCGTAAGTCATCTCAAAAATCATAGAGTTGTTCAGAAGTTCAAAGTAGTTGTGTTTATATTTCCACTGAAAAAATGATTGATATTTGTAGGATTCTACTTGTTTTACCATATTGGCTTTTATTGGGTTGCGTTCTATGTACTTCGCTACTATCCAAAAATGGGCATCGTCAAAAAGAGGATAGGATTTGTATCTGCCCTGCCAGAGATGTCCGCTTCTTGTGTACTTTTTATTGAAGTATTTTGCATATTTATCGTTGATGAATTGTATAGCTT
Organism: Sulfurimonas sp.; assembly: GCA_011391635.1. Lineage (GTDB taxonomy): Bacteria > Campylobacterota > Campylobacteria > Campylobacterales > Sulfurimonadaceae > Sulfurimonas. Next base: position 346 of record JAABQD010000013.1, on the reverse strand, counting down.
TAGATAAATTTGGCTGTTTAGTTTCTAAAAGGAGATGATAGTGGTTTGTCATAAGACAAAATGAATGAACTGTTATTTCGTAATCTTTTGAACACTTGAGCATAAGGTCTAAAAAGAATTCGTAATCTTCTGGTTCCATATATATGTCTCTTCGCTCTACTCCGCGATTAATAATATGATAAAGTCCCGGTTCGGTCAATCGTTCTTTTCTTGGCATGTCGTATTGTAGCCTAACAATAATTAAATTAATTTTAAGTTTTATTCCTGTAATAGTGCCTGACACCCTTTTTTTTGAGCATAAGGTCTAAAAAGAATTCGTAATCTTCTGGTTCCATATATATGTCTC
>JAABQD010000012.1 GCA_011391635.1 Sulfurimonas sp. | reverse complement strand
AGGTGTGCTTCTATCATCATAGCTCATAACCATCCAAGCGGTTTACTTGAATTAAGCCAAGAAGATATGCTTATAACTTCGCGATTGCAAGAGAGTGCCAAACTACTAGGTATAGAGTTACTTGACCATATTATCATAAGTAAAGATGGATATTTAAGCATGAAAGACAGGGAGATTTTATAATGAAATTCAATGAAGATTCAAGGGTTAAAATACCATCTATTCTACATCTCGTAAGATTGGGATATGAATATCTCTCTCTTAAAGATGCAGTCTATGATACAAATACAAATATTTTTACAGATATTTTCAAAAAAAGCATTTATAAAATAAACCAAAATTTAGAAGAGGGCGATGTTTACCGTCTTTATGATGCTGTATCACTCCTTTTAGAAAATGAAGATTTAGGAAAAGCTTTTTATGAGCGGCTTATTCAAAATTCAGGAATAAAACTCATAGATTTTGAAAATTTCAACAACAATACCTTTAATGTAGTTACAGAGCTCACATATAAAAATGGCGATGATGAGTTTAGACCAGATATTATTTTGTTGATAAACGGTATGCCTTTAGCATTTATTGAGGTTAAAAAACCAAATAATCAAGATGGTGTTTTAGCTGAGAGAAAGCGTATAAACACAAGATTTGCAAACACTAAGTATAAAAAGTTTATAAACATTACGCAACTCATGGTTTTTTCAAACAATATGGAATACGATGATGATTCTTCAGAACCAATAGAAGGTGCCTTTTATGCGACACCTTCTAAAAATCCTCTGTTTAATTATTTTAGAGAAGAAGAAAAGTTAAATTTGGCAGAACTTTTAAACGATGAAGATGACAAGATAGAAAACTATGTTTTAAAAGACAATAACCTAGAAGTCATTAAACATAATTCTGAATTTCTCACAAATAAAGACCAAAATACCCCAACAAATCGTATCAATACATCGCTATTTTCAAAAGAGAGATTAGCTTTTATTTTAAAGTATGCCATCGCTTATGTAAAAAAAAGCGGCGGAGTTGAAAAACATATTATGCGTTATCCTCAAATATTTGCTACAAAAGCGATAGAAAAAAAGCTCAATCAAGATGTAAAAAAAGGGATAATCTGGCATACGCAGGGAAGTGGTAAAACAGCACTTGCATTTTACAATGTCAAGCATCTTACAGATTATTTTCAAAAGAAATCTATTATTCCTAAATTTTATTTTATAGTGGATAGGCTTGATTTACTGACACAAGCACACAGAGAGTTTACTAGTCGTGGGCTTATTGTATATACTGTTTCTAGTCGTGAAGCATTCGCAAAGGATATAAAATCAACCACAGCGATTCACAATGACAGAGGACTTCACGAGATAACAGTTGTAAATATTCAAAAGTTCAAAGATGATCCAGATGTTATTGCTATGCAAGATTATGACATTAACATTCAAAGAGTCTATTTTTTAGATGAAGTTCACAGAAGTTACAATCCTAAAGGAAGCTTTTTAGCAAATCTTACAACTTCAGACCCACATGCCATAAAAATAGGATTGACAGGAACACCGCTTTTAGGAGATGACACGAATTCTAAAGTTCTTTTTGGAGATTATATTCATAAATACTATTACAACGCTTCTATAGCCGATGGGTACACTTTAAGACTTATTCGTGAAGAGATACAAACAAATTATAAATTAGAGTTGCAAAAAGCACTTCAAGAGATAGAGATTTTAAAAGGTGATTTAAACAAAAAACAAATTTATTCTCATCACAGTTTTGTGGAACCAATGCTTGACTATATAGTAAAAGATTTTGAAAAAAGCCGTATATTATTTGATGATAACTCTATTGGTGGTATGATAATTTGTGACTCTTCTGAACAAGCCAAAATGATGTTTGAGATATTTGAAGTTAAATATGCAACACAAAGATTTCCACATGCCAACAATGATTATTATGATGCTCAAATGGTCGCAGAACCAATGCCGACTTATGGAACAAAACTTAAAGATGAAACGAAGGTAAAACGAGCAGCTTTAATCCTTCATGATATAGGAAATAAAGAGGAGAGAAAAAAGCAAGTAGATGATTTTAAAGATGGAAAAATTGACTTTTTATTTGTCTATAACATGCTTTTGACAGGTTTCGATGCACCAAGACTTAAAAAACTCTATCTTGGGAGAATCATAAGAGAGCATAACCTTCTTCAAGCACTTACAAGAGTAAACCGCACATATAAAAAGTTCAAGTATGGTTTTGTGGTAGATTTTGCAGATATAAGCAAAGAGTTTGATGCTACAAATAAAGCCTATTTTGATGAATTACAAGCAGAACTTGGCGATGAGATAGAACATTACTCTTCACTTTTTAAATCCCGTGAAGAGATAGAACTAGAAATACAAGCGATAAAAGAGCTTTTGTTTAGTTTTGACACGACAAATGCGGAGCATTTTTCACGCCAAATTTCTCAAATTCAAGATATAAAAAAAGTACAAGAGATTAAAAAAGTTTTGAGCGATACTAAGAGTTTGTACAATCTTATAAGACTTTTTGGACATTTTGATTTACTTCAAAAAATTGATTTTCACAAGTTAAATCTACTCTACAGAGAAACATCAAACCACCTTAATCTTCTTAATCAAAAAAATGCAGTAGAAAGTGGCGATGAGAATGCAAATATTTTAAACTTCGCACTCGAAGATATACTTTTTAAATTTACAAAAGTCGGGGAAGAAGAACTTGTTTTAGCAGATAAACTCAAAAATACTTTAAGACAAACGAGAGAAGCATTAGCTGGAAATTTTGACAAAAAAGACCCTGAATTTATCTCGCTTAAAGAGGAGTTACAAAGACTTTTTAAAAGTAAAAACTTAAATGAAGTAACGCAAGATGAGATGAATGCAAACATAGGAACTCTACAAAAAATACATGAGAAAATAAAAGAGTTAAACAGACAAAATGAGGCTTTAAAACATAAATATCAAAATGACCCAAAATATGCAAGAATTCACAAAAGGCTGATGCAAAACGGCGAGTTGTCTAAAAAGCAAAGTGAGATTTATGAAGCCCTTTGCGATGTTAAAAAAGAGACAGATGAGAAGGTGCTTAACAACAATTCCATCTTACAAAATGAAGATTATTTCAATAGGTTGATGATTACTACGGTGATTAACCAATTCAAAACACAACATCATATAGACTTAAATCCACATGCCACAAAAGAGATTAGTACTTTGGTCTTGAATGAGTATATAAATGAGTTTAATGGTCATTTAAATTGGTAAAATATAGTTTAAAAATTATAAGGTTGATAAAGTGAGTAAAAATCCAATTGATTCTAAAGAACTTGCCAAGGTTATACAAACAACTCAAAGTATAGAGGGTTACAGGGAAGCCAGCAAAGAAGTAATAGAAGAAGTTAAGCAGTTGAGGGAAAAACATGGTATCAAAGTACAAGGTTCAAAGTAGCAATATTTATATTGAAAAAACAGATGTACCGAAAAATAAACTAAATATAGTTGATAGTTTACAAATCCATGAACTAGAAAAAGAGCTTTTAACAGAAGCGTATGAGATATTCTATGATGAATTAAACGAAAATACTATTTTTGATGAGACATATTTTAAGGAACTTCATCGAAGAACTTTTGAAGCTTTGTATGACTGGGCTGGTGTGTATAGAGATTACAATATGGCAAAAGGTGAATCAAGATTTTGCCAAGGATTGTATGTGAAAAGTTCATCAAAGAAAATTTTTGAAGAACTTGAAAAGGAAAATTATCTAAAAGATTATGAAAACAAATCAAAAGAAGAATTTGCTAAAAAATTAGCTTATTATAAATGTGAAATTAATGCATTACATCCATTTTATGAGTTAAATGGTCGAATTACCAGATTGTTTTTTGACATGATAGCTCTGTTTAATGGATATAAATATATTGATTATTCCACAGTAACACCAAAAGAGTATATAGATGCTGCAATCGAATGTGTACAATTTGCAGATAGTGATAGTATGGAAACAATAATATTAAACGGATTGAAAAAATAGGAATAAAATTTGATAACAGTAGATTTTGAGAGAAAAACAAAAGAGTTGATAGACAGCCTTAAGGGGATTTGTTCTAGTTATGGTTTGGGGAATGATGGCAATGAGTTTAAGATTATTACGCAGGTTTTTTTATATAAATTTTTAAATGATAAGTTTGCTTATGAAGCTAAAAAAATAGATAAAACACTTGCACATGCCCAGAAGTGGGAAGTGGCTTATAAAGAGATGTCAGAAGATGACAAAGAGATGCTGCTTTTACAGCTTGGTGCTGATACTGCAACTTTAAAGCCAGAACATCTGATAACGCATCTTTTTGACATCCAAAACAGTCCCGATTTTGCCAAAACTTTTGATGATACTTTACGAACGATTGCCAGAGACAATAATGATATTTTTGCGGTAAAAACAGAGGGTGGTTCAAAGATTACCCTTTTTGATAATGTGAGTGAGTTCATTACCGACAGCTCAAAAAGAGACCCATTTTGCAAGGCTATCATCAACAAACTTGTCCATTTTAGTTTTGAAAATATTTTTAAAGAAAAGTATGATTTTTATGCGACTATTTTTGAGTACCTCATAAAAGACTACAACAACGACAGCGGTGGAAAATATGCGGAGTATTACACTCCACATGCCGTGGCAAAAATCATGGCGGCTATTTTGGTGCAAGGCGATGTAAAAAATGTTACATGTTACGACCCATCAGCTGGTTCTGGAACGCTTTTGATGAATATTGCACATGCCATAGGTGAAGATAAATGCAGCATCTATTCACAAGATATTTCTCAAAAATCATCAAGTCTTTTGAGGCTCAATCTGGTTTTAAACAACCTTATCCACTCCATCCAAAACATCATTCAGGGTAATACGATGTTGCACCCTTACCACAAAGAGGGCGAAGCATTACGCAAGTTTGATTACATCGTCTCAAATCCTCCGTTTAAAATGGACTTTAGCGATTACAGAGATGATTTGGACGCTAAAGAAAATCATGAGAGATTTTTTGCGGGCATTCCTAATGTTCCTGCAAAAAAACTAGAGAGCATGTCTATTTACTCTCTTTTTTTACAGCACATTATTTTTTCACTCAAGCAGGGTGGAAAAGCCGCCGTGGTCGTGCCGACAGGTTTCATTACCGCTCAAAGCGGGATAGACAAAAAGATAAGAGAAAAACTCATAGATGAAAAGATGCTTGCAGGTGTGGTCTCCATGCCGAGCAATATCTTTGCAACCACGGGTACAAATGTCTCCATAGTTTTTATAGACCGTTCAAACAAAGAGGGCGTAGTGCTCATAGACGCTTCAAACTTGGGTAAGAAAGTAAAAGAGGGGAAAAACCAAAAAACTGTTTTAAGTCCTAAAGAAGAAGATGAAATCATCAATACTTTTAACAACAAAATAGTCAAGAAAGATTTGTCGGTTGTGGTGAGTTATGATGAGATAAAAGCTAAAAATTATAGTTTTAGTGCAGGGCAATATTTTGATGTGAAGATAGAGTATGTGGACATCACAAAAGATGCGTTTGAAGCGAAGATGAAAGGGTTTAGCGAGAACTTAGAGAGTATGTTTGTAGAATCGAATAAGTTAGAATCTGAAATAAAATCTAATATGAAGAGTTTGTTTTATGTATGAATGGAAAAAAGTTGAAGAATTTATAAAATATTCAATAAAAGGTATTACTCCAAGTTATGTTGATAAAAGTACAATAATGGTTCTTAATCAAAAATGTATTAGAGATAATACTATTGATTTTTCATTTGCAAGATATACAGATGACACTAAAACTATTTCTAAAAATAAAATTATTCAGGTTGGAGATATCTTATTTAATTCCACAGGACAAGGAACAGCTGGAAGATGTGCATTTGTAGATAAAATTCCAAGTGATGTTCAATTAATTTCTGATTCTCATATATTACTTTTGAGATGTGGTTCATACTATGAAGCTAAATGTTTAAATTATGCACTTTTTTCATTTGAAAAAGAAATACAATCTTTTATGGATGGAAGTACTGGTCAAGGTGAATTGGATAAAACTAGATTATTTAATATTCAAGTAAGAATACCTAGTGAGTTAAAAGAACAACAAAAAATCGCAAAAATCCTCTCCACTTTAGATGCCAAAATAGAACTCAACAACCGCATAAATAAAGAGCTTGAAGCTATGGCAAAAACTCTTTATGATTATTGGTTTGTGCAGTTTGATTTTCCACATGCCAACAACAAACCCTACAAATCATCAGGCGGTAAAATGGTTTATAATGAGGAGTTAAAAAGAGAGATTCCAGAGGGTTGGGAAGTGAAATCACTTGGAAAATATGCAGAAATAAAAAGAGGTGACTTAATTACAGAAAAAGATACATTAGAAGGACATATTAAGGTTGTTGCCGCAGGAATTAATTATTCATATTTACATTCAAAATTCAATAGAGAGAAAAATACAATTACAATAAGCGGTTCTGGAGCTAATGCTGGACATATAAATTTTTGGAGAGAACCAATTTTTGCTTCTGATTGCACTGCCATTAGAGGTAAAAATGATATAGATACAATCATGGTTTTACATCATTTATATTTGCTACAAGATTATATTTATAGTCAAGCAAAAGGTTCGGCTCAGCCTCATGTTTATCCTGAAGACATAAAGCAATTACATTATGCTATACCCAGTGAAAGTTTAATGGATAAGTATAAAAAACTTATTTTGCCAACGAATGAAAAAATAGCAATTAATCAGCAACAATCCCAACACCTAATCCAGCTAAGAGATTTTCTCCTCCCGATGCTTATGAACGGACAAGTGAGTGTAGCATGATGAGTGGAATAAAGTTCAAAAGTAAGTATTTGCAAAAATGAAAACAAAAAAATAAAAAGGGGAATAGTATGAAAGATATTTTATACGCACCATGGAGAGATGAGTATATTGCTGGAGCAGAGATGGAGGGGTGTGTTTTTTGTAATGTAAGCACACAAACGCAAGAGGATGAAAAACATCGTGTGCTTTATAGAGATGAACACTGTTTTATTGTTATGAATCTCTATCCCTATACTCCAGGGCATTTTATGATTATTCCACATCTCCATACAGATAAACTTGAAGAACTTGAGAGCAAAACTTGGCTCCATATGAGTAATTTAGCTCAAAAGTGCGTGCGACTTCTCAAAGAGGGCTTCAAAGCACACGGTGTCAATATAGGCATGAACCTCGGTGCGGCCGCAGGGGCAGGGATAGCAGAACATATTCACATGCATATAGTTCCAAGATGGAATAGAGATACTAACTTTATTACTTCCATTGGTCAAAATAGAGTTTACTCTACGGATTTTATAAAAATATATGAAAGAATCAAAAGTTTAATTCCAAAATATATAGAGGGTAGTTTATAGTTTTAATTTATAATTAACAAATTTATAGATACCATCTTGGAATACAACTATAAGGAAAAAAAATGAAAAATATGTTGAAAATAGCTGCGGTTTTGGGAATGATGTTTTTGGGTGCGGGATGTGGTACGCAAAGTGGTTTAACTGGAATGAACGGTGGTCAGTGTAATAATCCAAATTGCAAATGTCCAAAACCTTGTCAATGTGGTGCTAATTGCCAATGTGGCATGAACGGCAATGATGCTAATTTAAGTAAAAAATAGAACTTCTACCCTCGTCAAATCAACATACTTTTTCGTATGTTGATTTTAATCAAAACTTCTAATTCAAAAGTAAGAGTAATTTAAAAAAGATAGGTTATTTATGAGTACAAATAATAAAGTGTTAATAATTGTTTTTATCATGTTGAGTATTCTCTCCGTCGCTACTGTCACAAATGTGTGGATTAATTTTATCGATTTTGGAAAAAGAGCTGCAGTAGATAGAGCCTATTCTATAGCTGAATCTGTTCGAGATGGGCTAACTTCTCATATGAATTTAGGTGCAATGGACAAAAGAGACCTCTTTTTGAGTAATATGATTAAGCATCAAAATGTGAAAACACTCAGAGTTATTCGCTCTAAAAAAGTGATTGAAGAGTTTGGAGACGGCGGTCTTGACCCATATAAATATGATGATATAGAAAAAGATGTACTCAGTCATGGAAAAGCTATTACAAATATAATTAATGAAGAGAGGGAACAGTTTTTACGCATTACAATCCCTTACATTGCGACGAAATATTCAAAACCCAATTGTTTGAGTTGTCATGTGAATGAGAAAGAGGGAGATGTTTTAGGTGCAATTACTTTGGAACTTGATATTAGTGAAGTGAAGAATAAAACAGTTGATACCATACTCAAAATTATTTTAATCTCATTTGTATTTTTAATCTTGGCATTCTTTGTTACAGGGTATATCATTAAGCCTTATGTGAAACTGTTTGATGCCCTTGAAGAGGGAATTGATAAAGCATACAAAGGAGATTTCTCTTATTATGTACAAACAAATCTCTCTGATGAAGCTGGAAAAGTGGCAAAAAAACTCAATGATCTGTCTGAAATATTTAGATTCAAAAAAACGATTGAACTTGATTACGACAAAGAAAAAATTTATGAGAGAATCAAACATATTTTAGAGAGTAATCTTGAGTTGGAAAACTTTATTATCTTTGAAAATAATATAACTACAAAAAAGAGAAAAATAGTTCTCAAATCGAGTAAATTGACATTTATCAATGATGAAGAGTTGGAAAATTCTACACAAGTATGTAGAGCCTTTAGAACAAATTTTCAAGTTGTTTCTACTGATTTTCATAATATTTGTGATTTGTGTGCTATGAAAAATAGAGAATCTATATGTTTGCCATTTACAATTTCAGATGAACTCTCCTTGACCCTTTTGATATATGTTGCAAATGACGAAGAGTTGATAAAAGCAAAAGAGCTTATTCCGATCATATCAAACTATTTTGAGTTAGCAGAGCCAGTGTTGCAAACGAAACTTCTTATGAATAAACTCCATGAAAAATCACTTAAAGACCCTATGACGTCTCTTTTAAATAGAAGATTTTTGGAGCAATATATTGATGATGGAATAAAATCAGGAGAAAACTTTTCTGTAATGATGGTAGATATAGACTTTTTTAAGCAAGTCAATGATACTTATGGACATGATGTAGGCGATGAAGTTATACGAACACTCTCTGATGTGCTAAGAAACAATATAAAAGGCTCAGATTTGGCTATACGCTATGGTGGAGAGGAATTTTTATTAATTGTTTTTGATACATCTAATGAAGTCGCAGCAAAGATAGCAAATCATATCAATAGTGAATTTTCTAAAAAAGTGTTTAAAGTTGGGGAAGAGACCTTTTCAAAAACACTTAGTATTGGTATCTCAAGTTATATTGAAAATAGTATCTCACCATGGCAGGCCATCAAACATGCGGATGTCGCTCTGTATAATGCTAAGAATAGTGGACGAAACAAAGTTGTGATTTTTGAAGCTCAAATGTATCAAGAGAGTATGATATAAAACTTGCCAATTTTATTGGCAGTTTTATTATTTTTTATTCTCTTTTTTTCTTGTTAATGTAAAGAAAAAAATCCCCGCAATAGATAAAAATGCGATAGTGCGAATTGTGAGCGTAAACAGGTCGTTAGCAGAATCTTCCAATTGGTTTGCCTTAGTAAAAATATGTGGATTTTGTGGATGGGGTGGAGGGATTCGAACCCCCGAATATCGGTACCAAAAACCGAGGCCTTACCGCTTGGCGACACCCCAAAAAGCTGTAGAAGTAAAAAGTTTTAAAAAGCTTATAGCACACTCTAAAACGGGCGGAATTTTAAAGTAAAAAGCCTTAGATTATACTTAATTGGATGCTTTGCTTTTTAACTCTTTTTGTTCATGTTTATCCATAATTGCCAACTCTTGCTCTGCTGTAAAAACTGCTTTAGGATTGAGTTCAAAATCGAGTGTTTTACTTTTTCCATAGTAGTCCACTTGATTGAGAATAAGTTTCATAGTTTCAAGTCTTGCTCTATGTTTATCACTTGAACGAATGACATGCCAAGGTGCTTTAGGATGATTTGTATTTTTGAGCATATTGTATTTTGTTTTTGTAAACTGCTCCCACATACTCTGTGCTTGAAGGTCTATTTCGCTCAGCTTCCATTGACGAAGTGGATCTGAACGGCGTTGTTCAAATCTTTGTGCTTGTTTCTCTTTGCTCACACTAAAATAGAGTTTGATAAATACTATGCCATGATCTACTAAAGACTCCTCAAAAGGAACAACATGTTTCATAAACAGCTCATGTTCTTCTTTAGAGCAAAAACCAAAAACAGGCTCTACCATCGCACGGTTATACCAGCTTCTATCAAAAAGTACAACTTCTCCACCATGTGGAAAATGTTTGATGTAGCGTTGAAAATACCACTGCGTGAGTTCTTCTTCGGTAGGACGACCAAGAGCAACTATACGGTAATGCTTAGGGTTCATATATCGGCTTACACTTCCAATAACACTCCCTTTTCCAGCCGCATCACGTCCTTCAAATAAAATGATAAGTTTGCGTTTATGTCTCTCAAGATGTTGTTGCAGTTTTACTAATTCTGCCTGATACGGTTCTAAAGCTAATGTTTCAGCATATGTATTCATTGCTTCTTGAAGTTGTGTTTGTGTTAGAGTATTTATTTGCATTTAGAATCCGTTGATTTATTTGTGAAAGTTTATGTTTCTTGGAATTATATCAAAAAATAATAGCTAAAAAGAGTCACTTAAAAAATATAATTTTGATTTAAATTAGATACAATTCACTTTATGATTTAGTTGCTAAAATAGAGAAGTAGAGGAGTGTTTATGATAAATGGTTTTATAAAAAAAGGGATAAAATTAGAAGTCATTGAAAATTTTTCTATTTTAGAAGAAGAGGGTGATATCGCCAATATTATTTGGATTGATATGATTTCTCCCACTCCTGAAGAGGTTAAAACAGTTGAATCAATCTTTAGCATACAGTTTCCTACAAAGCAAGAGAGTGAGGAGATTGAGCTAAGTTCTCGCTATTGGGAAGAGAATAATAGAATCGAAATCAATAGTTACTTTCTTATAAATAATGATAATTTTGCATTTAATGAAACAGTTTCATTTATTTTACAAGAAAATCTTCTTATTTCGATACGATATAAAAAGTTAGCAAGTTTTAATACCTTTACGCGAAAACTATTAAATTCACCAAAAGAGTTTAAAGATGGATTTTCCATTTTTTGTGAAATTATCGATATCAGAATTGATGCCGATGCGGATACAATTGAAAATTTATCAAAAGAAATAGCAAAAATAAGAAAACATGTTTTTACAGATTATGCAAACGATGATGAAGAGATATTGGAAAAAATCTCTTCGTTTGAAGATTTAAATATTAAAATTAGAGAAAATTTAACAGATAAGCAGAGAATTTTAAGTGCACTTCTTAAATCCAATAAACATCATGAGGGTAGAAGTATCATACCTATAATGATTAAAGATATAAAGTCACTGATAGAATATACAAATTTTAATTTTGAAAGATTGGATTATTTACAAAATATATTTATTGGTGTTTTAAGTATTGAACAAAATAAAGTAATTAAAATGTTTACAATCGTCAATGTAGTATTTTTGCCACCAACCCTTATTGCGAGTATTTACGGCATGAACTTTGATTTATTGCCAGAACTTCACTGGGAATATGGCTATATCTTCTCAGTAGGGCTTATGATACTCTCTTCAATTACACCAATATGGATTTTTAAAAAGAAAGGGTGGATTTAAACCACTCTTTATTGAAAAAATCACTTTAAAAATGTAACGCTACTCTTTATACTGAGCGTATTATAGATTTTTGATAAGACTCAAGAAATGAGGTTAGACATAAAAAAGTCTATGATTTTCACCCCATCTTCTGCGTCTGAATAAATTTTTAAAAACTATTATAGATTTGTAAAGCATGGTGTTCACCTCTCATAAAATTTTTTATGATAAGCATAACTCATTCCAACTTGGTAAGAAATTTATAAATCATGTACGAGAAGTACATGATTTTGATTATGCAGTAAGGTTTAAACTGTTGCCCATACCAGTTTTTTGAGCACTCATCTGTTTTGATTGCTCGTCAGCACTTTCAAGAACTTTTAGAACGCTTCTTTCTTGAACTTCCATAGATTTTTTAAGAGCTTCTATTTGAACAGTGTTATTCACAGCTCCTGTTGATGATGATACATCCATAGTATCTCCTTTTTAGTAATATGCCCACATTATATTGCGTAATAAATTTAATGCATATTAAAAAAATATATTATGTATGTTAAAATATACCTATGAAAGAAGAAAATAAAAAGAAAAAAGCAGTTTGTATCATGAGTGGTGGTATGGATTCAACACTCGGTGCCTATATGATGCAAAAAGATGGCTGTGAGATTATTGCAGTGCATTTTAATTATGACCAAAGAACGCAAACCAAAGAGTTAGAGTGTTTTTTAAAAATCTGTAATGCCCTAAGCGTAACAAACAGATATGTGCTTGATTTAGACTTTTTTAAACATCTTGGTGCATCCGCTCTTACGGATAGAAATATAGAAGTTCCTGTTGGTGGGATAGAAGAGGGCGTACCTGTGACTTATGTTCCATTTAGAAATGGTATATTTTTAAGTATGGCAGCAGCTATTGCAGAAAAAGAGGGTGCGGAGTTTATCGCTATTGGCGTGGTAGAAGAGGATAGTAGTGGTTACCCTGATTGTAGAGAATCTTACATAAAAAGTATGCAACAGAGTATCAATCTTGGTACAAAAGATGAGACAAATATAGAGATTAAAATGCCATTAGTACATCTCAAAAAATCACAAATTGTGCAAAAGGCATTAGAGCTTCATGTGCCACTTGAACTCACTTGGAGTTGCTATAAAAATGAAGAAGTGGCATGTGGAGTTTGTGATAGCTGTAGATTGAGACTTGGTGGCTTTAAATTAGCGGGAGTGATTGACCCAATTCCTTATGAATAAAATTGTTTTCAAAGATTTGGAGATTGAGCATATCTGCAAACCAAAACTTAAAAATAGTTATATCAGCGTTAATAAAGATGCAAAAGTGCTTCTCAAAACTCCAAAAGTTTCTCAAAACTTCATTATCGAACTGCTCACAAAAAAAGAGTCTTGGATACGAGGGCATCTTTTCAAAATCAGTTCTGCTAAACCAGCATCGGTCAATCTAGAAGATGAAGTGTTGCTTTTTGGCGATGTGTATAGCATTGATATTCAAGAAGCAGAGCTCTTGCGAGAGAGTTTATCTAAACTAAAAGTTATCAATCAAAAAAACATCCTTCAATGCTATGATAATTTTTATAAATTCTTTGCAATGGAGTATCTGTCTCCCCGTGTGAAGCACTATGCCATTGTTATGAATCTTGAATATAAAGAGATAAAATTTAGGAAGATGCGAAGCAGATGGGGAAGTTGTAGCTCAAAAAGAGTTATAACACTCAATACCGAACTCATGAAAGTCAAAAAAGAGCTTATTGATTATGTAGTTGTCCATGAACTCGCACATTTAGTCCATATGAATCACTCCAAAAACTTTCATACCCTTGTACATAACTACATTCCCAATGCAACCCTTCAAAGAAGAGAACTCAAACGCATCCATTTATAATTTTTTGAAATAGGCTAAATGGTAGCTACTTGAGGGTGACCACATCATCCAGCCACTTGTTTGCACATCTTTGGTCGCTCGTATCTGTTCATTGACCTCGAAGTTTCCATAGTTTCTTTTTTTGTGTGCATAATCTTTGAAATATTGCAACCAAGGACGCACCCTTTTTGGTTCGATAATATTTTCAATATGTTTGATACTTCTGTAAATAACGGCATGTGGATATTCAGAAGGGTGTTGAAAATTAAATGAACCACTCGCAAATCCAGAGGGATAGAGCATTGGGGCAAGATAATCTGCATGTTGTGCTAAAGATTCTACGGTTTGACCGATGTTGTTATCATCGTCCGTCCAGCAAATATTTCCGTAAGTATCCGCTGAAATAAAAACACCGTATTTTCGTAATCTCTTTTGTGCTTCGTCTAAAAATTCGCCTATTGCTTGGATTCTATTTTCCTGATTGCTCTCTTTTGAATAAGATAACCCCTCTCTTGTAGGAAAACGGATATAGTCAAAATTTATCTCATCAAAACCAACTTTTGCAGCCTCTTCGGCTATTGAAATGGTGTAGTCGTGGGCTCTTGTATCAAATGGATCAACCCAAGCCATACCATCGCCATCTCTCCAAATTTTGCCCTCTTTGTCTGCAACAGCATAGCTTGGATTATTGATAGCTTGTAGCTCATCTTTAAAGGTAACTACTCTTGCGATGGTATAAATATTTTTTTGTTTCATTAAAGCCATAAAACTTTCGATATTTTTGATGGTTCGATTGTGCCAAGCACCATAACTATTTGCTTGATCAAACCCTGTTTTGAAGGATGTTGAGCCATACTCATTTTTGATATCGATAACAATCGCATTAAGTTCTCTTTCATCTATAATTTGTAATATATTTTTTAAGGTTTTTGAGTTTATTCCTGCACCCCAAAAAGTGAGATAGAGTGCTTTGATATGAATTGGTTCAACTCTGATTTGCTTAGAGTTTGCATTCATTTCAAAAGTAAGTGGTTTATAGCCATACGCTTTAATATGAAGCAATTTTTCATCGCTTTCTATGCTAAATGAGCCATTTTCATCGCTTTTTACACTCTTTTTTGAATCACTAACAATAACTTGCTCGAGAGGTTTTAAGCTATTTTTATCCACAATCACACCACTAAAAGAGGCAAAAAGAAGTGTTTGTAAAACAAGAAAAAGAGAAAATATTTGTATCAAATCAATAACTCAAATTAAGGGTTAATTGCGTCTGTATTGGTGAAATTGGCAATTTTTTTGTGAGTATATTTTTGTTGACACCTACAATAAGAGCAAAATGAAAATGATTACCATGCAATATGTTAAAAATTTCATACTCTTTACAATAGAGAAAAATATTATCTTTCTCTTCATATCCACTGGCATGTGGAAGTATAAAGAGTATCTTTGCCCAATTTGCTTGTTTTTGTAAAAAAACGATTTCACTCTCTATAAGCGAGGCATTTGGCTCAAAAATGAGTACCTTATCACTTGTACCGAACTCTTTGATTTCAAATTTCTTATTTGTAAAAACTGCTTCAAAATGCTCTATGGGTGTAAACTTTTTGAGTCTGAAGTTGATTTTGAGCATTTTTAGAAGGCATAGTAACTCCTCTAAGTAAGGGATAAAGAAGGGAGATAAAAGCTGTCGCTCATAAAAAACAGAATCATAGACAAATGAAGTCTCAAAGAGAGTTTGTTCCATAATCATAATGGACTCTCCATCTGTTTTTGGAACTGATTTAATCGTTGTAAAGATATCTTTTGGTGTAAGAGCAGGGCAAAAGAGCAGAGTAGATTTGTGTTCCACATGCCAGATTGTTTTGGCTATAGATTGTATATCCCCATGGAGTGCTATAAAATTGGATTCTGTGATGATTTGAAGCGCGAGTTTGAGGATAATTTCGTTGCATTCATAAACTACGACCTCTTTTTCTATCAATCGAAAGCGAAGAAGTCGTTTGAGAGCATCTTCGACATTAGAAACTTTAATCCAAGCAATCTCATTATCACTGATTTGTGTAGGTCTCTCGAAAATAACTCCATACGCACCATTTTGCAGTGCTGTTGGTATTGCTTTGTCATCAAAAGCGATAAAAAGATCTCCTCTTTTTATCTTTGAAGCTTCAAAGACAATATTTTCAAAACTGTTTACAAATGGCTCATTAATAAGTCTGCCATATGTGAGAGCGAGGATATTTTCAAGTCTCATCCAATCGGTGTACCGGCTTTTTTAGGTTTCTCTGGGCGTACTAAACATAAACCATCTTCATCTTTAGCAGCCAAAAGCATTCCCTCAGAAGTCATTCCCATAAGTTTTGCAGGTTTAAGATTTGCTACAACACACACCTGCGTATTGACCAAATCCTGCGGTTCATAATACTCTCTGATTCCTGCGACCACTTGTCTGAGTGTTCCTTCTCCTAAATCAACTTGAAGTTTGAGAAGTTTTTTACTTTTTGGCACTTCCTCTGCTTCTACAATCACACCAACCTTGAGAGATGTTTCAAAGAACTGACCAATCTCTATGAGATTATCCATCTCTTGTTTCTCAGCTTTTACCTCTTTTTTCTCCTCTTTAGGTTTTGTCTCAAGCATCGCTTTTGGAGCTTCTGGCATAAGAGGCTCTTCTACTCGAGGAAAAAGTGGTGGAACTACCTTTATATTAAATAGTTTTAGTAATTTTTTATCTAAAATTAACTCTTGATAGCTCGAATTGTCTATTTTGAAATTGAGTGCATCCGCAATTACATTTGTAATTTTTGGCATGACAGGAGAGAGCATGATAGAAGCTTTTGCCAAAATATTTGCAACAAGTGCTACAGTTGCAAGTGCTTCATCTTTTTTCTCCTCTTTCATTTTAACCCATGGAGCATGTTCTTCTATGGCTTTATTTCCTATGGCAAAAACTCTCCAAAGCTCCTCAAGATATCTATGTGTTTGTAAATTTTCCATGTAAGTGTCGAGTGAATCTAAAACACTATTCATAGCATCAAGCTCTTTTTTATGAAATTTTGCAACATCGACACTATCTATCTCATATTCAGAGTATTTTCCACTCATACCAATGATACGATTGAGAAGATTCCCTAAATCATTGCTAAGTTCAGAGTTGATTCTATCGATAAAAGCGCGTTGAGAAAAATCTCCATCTTGACCAAATGGCACTTCTCTGAGCATAAAATAGCGTAAATTTTCAGCTCCATAGACATCTGCAACCTCTTTTGGTGCAATGACATTGCCCTTAGATTTAGACATTTTTTCGCCATCTCTTGTCCACCAGCCATGTGCTCCAATCTGCTTTGGAAGAGGTAAATCCAAACTCATTAAAAATGCAGGCCAGTAAATAGCATGAAAACGGAGAATATCTTTGCCCACAAACTGCGTAGATGCAGGCCAGTAATTCATTTTTGCATCATCTTTGCCATAACCAAGTGCTGTGATATAGTTTAAGAGTGCATCAAGCCAAACATACATAACATGCTTCTCATCATGCATAGATTCAGGCATTTTTACACCCCAAGTAAAAGATGTTCGCGTCACAGACAAATCACGCAAACCGCCTTTGACAAAGTTAATAACTTCATTTGCACGAGAACGAGGCAAAATAAAATCTGGATTTTGACTATAATGGTCTAGAAGGGCATTCTCATATTTAGAAAGTCTAAAAAAGTAGCTCTCTTCTTTTATAACACTTGTACTTCTTCCACAATCAGGACAGTATTCGCCATCAATGAGTTGTGTTTCTGGAAAAAATGTCTCACAGCTTACACAGTAGTGACCCTCATAAAAATCTTTATAAATATCGCCTTTGGCATACATCACTTCAAAAGCTTTTTGTACACCTTTTTTATGATCTTCATCTGTCGTTCTGATGAATTGATCATAGCATATACCAAACTCATCCCATAGATTTTTAAAAGTTGCACTTATTTCATCTGCAAACTCTTGTGTAGGTTTTCCATTTTTTTGTGCAGACTCTTCAATCTTTTGACCATGTTCATCTGTTCCTGTTAAAAAGTAGGTATCTTCACCTTTTAACTTCTCATATCGTGTCAATGTATCTGCCATAAAAGTTGTGTACGCATGTCCTATATGTGCTTCGCCGTTTACATAGTAGATAGGGGTTGTTATATATTTACTCAATTTTTTGTCCTTTTTATTGATGTTATACACTAAAACGAACGCGTCCGTTTTAGTGGCAGGGACACATAGTCCCTACAACCCCCTAAAGCTACGAAAAACTTTGTTTTTCGAGAATTATGAGTCTAATGATTTTAAAATTCAAATCCGCCTGTCTCACCCTTGGACATGCTGTTATATACAGACTTTACATAGTCTTCTCTTAAGTCACAGTGAAGGTAATCTTCACACTTACTACAACTCTTTAAGTTTTTTTCCTCTTGACACTTTTGTATTCTCACTATCATCTCACTTAGATGGAGTTCAAATTTATCCAACACTTGATTATCTATGTTTTGCATAAACTTCTTTTACTCTTGCAATCTCATATTTTGAGCCAAAGAAACATGGAGATGTTCCATGTATATGGTCATGTGAAAGTTTCATTATATCCTCGTGAATACCATCAATTGCATCACCACCCGCCATTTTAAAGATAAATGCAAAAGGAAACACTTCAAAGAGTTTACGAAGTTTGCCATCTGGTTTGTCAGATGTTGCTGGATAGCTAAAGAGTCCACCACCTTTAAGCAAGATTTGGTGTAAATCTGGAACCATTCCGCCAGAATATCGGAGACGATAGCCATCAGCAAAAAAGCTATCTACTAGCTCTTTGTGGTAAGGTTGCCAATTTTGTTGTGTTCCACCAGGAGCATTGAGATTGCCTTTTTCTTTTAAGTGAATCTCTTTGACAAATTCAAATTCACCAGCTTGAAGAAGGTAAAGCTTCGTCTTAGTCTCTGCAAAAACCATCTCAACTCGAGGTCCATACACCACATAACATGAAGCAACCATGTTGATAGCACCCCAAGTTTTTTCATAAATACCAAAAATAGAACCAACACTCAAGTTGACATCAATCAAAGAAGAGCCATCAAGCGGATCATATGCAATAAAATATTTTCCATTTTCACGGATAAGCATTTCATGCTCTTTCTCTTCACTCGCAATAGTATGTACAGAAGGAACTTTTGATAACTCCTCTTCGATAATTAAATCACACTGAATATCCAGCTGAAGTTGTGTCTCTCCAGAACTGTTTTCTTTTTGTGAATACCCTATATCTTTGGTATCAATGGCATCTTTAATTCGTATAGCACTTCTTTGAATCGCATCCAGTATATCTTTCATTTACACTTCCTTTGCATTTTTTAAAATCCACGATATCACATCATCTGCAGAGTTTAAATCTAAAACATCTACCCCAATTGGCATATCATAGTTGTTAATATCAACACTTTCATCTATTGCTAAAGCATTCATATAGGGGAAATAGTCACTATCTATAGAGTTTCTAAATACACTGATTCTTGGTAATGGGAGATTTTTAAGCCCCTCAACAAGTAATATATCAAATGTATCAAAAAGTCTTATCATCTCATCCAAATCTTTATTTTTTTGAGAAAAGTAGGTTGTACGATTTGGAGAAGTGACTATCACTTCTGCACCCGTATCGGAAAACTTATAGCTATCTTTTCCCGCGACATCAAATCTTGCTTTATCTTTTGGGTCGTGTTTAATGATAGCAACTTCTTTATTGTACTCATTTATGAGTTTTCTTGCTACTTTTAGAATGAGTGTTGTTTTGCCACTATTGGATGGTCCAGTAAAGGCAACAGCTAATCTTTTGTTCAATGTATATCTCATTTTAAAATTTAATAGATTATACAAAAGCATCATTAAAAAGTTGTTTAATAAGCTATAATTCTTCGCATAATTCACGAAGGATTGAGATGAAAATTTTCTTTACATCACTCGTCATTGTGCTTTTTTTGAGTGCATGTGCCGATAAAACAGCTTTTAGCAGATTTGAGATGAGTGAGGAGCAAGAACTTACAGCTTCAAGTCTTCAAAGCTCTAAAATAGTCTCAGGCGAAAGAGTAGATGGAATTTTTTCTGCAATCTATCTCAATGAAGTCTATCCTGATACTATGTACGAACATGAATCGTTCTATATATCTTTGTATCTCAAACAGGATAAAGAAAATTTTAAAATCTGGCTCAATGGGCATTTACCACTTATCATAGAAAAACTTCCACATGCCAATCAGTTTTCACATTTGGCTTCTGTGGAGAGTGAATGGAGTAGTTACTATCTTGTAACATTTCAAAAATATGCTCAAAAATCGAAAGATTTTAATGAACCACTTACTCTTGTACTCGAAAGCGGTCCGTCTTCTTCGGCTGTGTTAGTGTATCCAGTAGAGCAACAATAGAAACATCTTCGCCTAAAATCTTTTTATACATGACATAGTTTGCTAAAACTTTTTTGCCATACTCTCTGCTTTCACTATTTTGCATCATCTCCATGCTCAAAAATGGCTCATATTTTCCTTGGCTAAATGCACCAGTTGCAAGATGTTTTTTCAAAAATCCCATCCCACCATTATAGGCATATGCAGTGAAAAGAGGATGGTAGAGAGATTTTTTCATCCATTCTAAATGTTTGAGTGCATACTCAATGTTATACTCTGGAGTAAACATATCATTGTACGATGTAATTGGATTTTCAACTTGTTTACTCAAATCATCTGTAACAAAAGGCATAATTTGCATTAAACCAAGAGCAAAAGAGTTAGAAAGAGCAGATGGGATAAAATTGCTCTCTTGTTTCATAAGAGCGTAAACAAAAGCCTTATCATCCGTCGAGACTTCACTCAAATAGTCATCATAAGGCATTAAATAAGCATGTTTTTTCATCTCATACGCTTTTTCGAGAATATAGGATTGGACAACAATCATATTCTTTTGATTATATTTTAAAGCAAGTTCAAACATCTTTTCTTTAGGGGTAGCTTTAATCTCATTGACAATTTTGAGCCAATCAAAAGGGTCTTCTATATTTTTTTCATTCTCACTATGAGCAACTTTTACAGAAGTAAAATAATTACTCATATCTTTCTTGAGCATATCCGCACCATAAAGACTATAGATATTGATATTTGTACTTGAAGCAAGGTGTGTTAAATGTTTTTTATTTTTTGTAATTTGATAGAGCCAAAAAGTAGCTTTATCTGCTTCTGATTGCTCTTTCGCATTTCTTTTTGACCATTCAAAATGTTTCAATGCTTTCTCATTATTGGATAATTGTAAATAATGCATCCCTAATAAAAAATTGTTTGCAGAATCCATACGCTCTGGGTTGAGCTTGGTAATGGAGTTTTGGAGCTTATCAAGTTTATCATCATTGAGAATGATTTTGATAAAGGAAGTAAGCTTGATAGAAGATGTCTGTGGCGTTGTGATGGCATTTAAAAATGAACTGTTTAAATCCAAATTGAGATGTTCTCTTCGATGCTTTTGTGGTGTGCTAATAAATAAAGTAAGAATTATATCGGCATCGTATGCCGTATAAGCCTCTGTGGAGTAGGGTTCATTTTGAATCTTTAACAACTCTTGCATTGGCTTAGAATCAATTCTTTTTGCCAAGTCAACTCTTTGTGCTTTGCTGAGTGCTAAAGTTTTGTATGGGTCTATGGCAAGATCCAAACAATCTTTCTCTTGTATTGCAAGTAAATCTTTTCTATTTTGACAATCAATAGTTCTTTGAACTTCGGGTGTAATTGATTTTTTTAGATAGATACTCAGAAGGTAATTATTTTTTCCATACACTTGAGCATAGGCTTTATCCGCTTCTTGGGGTGTAATGTCTTGTTTTAGAAATTGCCATATCATAAAATTTTTCATACGACTGGGTGGTTTGGAATTAATCTCTTGGAGAGTTATTTCAGCATGTCCACATGCCAAAATAAGTGATAAAACGATACTAGCTTTAAGCATACGAACTAATTTAAAGAATTTAAGAGTGCGTGAAATAAAACAATGAAAACTTCAAGTCCAATAACAATAATCAGAGGTGCAAAGTCTATGCCATTAAAATGCGTTTGCACATATCTTTTTACAAAAGAGTAAGCTGGTTGTGTGACTCTGTGCAAAAACTGTACAATCGGATTATAAGGGTCTGGGTTAACAAAACTAAGCAGTGCTGTTATGATAATAGCCCAAATATAGACATTTACTAAAGTTAAAAAAAGTCCACCTAAACCTTGAATTATCTCTATAATTACACTCATTTTACAATCCCACCTATATAATTTTTAAGATATTTATAGATTTCTGCGACATCTGGACCATGTTCTGCTCCTGTGAGTAGAAGACGAAGTGGTTTAAAAAAGTTTTTGCCTTTAAGCCCTGATTCATTCATAATATAATTTTTAAAATCTTCGTATTCATCGAAATAGGGTGCATTTTTGATAGTTTGACTCATAATTTCTGCTTGTTCTTGGAACTCCTCTGGAATTACTTTTGGAGCAAATATAGGTGCTATTTTTGTTCGTAGCTCTTTTGTTGTGCCTGATTCTTCGAGATAAATTCTTGCAAGTTCTCCTATCTCTTCATCTGCAAAACCTACATATCTTGAAAGCTCTTTTGCATCTAAATTTTTAAGGTGTTCACGATTAATAAATCGTAATTTATCCATATCAAAACGAGCAGGGGACTTGGATATATTGTCCAAATTGAACCATTTTATAGCCTCTTGCATAGAAAAAATTTCACAGGGAGGTTTATTTCCAATAAGTATGAGATAATTTGCTATAGCAGAGGGCAAAAAACCCTCTTCAAGTAGCCATTTAACGCTTGAAGCATCATCTCTTTTACTCATCTTTTTACCATCATCATTGAGAATGATTGGAAGATGTGCATACTCTATTTTTTTGTCATAGCCAAGAGAAGTTCGGATTAAATCCTGCTTTGGCGTATTGCTCATATGGTCTTCACCACGAATAATAAGTGATATATCCCCAAGCATATCATCTACAGCACATGCAAAGTTATATGTAGGTGTTTTATCTTGTCTCATGATGATAAAACTATCCACTTCATTTGGTTCAAAACTGATTTCACCTTTGATGTGGTCTTTGATAACTATAGTATTTTCAGGTTTTTTGATTCTGATTGTAAAAGGGTTCATATTGTCTATAACAAGCTCAGCAGGGAGAGAAGCACAAGCATCGTCATATCTGTAAGCAATTTTGTTTGCTTTTGCTTCTTCTCGTTTCTTTTCAAGCCATTCGGAAGAACAAAAACAACTAAAAGCTTTTTTATTATGTAAAAGTTGGAGTGCCATAGCAGAGTGAAAGTGTAAATTTTGACTTTGATAAATAACTTGAGAATATTCAATACCAAAAAGAGCCAAAATTTCTAATATCTCTTTATCTTTACCTTCGATATTTCTCTCTTTGTCTGTATCTTCGATTCTTACAAGTAAATCTTCGTTTCTTTGTTTTGAAACAATATAGTTGAATATAGCAACACGGAGGTTTCCTATATGCATATCACCAGTAGGGCTAGGTGCAAATCTTAACATTAAAAATCCTAAAAATTATTTTTGTGGGATTTTATCGAGTTTTAGCTAAGAAAGTTCTTTGTTTGATTTTATTTTTGAAGAAGAAGTGGTGACCCCAAGGAGAATTGAACTCCTGTAACATGGATGAAAACCATGGATCCTGACCGCTAGACGATGGGGCCACTTTCAGTAGAAACTTAAAGAGAAACTCTTCTTGTTTTCCTGAGCCGAAATTATATAGATTTATTTCTTAATAATTTATTAAACTCAGGAAATCTTATACTATTTTTTATTCAAAAAAACTACGAAGTGCACGAATAATGATTGCATTTTTTGAAATACTCTCAGCTTTTGCACTGTCGTTGACAACTTCATAAATATCTAATGGAAGAGAGATTGAAAATGTTTTTGTTTCAATTTTTTTCTTTTTA
The DNA here is from genome assembly GCA_011391635.1 of Sulfurimonas sp. Taxonomy (GTDB): domain Bacteria; phylum Campylobacterota; class Campylobacteria; order Campylobacterales; family Sulfurimonadaceae; genus Sulfurimonas. Next base: position 10,198 of record JAABQD010000012.1, on the reverse strand, counting down.
GCTATCAGAGCTACAATGCTAATAAGTAAATCAATGATTTTTTTAGTATCTATTGGTTTTTGAATAAAACTGTTGACACCAACTTCAATAGACTCAGAAATTTTTTCAATATCATTACTTGCAGAGATGATAATAATAATTTGAGAAGGGTTGATTTGACGAATTCTACGAGAAAGTTCAATACCATCCATGCCAGTCATGATAATGTCAACAAAAACGATATCAGGTTGTATTTTATTGTAAATTTCTAAAGCCTCATCTCCATTGAAGCAAGAATCAACTTTTGAAAAGAAATTTTTAAAAGCAGAACTCAAAAGCTCATTTGTAACTTTCTCATCTTCTACTACCATTGCTGTCAATTTTTTAGTTTCACCTGTCAACTGCACCAAATCTACATTTTGCATTTCTAATTCCTTGTGTTTAATTATTAACATTATACATTGTTTTTAATAAAAATGACATAACATTAATAAACATCACGGCAAAAAACACTTATTTCTCAATTTTTTTAAACTTTTCAAGCCATTCTAAGTCTGATTCTTTATTTTCTTCTTTTTGGAGTAGAAGAGAGTCAATTATACTTATCAGTGTATCTTCATCCATAAATTCTAGTAAATCTGGATTAATAAAGGTTGGATTCACACCTCTATAGCTATTTAAAAGATTTTGTATATCTTCTATCAATTTTTCTTTTCTAGTCTGCATGATTCACTCCATACTGCTTAGTATTTTTCTTCTCGTATCACTACGCTTTTTTCATCGCTAATCATATGTAACTCACCATCACTGATATTGCACTGTAAAGAGATAGTTCGCTCTGCAAACGCCTCTATCTCTCCTTGTATGTCAAGATGAATAACAGAGAGGTTTTTAAAACGCTTGAGTGAATTTTCCATACTTTTCCACCAAGCTGAGGCACTTCCTTCTTGATACGTGTAAATAATAACTTTTTGGGAGCGTCCACATGCCTTTCTGATGCGTTTTTCATCTGGCTGACCTAAATCTATCCATAGTGTTATCTCTCCATCAAGTGCTTTTTTCCACAAGTCTGGCTCATCATCTTGTGAAATTCCTTTGCAAAATTGTAAAGTTTCATCTGCATTCAATATAAATGCTATTAAACGAACCATCAAGCGAAGATCATTTTCTGAGGGGTGTTTTGCTAAGGTTAGATTATGCTCAGCATAGTAATGTGAGTCCATGTTTGCAATATTAAGTAAAGCTTTGTAAATAGTTGCTTTAACAGCCATATTTTTTCCTTCTTTTTATAATGAGGAGGATTATAGCGTAGATATCATTTTACATGAAAGAGAAATTTATCATACTATTTGGTTAACATAATGTAAATTCTCTTGAAAAATGATTCTATTAAATGCCCTGTTTTACGGGATTTAAACTCTTGTATGAAAGACTTGGAAATGCAAATAAAACAACTTTACTGGTTGTAAATTTGCATTTTATAAAGTGCTATAACATAGAGAGTTTATACAAAAATCCTCTCTCTTTAAATGGTGGGATGTCAAGTTCTTGTCTGTATTTTGCAATAGAGCGACGCACCATTTTTAGACCAAATCTCTCTTCTATTTTTTCGTGTAAATCTTTATCACTCAAAGGTTTGTTTTTGTCTTCACTTTGCACTAACCTTTGCATAAAGTTTTTAATCTCAGAAGTTGAAGTCTCTCCGATAGAGTTTGAAAAAAAATCTTTAAACGCAAACACTCCATGCTCACACTCTAAATATTTATCGCTGATAGCTCTTGAAATTGTGGACTCATTAAATCCCAATTCATCCGCTACATCTTGGAGTCTGAGCGGTTTAAGCTCTCCTCCCATAAAAAATGTGTACTGCTTTTCGATAAGAACTATTCCAATGTTGTAAAGTGTCGCTTTTCGCAAATCGAGGAGTTTGACAAGCTCCCTCGCCTCTTTAAACTTCTGTTTTGCAAAGTTGTCATATTTATCAATCTGATTTACCATCAAATCAGGATAAAAATCGTGGTTGATTTTGATAGTAAAATCATTGTTTTTATACTCTATAAACATGTCAGGCAAAATCTGTTGCTCCTCTTGCATATATGCAATAGCTGGAGGGTTTTTGAGGTGCTTGAGTACCTCTTTTGCATCATGCATCCTAGGGTGGTTCATAAACTTTTCTATTTTTTCAAACTGAATTATCAATGCACTCATCAAAATACTTAGCTCATCATCAAGCGTGTAGTCATTGAGTTGGAATAAAAAGGACTCTTTATAATCCACTGCACCTACTCCCGAAGGCTCTAAGTATGCAAACCGTTGGCGAATCTGCTCTACTTTATGTGCATCTGTGCCTGTTTGCTCTGCAATCTCATTGATATCGCCATCAAAATAGCCCTCTTCATTGATATAGAGAATAATCTGCTTTGCAATTTTTTGTGATATTGGTGTTGGAAACAGTGGTGCAGATATTTGAAAATCGAGCTTTTCATAGAGTGACTCTTTTGATACGCTCATCCACTCGATATCATCGCTTGAAGTGTTAGAAACACGATTTTGCGACTCCAAATAGGCAAAGTGTGACTTTTCAGATGAACCCTCAGAAATTTCAAAACCAGATTTCATTTCTAAACAAGGGTTTTCATTTGTGATGACCTGTATATGCTTCTCAAGGTCACTTAATGAACATTGTAAAAGTGGCAACCAAGCCTGCATAGAGAGCCTAGGAAGTTGTTTTTGTTTAAAATTAAAATTTTGTTTCATGGCTTTTTCTTTTTAATATAGAATATTTATAGAAAAATTATACTTTTTATATGGTATTAAATGTGCATAAAATTGTTCTATTTTTATACAATTTTCTATTTGTTTTAGGAAATGTGGCATGTGGATTTTTTTGGCATGTGGAAGTCTTGGCATGTGGATTTCCACATGCCAAAGTTTTTTAGTATTTAAGACGGATTACACCATTTGATTTTACGATTTTCATTTGGCATGAAAGACGTGCTTTTGGACTTGTTTCATTTAACATTTTCATTACTTTTACCTCTTTGTCTGTTACATCACTCAAAAATTCCATTCCTGATTCGATGCTTACAACACAAGTACCACACTCACCATCACGACAACCAAATGGAAGTGCACTTCCAGAAGCTTCAACTATGTCTTGAATCGTTTTGCCTGGTATAACATTGATTGCCAAAAAGTCATTTATAATTTCTACGCGTGTTGTCATTGTTTTTTCCTTTGTTTTATTTTTAGTCATACGGCTGACTAAACATTAATAAAGCGTCTGTTTGACGCTTGTTCCTCTCTTTAGCAAAACTGCAAAAGATAACCCCTACACATTTGAATCATTGCTCATAATCACAAAAATCTGGTTATTCTCCTTCTCTTTGGGATTGCAAATCGAGAGCTGCTTTTTTAGCTTCTTTTTCTGCTTTATGTTCACGAATCCATCTGAGTTCTTCTTCTATTTCATCGTAACCATCGACATCATCTATAGCTTCTAACTCCGCTTCACGACACCCATACGTATCGCCCTCTTCTATGAAATGCACCTCATAGATACGAATCACTTGAAGCCAATCGCCGATAAACTTTACATACCCCTCAGCACCACTCGGAACTAAAACTGCATTTGGTTCATGGAATGGGTTTGAGCCATCATTTTTGATGGGTTTTGTTATACGAACACGCTGTCCTAAATGAAAAACAGGAAGAATTTCATCTTTAGTTGAAGCTGAGACTTGGTTGGCTTGTGCAGGCGTGAACTCCACTTGAAACCTCCTCAACGGAATTGCAACTCGTAGCTGTCGAACAACTTCCACATGCCGAAGGCTTATCAAACATCGACCAGATATCTGCGGCAGATGGAGCGTAGCCATTTTCAAAGTTTTTATAGACACTTATGAGAGCAAATTTGTAGTAATCCAATTTTTTCTCATCGCTCATCAAATTTTGCTCTTTTGCTTTTTCAATCATTTCGCCATATTTTTTCATGATATGGAAGCGTTTGACATAAACAAGTTTTTCATCATATGCCAAATCAAAAAAATCAAAAAAATCTTCTGTGTCTGTGAGTGTTTCAAACTCTTGAAGTTTAGTCATCATCTTCTATGCCCATCTCTTTTTTGAGTTGTTCTGCCCATACACTAACTCTTTTGGATGTTTCATCTTCTTGATTGATATCATCTATCGCAAGTCCACAAAATTTTCCATCTTTTTCTGCTAAAGAGAATTTATACTCATATCCAGCAGTCGAGGTGTAGCCAAAACCAGTTTTTGCACCGCACTTTTTGAACACTTCTTCCATTTTTGCCAAAGCACTTACAAAGTGTTCGCCATGCGTCTTTTGATCCCCTGCTCCAAAAAATGCAACTTTTTTACCGCTCAAATCTGGCTCATCATTTTGCATCTCATATAAAACATCAACCCAATCTCTCTGCGGGTCGCCCTGTCCCCAAGTAGAGCTTCCTATGAGCAAAATATCAAAATCATCGAATTGCTCAAGTCCATCATAATCCTCTTCCATATTAATTAATTCTGAACTATCAAATAACTCTTGTAATTTTTCTGCCGCTCCAAGTGTTACTCCGCCACTGCTTCCTACAAAAATTCCTACATTTGCCATCTTTTTCTCCTAATCATTTTCTTTTATACAAGGTTGGTACTGTGCGAACGCTTCGTACGACTTATCGAGGTAGTTTTGTCCCTCTTCATAGAGTTTTTCTAGTGTGCGAAACCCAAAACGGTGTGCGTCTTTGAAGTATTTATCTACCAAAATAATGCGACCTGCAAACACGATGCAACGCCCAAAACCCTCATGACTCATCTCCATAACAACATTACACATCACACCAGTTTTTCTCTCAAACTGCAACGCAATGGCTTTGAACATCATCTTAATTTCGCCGATGAGCATCTCATCAATGTCGGCGATAATAGGGATACTTCTCAAATCCTCTTTGGTTTTTACATACTTTTTTATCAGCAACTCTTCATCACTCATCTTTGACCAGTTACCAAATTGGTCAGCTGCTCTGAGTTGACGAATCAGCTCTTCTGTAAACGCGTTTGCTTCAAGTTTCTCGCTCATATTTTTTCCCTTATGCCCAGCGTGCTAAACGCACATCTTCGGTTGTTTCTATGTTCATTATTTTTTTAACCCAAGGCGGAGGATTGCCGTTTATCATGGTAACAAGGTCTTGGAGTACATCTTCGATTTTGCTATCTTCTTGCACTTTCATCGGGTTTATACCGCCACGGATGACTTTTGCAGCCGCAGTTCCACCGATAGATTCACAGTAAACGATACTTACACCACTAAGTGCTTTTACTTTGAAGTCTGATTTGTCATCGCCTTCTAAACTCTCTGTATCTGTTTTTATAACTCTGTCCAAATCAAAACCATCTTTTGAAACGCTATACACAGCGAACTCTTTTGCTCCGCCAAAGTGTGCGTTCACGGTTTTCATATCTTTTGTTGCAAAGGCTACTTTAATTGAATTATTCATTGATGTTTCCATGATGTTTTATTTCCCTTAGTTTATTTGCCACTTCAAAAAGAAAGTAAGTACTTCCCTCATAAAGCTGGTCATTTTTAAGTTGATTTCCTAACTCTTCGTAGTTTGGAAATCCTCTAAGAATCAATCCTGTATGTCTCTCTTGCATGTGCAATAATCGTTCTGCATGGTAGTTACTTATGACTAAATCTGCATTTTCAAAGTAAGGAACTGCATCTTCGAGGTCACCAACAAAGACATTTTTCGCACTTATTGTCTGCAAAACACTGCTGTAAACCGTCGCAATTACCGCATCAACAGTGCCTCCGACACTTTGCAAGAGTTCGCACATGCCAACACACATATCAGGTTCACCACTAATGACAAAATGCGATGAACCAATAAGAAAATGGCTGTCAAGCATCGCATCTTGAAGTCTTCCTCTCCATCTTTTTATGGATGCTTTTGGCTCGTTTTGTCGTATTTTCATCAAAGCACTTACAAAATTGTCACTTTTTTCTTGTCCCATAAGATGGTCAAAATGCAAATGCAAAATATTTGAGTTTTTCTCCAAAAGTGCTTTTGCTGCGATTTGCATAGATGACCCGATGCTCACAATAGTTGCACAAGTTCCAAGCTCTCGTATCTCTTCTATCCCTATCGCTCCAGTTCCAAGTTTGCCTTGATTTTGACTCAAATAGCCATCCAAAGAGGTCGATAAATCGGGCAAAGCGTAAGTTTCAAATCCGAAACTCTCACAAAACTCCTTGATTTTTTCCACTTCTATGGGCTGGATACTGGCATGTGGAAGTAGTAAAAGTTTGTCTGTGTCTATCGTGCTTGTCTCTTTTGTATGCTGTTTGATGAGTGCTTTTGCTGTGAGTGCCCAACCGCTCTCCATTCCGCCCTCATAATCAGGCGTATTTACATAGCAGTAAGGAATTTCTATGTGCGTTGCAACATTACGGACATCGTCGCCTTTGGTCTCTGTAAGTCCTGTTGTGCAAAGCCCTATGAGTTCTGGTTTGAGCGTAGTGTTTTTCTTTGTAATGTTCTCAATCGCCATCAAAATAGAGTAATCTCCACCATCCAAAATAGCAGTGATATCGCCCACAGAAGTGTTGTACAAAGGAATCGGCTCGTTGTAATGACGGGTAAAAAAAACTTTGGCATATGAGGCACACCCTTGTGAGCCGTGCATAAGTGGCATACAGTTTTTGATTCCCATAAAAGCCAAAGCCGAACCCATCGGTTGTGAGAGTTTTATGGGGTTGACTTGAAGCGGTTTATGCTCGTGTTTGCTGAGTTCTATTTTTGGTACATTTTCCATTATTGTGCCTCCCACGGTGCTTTTTTGGAAACATTTGCAAAGACTGGATTGGAAAAAGCGTACTTCAAATCTTCTGCAAGATTGAGCAGTCCGTTGTATCCGCCGTAGCTCACTTTTTTCTCTTGATTGACATCGATAAAAGAGATTTTTTTCTTGATGGCGGTGTAGAGACTTCGCCCACCTGCGAGTAAAATATCTGCATTTTTTTCATCGATGATTTTAGACTGTTCGGAAGCGGGAGCCATCATCAAAATACCCTCAACTCCGAGATATTCTCTCGCTTTTTCTTTGTCCTCTGCGGTCGATTTACGCACAGAAGTAGCCACAACTTCGATGCCCAAATCTTGAAGCCCCGAAGCAATCGACCACGCTTTATTTCCGCCCGTGTTGAGAACAGCTTTTTTCCCTGCAAACAACTTTTTATAGGGTAAAAGTTTCTCTTCAAGTTTCGCTTCCTCTTCGGCAATTACCTCTTTTGCTTTTTGGATAAGTGCCTCATCGCCGAGTGCCTTGACGATTTCCATGATTGCAAACGAAGTATCGCGTTTTCCATAAAAAGAGACAGAAACCCAAGGAATGTCGTAGTTTTCTTGCATTTTACGACACAGAGTTATGAGTGATTTTGCACAGACGATGACATTAAGTTTTGCTCGATGCGCTGTGCGGATGTTGCCCACACGCCCATCTCCGCTGAGGGAACTTAGCACTCGGATGCCGATTTTCTCAAACAGAGGAAGATACTCCCACATATCGCCCGTAACATTGTAATCGCCGATGAGATTGATGTCGTAAGGCGTTGTAAATTCTGGCTCTTTTGTGCCTATAAGATGCTCCAAAACCGCTTCACCAGCCAGACGAGAACCGAGATTTTTCCCACCAACAAATCCAGGAGCATGGACGGGAACAACAGGAATGGCATGTTTTTCACTTGCTTTTTTGCAAGTCATGTCAATATCGTCGCCAACCATAGCCGTAACACAAGTAGAATAGACGAAAATCGCCTCAGGAGCGTAATGCTCTACAATGTAATCGACAGAGCTAGAGAGGCGTTTGTCTCCGCCAAAAATAACATCGTTTGTCGTGATACCCGTGGTAAAACCCATCACGGTGTGGTTGCGTCCAGAGTAGGAGCTGAGTGTCTCACGCGTCTCCCAAGAAGCACCCAGACAAGTTTGCGGACCATGCACCAAATGCACTGCATCGGCATAAGGAAAAAGCGAAATCTGTGCCCCATCAAAAGCACAGCCACCCGCCGCCATACCAGGTTTGGGCATATCACACCCCTCACCTTTTTTCTTATCTTTGTTATGCGAACAAGCACTCTCGTTCATAAGCTCTTTTATCTTTGCACGACTTACCATAAATACCCCTTTGGAGTTGTATTAACGGTACTACTGCAAGTTTTGTTCGAGAAAGGGGATTAATTTAGTTTTAGCGAAATGTTGACTAAAATCAGATTTCGCTATAATCCGCATATACAAATATTTATATACTATAAGGTAATGCAAAATGGAACTTCATCTTAGAAATATCGGTATGATTCAAGAGGCTAATGTAAAGATTGATGGTCTCACGGTCATAGCTGGTGAAAATGATACAGGAAAGAGTACATTAGGTAAAGCGTTATTTGCACTTATTAAATCTGATAATATAGCTGGACGAAAAAACGATTCACAGTATAAAGAAAAAGAAATATTGGCAACAAGACTTAATTTAGTTTTTGATGGAAATGTTTCCCAAGATGGAATTATATCGTTATTAGATAATGGAAAAAAAGAAATAGCTTATGCTCACATTATTGATAAAAATTATGTCAAAGAGTTTCGAAGAGGTAATAATCAAGAAAATCGCCTTTTCTTTGATGCAACTATTATACAATCTCCAATTGTATTTGACATGGTGGACTTTTTTAACAGTATAGGGAAGATGAAACAGGGACAAAAGTTTGATTATGGTCTTGATTTTGATATCACATACCCATACGTGATTTGGGATTTATTTGACAAAATTTCACGACCAAATCCATTTCCAAAGATTCAAATTCAAACAAAAATACAAGAAGATATTCAAAGTATTATAAGTGGTAAATTTAAGCTTGAAAGCGGTAAATTCTTTTTTTATAAATATGTAACAGCCAAAGAATTAAAAATGGAAATGGCAAATACTGCTTTTGGCATTAAATCTTTTGGACTACTGCAATTATTAAATGAAAATCGTTTTTTTAATCAAAAAATCTGTTTAATTTTAGATGAACCAGAGGTTCATCTACACCCAAAATGGCAACTTGCAATGGCAAAAATCATTGTTCAGTTAGTTAAAAATGGAGTAACAGTTTTAGTAAACTCTCATAGCCCATATATGGTAGAAGCACTCCAAAGATATAGCGAATTGGAAAAAGTTAACTCAAATTTTTATCTTGCACATGATGCTAAAATTGAACAGATAGAAGAAAGTAACAGTAAAACTCTAGCTGAAATTTTTAATAAATTGTCTGAACCATTTGAAGAGTTTGAAAAGATGGATAGTGAGGCGTTAGTACATGGCTGATATTAGTCAGTTTATTCGAGATTACTCTTCTTATAAAAGCACCTTTAAAATAACTAGTTTTGATGATGAAAATAAAGTTAATTTGTGTACTGACGAGAGTCAAGAAGTAATAAATTTTGATCAAATTATTAGCATAAAATATCCTGACTCTAATAAGCGACCAAAATCTTTTGATGCACTGTATATTGATAATAGTGATATATACTGCATAGAGTTTAAAAATCAAAAGCCATCGCAACTCAATAAAAATAAGATTGAGATTAAAGAAAAATTAAAAGATGGAAAAACCGAGTTGGATATATTGCTTGGTGAGTTAAATATTTCTAAAGATGATTATAACTTTATCTATTGTGTATGCTATAAAAATTGTACAGAACCGAAAGACAGATATAAATGTGGAGTCGCAAAAGGTGCTATACAATTTGACTTAGAACAATATAAAGAAAAAGGGATTGTTAAAGCAATTTACACTAATAATGTTAATTTTTTTACAGAATTATTTCAAAAGAAAACATCTAAAAATTTACAATGTTAAGTAAAAATAACGGCATAAACTCTACAATTTAACCTACGATAATTTAGCTACCAAGGATGTTTATCCTTTTTTTATTAGAGGTTCTTTCGATTATATCTTTCTCGTTCCACATGCCAACATATTTTACGCCGTAGCCCGAAGTTTTACACCAAATGAATTGAGAACTTTCATAACCGTTTCAAACTTTGGTTGCGAACCTTCTGCAAAAGTTTTATAGAGACTCTCACGACCAAGCCCTGTATCTTTGGCAATCTGTGTCATTCCTTTTGCTTTTGCAATATTGCCAATGGCAACCAAAAACTCGTCCATGTC
>JAABQD010000011.1 GCA_011391635.1 Sulfurimonas sp. | reverse complement strand
TCGCCATCATTCAAAACTTGCGAGAGATACTCCGCTATCATCTCTTTGGAATCCAAGTAGCGTGTCGCATCAAAAGCGATTAAATTTTTACTCATTTATTTGAATATCTCCAATCTCTTTAATTAAATTGATATTTCACTATTGTATCTTAACGGATACATAAAATCAAAATTTAAAATATTTTCATTGGATACTTCTCTCGTTTATAAAAAAATAAGAACTCTTAAACTTTGCTATAATTATAAAAAATTAGAAGGATATACAATGATGACTGTAGTGATTGATAATCCGAATGTTGAGAGATTTTTTCATAACTCTAGTGATGAATTGAAAAATTATTTAGTCAGTTTAGTATCGAAAAATAGTTTTGAGTCGGCAAATAATACGCAAAAAAAGAGTGATATAAAGTCTCTTAGAGGTGTGTTTTCAGATTATGCAGACTCTTCAAAACAGGCTTTTGAAGAGTCTGCTTGGACAAATCACCTTGTAAAAAAATTCAGTTAATGATTAGAATAGACACAAATTATATAGTCAGATACTTTATGAATGACAATAAAGAGATGGCAGATATTGCAGAAAACATCTTAGCAAATGAGCAAGTTTTTATATCGAATGAGGTTTTGGCTGAAGTTGTTTATGTTTTGCTCGGTGTATATAATATTTCAAAAAATTCCATAGTTGAAAAGCTCATAATGCTTATAAATTGTGACAATGTAGCAACGCTTGATGATACGATTAGCGTGAACGCTCTTACAATTTTTAAAGAAAAAAGTATAGATTTTGTGGATTCAATTTTGTGTGCTTATTCAAAATATGATGAAATAAAAACCTTCGATAAAAAGTTATTGAAGTGTATTGAAACTTCCCAGAAAGTAGATTAAATTTCTAGCTTAAAAATTGCATACTTAGTTAAAAAGGAGTTTCATGCTCATAAAAGATAGATATATCACTTTTGAAAATATTGACTGTTATGATGATGCAAAATCTGTTTTGGATGCGATGTATGAACTTTTTGCTCAAAATCCTACTGCTCACGACAAATTTTGGGAACGCTTTGAGAGTAAATTGCCAAAGGATTATGCCAACAATCCTGTTGATGATTTGGGTCGAGATATACTCTATGAAGTGTGTTCCAATGTTTTTTATATCGAAGAACTTTTTGAAAAATATGATTTTACAAAAGGGATAGATTTACTCAAATCTGCGGAGTTTGATTGCTGTTAGCATTGCATCGAGCTCAAAGCCAAACTTTTAGCTGGATTTATTTCCACATGCCAGAATAAAAATGAGATTGCACCGCACAGCATAAAATATTCATTTATTATTCCCACCCTCCTCCAAGGGCTTTACATACCATGACAAAGTTTTGACGCTTTGCTTCTTCGTTGCGGATGAGTTGGTTTTCATTGGCTAGGAGTGCTTGTCTGATGATAAGCAGAGGTAAATAATTTGTATTTCCATTTTCGTATTGGGCTTTGCTGAGTGTTTCTGCTTCAATATATTTTTTTTGAGCATTTGCGAGTGCATCCCCTTCTACGACTAAAGTACGACGCTCTTTGAGAGCATTTTCCACTTCACCCATAGCGATTAAAACTGTTTGTTCATACTGTAATTTTGTCTCTTTTGCTTTTGCTTTTGCCTGAGCAACCTCATTTTCAATGCGTCCTGCTGTAAAAATCGGCAATGATATAGAAGGAGCAATTTGCCATACAGAAGAGGGAGATTGTACAAGTTGTGAAAGCTCTGCACTTTGAAATCCAAGTATGCCCGTGAGCGAAATAGATGGAAAATAATCTGCTTGAGCGACACCTATGGATGCATTTGCACTATGCCAAGAGGACTCTGCCGCCAATATATCAGGACGGCGTTTTAAAAGTGTCGAGGGAATACCAGCAGGTATCTCTATGAGTGGAAGAAAAAACGACTCTTTTTTTAGCACAAACTCCTTTGGAAATTCTCCTGTGAGTATGGAGAGAGCATTTTCTAGTGCCGAAATTTTGGCTTCTATCGGAGGTATTTGGCTATTTGTCTCTTCGATGAATGCTTCTGCGTGTAAAACTTCTGCATACGAACCAATACCTTGATTCCATTTTGCCTGAGAAATAGATGCAATCTCTTTTGCAATGCGTTGGTTTTTGTGTGCATTTTCTAGTTGTATATGTTGGCCCAGAAGTGTGGTATAGGTTGATACAACATTTGCCACGATGAATGAGCGTATCAGTTGATGATTGTAATCACTTGCGAGAAGTGTTGCTTTTGCGGACTCTTCAGCTCGTGCGAATTTGCCCCAAAAATCTATTTCGTATCGATTCATTGCTATACCGAGGGCATGTGTTGTTGTGTATTCATTTGAGGTGGAGCTATTATTGGATGTCGTAGTGGATGATTTTTGGCGTGAAATCGAGGCTTGTGCATCGAGTTGTGGAAAAAAAGTTGCATTGATTACTCCAAGCTGTGCCATAAAACTCTCCTCTTTTGCAGCAGCGATAGCAATCTCTTTATTTTGTAACAGAGCTTTTTCTACCAAAGCGTTGAGCGAGGAATCATTTAGTTTTTCCCACCATCTGTTGAGCGTTTGGGTGGAGCTATTTTGTTCTGCATTTTTGTACTCATTTGGGAGTTCTGGATGAGGCGTCACAAAATCTGTCCCTACTGTACATCCATTTATAAGCAAAGCAACTGCTATCCATGAAGCTTTATGAAAAAAATTATTCATTGCTACTTCCTTCTCTTTTTTTTCTATATTTTTCTCGTAATGTAGAGATTTGATAGTAGAGATAAGGAATAAAATAGCGTTCTATAAATGTGGCAGCAATCATTCCCCCAAGAATCCCTATCCCAATAGAGTGACGCCCTTCTGCCCCTGCTCCAGTGCTAAGAGCGAGTGGCAATACGCCAAAAACAAAGGCTAATGAAGTCATCATCATTGGGCGATATCGTAATTTTGCTGCTGACATGGTTGCATCATAAATAGTTTTACCTATTTTTCGCTCCTCCTCTGCAAATTGAATCACTAATATCGCATTTTTTGCAGCCAGTGCAACAAGAGTCAGCAACCCGATTTGAAAAAAGACATCGTTATTTTGTCCTGTAATCCAGAGTGCAACATACGCTCCCATCATTCCAAATGGAATAGAGAGCATGACAGCCAGAGGCAATATCCAAGCTTCATATTGAGCTGCCAGAATTAAAAAAACAACTATAAATGCAAAGAGAAGAATATTTGTTGCCCTGTCTTGGATTTGAATCTGTTGGTACGCGATACCATCCCAGCTTGTCGTAATTTCAGAAGGCAGAGACTCTTTTGCCAATCTATCGAGTGCTTCAATCGCTTCGCCGGTACTGATACCAGATTTGAGTGTTGCATTGATAGGCACAGCAAGAACCGTATTGAAGTGTTCAATCATAACAGGTGCGGACTCTTGGCGAACCGATACAATGGAACTTAGCGGTATCATAGCACCTGATGCAGAGCGTACATAGCCTCTTGTTATATCTGTGGGAGTGCGTCTAAACGCCTCATCTGCTTGTACTTTTACCCAATAGCTATTTCCATTTTTAACAAATTGGTTGATATTCGAGAGTCCAATCGTGTCTTGAATTGTAGAAAAAAGATTTTCCAATGAAACCCCAAGTATCTTCGCCTTTTCTCTATCTACATCGAGAAACAATACAGGAGAGGATGGACGCATAGAGCTGGTAATATTGGCAAACTCTGGAAGCTCTTTGGCTTTTTGCATAAATGTTTGGGCATTTTGCACGAGCTTGTTTCTGTCGCCATCAGGAGTTTGAAGCCACATTTGTACGCCTCCAGTTTTACTCAATCCTCGAATAGGCGGTGGCTCATAAGTATTAAAATTGGCTTCCGTGATTGGTTGTACGGCTTTTTTAAACTTTTTTATAATCTCTTTTGCACTTAACTCTTCTGTTTTTCTCTCATCCCAATGACGAAGCCGTGCAATGATGGTTGCAGAGTTTGGTTCTTGTCCTCCAGCCATAAAATTACTTCCAACGATGGTGACAACATTTTCAATTCCTTCAATAGAGCGAACCGCATTTTCTGCTTTTTCCACAACGGCTTGAGTTCTCTCAATCGTTGCCCCCTCAGGAAGTGAAAGAGCGGAATAAAAAAAGCCTTGGTCCTCTGTAGGCAAAAATGATTTTGAAATCGTAGATGAGAGATAATAGATAATTCCAAAAACAGACAGATAGAGTAAAAATGTGATAAAACTGCGTCGAATCATTGTGCTTGAGAGATGCAAATATCGCTCTGTCATGGAAGTAAACATCGCATTAAAACGAGCAAATGGTGCAAAAGGCAGATTCTGATGCTCTCGTAAAAGCAATGCTCCAAGTGCAGGAGAGAGCGTGAGTGCCACAAAACCAGAAAAAACCACGGAGACGGCAATAGTCATTGCAAACTGTTTATATAACTCTCCTGTCATACCACCCACAAAAGTTGCGGGTACAAACACGGCACATATTACCAAAACAATCGCAATAATGGGACTTGCAACTTGAGACATCGCCTTGATGGCTGCATCTTTTGGCGAGAGATGTTCGTTTTGAATAATCCGCTCCATATTTTCAACTACGACGATAGCATCATCCACTATGATACCAATGGCCAACACAATTCCAAAAAGAGTTAAGGTATTGATGGAGTAACCAAGCAAATACATTCCAATAAAGGCTCCCATTAAGGAGACTGGAATAGAAAGCAGTGCGATAAGACTTGCTCTGAAGCTTTGTAAAAAGAGATAAATAACTCCAATAACTAGCACGATTGCCAACGCAAGAGTTTTTATGACCTCATGAATAGAAATTTTTACAAATTTTGTTGCATCATGTGCCATCTTGTACTCAATACCTGCTGGAAAGGTTTTAGAGAGTCGCTCTATCTCCGCGGTGACTGCTTCGGATGTTTGAATGGCATTTGCATCGGATTGTGAAAATATAACAAGAAGAACGGCTGGATTTCCATTGAACCTACCATAATATTCATAGTTGCTTGTTCCAAGTTCCACTCTGGCGATATCATTCAGATGTACGATGGTGCCATCTGGCTTGGCACGAACTATAATCTGCTCAAACTCCTCTACAGTAGATAATCTTCCTTTGGTTGTGAGCATAACGCTCATCTGTTGCCCTTGAATCTTCCCCTGCCCTAAACGCCCTGGATAAACTTGAATATTTTGCTCGTTGATTGCGGAATCGACATCCGAGGTACTAATTCCCATCGAAGCCATTTTGTCAGGATTGAGCCAGATACGCATTGCGTAGTTGCGTTCTCCTGAGATAGAAGCATCTCCAGCACCCTGAACTCTTTTAATATTGTTGAGAAGATGCGTCGTTACATAGTTACTAATTTGGATATCGTTCATTGAGCCATCTGGCGAATAGAGTGCTGCAATCATCAAAATGTCTTGTGTCTTCTTTTTGACATCCACACCAAGCATTTTTACAACACTTGGAAGCCTTGGCAGTGCGAGATTTACTCTGTTCTGAATATCTGTGAGTGCTTTATCGGCATCTGTTCCGATTTCAAATGTACATGTTATCCGTCCGCCTCCTGACATTCCAGAAGCCAAAGAGCTGACATACATAAGATTCTCTGCACCTGCTATTTGTGCTTCAATCGGAGCGAGAACGGTATCGGCGATGGTTTGAGCATCTGCTCCTGGATAAGTTATACTGACACTTACTGTTTGTGGTGTGACTTTTGGAAATTGTGATATGGGAAGAAGACGCATAGCACTAAAACCAAGCACCACTATCAAAATAGAGATAACTCCTGCAAAAATGGGACGATTGATAAAAAAACGAGAGAACATTACTGCTCACTCTTTGAAGCGATAATTTTTACAGCTTTACCAGTATCGACCCGTGCATTGCCATCGGATACGATTTGTTCTCCCTCTTTGAGTCCTTCGAGAATCACAACACTCTCTCCAATCCACTCACCTACTTTTACTTTTCTGGATTCTGCTATTTTATCTGTACCTACAACATAAACAAAAGTTCCTTTTTGTCCCTGCATCAGTGCTTTTGCAGGGATGACAAAAGCATCTTGCTTGATTCCATGAATACGAACTTTTACAAATTCTCCTGGAATGAGTTCCCCTTTTGGATTAGAGACTTCAGCTCGGAGCATTCGTGTGGCTGTGACGCTATCTACAATTGGACTTAAAAATGAAAGTTTTCCCTTTTGAGGAAAGAGCGTTCCATCACAGAGGAGAACATCCACAGACAACTCTTTTTCGTTTTGATTTCTAAGTTTTTGCATGGTCTCTGTGTTGATTGAAAATTGAATATAGAGTGGATCTGTTTGATAGAGTGTTGTCAGTAAGCCATTTTGAGCTGGAACGATATAACTTCCTTCGTATTGTGTGACTTTATCCACCCATCCCGATATAGGTGCTGTAATCGTTGTATAACTCAGATTTAATTTCGCTTCTGCCAGACGGACTTTTGCTTGATTTAGAGATGCTTCTTGTGTGCGGTCAGCCATTATAGCACTGTCCAAATCTTGTTTGGAAGAGGCTTTTTGTTCATATAAATTTTGAACTCGTTTGAGATTTTGTGCTGTATTCTCTTTTTTTGCTATTTCTGCATCAAGTGCGGATTCTGCGGATGTGACTGCAAGAGTAAAAGGTTTTGAATCGATAGTAAAAAGAGTTTGCCCAGCTTGTACAAAACTCCCTTCACTGTAATGCTTCCCTTCTAAAAAGCCCTCTACACGAGAACGAATTGCAACAGGATGACTCGCAACACTCAAAGCTGTAAGCTCTAATGGAAGTTCGATATTTTGTACATGAAGTGTCACAAGATGCACTTCCGCCACAGGGCGTTCTGTAGCTTTGGAGCCTTTATTGTCTGTACATCCAGACAAAATTCCAAGACAAGCTAACGCTATAAATATCTCTTTTATGTACATCATTTTCCCCAAATAAGTTTTTTAGTTTTTAGGGTGCAATTGTAGCATTTTGTCTCTGTTTTGGCATGTGGAAAGTGTGAATGTTTAACCTTTTTCGTTTGACATCATAATGCCATAATATTTGCTAAATTAATTTTTCCATATCCATAAGAGTCATTTCTACCATTCACATAAGGAATATTTCCTATCTTATCACTCCTCTCATGAAGCATCTTGTTTTATATAACCATCGACAGCAATTCCCGAAACAGTTTTTGGTGCTACGTCAGTGCTATCACTGCTACTACCACTACATCCAAAAAATCCTATAGAACCGAATAAAATAGTGCTAAGCACTAAATTGATGTGTTTTTTGTTTTCATCACATTTCATTAACTTAAGATGCAGTAATGTAACATCAAGGTGTGACATGGTTGTCACAAATTAATAGGCTAGAGTTATGAAATTTATAATGAATAGATGGAAAAAGGTGGCTTCTAGATGGAGTTATGTGATTATTTTGTAAACTTTGAAATTTTTTATCAAATTTCAAAGTTTTGAAGTTGTGACAAAAAGAGCTACTTCTGGGTATATTTTATCGAGGAATGTAAAAAGTATATTTCACCCCTTTATCGGTTTCTAATTTCATTTTACCTTTAAGCTCATTTTCTATTAAGCTCTCTATCATTTCAGAACCAAAAGAGATTTTTCTAGTTTCATCCATACCTGTTCCATTATCGTATATTTCTAAGACAGTTTGTTTCTCATCACTATAAATATTCAGTTTGATTGTCCAGCCTCCTTCATTTTCTTTATCATTAAAGGCATGTTTAATCGCATTCATTACAATTTCATTAACAATTAAACCACAAAATATAAGCTGGTCACTGCTGAGTTCTGCATCGATTTTCATATCAAATTTTATATGCTCTGTTTCATAGCCATTTTTAAGTGCTTTGACAAGTGTTGTAAAATATTGACTCACATCAATATTTGCAGGTGTGCTTTGTTTATAAAGCATATCATGGATACTCGACATACCTTGAATTTTAAAAGTGACCTCTTTAATAACCCG
Organism: Sulfurimonas sp.; assembly: GCA_011391635.1. Taxonomy (GTDB): domain Bacteria; phylum Campylobacterota; class Campylobacteria; order Campylobacterales; family Sulfurimonadaceae; genus Sulfurimonas. The sequence goes on along the minus strand of JAABQD010000011.1, from coordinate 23,943 downwards.
TTGAATATTAGGATTCATAAAAGGAGCGAGTTTGAGTTTAAACAAAGAGATAATAAACTGCATATTATTTTTCACTCTATGATGAAGCTCTTTTTTTAGAATATTCTCACTCAAAATAAGTCTATTTTCTTGCTCTTGAATCAAAGCACTTGATTCTTCCATTTTGAGTTGATAAAAATGAGTAATAGTATAAAGAATGACTAAAACTAAAGCGAGATAAAAAATTTCGTAAGAGGAGTACTTTACCTGCACCAACTCTTGAAATGGAGCAATCAGTATCATACCAATAAAAAAGATAAACCAATAATGTCCTCTTTTTAAACCCTGAAAATAGATAAGGATTGTAGAATAGGTAAAAAACCAAGCTTGTTGCACATCCATTGCATCACCTGCGTAGATAATTGCCAAAAAGGAAAAAGTGTATTGTGCTGTAATTATCGAAGCAACATACTCTAATGCTCTTTTGGATTTTCTTAGAGTGAGAAGCATCGCTATATTCATTACAACAATTATCATTTCGATAAAAATCATTCCTCCGATATGGCGAATATAGCCATCAATCATTGCATAAACAAGAACAAGCGTAGCTAAAAGAATACCAATATTTATCATCTGATACCTATTGGTTAAATTTATCTCAGAAAGAGAAAACTCCCATCCGCTCGTGTAAAAACTGTCAAATATTTTTTTCAAAATAGCACCTTTATTTTTGAATATGTACAAAATTCTTCGCATCATACTCTTTTAAAATTAAAAAGTATATTTTAATATAAAGAAATAAAATGTAACAATTGTGTCATATTTTCACTATACTATACTAAGAGGTTATTTTAAGGAGAAAATGAGTTGTTGAAGTATTCATTTGAGTAAATTAAATATATTAGTGATAGAAGATAATTCTATTACTGCAAAAGCATTAGAGTATGATTTGAAATATGCAGGGTATAAAGTGTTGCTTGCACACTCTCCACATGACGCATTTGAACATATTGCAAATAGCTCTTTTGATTTAATGATTACAGATATCAATTTAGGAGATGCATATGTAACTGGCATCGACCTAGTGAAAAAACTCAATACAACAAAAAACATACCCGTTATCTACTTAACTGCACATGGCGAGGATGACACGCTTGAAGATGTGGCAGAGACAAGTCACTCCTACTATATAAGCAAACCCTACGACAGTGGTAGCTTACTCAAAATCATAAAACTTACTATTAATAAATATAAAATCAACCACATAGAAAAGGTTTATTTAAACCAAAATATTACCTATGACATGAGCAATAGAATCCTTTACTGTGAAGATAAAGAGATAAAACTAACAATGAAAGAGAATCTATTTTTAACGCTCTTAGTTCAGCGAAAAAATCAAATCGTAAGCACTTATGACATCGTCGAATATGTGTGGAGCGATGAATTTGTCTCGCAAGGAAGTATGCGTCAACTTATATCCAGAGCAAGAGAAAAATTTGCTCCTTTAACTATAGAAACACACCATGGAGAGGGTTATAGACTCAAAGTCATATAATCTTGGCATGTGGAAACTTCCACATGCCAACTAAAGTTTAAGTAATATTTGTGCTACAAACTCTCTTGCATCCTCAAATTCAAACTTATCAATTGCTTTTTTTATTTTTTTGATGGCAGTGCCATACCCAAGTGCAACCAAACTATCAAAAAGTTCCTCTTCGGCTGTTGCTGCTTCTGCATCGAGCTCTTCTAAAAGTTTATCGAGCTTTTTTAACGCATTTACTAGGGCTTCCCTATCTATATCAGTTGGAGAAGTTATTATTGGCATCACTTCTCCAATAGCGACTGAAATTTTCTGCACGATATTTGTGAGTTCCTTTTGAGTAAATTCTAAACTACTATTCAAGTTTGCAGATTCACCCTCTTTGAGTACACTCTCAAGCTCCTTGGCATATTTAAACAATAAATCAGCACCAATATTTCCAGCTAGTCCTTTAATAGTGTGAGCTTCTCTAATAGCTGTTTGTATGTCCTTGCCTTCAATGGCTTGATGGATACGAATCATCGCATCCGATTGCGTTTGCACAAAACGACCGAGGAGTTTACGAAGTAGCTTTTCATTTCCAGCCACACGCCCTAATGCACTTTTAATATCCAGCCCTTCTATTTGAAGCACCTCATCGCTCTTTACTGCATGCTTTGGTTTTATCCACTGTGCCATTGTGAGAAAGAGATGTGCGACATCGATTGGTTTGGCGATATGGTCATTCATGCCACATTCGATACATTTTTCTTTATCTCCTGCCATGGCATTTGCTGTCATGGCAAGGATTGGAAGATTGGATAATCTTGGAATTTTTCGCATTTGGCGGGTGGACTCAAACCCATCCATAACAGGCATCTGACAATCCATTAAAACACCGTCATATTCACCAATTTGTGCCATTTGCAAAGCCTCTGCACCGTTATTTGCAACATCCACTTTTATTCCTGCATTTTGCAATAACTCAGTAGCTAACTCTTGATTGACAAGATTATCTTCCACTAGCAGTACATAAGCACCTTTTAAAATTCTCTCTGCATCTTTGAAGTTCGACTCTTTCTCATATCTTCTTGTACTTTGTACGACTTCCTTGCCTAGAGCATTGAGAATACTATCAAACAAAGTCGAAGGAGTGACTGGTTTGACTAAAATACCTTCAATAGCAATCCCAGCACTATTTTGAAGTAACTCTTCACGACTATAGGCTGTAACCATAATAAATATTGGTGTTTTAGAGAGCTTCACATCTGCATGAATGCGTTTTACAGTCTCCAAACCATCCATCCCAGGCATCATCCAATCCATCAGTACAAGTTCATAAGGTTTATACTCTAGTTGTGCTTGTTCTAACTCTCCGATTGCCTCATGACCACTACTTACTGCGGTTACATTGAGTTTGAGGGATGTAAGCATAGTGTGAAGTATTTCTCTTGCACTTGCATTATCATCTACCACTAAGATACGCAATTTTTTCACATCCTCTGGACTCACAGAAAGAGTTCTTTGTTCATTTTGAACACCAAATTTTGCTGTGAAATGAAAATTGCTTCCCTCGCCTACTTGACTCTGAACTCCTATCTCGCCTTGCATAATTTCGACAAGTTTTTTACTTACACTCAGCCCCAAACCTGTACCGCCATATTTACGGGTAGTAGAGGCATCTGCTTGTGAAAATGCACTAAAGAGATTATTTTGTTGCTCTTGCGTTAAACCAATTCCAGTATCTTTGATTTCAAAAAGAAGTTCTACCCTTTCGTTTTCATCTGCAATTTTATGTATGCTAATAGTAATTTCACCTTTTTCTGTAAATTTTATAGCATTGTTTACAAGATTGACAATAACCTGCCCTAAACGCAAAGAGTCGCCTATAAGTCCACTCGGCACATCCATACCAACATCAAAGAGTAACTCTAAACCCTTATCTTGTGCTTTAATCACAGACAAATCTGCTAAATGTTCCATGACATCATCAAGATAAAAATCCACATTTTCAAATTCCATTTTTCCAGCTTCTATTTTAGAAAAATCAAGAATATCATTAATGATTCCAAGCAAGTTTCGAGAAGCACTATCCACTTTTTCGATGTAATTTCTCTGTTTAGCATTCAAATCTGTTTGAAGTGCTAAATGTGACATTCCTATAATAGCATTCATGGGCGTTCGTATTTCGTGACTCATATTTGCCAAAAAGTCTGACTTGGCTTTTGTAGCATCTTCAGCACTTTTTTTGGCTTTATTTATCTCGTCTTCTACCTCTTTGCGTTTGGTTATATCTCTAAATACTATAACAGTTCCGATAAGTTTGTCATTTTTAAGAACTGGAGTCGTTTCATATTCCACAGGAAAAGAAGTTCCATCTTTACGCCACAAAACTTCATTGTCTATTTTACGACCCTCGCCATCTACGGATGTCAAATAGATAGGACAATTTTCTCTTGGATAGGCTGAGCCATCAGGGTAAGAGTGATGCACCAGAGTATGCATGTTGGCATCAAATAACTCTCCTTCAGTGTATCCAAGCATCGCCATAGTGCTGTCATTTACAAAAGTAGTTTTTCCATCTGCGTCTAATCCCCAAATACCTTCATTCACTGAACCTAAGATAAGACGCGTTCTCTCTTCTGTTTGAGATAAAATCTCTTGTTGTTCTAAAAGTGACTCTTGTTGCTGTGCTAACTCTTCTGCTTGTTGTGACATTTGAGAGGCTTGTTCTGCTAGAAGTCTGTTATTTTTTTCTAACTCATCCCGACGCACTATAAGTTGATGTTGCGATGCTGCGAGTTCCATAGATTGCATTTGTGTTTGTTCAAGTAACTCTTTTGTTTCAATATTGCCTTCTAAAATTCTTAATTTTATAGCTACAGCTGGTAAAAGTACCTCTAAAAAAGCTATTTGATCTAAAGTAAACGCATCAAATGAGCCTAATTCTAAGACTCCTATTATTTTGTTGTTATTTACTATGGGGGCTATAAGGAGTGTATGAATGTTTAACTTTCCAATTCCTGAGGTAATTCCCACAGCAGTTGTAGCGTCTAGTTTGAGAATAATGGTTTTTTTATTCAGTGCCACTTGCCCGACTATGCCCTGTCCAAAAGTAAACTCTGTTGCATGGATGTGATCATCACAAGCATAACTTCCCTCTCGAAGAAGTTGTGTTTGGTTTTTATCTACAATATATAACGCACCATAAACCGTACCCATATATTGAGACATTTTTGATAATAATGTATTCCCAAATTCAGAAAAAGAGGAGATACTCAATAAAGTTTTATCAAATTCAGCTAATTTCTCTTTAATTTGGCGTTGCAACTCTCTCGTTTTTGCTCCTTCTTGAAGCACAACTATGGAATTTGCAATGCTTCCTATCTCATTTGTGTACTGTGTGTAAGGTATTACTATATCAAGTTTTCCTTTTGCCAGTTGTTCAATAGATTCTCGCAAAGTTTCTAAAGGACGACGAATGGAGAGAATATTCAGCCAAGAGAAAAAAGCACCACCAGAGAGTGCCAAAAGAAAGAGATAAAAAAATACCTTTTCGCTTTGCTTATACATAAGTTCTCCCTCAATAGATGAGTTTTTAGCGGCTTCTTCTTTTGCTAAAGATATCTCTTCGAGTTTTTGTTCTGTACTTTCAACCATTTCTATAAAAGAATCACTTTGCAAAAATGTTTCAACCGATTTGTCATCACTATTTTTGCGTTTTTCAATGAGAGATATGAGTGTGTTAATATTTTTTTGATACTCGCCGTAGAGGAGAGTAAACTCTACTAATCGTTCTGCATTGGCTTCTCTATCAACACTCATTTTTCCTTTTTCTAGTTCAATAGAAAGCTCTTTTCGATTTTGTTCCATCTTCTTTTTTGCTTTTTCTTGAGAAATAGAATCTAAAGAGAGTGCCATTTGACGCACATTTCTAGAGATATGAATCAAGTTTATATTTGCTTGTTTTAAATGACTTACTCCAAGAAACCCTTTTTCATAGATTGATTTTATATTTTCATTGAGAGTGGAAAATACATGGAGACTATAAAACCCTATAAAAAGCGTAATAAATAAAACAGCAGCAAATCCAAATACGAGCCTGAAACTAAGTTTCATGCCCTCTAAAAGTGAGAGAAATTTGTTCATTGTATAACCTCCAATCTTGCGGTTTGTTGTGCCTTGATAGCCATAGTTTCATCGCTATCACTAAATCTTGCAGCAATAGAAATAAACTCATCTTGTAATTCTAAAAATGCATCTACAACATCCGAATCAAAATGTCTATTTTTTCCCTCAACAATTATAGAAGTAGCCTCTTCATGTGACATTCCCTCTTTATAAATTCTACGACTAATCAAAGCATCATATACATCTGCAACTGCCATAAGCCTAGCAGAAATAGGTATAGCATCCCCTCTGATTCCTGTTGGATAGCCACTTCCATCCCATTTTTCTTGATGAAAATAAGCCATTTCTTTGGCAGTTTTAAGAAACTCAACCTCCATTCCAAGCTGTTTCTCGGCATGTGCAATAGCGTTGCGTCCAATGGTCGTATGTGTTTTCATAATTTCAAACTCCTCAGGTGTAAATTTTCCATTTTTTAAAAGAATATGGTCTGGAATACCAACTTTTCCTATATCATGCAGAGGAGCTGACTTGAAGAGCGTATTTATCATGGTTTCACTCAAAAAATGAGCAAAACGAGGATGATTTTTGAGCTTTTTTGCGAGTGCTACGACATAAAACTGTGTTCGTCTAATGTGATTACCGGTTTCAGAGTCTCGTGTTTCGGCAAGAGATGCCATAGCAAGGATAGTTACATCTTGAATTGCTAATATTTCACGGGTACGCTTTTGTATTTCAGATTCGAGATAATGATTTTGGTCTTTTAAAAAATCTGCTGCTGCTTTATTTTCAATATGAACCTTCACCCTTGCCATCACAATCGGTGCAGAGATAGGCTTGGTAATATAATCCACAGCACCCAGCTCAAGACCCTTTTTTTCATCCTCTATCGAACTCATAGCAGTTAAAAAAATGACAGGAATATCTTTTGTTTTGTGGTTTGACTTTAGCTCTTTGAGAACATCATAGCCTGAGAGTTTAGGCATCATAATATCTAATAGTATTAAATCTGGCATGGTGTCATTTTCAAGATACTTGAGTGCTTTTTCACCGCTGTTTGCTACTTTAACTCTATATAAATCTTTGAGCAAACCAGACATCAAAGTTAAATTATCAAGAGTATCATCGACTACAAGGATTGTAGCTCGGTCTATATAATCAGCTGAATCAAAATATATCATCTAAGTATCCTTCAAAAATTGTTTACTTCGTAACATCTTTATTTTGCAATAGCTTGCCATCGCCGTACAAAATCTGTAATCCTGCAAAGTGCTTTTACTCTAAGTTTTAGCTCATCTGGATTAAAAGGCTTTGTCAAATAATCATCTGCACCAACATTAAAAGCTTTCAAAACTGATTCTCTATCACTCGAAGCAGTTAAAGCCATAATAGGAATAAGCCGTAAAGTTCTTCGACTTTTTATTGTTCTTATTGCCATGAAACCATCATTTTTTGGCATTACCAAATCCATTAATATTAAATAAAGAGAAAATTTATTTTCTTCTGCCATTTCAACTGCATCTTTACTATTTGTAGCTTTTATAACTTTGTACCCTTCAGATTCCAAAGTACAACCAATCATTTCCAAATTTATATCTTCATCATCTACAATTAATATTAACTTGCCTACTTTATTTACTCCGCTAGTTCCTAAAGCACATTTATCTGTAACAGGAGAATCTTGCATTACAATTACTCTTCTTTTATTTTAGATAGAGTAATGTAGCATCAGGCTGTGACATGAGTGTCACATTTTTTATACAATCTTCCCACGAACAGATAAAAAGAACTAAAAATATCACATATGAGTGACATCTCTTTTGTAAACTTTGTGCAATACAATCAAAGGTTAGAATGTTATGACTAAATTTTCATTTATTCAAACGCTTCACAAACAAAAAGAGAGAATTAAAGAGCTAGAAAATGCGAATATACTGCTTATGGAAGAAAAAACAGCTCTTGAAATTTTGTCTTCTACTGATAAGCTGACAGGTTTATACAACCGATATAAGTTTGAAGAGACATTTACATATGAAAAAAGACAAGCCAATCGCTATAAAACAGAACTTTGTATCGTAATGATGGATATTGACAACTTCAAATTAGTGAATGATACTTATGGACATAATCAAGGCGATATTTTTCTTCAAACTATCTCGCAAGAATTAAAAAAAGTATTTAGAGATACAGATGTCATTGGTCGTTGGGGAGGAGAAGAGTTTTTAATACTTTTACCAAAAACTTCCATAGAAGATGCCTATGAAATTACACAAAGAGTAAGAAAACAGATAGAAGAAAAAATATTTGAACATGTTGGTACTAAAACAGCATCATTTGGAATCACAAAAATACATGAAGATGATACTTTAGACATTGCAATAGGCAGAGCAGATATAGCCTTGTATGATGCAAAAGAACATGGTAGAAATCAGGTAAAAATCAAGAGATGATATTTTAAAAAATTCAATAAGTTATTAATAAGTTAGTAGATTTCGTAGGTCATTCTGTCCTAAAGTAACCTTGGAACATTATGCAAGTGTGATAGAGCCTAAAAGCATAAACTTAGGGGAAAACTTTTCATTGTTTAGACACAAAAAAGACACAATGAAAAATGAAATACTAAACAAAGCCCTATAAATAGGTGTTTAACTGGGTTTAGGCACAACATAAGCCGAGTTTTGTTTTGATAGCATTAATCTACTACACTATTTACATAGTATCTCTAGCGAAACAATAGCAATGTAAGACGCTAACCATTTGTTTCTTACTGCCATGTTGGGTTTTCAAGCTCTCTATATTGCTATAGAAACTGGTGGTCTCTTACACCACCTTTTCACCTTTACCACTTTGCAGCGGAAGTCTAATCTCTGTTGCACTTTCCCTCGTATTACTACGGCCATTCGTTAAATGGAACACTGTCTTACAGCAGATCGGACTTTCCTCTTGGGTTTGAACCCAAGTCACTATCTGTTGTACCTGTGAAATTTTACTCAAAAATTCCTTCAAAATAGTTTCTAATCAGTTATGAACAATCGTTCATTAAATAGAAATCCAATATGAACAGTTGTTCATATTTGATAAGGTTAAATTAACGGTTGTTCATATATACTTTTAATCATATTAACAGTTGTTCATATCTACAATAAAATATATGAACAACTATTCATAAAATAGAAAAAGGTTGATTTATGCCCGAAAATGCGATATCTGTAAAAAGAACCGGAACAAAAGATAAAATTCTCAAAGTAGCACGAGCCCTCTTCTCTGAGCATGGGTATAAAGGTGCTAGTATGAGAAAAATAGCCTCAACAGTAGGTATTAGAGAGAGTGCAATATACAATCACTACAAAAATAAAGAGGAAATATTTTTAGAAATATCAAAAGAGATATTTTCATCACCCTTCTCTTTTGAAGATGAAAATATAAAAGATTTAGCTCTCAAGGGAAAACCTTTTTTACATAAATTTGCAATGCAATATAAGCTTATTACATTTGATAAAAACAACGAAAATATGTTTAAGCTACTCCTGATAGAGTTATTACAAAATAAAGAGCTTAGAGGTCAGTTTATGAGTGATTTTCATGATAAGAATATCAAGCTATTATCTGAGGGATTTTTTACTATGATGCAAAATAATATAATTCGCTCATCTGATCCAATGATAATCTCTTATGAATTTTTATCTACCCTCTTCTACATTCGTCTTCAAATTACACTTATGCGATACGATTCAATATCAACTACAAATCTTTCAACACAATTTGAAAAGCATGTGGATTTTTTTTGGGAGAGTATTAAAAACTAATATTTTTCAATATTATAGAAATCAAACTCAAACGAAAGATATGAATTTAATATTTTACAATATCTTACTTATTGAATTCTACGATATTAACTAATAAGTTTATATTTCTCAATATGAGTTCATATTAATTAAAAAAATGAGTGGTTTTGGATATTAATCAATATTATATTTAAAGTCAAAAAAAAGGCAACCCTAGGTAAGGGTTGCCTTTTGAAAAATAGAAATTAAGCTAATGCTTCTTTAGCATATTTTTCTCCAAGCTCATACGCTTTTTGATTTGCTGCATGAACTTTTGCTGGGACTTTTGAGAGCATTGTGTCAATGAGTGATTGTCTTGGAAGAACACCAGTCATTGTATTTGTAATTGCCAATGCAACAACAGATTGAGTAATAACATTCCCAACCTCTTCTTTTGCTATGGTGATAATTGGAATCTCATGGATAATCCATTTTTTACGATCTTCCTCAGTTGGTTGTACAAGATTTGGATCTACCACTATTGTACCACCTGGTTTTACACCATTTTTAAATTGGTTGTAACTTACATTTGCAACAGAGAGCATAAAATCAATTTCACCCTCATTAGCATATGGATAACGAATTGTTCCATCATCTAGTGTGATATCAACAACTGTAGCACCACCACGAACTTGTGATGTATAAGTTGCAGTTTTTAAACCTTCACCGCCCTCTTTAATCTTACATGCAGCCATAATTTCACCAGCTAGTAAAACACCTTGACCGCCTACTCCTGTAAAACGAATTGTACTTCTCATATCAGTTCCTTAGATTTTTTTCGCAAAATCAGCTTGAGTGATTTTACCACGCTTACCTTGAGCAGCCGCAATGACTTGATCATACATATCACAGTATTCAGCTTGTTCTACTTCACGAAGTACACCTGTTGGAAACTTATTGAGTTGTTCTTCAGGAGAGAGAGCTTCCCATTTTTTTAACGGAGTTGTGATGCTGTCAATCCAAGCAAGATTTTCCATAGCATTTGCCATTTTATTTTTACGACCTAAATTAATATGGCAGTTTGACATAATATCAAAGAATGAAAAACCTCTATGAGAGAAACCTTTTACTAAAATCTTCTCTAATTTTTTAGGATCTATCATCGTCTCACGAGCCACAAATGAAGCTCCAGCACCAATAGCTAAATTACAAGCGTTAAATGTTGGGTCAATATTTCCATTTTGAGCCGATACACTCCACATACCCTGAGGAGTTGTTGGAGAAGTTTGTGAGTTTGTAAGACCATAAATAAAATTATTGATTAAAATAAAGTTAAGATCTATATTACGGCGACAACCATGAATTGTGTGATTTCCACCAATTGCAAGACCATCACCATCCCCAGCTACAACGATTACATTCACACTAGGATTAGCAAGTTTCACACCCGTTGCATAAGCTACTGTTCTACCATGTGTTGTATGAATTGTATTACAGTTTATATATGAAGAAAAGCGTCCTGAACAACCAATTCCAGAGACAACACATACATTATCCATATCCCAGCCCATTTTATCAATTGCACGAATAGTCGCTTTTAAAATAACACCATCACCACAACCCCAACACCAAAGTGTTGGCATTTTATTTACGCGTAAATATTTATCATAATTAAATGCCATTACATCATCTCCTTAACTTTTGCTACCATTTCTGCTGGAGCGATTGGACGACCATTTGCTTTAAGCAGAGTAGTAAAATCATCTCTTTTGATAATTCTTTCAATTTCTTTAGAATATTGACCCATATTTAGTTCTGTTATAAAGATTTTATCTTTAAACTTTGCACCAATTTCAGCTATTTTTTTCGCTGGGCTTGGCCATAACATAATTGGTCTAAACATACCAGCTTTTATTCCTTCTGCACGAAGTTTCTGAACAGCTTCATATGCTCCAAGACCAATTGAGCCATAAGCAATTAAACAAACTTCAGCATCTTCAAGCATATACTCTTCATAATCAGGTAAATCATCAAGTCCATCATTCTCTTTTGCCACTGTATTGATTTTACCAACCAATCGTTCAATATTAAATTCACATTGTGCAGCATCTTCTGTTGGGAAGCCTTCATCACCGTGGTGTAAACCAGTAACATGATGTTTATAACCTTGAAACATTTTATTAAGAACAGCTGGCTTGTTCATTGGTACTTTATATGGTTTATACTCATCAATTGGACCATCAAAAGTAGCACGATTTACAATATTTGCTTTAATCTCTTCTAAATCCGGAAGAACTGCCTTTCCATGCATATGCCCAATAGTTTCATCTAAAAGAACAAATACAGGAGTCATATATTTTTCAGCTAAGTTAAACCCACGAACAGTTTCTGTGTAACACTCACTCAAAGAACCTGCACACAAAGTGATAGATGCATAATCTCCATGTGTTGGATATTGAGCTTGACCTATATCTGCTTGTGAAACACGAGTAGGAAGTCCAGTTGAAGGACCGCCACGCATAACATTTACAATTACCAAAGGAACTTCCGCAATAAAGCCAAGACCAATTTGCTCCGCTTTAAGTGAAATACCAGGACCTGAAGTTGCAGTATAAGATTTCACACCTGTCATAGAAGCACCTAAAGCTGCAGCTATACCTGCAATTTCATCTTCCATTTGAATAAACTTTCCACCCACTTCTGGCAACAAATCTGATGCGACATGCATAACTTCTGAAGATGGTGTAATTGGATATCCACTAAAAAACATCGCCCCAGCATCAATAGCTGCTATTGAAGCCAACTCATTCCCAGTTGATATTACTTCTCTTGCCATTATTTAACTCCTTGTTCACTGAGTGACATATAATTATTTGCAATGATTGCTGCTTGTCTCTCTTTAGATTCATCTGTTAATTTTGCAAACTTATAATCTTTTTTATCTGCTACATAAATAGCAAAATCTGGACATGAAAGTTCACATTCACTACAGCCTATACAAGCTTCTGGATGATCTATTGAAATCATAGCACCTAGTGTAGAAGTTATTTCGTATTTCATTCCTAAAACACCTGAAGGGCATACGGATACACAAATATCACACGCCTTACAATTGCTTGTATTAACCCAAACAGGTTGATTACCTGGATTTTCTGTTTTGAAAGTTCCCATCTATTCTCCTATATTTATTAAGATATAAATTACTTTATATCATCTTTGATATTAAATTTTCCGACGGCACAAGAGACGAAACTCTTGGCTTTGAAAGTAGCTGCACTACCGAAACTCATCTCTTCATCACAAAGAGGATAGCCTAGTTTTCTTAATATAGTTCTAAAGTGTGCTTCAGATGCCTCATCTTTTATATCTACTGTTACTTTGCGAGGCTCGCACGAAAAATCAACTTTTAACTCTGTAAAACCCTCTTTTTGAAGAGCTTTTGTAATTGTATTTGCACAACCTTCACAGCGTATATTATTGACTTCTATTGTTTTTAGCATATTTATTTACTTAAAACTTCTTTGACAGCTTTTCCTATTTCAGCAGGAGAAACTACAACTCTTACCCCAGCAGCTTCAAGCGCTTCCATTTTTTCTTTTGCAGTTCCAGCACTTCCACTTATGATAGCACCAGCATGACCCATTCTTTTCCCTGCAGGAGCAGTTTGTCCAGCAATAAAAGCTACAACTGGTTTCGTAATATGTTCTTTTATATAGTGTGCAGCTTGAATTTCAAGGTCCCCGCCAATCTCACCAATCATAACAATGGCATGTGTATCATCATCTTCTTGAAACATTTTAAGAAGTTGTTTATATGAAAGCCCGATAATCGGGTCTCCCCCGATACCAACTGCAGTAGTAATACCAAAACCTTCTCTGCAAACTTGGTTTGCACCTTCATAAGTAAGCGTACCAGATTTACTAATCAATCCCACATGCCCCTTTTTGAAAATAGAACCAGGCATAATCCCTATTTTACACTCTTCAGCAGTGATAACACCTGGGCAGTTTGGTCCAATTGTCATCATTCCATGTTTTACAGCAAATGCTTTAGCCGCTTGCATATCACGAACTGGAGCACCTTCAGTAATAACTACAGCCAATGTAATTCCAGCAGCAGCAGCTTCCATAACAGCATCTGCAACAAATGCCGGTGGAACAAAAATCATTGATACAGTAGCACCAGTTGTATCAACTGCATCTTTTACTGTATTAAAAACAGGAAGTCCTAAATGCTCTTGACCACCTTTATTTGGTGTTACACCACCGACTATTTTAGTTCCGTATGCTAAACATTGTTCAGCATGAAAAGAACCCTCTTTACCTGTAAAACCTTGAACGATTACTTTTGTATCTTTATTTACTAATATACTCATATAAATTATTCTCCTTTTGCTGCGGCTACTGCTTTTGCTGCACCATCTGCTAAATCTGTTGCTGCAATTACATTTGGAATATTTGCATTTCTAAGAATTTCTGCTGCCTCTGGAGCATTTGTTCCATCAAGACGCACAATAACTGGAACATGAACATGAACAAGCTTTGTAGCTTCTAAAATACCATTTGCAATACGGTCACATCGTACAATACCACCAAAAATATTAACAAAGATAGCTTTTACTTTAGGATTTTTAAGAATTATCTCAAAACCTTTTGCAACTGTTTCAGCATTTGCTTTTCCGCCAACATCCAAGAAATTTGCAGGAGTTCCACCCATATAGTTAATCGTATCCATTGTACCCATCGCAAGACCAGCACCATTTACCATACAACCAATTTCACCATCTAAACTAATATAAGAGAGTCCATACTGACCAGCTTCACGCTCATCTGCATCTTCTTCTGAAATATCACGCATAGCTTCGATATCAGGATGTCGCCCAAGTGCTGAATCGTCAAATCCCATTTTGCCATCAAGTGCCATGAAGTCACCAGAACCAGTTTTGATTAAAGGATTGATTTCAATCATTTCTGCATCGTTGTCCATATAAACTTGATAAAGAGCTTTTGCAAATTTTATAAGTTTATTTTGCTCTTGTGGATCTGTGATTCCAAGACCAAAAACTAATTCTCTTCCATGAAAACCTTGAAAACCAATAGATGGGTCAACGGCAATTTTGATAATTTTTTCTGGTGTATTATGTGCAACTGTTTCAATATCCATTCCACCCTCAGTGGAAGCCATAATAACTGGCATCTCTTTAGCACGGTCAAGAACAACACCCAAATAGAGTTCATCAACAATATCAGCACCCTCTTCTATATAAACTTTTTGAACAAGTTTACCTTCAGGACCTGTTTGATGTGTAACCAAAGTCATTCCCAAAATTTCAGAAGCAAGTTGTTTTACTTCATCCATTGAACGAGCTAATTTAACGCCTCCACCAAGACCTCTTCCACCTGCATGAATTTGTGCTTTTACAACCCAAATCTTTCCACCCAACTCTTGTGCATTTGCAACAGCTTCCTCAGGTGTATTTGCAATAATACCCCTTGGTGTTGGAACACCATACTTCGCAAAAATTTGTTTTGCCTGATACTCATGTATATTCATTTATTCTCCTTATTTTAAAATGGATGTTACGCTTTTGGCGAAATCATATCTTCTGGGATAACATATTTATCAAATTCTTCAGCTGTTAATAGTCCAAGCTCAATTGCAGTTGCTTTGAGTGTAGATTTATTGGCATGTGCAGTTTTAGCAATTTTAGCTGCATTGTCATAGCCAATATATGGGTTTAAAGCCGTTACTAGCATAAGTGAATTATGTAAATAGTGATCAATCTTATCCACAACTGGCTCAATTCCAACCGCACAATGGTCATTAAAAGAGACAATTGAATCTGCTAAAAGTCTGCAAGATTGTAAGAAGTTATACGCAATCACTGGTTTAAAAACATTAAGTTGAAAATTTCCTTGTGAAGCACCCATAGAAATTGCTACATCATTTCCAAAAACTTGGCATGTAACCATAGTTACAGCTTCAGCTTGAGTAGGATTTACTTTTCCAGGCATGATTGATGAACCTGGCTCATTTTCTGGAATCTCTATTTCACCTATTCCACATCTAGGGCCACTTGCCAACCATCGTACATCATTTGCAATTTTCATCATGTCTGCCGCTAAAGCTTTTAGGGCACCATGTGAATAAACTAAAGCATCATGACTCGTAAGTGCATGAAATTTATTTGGAGCAGTGATAAAATTATGTCCAGTTAATTCTGATAATTTTTTTGCTACTCTCTCCCCAAGTTCTGGGTGAGCATTCAGTCCAGTTCCAACTGCAGTACCACCAAGAGCCAACTCACGAACTGGTTCTAAAGAATCTTTTGCCATTTTTTCACATTTATTAAGCATTTCTACCCAGCCGCTAATCTCTTGACCTAGAGTAATCGGTGTAGCATCTTGTAAATGTGTACGCCCTATTTTAACTATTGACTCAAACTTCGCTGATTTATCAATCAAAGTCGCCTTGAGCTTAGCAATTGCTGGAAGAACACGCGTCTCAACTGCAATAACAGCCGCAACATGCAAAGCAGTTGGATATGTATCGTTTGAACTTTGAGATTTATTGACATCATCATTAGGATGAACTAACTTTTCAACTCTATAATCTCCACCTAATATCTCTGTTGCACGATTTGCTAGAACTTCATTATTGTTCATATTCGATTGTGTGCCTGAACCTGTTTGCCATACCACAAGTGGATAATTTCCATCAAGTTTGCCAGATAACATGTCATCTGCAGCCTGAGCAATAGCATCTGCTTTTTTTGCATCTAGTTTTCCAAGATCTTTATTTACAAGAGCAACCGCTTTTTTAAGATAAGAGAATGCTCTCGTAATCTCATATGGCATAGTCTCTTCACCAATAGCAAAGTTTTCTATAGAACGCTGTGTTTGAGCAGCCCAATAAGCATCTAAAGGTACTTCAATTGGTCCCATTGTATCTTTTTCAGTTCTTGTTTTCATCATTCATTTCCTTTAAAAAAATTATTTTTATTGAGTGTATTTATCAAGGCTTCCACAGAAGCACATGAATTTTTAAACATCTCTTGCTCTGAAGCATTAAGAGTAATTTCGATTATTTTTTCTGCTCCATTTGCCCCTAGCATAACAGGGACACCCGAAACAACACCACTAAACCCGTATTCACCTTCTAAATAAACAGCACAAGGATGAATCTGTTTTGTATCTTTTAAAATAGCTTCAACCATAATAGCTGTAGATTTTGCTGGTGCATAATAAGCGGAACCAGTTTTTAAATGTCCTACAATTTCAGCTCCACCATGACGCGTTCTATCCACTATCTCAGCAATTTCACTATCACTCAATACATCTGTTAAAGGTACACCTGCAACTGTTGAATATCTTGGAAGTGGAACCATATCATCGCCGTGACCACCCATAACAGAAGCACGAATTTGACCACCACCATATCCAAGTTTTTCTTGAATAAATGCTGCCATTCTTGAACTATCTAAAATTCCTGCCATGCCAATAACGCGTGAACGATCAAAACCACTCTCTTTAAGTGCCACATAAGTCATAGCATCCAACGGATTAGAAACCATAATCAAAATTGCATCAGGAGAATATTTCGCAATACCTTCTATAACTTCTTTTGTTATATTAGCATTAATCATCAATAAATCATCACGGCTCATTCCAGGTAATCTAGGACTTCCCGCTGTGACAACTACAACATCACAGTTAACTAACTCTTCCATTGTTTCTGCAACTTTTACTACAGTATGACTTCGCACCGCAGAAGCCGCTTGAGACATATCGAGTGCTTTTCCACGAGCTACATCAATTTTATTGTCACGAAGTATTATTTCATGGCAAGCACCAAGCATTGCTAATGAGTAAGCTACCGTTGCCCCAACATTCCCAGCACCTACGATACCTACTCTTTTACCTTGCTTCATTTGTACCCCTTGATATAAAATATTATGATATTTTTCACAAGATATCACACTAAAGACTTTCGCCTTTTATATAAAACTATAAAATTTAGTTGTATATAAAAAAGAAAAGAGAAGGTTTATACCTTCTCTTAGTTTAGATTATATTGAATCAATAATGCTATTTAAAGTAGCAGACGGTCTCATCGCTGCTTCAGCTTTTGCATCATTTGGATGGTAGTAACCACCAATATCTTGAGCTTTACCTTCAATTGAAAGTAATTCTTGGATAATTTTAGCTTCATTTTCTTTCAAAGCCTTTGCAACTGGTGCAAACTTAGCAGCTAATGCTGAACTTTCAGTTTGAGTAGCAAGAGCATCTGCCCAAAATTGAGCTAAAAAGAAGTGACTTGCTTTGTTATCTGGCTCACCAGCTTTTCTCGATGGCTCTTTATTATTGTCCAAATATGCGTTGTTTGCAACATCAAGTGCTGATGTTACAACTTCAAGATCCTTAGATTTATTTTTTTGTGCGATAAATCTTAAAGACTCTGCAAGTGCCAAGAATTCTCCTAAAGAGTCCCATCTTAGGTGACCTTCACTTAAAAATTGATCAACATGCTTAGGAGCAGAACCACCAGCACCTGTTTCAAAAAGACCCCCACCAGCGAGTAAAGGAACGATAGAAAGCATTTTTGCAGATGTTCCAAGCTCTAAAATAGGGAAAAGGTCTGTTAAGTAATCTCTTAATACATTTCCAGTTACAGAAATTGTATCTTCACCTTTTCTTACTCTTTTGAGTGAATAAGCCATAGCTTTTTCAGGAGCTAAAATTGGTAATTCTAAACCTGTTGTATCGTGATCTTTTAAATACTCATTTACTTTTTGAATCATATTTGCATCATGTGCTCTATTTTCATCTAACCAAAATACTGCAGGAGTATTTGTAAGTCTTGCACGCTCTACAGCAAGTCTAACCCAGTCTTTAATAGGAATATCTTTTGTACGAGACATTCTCCAGATATCACCTGCTTCTACATTGAACTCCATCAAAGTAGAACCGTCAGTATCAAGAACTTTTACAACGCCATCTTCTGCAATTTCAAAAGTTGTTGGGTGAGAACCGTACTCTTCAGCTTTTTGTGCCATAAGACCAACATTTGATACTGAACCCATAGTAGTTACATCAAACTGTCCATTTTTTACACAATCATCTACACATTCTTTGTACATAGTTGCGTAACATCTATCAGGAATAACAGAAACACACTCTTGAACTTCGCCTTTTGCATTCCACATTTTACCGCCATCTCTTACAACAACTGGCATAGAAGCGTCAATAATAACATCATTTGAAGCGTGTAAGTTTGTAATACCTTTATCTGAATCAACCATAGCTATATTTGGTTGCGTTGCATACACATCCATAATTACTTTTTCAATTTCAGCTTTTTTGTCCGCTGGTAATTTTTCTAGTTTCTTGTATAAATCACCAAGACCTAAATTAGAGTTAAAACCAATTTCTTTAAATTCTGCTGCATATTTTGCAAATACATCTTTGAAGAATACTTCCACGGCATGACCGAACATAATAGGGTCTGAAACTTTCATCATAGTTGCTTTAAGGTGAATCGACCATAAAACATCTTTTGCTTTTGCTTCTTCGATTGTTTGAGCTAAGAAAGTTCTTAAAGCTTTTTTAGACATATAAGTACCATCTAAAACTTCTTTGTCAACAGCGTTAATTTCTTTAAGAAGTTTACCATTAAGCTCAATTCTAACTTTGCCATCACCACTTTTAATCACTGATTTTTCATTCGCATAAAAATCACCATTATTCATATGTGCAACATATGTTTTAGAGTTTTCAGAGAAACCTCTTAATTTATGCGGATTTTTCTTAGCGAAATTTTTAACAGCTACTGCTGCTCTTCTATCTGAATTACCTTCACGAAGCACAGGGTTTACAGCTGAACCAAGACATGTAGAATATTTTTCTTTCAGAGCTTCTTCCTCAGCATTTTTTGGAGCTTCTGGAAAATCAGGGAGCTTGTATCCTTGTGCTTGAAGTTCAGCAATACACTCTTTGAGTTGTGGAACAGAAGCAGAAATGTTTGGCAACTTGATAATGTTACCATCTGCTTGTTGCACAACTTCACCTAAATAAGCCAATTCGTCAGCGATTTTTTGATCGTCTGTTAAAAATTCTGGGAAAGTTGCAATAACTCTACCTGCCAAAGAGATATCTCTTGTTTCAACTTCAACACCTGCTGCTTGTGTAAAAGCATTTACAATAGGGAGAAGCGAGTATGTTGCTAAAGCTGGTGCTTCATCGATTTTTGACCAAATAATTTTTGACATTTTGTATCCTCGTTAGGGGTATTATTTTTATTTTCAGATGCTATTTGAATTGCATGAAAATTTACGAACCCATCATAACACTAAGATAGAAAAAACTTTAGTAAGAGAATAGAATTATAGAGTTATATTCTAAATTTGTTTCATTTAGTAGCACGCTGTATATTGCCTAAATGTGTAGAATAGTTACATGTAAAATCATGTGTTCCACTCTTAGATTTCATAAAATAGAGGTAGTTTGTTTTTGCAGGAAACACAGCCGCTTTTATCGCATCAAAACTCACATTACATACAGGTATAGATGGAACATCGGCATTTTTATAGGTGTTAAAGAGAGAATCATCCTCTTTTATGCGTGCTGATGTGACTTTTGTATGTGAAAATTTTCCATAATTGAGCGTCCCATCCATTTGTAATTTCATCCCTTTGTTAATTCTATTGTAAATGACAGAACTTACAAGTGGCATTTCTTCTACATTGGCTGATTCTTTTTGAATCACAGAAGCAATTGCTACATATCGAAACCATTTTTTTTCATTATAACTTCCAAAAAGTTTGATAGAAAACTCTTTCATTTGAGTAGATGAACTCTCTAGTAATAGTTTCATCAACTCCTCTTCTGTAATGCCAAGGGGCATTTTATAGGTATTGGGAACTAAAGCACCCTCTTCTTGTGATGAAAGAAGATTATACTGTTGTTGTAATTTTTCTCTATCAAGATTCAAATCATTTGCAAGTTGATTCAAAAATATATAAGTTGTCTCCCCTGGGATAAGTGTGATATCTTGAAGTGCAGCTTTTGCTGAAATAAGCTTATATAAAAAGTCACCTTTTGTAATTTTAGTTTGTGCAATATCAATCCAACCACTTTGAGGAGAGCCTAATAATCGAAGAAGGAGTGAGTCCAGTTTACACACATTGTAATTTTCCTCACGCAATTGTGTTATAATCTCATTAATTGAACCTTTAGGTATGTGTAAAACTTTGGAGGTATTTAGAGGCTGATTTAGGTAGTACATGAGAGACAAAATAATTATCAAAACTATTTCAAAAATCCACTCTGTGATTATCAATTTTTTATCTTTCATCTTTCTACTGTCTTCCATTACATTTATTGCTTTACAAAATGGAATTTACATAGAAAATATCCACATGCCGAATATACAAATCGAGCAATTATACATTAAATGGAATGAAAAATTAAATCTTTCTATTGAAAATATCTCACTAACACCTCAAAAAGAGAGTCAAAAAGATGCTATTGAGATAAAACAGATCAATGAACTTCTCAAAGAAATCTTTGTCTTTAATAGTTGGTTTGAGAGCATACGAATCGGTAAAATAGCATTGAATGATATCTCTGCAACATTTCAATACCAAGATAATGCTAATGGCTTTATGACCATTGCTTCACCTGATTTTTCACTCAAAAGCACTCTCTTCTTTACATCCAATCTTTTAACTATACATATAGATGAGTATAAAGACACCGCAAGAAAAATTATGATGGATGGTACTGTCATTGTCGATAATAAAAATTTTGAATTGATTACATCATTCAATATAAATATTAACAATGATATCTCTCTTAATATTCTCGCCTATGCGGATGAAAACAGACTTCTTTACAAACTAAACTCGCTTAAAAATATCAAAGATATTACCCATACTATGAAACTTCTCAACCTACCCCAAGAGGTTAAATATTGGGCATATGAAGCTATAAAAATGTCACATCTCACCATTACTTCTGCACATGGATGGCTCGATTTCAATAACTTACAAGAAGCCTATAAAAATGTATATGTTTCTGCGACAGGACACAACCTTTCCTATACATATAATCCAAAATTAGATGCAATTCATACAAAAATAACAGAGCTAGAATATATAAATGGAGTGTTGAATATTCACCCCATTCAAGCCTATTCTTACAACTTTTATTTAAACAAAAGCTGGTTAAATATAGATTTTACAAAAAAAGAGGAGTTACTCACACTCTATCTCCTTTTCGATGGAAAACTCAACAAGGATATCTTAAATATTCTCAGCACTTATGCTATCAATCTCCCTTTTTTACAAAATAGCGGAATCACAAAAACAGATTTAACGCTCAAAGTCGGTTTACGCAATATTGAAGTAGATGCACATGGAGATTTTTTTACAAAACAAGCTAATTTTGACTATTTAGGACTAAAAATAGATATATTTGATGCCTATATTTCATTAAACAACTATGATGTAAAAATCGAAAATATGTTAGCACACTACAGGGATATTGCAAAAGCAAAAGTCAATGTTATTTACAATGCACAAAATGAGGCAGGAAAGATAGATTTTGATGTCAAGGATATCACTTTCAAAGATGTAAATCTCTCCTTAGACACCAAACAGCCACTTAATGTTACCTACTCTATAGCACCAAATCAAGACACAATAGATATAGCAGATTCCTCTTGGCACTATCAAGATAAATTAGTCAAAGTCGAGAAGTTATCTATTCCCTTTAGCTTAGAAAAGCTCATCCTTGAAATCCCAAAAACAGTTGTTCGTGTCCCAAATATTGGTACAGCTTCTATTTCTGGAGTCTCTGAATTAAAAACTGATAAACTGAATTTAGATATCGATATCCTCAATCTTATCTATAAAGATTTTAAATTATCACAACCAAGCACTCCTATCAATCTTACATATGACAAAAAAAATTTCAAACTCACTTCAAACGAAAATATTCAATTTATGCTAAACACATTGGCATGTGGAGTTGAAAAACCTCTAATAAACATAAAAACCAATGAACTTAGCTTCGCATCTACTTCTGTAGTTGTAAATGAGATTGCACATGCCAAAATGATTGGGAATTATAATATTACAGAGAAAAAAGGCTTCGTCTCACTTCAAGATTTAAAAATTGAAAGTAACACAACAGGAGAGATTTTCTCAAGTGATGAAAAGGTTTATATGAATATCTCTGAATCAAAAGAGAGTCTCAAAGTAGCTATTGATAAATTTGATATCAACTATCTCCAAAATGATGAAAAGTGGAGTGTCGCAATTAACTCTCTCGAAAAACTCTCTAATAACTCAAAACTATTACAAGAGTACAATCTCACATCAGGAACTCTCAATCTCAATCAAAATTTAAGCGATATGAATATGAAATTTATCGCAAACATCAAATATCCCTATAAACTCTTAGTCAAAAAAAATGAACCTATAGAAGAGTACACAATCAATGGAAAATTTAATAATAAGACAAAAAAGACATCTCTAAATATAAACGAAAGTATAAAAATATACATCGATAAAGATATAAAAGTAAGAATTAAAGAGAGCGGTATCAATATGAATGCACTGCTTGATTTTTTAAACCGACCAAAGAGTGATACGAATAGTTCTGAGAACAATACTTCAGATATGAATAGTTCAAATGGTAAAAATGTAATACTCACTGCCAAAGATTCATATCTCTATATCAGCGATGAGAGACATATTCTCGCAGATACAATACAGCTTCAATTTCAAAATAAAACAGTCGCTGCAAAGTTAATCCATGAAAAAGGTGAAGCAATATTTAAAATTTCTAATGATGAATTACATGTTTATGGAGAAAATTTTAACGACCAATTTATGGGGAATTTTTTTGCCTCATCTAAGTTTAAAGGTGGTTCATTTGATTTTTCAATAGATGGTACACTCAAAGAGTATGATGGACTCTTTTACATCAAAGATACAGTCATTCTTGATTATAAAATTTTAAATAATATCTTGGCGTTTGTTAATACAGTTCCATCCCTTGTTACTTTTTCGCTTCCAGGATACAGTTCAAAAGGGTTAAGTGTAAAGAGTGCTTATATGAATTTTCATGCCAAAGAGAATGATTTTACTGTTAGTGATATTTTTCTTGATTCTCAAGAAATAGATATTTTAGGGCGAGGAACAGCAAGTCTCAAAACAAATACAACAGATTTACTTCTTAATTTAAAAACTAATTTGGGCAGTAGTATCTCACAAATTCCTCTTGTAGGACATCTTATTCTTGATGGCAATACACTCTCTACAACACTCAGTGTGACAGGGAGTTTAGATGATCCTAGCATCACTTACCTTATGGCAAAAGATATTGTTGTAGCACCTCTAAATATTATTAAAAGAGTTCTTTTACTTCCATTCAATCTCATCAATAGTGATGAAGATAATGAATCTAAAGAGGATGAGTAACTCTCTATAACAGAAATCTACTCATTTCTAAGTACAGTCAAAATATCAACTTCACTCGCTTTTTTAGC
>JAABQD010000001.1 GCA_011391635.1 Sulfurimonas sp. | reverse complement strand
AAATGTTTCACATGAAACATTTTTAAAACGAGACAAGACTTTAATAATCCCCATCGATAACCTAAACCTAAGCACGAAAGTGTATAATTTCAAATAATAAACTCAAGGTATAAAATTATGAACTATTTTGCAAAAAGAATTATTCCTTGTCTTGATGTTAAAGATGGACGCGTTGTAAAAGGTGTAAATTTTGTGGGACTTCAAGACGCTGGTGATCCTGTTGAAGTGGCAAAACGCTACAACGAAGAGGGTGCAGATGAACTTACTTTTTTAGATATTACTGCTTCTAGCGATAATCGAGATACCATTGTGGATATAGTGGCTCAAGTAGCAAAAGAGATATTTATACCGCTTACGGTTGGTGGCGGAATACGAAAACTCGATGATATTTACAAGCTTCTCAATGTTGGTTGCGATAAAGTGAGCGTGAATTCAGCAGCTATTCAAAGACCTGAGTTAATCGACGAAGGTGCAAAAAGATTTGGCTCTCAGTGCATTGTCACAGCTATTGATGTTAAAAAAGTGGGTAACAAATACCATGTTTTTTTAAACGGTGGAAGAGTAGATACAGGGCTTGATGCAGTCGAATGGGCAAAAGAAGTTGTGAGTCGCGGAAGCGGTGAGATACTTCTAACCTCTATGGATGCAGATGGAACAAAAGCTGGTTTTGAGCTAAATATTACTGAGAAAATCAGCCGTGCTGTTAATGTTCCTATTATCGCGAGTGGCGGAGCAGGAACTATGGAGCATATAAAAGAGGCATTTCTTCATGGTGCAGATGCCGCACTTGCTGCTAGTATTTTTCACTATAAAGAGATAGATATAATGGATTTGAAACATTATCTCCATGCCAATGGAATCCCTGTTCGCCTATGATTATCTGTGCTGGAAATAACGAAACCTTCCCTTTTGCACAACCAACTGGAGTAGGGCTTATAGAAACTGCAATGCATTTAACGCGTCTTTGCCTCTTTGATAAACCTGAATTTTTACTCTTTGTAGGCAGTGCTGGAAGTTATGGAAATCACAATATTTTTGATATAGTGGAATCAAAAACAGCTTCCAATATAGAGTTGGCTTTTTTAAATAATGATGCGTACACACCACTTGATAATGTGATTTCCACTAACACAACTAACAAAAAAGAGGTTATTGTAAACTCCTCCAATTATATTTCCACATGCCAAGAGCTAACAAAAAAGTTTTTAAAACTTGGAGTGGAAATAGAAAACATGGAATTTTTTGCTGTTTTAAAAGTTGCAGAAGAGTTTGATATTCCTGCCGGTGGAGTTTTTTGTATAACAAACTATACAAACAAAGATGCACACAGTGACTTTTTAAAAAATCATGCAAAAGCAAAAGAGCTTCTATCTCGGCATGTGGAAACTCGGATAAGAGAACTAACTTCAAATAAAAAGGACACTTTATAAATGAGTGAACTCAAACCATCGCTCTTAGACTTTACGCAAAAAGAGCTTTTAGAACTTATCAAACCAAGCTTTAGAGCCAAACAAATTTTTGGTTGGCTCTATCATCAGTATGCTCAAAATTTTGATGAAATGAAAAATATTCCAAAAGCTCTCAAAGAGGAACTGGCTCAAAAATATATTGTGAATCCTATGAAAATAATTAAAAAAGAGATTTCTACAGATGGAACAATCAAATATCTTTTAGAGCTTCAAGATGGAAAAACCATAGAAGCAGTTTGGCTCAAAATGAAAGATATACTTACAGATGAAGCTGGAGAAGTCATACAAGAAGCGAAATATACTATCTGTGTTTCAACACAAGTTGGATGCAAAGTAGGATGCTCTTTTTGTTTAACAGCTAAAGGTGGTTTTACAAGAGATTTAACTGCTGGTGAGATAGTTGCACAAGTCGTCAATCTCAAGCGAGACAATGACCACAAACATAATAGAAAAATCAATATCGTCTATATGGGCATGGGTGAACCGCTTGACAACCTTGATAATTTAGCAAAAGCTATCGAGATTTTCAAAGAAGAGGATGGTCTGTGTATCTCTGCTAAAAGACAGACTGTATCTACAAGTGGCTTAAGCAGTAAAATTGACAAGCTTGGTGCGATGGATTTAGGAGTGCATATCGCTATCTCTCTTCATGCGGTGGATGATGAACTACGAACAGAGCTTATCCCTATGAACAAAGCACATAACATCGCATCTATCATAGAAGCGGTAAAACGATTTCCTATCGATACAAGAAAAAGAGTTATGTTTGAGTATTTGGTGATTAAAAATAAAAACGATGATATCGCCTCTGCGAAAAAACTCGTAAAACTTCTCACAGATATCAAAGCAAAGGTAAATCTCATCTACTTCAACCCCTATCCTGGTACAACCTATGATAGACCAAGTAGAGAGGCCATGGTAGCTTTCCAAGAGTATTTAGTCAATCATGGCCTGTTGTGTACTATACGCGATTCTAAGGGTATTGATATCAGTGCGGCATGTGGACAGTTAAAAGAAAAAACGCAGAAGGATGCATAATGAGTTATATAGAGATATTTCAAATAGTTTTTTTGGTGCTTGTATTTGCAGTTGGTATAATAGGCTTTATAAGAGCAGCAACAAAAGAGGAATAAGAGTAAACGACCAACACACCAGGGAGGTCGTTTACTTGTGTAATGTTACCTTAGTTTTCTTATAAGAAAATAATCTTCAAAAATTTCTTTTTTCTTCTTAAAAAAAATATAATTCAAAAATATATTTGTTAATTTATTCATAATGTGTATTATTCACACATTGTTCTAACCTGTGAATAATATGAACTTTTTTCAGGATAAATTTCACAATTCATGATTTTTTTAAGAATTATTTTATATAAATATAGCCTGAAACTATAAATATTTAAATAGCTCTTAAAGTGCCTATTTTAGGCACTTTGTAGCTTTTTGTACACTTTTATAAAAACTCTACTAATATATATTCGAAATCATAAAAAGTTATTCACGCAAAATTTAAAAAGTATGAGTAATTTAAGCTTGCTTAGTGTAAAGAGACTCTTCCGATTCTCTTTTTAATCTCTTCAAGAAAATCAGTTTGACTTTTTATAGTGTAAGTTTGTTCATACAGTTCAAACTCCAATTCATTTGCATGAAGTAATAATCTACTTGCCCCACTATTTTCAATCCTTGTTTTTTCATCTAACTCTCTATCCAAATATTTCACAAGATTTTCTTTGCTTTGTCCATAAACTGGGTCACCCACTATCGGATGTTTCACGTGGAACAAATGGGCTCTAATTTGATGCTGTCTTCCGGTATGTGGTGCACACTCTACCAAAGTCATGTTAGCGGATGGGAAATATTGCAATGGAACAAAAGTAGTCTTGGATGCTTTTCCATCTTCATGAACTTTTACAACCATCCTCACCATAGCACTTTCATCTTTTGCTCTCAAAAGAGGTGCTTCGATGCAGAGTGGTTCTTTAAACTCTCCATGAACCATAGCCAAATATTTTTTCTTCATATCTCGCTCTTGAAACATCATTTTAATATCTCGCTCACTCTCTTTATTTCTAGCACACAAGACAAGTCCGCTTGTCTCTTGGTCTATCCTATGAGCGATGTTTGCATCTCTTCCAAACTGATACTTCAACTCATCAATCAGAGAATACTCGGTATGTCTATTTTGAGGATGTATCAACACACCGCTCGGCTTGTCAAAAACTACAAACTCATCATAGATGGCATGTGGAACTAAACCTTTTGTAATTGGTTTAAAATACATAAATTCGAACTCACCCTCAATCTCTCCAGATGTTTTTGTCATTGGTACACCATCAACAAATAAACGACCCTTAGCGATTAATCTTTGTGCTTCTTTTTGCGTATAATCCAACTCTTTTATCAAATACAAAAAAGCTTTTTGCTTTTTGTCAGCAAACATTTTTTTTATTACAAATGGCAAATTTCTATCCTTGTTTAATCAATAATTTACAATTATTTATGTAAAATCAGTGACTTTATATATGTGAATTTTATCATAATACACAAAATAATAATCATAAGGGTTGAATATATGATCGAGAGATACTCAAGAGAAGAGATGAGTTCTAAATGGACAATGCAAGCAAAATATCAAGCTTGGCTAGATGTAGAATTGGCAGTTGTAAAAGCATGGAATAGACTGGGATTGATTCCAGATGTAGATGCAGTCAAGATTGTTGATAATGCACAATTTGATATAAAAAGAATTGATGAGATAGAAGCTGTAACTCGCCATGACCTCATTGCATTTACAACGAGTGTCTCAGAATCGCTAGGTGAAGAGAGCAGATGGTTTCACTATGGTATGACTTCTTCAGATACAGTAGACACTGCCGTAGCTCTTCAAATGAAAGCTTCCTTAGAGTTAGTTATAGAAGATGTGAAAATGCTTATGGAATCTATCAAAAAAAGAGCGATGGAACATAAGATGACTCTCCTAGTTGGACGCTCTCACGGTATCCATGGAGAGCCTATAACATTTGGTCTTGTGTTAGCTGTTTGGTATGATGAAATGGCGAGACATTTAGAGAACTTAGAACAAACACTTGTCGTTATAAGCGTTGGACAGGTAAGTGGTGCAATGGGCAACTTTGCACATGCCCCATTAGAGCTAGAAGAGTATGCGTGTGAAGAGTTAGGACTTAAACCCGCACCTGCTTCTAACCAAGTTATCCAACGCGATAGATATGCGAGGTTAGCAACTGCGTTAGCACTTATGGCAAGTTCTATTGAGAAGTTTGCAGTTCAAGTTCGCCACTGGCAAAGAACTGAAGTGTATGAGTGTGAAGAGTATTTTGCAAAAGGGCAAAAAGGCTCCTCTGCAATGCCACATAAACGCAACCCAATCCTAACAGAAAACATAACAGGTTTGGCTCGAATGATTCGAGCGTATGCAATACCTGCGATGGAAAATGTTGCTCTTTGGCATGAGAGAGATATCAGCCACTCTTCGACTGAAAGATTTTGGTTGCCAGATAGCTTTATAACAACTGACTTTATGTTACACCGCATGAACAATGTTATAGCAAACCTCACAGTTTATCCTGAGAATATGATGAGAAATCTCAACCTCACAGGTGGTTTGGTTTTTTCACAAAGAGTTCTTTTAGAGCTACCACTCAAAGGTGTTTCTCGCGAAGATGCTTATAAAATCGTTCAAAGAAATGCTATGAAAGTTTGGGAAGAGATTCAACAGGGCAAACCTACAACAAATGAAAAGGGTGAAAGTCTTTATCTCAATCATCTCTTAGCAGATGAAGAGCTCAGAAAATCATTAAGTAAAGAGGCAATCCGTGAGTGTTTTAACTTTGATTATTACACAAAAAATGTAGATAAAATTTTTGCAAGAGTTTTTAAATAATTTTAGATGGTGTACACAATTTTCTAGCTATGATTACAAAAGCTAATACAAGGATTAAATATGAGTATAGAAAACAATTCAATGATTGTTAATATTACGGATGGACCGTTTACCTTAACATTTCTAATAGTAATGGCAATAGTAACTATTACTTTAATTAAATATACAAATGCTAGGAAAGCAAAATGATAACAATTATAAAAAGAAATGGTAGAACAGAAAAACTTGATATCAGCAAAATTCAGAAATACACTTCTGCTGCTGTTTCTGGTTTGACAAATGTCTCTCAAAGTGAGTTGGAGGTGGATGCACAAATCCATTTTCGTGATGGAATAACATCCAAAGAGATTCAACAAACACTCATCAAAACTGCGGTTGACAAGATAGATATAGATGCTCCAAACTGGACATTTGTTGCTTCAAGACTTTTTTTATTTAACCTTTATCATCAAGTAAATGGTTTTTCTGGCTACTCTTCACTTGAGAAATATTTTATCAAAGGTGAGAAAGAGGGGCGAATTCTTTTAGGTTTACGAGAAATGTACAATCTTGAAGAGCTAGAAAAACATATCAAACCAGAGAGAGATTTGCTCTTTAACTACCTTGGAGTAAAAACTCTTTATGATAGATATCTTATCAAAGACAGAAACTCAGACCCAATAGAACTTCCTCAACACATGTTCATGGCTATTGCAATGTTTTTAGCACAAAGAGAAGAAAAAAAAGAGGAGTGGGCAATTAAATTTTATAACATGATTTCTACTTTTGAAGTTATGTTAGCAACTCCAACTCTCTCAAATGCAAGAACGACAAGACACCAACTCAGCTCTTGTTATATTGGTTCTACTCCTGATAATATCGAAGGTATTTTTGATTCCTACCAAGAGATGGCGATGCTCTCTAAATTTGGTGGTGGTATCGGCTGGGATTGGACAAATGTTCGTTCTATGGGCTCTTACATTGATGGGCACAAAAATGCTGCAGGTGGAACTGTTCCCTTTTTAAAAATAACAAACGATATAGCTATTGCAGTTGACCAATTAGGAACAAGAAAAGGTGCAATTGCTGTTTACTTAGAACCTTGGCATATTGATGTAAACGACTTCTTAGACCTGAAGAAAAACTCTGGAGAAGAGAGACGCCGTGCACATGACCTTTTTCCAGCAATGTGGCTCAATGATTTATTTATGCAAAGAGTGCAAGAGGATGCTATTTGGACACTTTTTGATCCTTATGATTGCCCTGATTTACCTAAACTTCATGGCAAAGAGTTCAACAAAAGATATGAAGAACTAGAACAAGATGAAAGCATAATCAAAGAGAAACTCAAAGCAAAAGATTTATGGAAAAAGATATTAACTTCCTATTTTGAAACAGGAAGTCCATTCCTTTGCTTTAAAGACAATGCTAACAAAGCTAACCCAAATGACCACTATGGTGTTATCAGAAGTTCAAATCTTTGTACAGAAATTTTCCAAAATACAGAGCCAAATCACTATAAAATAAAGTTTATTTTTGAAGATGGAACAAGTGTGAGTTATGAAGAAGACGAACTAATAACTGTTGATAGTGGACTAACAAAACCAGCAAAAAAGATAACAGCACTCGACTCTCTTGGAGGTGTACCAATCTATGTTGTTGAAAAAGAAAAAATCAATGGAGCTACGGCGGTATGTAATCTTGCATCTGTAAACCTTGCTCGTATCAATACAAAAGAAGATATCGACAGAATCGTTCCTATAGCAGTTCGTGCTTTGGATAATGTTATTGATTTAAACTTTTATCCAATAGAAAAAGTAAAACGAACAAACATGAGAAGTCGCTCTATAGGTCTTGGTGTTATGGGTGAAGCACAAATGTTAGCAGAACAATCTATTGCATGGGGAAGTCAAGAACACTTTGACAAAATAGATGAAATTATGGAAGCTGTTAGCTATAACACAATTAATGCATCTTCAGATATAGCACTTGAAAAAGGTGTTTATCCTGAATTCAACGGCTCTAAATGGAGCAGAGGTATCATGCCTATGGACCACGCTAACGCAGAGGTTATAAACCTTGTAGATCGTGGTGGACTTTTTGCTTCCTCTTATGCGTGGGATGAGCTCCGCTCCAAAGTGAAAAAACAAGGGATGAGAAATGGATATCTGATGGCAATCGCACCAACAAGTTCTATCTCCATTTTGACAGGAACAACACAAGCGATTGAACCTGTGTTTAAAAGAAAATGGTTTGAAGAAAATCTCTCAGGTCTTATACCAGTAGTCGTTCCAAATCTCTCTCCAGAGACATGGAGCTACTACACTCCAGCGTATGACTTAGACCAGAGAGTACTTATCAGAGCAGCCGCAATCCGTCAAAAATGGCTCGACCAAGGACAAAGCCTCAATATCTTTATAACGCTCGATAAAGCAAGTGGAAAGTATCTCAATGATATCTATATGTTGGCATGGAAATTAGGTCTTAAATCAACTTATTATCTACGCTCACAATCACCAGAGATTGCACATGATGTAGAGGATAGATCTATGGAGTGTGTTGGTTGTCAATAGGATTTTCATCATGAAACCACTTCTAGCAACAGAGCTGAAAAAGTTTTTGCAAAGATTTGATAACTTTAAAGGTGGAGAGATTCGCTCTATGGATGTTATCAAACCCACTACAATAGTTATAACACTTGCAGGACAAGATAGTGCTCGAGGATTTGATTGGATAAGCATTACGATGGAATTTAGCTCTGTAATAGATGCGAGAGTGCTGGAGAATGCAAAATTAAATTATATAGACATGAGCAATGGCATAAGTATTATAAATGAGAATAATTTATTTGCATTTGGGATAGATGAGTGCTATAATATCTCAAGCACTAAAAATTCCACATGTTTTGTTATATGTGGGGATTTGAAATTCAAAGAGGGTGCATTCTAATCACAAAACAACAAAGGGGACAAAATGAGTTATGAAGTAAGAGGAACTATCCTAGGTTTCGAAGATACATTAAATGTAGAAATTAATGAAATAGATGAGCTTTTTTCAACAATGCAAGATACAAATGACAGCAATATATCGTTTACTCTTGCTAATCCTTATGCGTTGAGAGAGTATTCTTTTGATTTACCATCTGATATTAAAGCACTATTACATATCACTTCAGATTCTAGTGTAAGTGTTTACAATATAGTAGTGATTCAAAAACCACTTGAAAATTCAACTATCAACTTTCTTGCTCCAATTATTGTGAATAATGACAATAAAAAGATTGCTCAAGCGGTACTAAATTCTAACAAACATCCAGAATTTGGAATGGCTGAAAGCATAAAATCTTTTAAAGCATAAAATGCGTGTCGTTTGCCCTCACTGTTTGAGTACAAACAACATTCCCTACAAAGAGTCTTATACGAAGGCAAATTGTGGGAAATGTAAGCAATCTCTGCTTGATACTAAGCCTCTGGAGCTTACAAGTGGTAATTTTGATGAAGTTGTTGTCAATAGTGATATACCCGTCATTATAGATTTTTGGGCACCGTGGTGTGGTCCATGCAAAATGATGGCTCCAAACTTTGAAAAAAGTGCTACAAAATTTCCACTCAAAGTTCTTTTTACTAAAGTCAATACAGAAGTAGAACAGCATCTAGGTTCAAGATTTGGTATTAGAAGTATTCCAACGCTTGTAATATTTAAAGATTCAAAAGAGGTTCACAGAGTTTCTGGGGCTTTAGACGAAGCGAGTCTAAATCGATTGGTTCAGGGGTTTATTTAAACTATTTTGGCATGTGGAAACTTCCACATGCCAAAATTGAATTATTTAATATACGAACAACAATAATCAGTAACACTTCTAATTTTTAAATCAAAAGATGCATTTGCAGGGACTTCAAAAGTTTCTGGCGTACTCAAAGTTTTCCACTCTTCATTTGGAAGTTTAATATCCAAATCACCGCTCATAATTTCCATAATTTCTGCTTCATTCGTTCCAAAAGTATAATCTCCTGGAAGCATAATTCCAAGTGTTTTTACAGAACCATCTTCAAACTCTACACTACGACTTGTGACTTTTCCATCATAATAGATATTTGCTTTTTTTACGACACTTACATTTTTAAAACCTGACATTTTTCACCTTTTTTTGAGTGTATTATACTATTTTAATTGAAAAAAGCGATGTCGTTCCATGCCCTACACCATCACTCACGAGCGTAACATCTCCACCTAAGATATTAGCCATCTTTTTACTCAGAGAAAGTCCTAAACCAGTTCCTTTATGCTGTTTTTGCATCACATTTTCTACTTGTGTAAAGTCATTAAAAAGCTGTTTTATATCCTCTTTGGAAATTCCTATGCCACTATCTGTTATTCTCACAAAAATTGTGTCAGCACTGTTAAAAAGCTCTAACTTCACATCTCCCTCTTGTGTAAATTTAATAGCATTGGAAAGAAGATTGATAACAATCTGTTTAAACATTTTAGGGTCTGTTTTATAGTATTTATTTTCAAAATTTTCAGCAATGAAATCAAATTGTAAATTTTTATCTTTTGCCAAAGGCTGAAGCATCGCATGTGAGCTTTGAACCAATTCTAAAATATTCACATCCTCGATATGTGCTTCCATTTTTCCAGCTTCTATTTTTGCGATATCTAAAATTTCATTAATCATACCAAGCAGATAGTGTGCTGAGGACTCAATATTACCCATAGTATCAAGCTGGTCATCATTAAGCTCTTCATACGCGATCATATACTGAGTAAAGCCTATGATTGCATTAAGTGGTGTTCGTAGTTCATGCGACATATTGGATATAAATGCAGACTTAGCTCGTGACGCTGACATTGTTCTATCTATAAGTCGTATTCTATCGAGCTGTAACATAATCATTGAAGCAATTGAGTGATAAAAATCTTTCTCATTTTTATCCTCGAAACTATCCAATCCTAATTCTATCGCACCAAAATAGAGCTTCTCATTCTTCTCAAAATCATTTACATAAAGAGCAATATACTCATTATCCACATGCCCAAATCGTTCCTTAGTAAAATACAAATCGCTTTTATTCGTAAGAATTTTAATCTGTTGCATGGATGTTTCTATACACTCATCTTCACTTTTCGTTTGAATAATTGTATTAAAAATCTCAATAAGTTGAATAAATCTTTTGAGCCTTAGCCTATTTTCTTCTTCTAATCGCTCAAGTGCTGAAGATGTCGTTTTAATCATTTCATTAAAAGAGTGTGTGAGTATCGCTATCTCATCTTGCGTATGTACACGCAATTCAACCGAGTAGTTATGCGTGTTTGTTATCTCATCTGTTATTGCTGTTAGCTCCTCTATCGGCTTTACTATGCCCTTAGAGTACTTAATGGAAACATAGATAATCAATACAAAAATAACAACCGATATATAAAGCATAAAACGAATAAAATCGTACAAAAATGCCAATGCAACACTTTTATCTACCGCATATACTAAATTCCAACCACTCATAGTAGAAGAGAGTTTTTTATAAACAATTACATGTTCAGCATTAATGACACTATTTGTGTCTTTAGTAAAATCAAGTACCAAAGATAAATTTTCACCTATAGTCAAAGCATTTTTTGAATTAACGATATAGGAGTGAATACTATTTTTATGTGTAAGATACATATCTAAATTATCTAAATCATACTCTAATACCAAAAAACCAAGCTGTTTTTTTACATCAAAAGATGCACAAACATTGGAATAAATATAAAGTTTTTTACCTTCTATATACTCTCCATGTTTGTTAGTTAGTTTGCTCAAATCAAATTTATTGACGATATCACTCTTGCTCGATGAAGCAATAACAGTCGCTTCCATATTCACAGCTATAAGCGTTAAATTAAGATTTAAATCCTCTGATTTTTGTAACAAAAGTCTTGAAATTCGTTTATCTATATCTTCTGCCAAAAAATCATCCATCAAATCGAGTGAACTTAAAAATGTAACCTCTTTTTCTAAAGAAGCTAGATGATTATTCACTAATTTCATAACAGCTTCAGTTCTATCTAATTGCTCAACAACAATCTTACTTACCATCTTTGTTTCACTCAAAAAGAGTGTATAGACCAAAAGTGTCAAAAATGGCAAAAAACCAATCGCTATAAAAGTTATAAGAAGTTTATTTCGTAAAGATTTTTGAAAATAGCTAAACATCGTTCAAACTTCTTCTTATCTCTAAAATGTCATCTAAACTCTCTAGAAAGAGATCAACCACCATTGGATGAAAATGTGTTCCAGAATCATTCTTAATAATTTCTATCGCTTTTTCAAGTGAAAATGCTTTTTTATAAGGTCGCTCACTCAAAAGTGCATCAAAAACATCCACAACAGCGACTATTGCTCCACTTATTGGTATTTCATCCTCTCTAAGTCCTCTTGGATACCCTTGCCCATTATATTTTTCATGATGAGAGTGTGCAATTTCTGCTGCTAATTTCAGAAGTGGTGTCTCTTTTTGAGAAAGAATAGAGTGACCAATAGCGGCATGTGTTTTCATAATTGTAAACTCATCATCATCTAGTTTGCCAGGTTTTAAAAGTACACCATCTTCAATCCCAATTTTGCCGATATCATGCATGGGAGCTGCAAGGCGAATCAATTCAATATCCTCTTCACTCCAACCCAATTTTTGGGCAATGAGTCCCGCCATTTCTCCAACTCGCACTGTGTGAGCAGATGTTTCGTTATCTCTATATTCCGCTGTTTTGCTGAGTATAGAGATAATATCTTTTTCACTCTTTTGCACTTCAGTAAGTGCATTTTGCAACTCTTTGGTTTTCTCTTGTACTTGAATTTCCAAGAGAGACTTATGCTCTTTGAGCATATTTTGATAAATGCCTATTTTAATCGCGTTTTTTATTCGAAGTCTAAACTCAACTATATCAAAAGGTTTTGTAAGGTACTCATCCGCACCTAGCTCTAAACCCTTTGTAATAGCTTCTTTATCTGAGAGAGCCGAGATTATTATGAGCGGAATAGTAGAAAATTCATCATCCTCTTTTATAATTTTGGTAGCTTCATACCCATCCATAATGGGCATCATTAAATCCATCAAAATCAAATCTATTTTTGTACTCTTTAAAACCTCAAGAGCCTCTTTGCCATTTTGTGCTTCAATGACACTAAAACCCTCTTTTTCCAATATTTTTGAAGCAACTTTTCTATTCATCAACTCATCATCGCATAAAAGCACCGTTGCCATCAATCACTCCACTTATACAAAACTTTTACACTCTCATCTACGCTATTGCTATTGATATACCCTATGGCACCATCCACCTTTTTAACAAAAGCTTTGACACTCTCCTCTGATTTCATGTTTACAGGAGGTCTATGTCCGAGATAATGCTCTTTTGTCCAGTAAGATTTTAACCTCTCAAAACTCATATCTAAGAGTTTCTCTTCAAACTTTAATCTCAAACTATCTCCTGCTTCGAGATTGACAGGAACAAGAGTTATATCATCTATAGATGTTAATTTTTTCAAAAATATCGCTTTTATTTCACTCTCTGAAAAAGATTTCACACTTTTATTTGAAATAACAGCATATTCACCAGCAAAAGAGAAAAGTGGCAAGAATAGTAGCACTGCCGAAGCTATAACAATCTTTTTCATTAGAACATCATCGAAAATGAAAATATAAATTGATTCTCTAAATGCAGAGAATGAATTTGATACTCAGACTTTATTGCCACTGGATAAATAGGTCTGTATGTATAACCTACTATTGCAATATCATCTTTCATATCATGTAAAGTATCATCGTAGGATTCAAGCCTTACAACTCCTATATGTTGCTCACTAAAGCGATAGAGACCTTGAATATACCCCGCATAATTTGTTGTAAACTCACTCTCTTTTCTTTGTGTACCTATCTCACCCAAAAGTTGATAATTTGGTGTATCATATTTACCGGAGAGAAGAAAATAGTAAAGATCTTGAGGATGTACTAAAAGTTCATGAGGCTCGTCAGGTTCAATTGGTGAATAAGACATAATATTACGAAAATAACCTCCGTTGAGCTTAAAAGTGTAATCCTCTTTTTCATAAGAAAAATTAAATCCATAGTGTCTATCAACTGTATAATTATTATAATCGGAATCTAAATCGCTATTGTTTTGAAGCATTAAATCTATTTTTGTTTCGC
Source organism: Sulfurimonas sp. (assembly GCA_011391635.1). GTDB lineage: Bacteria > Campylobacterota > Campylobacteria > Campylobacterales > Sulfurimonadaceae > Sulfurimonas. Next base: position 277,217 of record JAABQD010000001.1, on the reverse strand, counting down.
CACCATTGTAAGAGGAGTATGAAATACCAGCTCCAGTCGTAAACTTAGGGAAAAGAATATTTAAACTCACTGGACTTGATGTAGTATCTCTTAATACATTTACGGGCAACAGATTCCAAAAACCTATGGGACTGTTGTACTTCCCAACTCTAAACATATAATTTTCATTTAGTTTATAATCTAAATACACTCTCTCTGTATGTAACTTTCTATCTTTTGTAATATCAACTGTATCGCCAGTGTGTGTCTCAACATAGAATGATTTGTACTCAAATTCAGCCATATAGGAAAATTTATCATAATCGCCATATCCTAAAATAGCTATATCATCCAAGCTATAACTTATGACATTGTCCCTGTTTTTATAATCGGAGGAGAAATAACCACCAACATAAAGAGGAAGAGATGCTACTTGCATCCCCTCACCCAATTGGTACTCCTCTTGTGCATACGAAGACATTACTAACGCTAAAATTATAATAATTTTATACAAAACAACCCCTCTTCTTTTTCAGTATAGTAACATGTTCCATTTAAAAATAGAGTCACCACTCTTTACCATGACAATCATAACATCCAACTACTGCACCTTTAGCATAAGTTTTAGTTCTACCTTCTGCACTGAGTGTTCTTGCACTAAATGTTTTTGATAAAGCAGAACCTCTATAATCCGCTCCATGACATGTAGTACATTGTGCTGAATTACGCTCTGCAACATCTTCATGTGAATTTACCCAAGATTGCCCAACACTATGCATTCCATGTGGTCCACCTGTTGTTGTGCTTGGCATAGTTGTATGACATGCTGTACACTCTGCGATTGTTCCGCTATGACCTTGAACCTGAGTACTTATCACATTATCCTCAGCATGACTGCTTGGAAAGATGGCATGTGTAGAACCATGGCATGAAGAACATTGTAAATCACCGTGTCCTGTACTGAATCTATATAAACTCACTCCAGCAGCAGGTGTATTTGGATTTGTTGCGAATTTTGTATCTAAAACTGTTCTCATACTTCCATTAACAAGTGCCGAAGTATATCTTTGTCCACTTTGATGACAAACTTGACAATTTGGCTCATCCATCCATCCTGTACGATTTGTATTGCCAACATCACTCATTGTTCCATGACAACTTTGACATTGCATCATTTGATTACCACCAGCATCTTTCGCACTTCCCATAGCACCTCGTAAACACTCAGTTGCAGCTCCAGGGTGACAGCTATAACAAGCATCTCTGTTTGAAGAACTATTAAGTGTTAAGCCATTGCTAGGGTCTGTAACCCCTGAGTGTTTTGAGTGCAAAGAAGCAGTAAGCGACTTAGCATTGCCTATACTTGTAGTGTTTAATGCATTTGAACTATGGCAAGATGCACAAAGAATCGGTGTACCTGATTTTGCAGTTGCATATAAACTTGCCTGATAGTTTGTATATCCTTTCGCTTTTACAGCATTCAAATCACTCGAATTAATAGGATGTTTTTCATCATGAAGTTTTAAAATATTGAGTTTGTAATCTTTTAAAGCATCTGTACTATTTTCCCACCCTGCAATAGGTCTTGCAGCAGTCGAGGATACTGTACTCGCATGACACTTTTTACAATCCATCTCGTCACTCACAGGAAGAACAACATCCGCTGTTGCCAGAGTTGTTCCAGCTGTGTTTTTTGCTACAACTCTTACCATTGGGTAATAGTTTGTTGCGTTGTTATCATCACGATTGACTATTGGAATGCCACTTGCCTCCCACCAACTATGACCCGAATTGTACGCCATGGCATGTGGAACTGTAGATGGAGTACTATTTCCAGTTAAACCAACATCATTTACGCTTGTAGCTCCTGGAAAAAGCGATGTTACATAACTCCAAAAATTCGTTTTATTACTACTTTGCGTGTTTGTATGCCCATTATAAGTAAGTGATTCATAAGTGAGTGTTACACCGGATGTTATATGTTTGTTTGAAGTTCCTACTTTATTAATCAAATGAGCATTGAGATTATTATAAGGAGGAAGTATAGAAAAAATAGAAAAATCACTCCCATCAAAGCAGTGCATTCCTAAATCATTCCATGCTAAGAGTGTATATGTCCCACTTGTTGATGTTGGTGTTGTCGTTGTTCCACCTGTGGTTGTTCCACTCGTGCTTATTTCTGTATCATCACTACTAGACGAACCTCCACCACCACTACATCCGCTCAGCAAAAATACTGCAACAGATAAAGAAAAAACTAAAGATTTCATTAAAATCCCCTTTTATAGAATGAGGAAACTTTACATGACAAAAATGAAGATAGTATGAAGATAGTATAAAATGCATGAATCTGCTAATCTTCATACTCTATTCATTTTATTACTGTAGTATGCAATTACAAAACAAAAGGCTAATTACTATGAAAAATAGATCAAAAAAAGCATTCTCTCTTATAGAGTTGATGATAGTCATCGTTATCTTAGGACTTTTAGCGGCGATGGTTATGCCTAGTTTGACAGGAAAGGGCGAAGAAGCGAAGAGAAATTTAGTATGTGTTCAGATGAAGAGCATTTATAGTGGTGCTTTGGATATGTTCAAGATAAACAACAGTGTTTATCCATCTACGGAAGAGGGCTTAGAGGCACTTATTAAAAATCCAGATGAAGAGAAGTATGCAAACTATTCAAAAAGTGGCTATTTCAAAGATGGCAAAATGCCAAAAGATTCTTGGGGCAATAGCTTTATTTATCTCAATGATGAAGGAAAAGTTGAACTGATTTCATTAGGTGCGGATAAAAAAGAGGGCGGCAAGGACGAAGCGGCTGACATTAAAATGAGTGAGTGTAAATAGAATTTGATGCGTCAAGCTTTTACTCTTATCGAACTTCTCATTGTCATTATGATTATTGGTGTGGTTTACACCCTTGCGATTGGTAATTTTCAGAGAATTGGCGATGAGACACAGAAGGTGACTTTAGAGAGTTTAAAAAAATATTTGCAACAATTTCCACATGCCAAGAACGCAAAACTTTTGTGCTTGGATGATTGTTCTAAGTGTCAAGTTTTGCTAGATGACGAAGTTGAAGCGACACTTGAAGATTTTTTGGATGAGAGTGTGAAAGTGTATAGATATGATTTTTTGCAAGGTGTTTTTGAAGTGCAAAAAGAGGTCTATTTTAACCAAGAGGGTGTAGAAGAGGATGTTTGTTTCTCCTATGCAGTCGATAAAAATGGTGTAGGAGAACAGGTGTTCATAGAGTTTCAAGAAAAAGTGTACGATTTTTCACCCTACCTAGAAGCTGTTAAAGTTTATCCCTCCTTAGAAGAGGCCATAGATGCCAAAGAGAAGCTCATACAAGAGGTCATGAAATGATTTTTAAATATCGTGGTATTGATGCTGAGGGTAAAAAAGTCAGGGAAAAAATCGAAGCTACATCCATAGAGGAAGCTAAAAGTAAACTCAAATCTAAAAAAATAATTTATCAAAGTATAGAAGAAGATACTCTAGCCTTTTATGAACGATTTGATTTTAGTAGAAAATACAAAATTTCTGCGAAAGAGTTGTCGAGTTTATCAAGAGAACTGGCGATGTACATCCGCTCTGGAATCAGCATCGTTTCCGCTTTGAAAATAGTGCAATCCCACTATGGAAATAACAAAAAAATGAAACTTTTTTTAAATACAGTAAGTACCTATTTGGATGAGGGAAAAGATTTTTATACCGCACTTGAATCGCAAAGTATCGTGATACTTCCTGAGTTTTTCAAGCAATCTATCAAAGTGAGTGAGAGTGGTGGGATTTTGGATGAAGTGTTGATGGAACTCTCCCGATTTTTAAAAGAACAAAACAAAATCAACAAAGAGATAAAAGCAGCTTTTGCCTATCCATCGTTTATGATACTCGTCTCACTTCTTATGATTTCCTTTATGTTAGCCTTCGTAGTACCACAGATAACAGGGATATTTGAGAGTATGCACCAAGAGCTTCCAACGCCTACCAAAGTAGTCATCGCCATGGGTGACTTTTTTAACCATAACTTTATAACGATACTCGCTTTTTTATTTTTATTGACAACTAGTTTTATCTTTTTGATGCAAAAAAGTTATGGTTTTGCATACGCAGTACATAAACTCGTCCTCAAACTTCCTCTCTTTGGCGAAATAGCACAAAAGAGTGAACTTGCCCGTTTCTCTTACATTGCCTCTTTGCTCACTCGCTCTGGTGTCCCTTTTGTGCAGACCATCCAACTGAGTGCAAATATTTTAAATAACCTCGTTTTAAAAGAACTCTTTAGCACTGCTGCAAAAAAAGTAGTTGAGGGAAAACTTCTCTCAAATGCTCTCTTTGAATCAAAAACGAAGATAGATTACGCTTTTATCCAGTCTATCGCTCTAGGCGAAGAGACTTCACAGATACAAAGCGTTTTGACCAATATTTCAGAACTCTACTTTGAAGAGAATCGTGACAAAGTAAGTATGCTCCTCACATTGCTTGAACCTGCTCTTATGCTTTTTGTGGGCGGAAGCATTGGATTTATAGTCGCTGCTATGCTTTTACCGATTTTTTCTATGAGTGTTGGGTAGGCTTGGCATGTGGAACTTCAAAAAGAGAGGAATCGCTCTGCTCATTACAGTTTTTTTTGTTATGGCGATTACTGTTGCTATCGGCATTGGACTCAAACAAGTCAAGGAAGCATCTTGGCATGTGGAAAATGAAAAATTTATGCTCCAAACAAGTATGATTTTAAATGATGTTTTAACCATTTTGCAAACCTCACAAGAGTTAAATCAAGTCGCTACAGGAAGAACAAGCCAAGGACTTTTTGTCTTTTTATCGACTGCTGCATTTATTCCCTTTGAGAGTTCGGGTATAAAAGTGGGCATACAAGTAAAAAGTGCCAGAGCCAAGTTCAATCCAAATACTCTAGCGGATGCCAATAGCACAAAACAAAGAGATGTTTTACAAGAATATTTGAATCAAAATCGAATGAATGGCGGAGAGTATATGAAAATACTCCTTGATAACATGGGCAAAATCAAAGAGGATGGCAGTTATAACAGTGCGATATTCAATGAAAATCCTACACTTTTTCGAGATTACATTGCGTCTAAAAAACACTTAGATACTATCAATAGTTTTTATATGCAAACCTACCATGACAACAACATCAAAAATATAGATTTTGATACTCTATTTTACTTCTCAAAAAATCAAAACTATCTCATCGATTTAAATTACGCAACACCACAACTATGGGAAATGATGCTAAGATGTGATAAAACAAGAGCAGAACAACTCAGTCTTGGTGGTGGAGCTTACAATAGCCTAGAGGAGTTAGACCTGAGTGATGAAGAAAAAATAGCACTTGCTCTATTTAACACAAGTTATTTTGAGCCTTATTTAGATGTTTTGGTCGATATCTCTCAAGATTCCCAAAGTGCAACAATAGAGTTTGAATACGATATATCTACGAAAAAAGGTTCTCATTTTGTTTACGAAATTTAAAAAACGGTATCAGAGTCTCTTTTTAGACCATGAAACAGTTGTTCCACATGCCGATGACAAATTTAATATTATACTTTCTCCATCACTTTATTGGGTCAAAAAAGTCTCATTGCCTCTTCAAAATGTGCGAGATGTTAAAAAGCTTCTTCCCTCCCTTTTTGAAGAGATTTTACCAAATGGAAATTATAGTTATAGTGCCTATAAAAAGAGCGATGATTTTTTTATATTTGCCTATGAAGACAAAAAAATATTGGATTTGCTCTCACAAAAGAATATATCTCTCTCTAATGTTGCCTCCGTTCATTTTGCTCAAAGTGAGTTTGATACCATAGAGGGTGCAATCAAGATAAATGCGTCACAAAGCATTTATGTCAAAGAGGAGATAGTTGTAATCGTCCCATCTCTTTGGGTGCAAGATATAAGTAAGCTCAATTTTAGAGATATACAACTCTCAAAACACTCCATAACACTCCAGCAGTTTGGGCATGTAGTCGATAGCAAAAGTTTATTTAAAATTGGAACCGTTCTTCTTGTTCTCATCTCTCTCATCACTGCGGAATACTTTATAACCTCCTACAAAATCAGCGAAATGACACAACTTAAAGATGAACTTTTCAGTAAATATAATCTCAAATCTACCATGATGCAAAATAGTGCTATACTGAAAAAGTATGATACACTTTACACAAATCAAATCAAATTGAGAGAGACTCTCGCTTTGCTTTTAGCTCTTAAACTCACTCCGTCTCAAGAACTCACAAAAGTAAATTTTAAAAACAATACCTTACAGGCAGATTTCAGTGGTATTGCCGAAGGGACAGAGACAAATATTCTTAAAACATTGCAAGAGCAAAATATCAACTTTAAATCTTTTTTCAAAGATAAATCTTGGCATGTGGAAATTTCACTATGAATCGCATTAATCCTTTGCATATAGGCGTATTGCTCGTTTTTATTTTGCTTTTTGTTCTCTTTAAACTCAACGATGCCAAAAATGAATTAACAGAAGTTCGCCAAAGCTATAAAGAAACCAAAGAGATTGCACTTGGCTTGAGTGGACTCAAAGAAGTTTATGAAGAGAAAGCAAAAGTACAAAAAGCTCTTAAGAGGGTTTTGGAACAATCCTCTCTTGGCTCTGCAAAAATAGAACAAGATATAAAAACAACAAGTATCCTGCTTCGCTCTTCAAGCATGGATTTGGAAGCCTTAAACTCTTTAATGAGCAAACTCCTCAACGGTTTATATACTATCAAAGCTATGGAGATAAAAAAACTAAGTGCGACAAATGTAAGTTTTGAGATGGAGATAACATGGTAAAAAAACTCATACGACTCCTGAGCTACACGCTCTTTTTTCTCCTAGCTTTGATGTACTTTATGCCTAAACAAAATCTCTACTATTTTGTAGAAAATTTGCTTGTTCCACATGCCATTATTCTCAGCTCAGAAGAGGTTGTGGATAAAGGTTTTACCTTGGATGTCAATCATGCAACGCTCTCTTTGAAATCGATTGAAAGTGCAACTATAGAGCAGATACATTTCAAAATGTTTGCTCTTTACAATGCAATCTCTTTTGAAAATATCACGCTCTCAAGTGCTATAAAATCCCTCGTTCCACAGCATGTCGCAATGGCAGAGATAAGTTATACTCTTTTTGACCCTTTTTTCATTAACGCTTCACTCAGCGGAGAGTTTGGAGAAGCACAAGCAAGGTTGCAAATCTTTGAAAAAACAGTACACATAGAGCTTGTACCTTCGGATAAAATGCTCAAAGAGTACAAAACAACACTCCAAAATATGAGTAAAACAGAGAGCGGGGAGTATATTTATGATAAAAATGTCTCATTCTAAGTTTCTTGTAGTTTTGACAAAATTGCTTCTGCTTTTGGGGTTTGCAAAAGTTATTTCTCTTGGCATGTGGTGGTATCTTCCAAGTGATGGAGTTGAACTTAATGTGAAAAAAAATTATGAGCCAAAATACCAAAGAGTTGATTTTACAAACATGATAGCACCTTCCAAAGAGAAACAAAAAAATAGCTCCCTCAACGCCAACAACATAAGTGGTTCAGGAAGTATCAATATCACAAATATGGTTTTGAAAGGTTTATATGCAAGTTATGAAGATGGTTATGCAATTGTTGCACTCAAATCAGAACCTAAAAAAACTTCGATTATCGCAATTGGAGAGATTTATCAAGGCTATACGCTTAAGTCTGTAGAACTCTCTAATGTTATCTTTGAGAAAGATTCTAAAGAGTTTATATTAGAATTGGAAAAAATAGGCAAAGATTTATCATCATTACCTCCACAAAATAGCGAAAATAGTGTCAGTAAAGTTTCACGCGAAGATATGAATTTTTTTGCAAAAGATCCTCAAGCGATATGGAAAGATATCTCAATCGTTGAAGTCAAGGATGGAGATAAGATTGCAGGTTTTAAAGTGACTAAAATCAATCCTAAATCTAAATTTGCCGCTTTGGGCTTATTAGAGAATGATGTGATTATAAAGTTAAACAATGTTCTACTTCAGTCCTACAAAGATGCAATAGAACTCTATAAAGATATAGATAAAATAGAGACAATTCAAATCGTAGTCATACGAGAAAATCAAGAAAAGGAATTAATATATGAGATTCATTAAAGGCGTATTTTTAACAGCAGTTTTGGCGTTGAGTTTATCCGCACGCGAGCAGGTCAATGTAAATTTTTCAAACTTAGAGATAGAAGATTTCATCAAGCTAGTATCTAAAACGACAAACAAAAATATTTTACTTACAAATAAGATAGCAGGTACTGTAGATTTTGTGAGTTCCACTGCGGTATATGATGATGAACTTATGGGGATTTTAATCTCTGTTTTGGAGTCAAAAGGCTTTACACTTGTCCAGAATGGCTCACTCTATGAGATTGTTCGCTCCGCCGATGCTGCTCAAAGTAATGTCAAAGTAGTCAAGCAAGGGCAAAATCTTGATGGCTCGATTATGGTCACACAAGCCATAGCTGTCAATGGAGAAAATGTAGATGTCATAGCCGCAAAAGTTCGCTACCTCATCTCAAAAACCGCAAAACTTATGACAATGAAAGAGAGCAACACACTCCTCATTACAGACTATCCAAAAAATATAGAAACTATCAAAAAAGTGATTCAAGATATAGATACAAATAACTTAGCAATCGTTAAAATTGTACCTATTAAATTTGCAGACCCTAAAAAACTTCAAGTAAAAGTGACAGATATAGCAAAATCTCTCTTTAATGAACAAGTAGCTGCAGATGTCGTAAAAATCTTTTTAGATGAAAATACAAACTCACTCATTGCTATTGCAAATTCAGAAAATGCAAAAGAGATTGAGTCTCTCATCAAAAAACTTGATGTTGAATCCAATATCAATAATACAGTGCAGATATTCAATCTCAAAAACTCAGATGCGAAATCTGTCTTAGGAAGTCTCACAGAAATTATCTCTAAACAAACCTATCCCGACCCTTCGCTCAAACCCAATGTTTCAATGAGTGAAGAGGTCAATGCTATTATTGTGACTGGAGAAGCAGAAGCTGTCAAAGGGATTAAATATATCATCGATGAACTTGATACAGAAAAATATCAAGTGTATGTGCAAGCGAGAGTAATAAATATTAATAAAAAAAATGCAGAAAGTCTAGGTCTTAAGTATGGATTTTCTGCTGGTGATGTTTCATCCTCTGGTATATATGCAATGAGTGCTAATTTTGGCGATTCAGAGCTTACAAAATTATCATCGGTTGCTATCACAAATGCTTTAGGAGCAATAGGATCTAAAACTATGAGTGCATTAGCTTTGGGGGCAACACTTGATTTTCTTCAAACGAATGGGGCTGCACAATCCGTTTCAAATCCATCTATTCTTTGTGTAAATAACAAAGATTCTTCCATCTATGTTGGTAAAACTATTTCTATTGCAACTGGTTCCATCTCCAATACAAACTCTGTCTCAAGCATAGGACTGGCAAATAGTTATAAAAGAGAAGATGTAGGTTTAAAATTAAAAATAAAACCTCGTGTCTCATCAATCGATAAAGTAACTCTAGATGTTGAAACAGTTTTAGAAAATATTACAGATAGTGGTCTTAATGCTTCTGGAGAATCTGTGAGACAACCAGAAACTTCAAAACAGGAGGTAAAAACTCAAGCTATTTTGAGAAACGGCGAAGATATTATTATCGGTGGGCTAGTGAAGAGTTATGCTGCAACATCCACAAGCAAAGTACCTCTCTTAGGAGATATTCCACTTTTTGGAGAATATTTGTTTTCATCAACAACTACTTCAAATGAACAAGATAATCTAATAGTCATTTTAACCCCCTATGTTATAGATAAAAGTGAAAAATTATCGCAACTCCAAAAAGATTTAGGACTTTTAACAAATATTCAAGAAGAGTACAACAAAAAGATTTTCAAAAAAATAGAAGAAAAAAGCCAAGAGACACCAATGGGTACAAATGAACTCTCGAATGTTCCCGGCGGAGACAAATAGATGCTCTCTCTCGAACCTCTTCACAATCTCAAACTTGAAATTTTTGAACCTTTGGATATACCCATTGATATTAGTGTCAAAAACTATCTCCTTTTTAGTGAGTTCAATGGCGAAGTTACCGCTTTTATGTGTGAGCGTTACTTAGTTCAAGCAAGTAATTATTACTCAAAATTAGAAAATAGATACCCTCTGTACATGCTAGATGAAGACTCCTATGATAGACTTTACAACCGTTTTTTAGAGCTAAGAACAGATAAAGCAATAGAGACCATGCAAGAGAATCAAGAAGAGGGGGAAGATGAACTCTCTTTGACAGACTTTTTACGAACTTCTTCTGATATTTTGACAAGTGAAGAATCTGCTCCAATAATCAAATTCGTGAATGCTCTTTTTTATCAGGCTATCAAAAAAAGGGCTTCAGATATTCACATAGAGGTACAAGAAAAACGAGGCGAAGTTAGATTTCGTATCGATGGTATGCTAATCAAAAATGCAGATTTAGACAAAAAAGTTATCAATCTTATTGTCAGCCGTATAAAAGTTATATCTAACCTCGACATTTCAGAAAAAAGAGTTCCTCAAGATGGGCGAACACAAATAAAAATTGCAGGGGAAACCCTCGATGTGCGTGTCTCGATTTTGCCAACTTTTTATGGGGAGCGAGTTGTTATGAGGCTTTTGATGCAAAGCTCTCAAATACCTCAAATCGATGAATTAGGATTTGATAATGAAATCATAGGGGATGTAAAAAAACTTCTTCGCTCTTCACATGGTATTATCTTAGTCACGGGACCAACAGGAAGTGGTAAAACAACCTCTCTACACTCATTTTTAAGAGAAGTAGAAGAGCCACATAAAAACCTCTTAACCGTTGAAGACCCAGTAGAGTATAAGTCAGATAACATTGCCCAAATTCAAGTAAATGAAAAAGTGGGACTTACTTTTGCCGCAGCACTTCGCTCAATTTTACGACAAGACCCTGATGTGATTATGATAGGGGAAATTCGTGATGAAGAAACAGCCGCAATTGCTGTTCGTGCAGCACTCACAGGTCACTTAGTTTTTTCAACGCTTCATACAAATTCAGCAGCAGCAACCATTTCAAGACTCTCAGATATGAAAATCCAACCCTTTTTAATCTCCTCTTCACTTCTTGGAATATTGGCTCAGAGACTTGTTCGTGTTTTGTGTCACGAGTGCAAGGAAGAGGATGCAATAGCAGAAGAGTTCTCAGAATATTACAACTTAGACAAAAATGCAAAAATATATAAATCTGTTGGCTGTAAGGCGTGTAATTACAGTGGCTACAGCGGTCGTCGCTCTATCGGCGAACTTTTGGTTATGAATGATAAAGTAAGAGATTTACTCGTCACTTCAACAGATGAACATACGATTAAAACAGCCTTGGAAAAAGATGGACTTAAAACAATCGCCTATCAACTCTCACAGATGTTGCTTAACGCTGAGACATCTCTGGATGAAGCAATACGAATCGGTCTAGGACATGCATAAAAAAGCTAAACGAGCCTTTACCCTCATAGAGGTAATGGTTGCGGTTATGATTATATCCGTGGTCATATTGGCACTTTTAGAGATGTTTGCAAACAATACACACATATTTTCAGCACTCAAAAAACAAAAAGGAATCCATTCCTATGCTTCATTCCTAATTGCTAATTCCGATTATGGATTAGAAACACAAACCATTGGCATAAATAATTTAGTAAATGATTTTAAAATAGATGATGATTTGCTAAGAGAACTCGAAAGTAAAAATATCACAATCATCTATCAAAAGGTTGAAAAAATAGATTTGAGTAAGTATGAAGATAGCGGCAAAGAGAAAATTAAAGGGAAAGAGATTGAAGAAAAAGAGACCGAGAAAGTAAACACAAATGTGGTTTTTGAGATAGGTAAAACTATAATGCAACTCAATGATACATCTCTGGCTCTTTTACGACTGAGAGTAGAACCATGAGAAAAGGATTTACGCTTATTGAACTCCTTATCTCTATCACTATTTTATCTATCATGATGCTATTTTTATACAAAAGTTACGCTTCGCTGAATCACTCCAACAGCTTCTACAAACAAGAAGTTGCAACTCTCAAAGAGGAAGAATCACTCAAAAAAATCATTTTTTTAGATTTTTCTTTGGCTCTTTCTCAATCTATAACCATACAAAATCAAGATACAAAAGAGGATGCAGTTTTTATGCAAAGCACAAACTCTCTACATAAAAGATATAATCCCTACCTTGCCTATATAATTAAAAATCATAAACTGTATAGATTAGAATCCCTCAAACCACTCTCCTATCCTCTGAGTGTTGAGAGCGAGTTTAGTGTCGATTCTCTTGGTAAAGTGAGTGCTTTTAGAGTTTATAAATCTGATGCAAATACAAGTAGTGAACTTTTTTTAGTTCATGTGAATTTTAAAGAAAAAGAGGATATCTTACTCAAAATTAAAGTTTTAAATCAAAACTGAAGACTTCTCTATTTTATACCCAACACCTCTCACATTTTGTATAAAATCTTTTCTATTGAGCTTTTTTCTTATATTTTTTATATGTACTTCTACAAGATTGCTATGTTTTATGGAGTAATTATCTTTATTGAGATATTCACTCAGTTGGTATTTTGTAAGAACAATATTTTGATTTTTCATAAAAAGTTCTAGTAAATCAAACTCGGCTGTTGTCAAAACAATAGATTCACCATTTACAAAAACTTCATGTGTCGCAATATGAAGAGCTACATCACCCGCGCAGATAACTGAAGATTTTTCTTGCGATCCTTTTCTGAGTAAAACTCTCATCCTTGCCAATAATTCAATATTGGAATAAGGCTTACACAAATAATCATCTGCACCACAATCTAGCACCCTAACCCTATCATCAATCTCAGAATTAGCTGAGAGCATAAGCACGGGTGTAGAGATAAGATTATTATCTCGCATCTCTTTTAAAAGCGAAAGTCCATCTCCGTCGCCCAAATTCCAATCAAGCAAAATGATGGCATAACTATTTTTATCAAGATACTCTTTGGCATCAAAATATCCACATGCCACATCACAATTATACTTTTCACTTTTGAGAAGTTGTGAGAGCTGTTTTGCACTCGCTACATCATCTTCTATAATCAAAATATTCAAGATATTTTCCTTAAACTTTTTTATTCAAATAAACTCTTTGTGAATGTGTTATAGCCACCGCCATAGCATCAGTAATATCAAGAGGTTTTATCTCTTTTTTAATATTTAAGAGTCTTTTTACCATAAATGCCACTTGCTCTTTACCTGCTTTTGCTTTTCCTGTCAGAGCTTTTTTAACTTGCAAGGCTGTATATTCGTGAAACTGTCCAAACTCTTGAAGGAGTTTAAGCATAATCGCCCCACGAAATTGAGCCAATTTTATAGTCGTTGCAGGATTATGAGCATAAAAAATATCCTCCATCGCTACCTCATCTATTTTGTGATTAGCAAATATCGTACTCAAACCCTCAACCATTTGCGGTATTTGAAATTGCAAATCTTCAGCTTTCATCTTTATAAGCCCCGCTTCAACAAGCGAGATTTTGCCATTTTCTAGTGAGATAAGAGCATAACCCATATTTCTTGTTCCTGGGTCAATTCCTAATATTATCATTCATTTCTCTTGGCATGTGGATTTATTTAGTGATTATATACAAATACATTTCCACATGCCAACCTTTTAGAGATATTCACACTATTCACATCAAAGCTATTCACACTTTTTTAACTCTTGTTTATGCAAAAAATAGATATTATTCACATATATTAAAGACAAATAAGGCACGCAATGGATATCGCTCAAGAAGTTTTAAAATCTCTCAAAGAGGAGATAACAGAGGTAGAATACAATAGATATATCAAATTTTTAGCCTATGATTCCAAAAAATCAACAAGTGATACAGCAATATTTTATGCTCCAAATGCTTTAGTTTTAAATTGGATAAAAAGTAAATATACAGAGAAAATAGCACATCTCTTCGAAATAAAAACTGGTTCTAAAGTCAATGTAACGATTACGCTCAAAAATCAATTAGAGACTAAAAAAGGTAAAAAAACCACTGAAGAGAAGATTCCTCACTCCCTTCTCAATCCATCCCACTCTTTTGATAACTTTATGGTTGGAGGCTCAAATCAATTTGCATTTGCAACAGTTAAAAGTGTAAGTGAAAAACCAGGAACACTCTATAATCCTGTTTTTATCTATGGTGGCGTAGGGCTTGGCAAAACACACCTTATGCAAGCCGCTGGAAATGTTTTGCAAAATCAAGGGAAAGTTGTAATTTATACGACCGTAGAACAATTTTTAAATGATTTTACAAGACATATTAGAAATAAAACTATGGAAAGATTTAGAGAAAAATATCGAAAATGTGATGTACTTCTTATAGATGATATTCAATTTTTAAGTAATAAAGAGAGTATCCAAGAGGAGTTTTTTCACACTTTTGAAGCCCTTAAAGTTGTAGGAAAACAGATAATTCTCACAGCAGATAAGCACCCTAAAAAGATTGCAGGTTTGGAAGAGCGACTTAGAAGTCGTTTTGAACATGGATTAGTTGCTGACATACATCCACCAGAGCTTGAAACTAAAATTGCTATTATTGAAAATAAATGCAGATTAAATAAAGTAAAACTCTCAAAAGATATTATCAATTATATAGCAACAGTAATTGATAGTAATGTACGTGAAATAGAGGGTATTTTATCTAAACTTCACGCCTATTCCCAACTCATCAATGTAGATATAGATTTAGCGTTTGCAAAAAATGTACTTAAAGATCAACTCCAAGAAAACCGTGCAAATATAACACTCGATTTGATTGTGCAAAGTGTCTCAAAAGACTTAAATATAAAACCAAGTGAAATTCGCTCTAAAGGAAGAAGCAAAAATCTTGTGTATGCTAGAAGAATTGCTATCTATCTTTGTCGTGAACTTACCCAAAATACAATGCCTCAACTCGCTCAATACTTTGGTATGCAAGACCATACAGCTATAAGTCACATGCTTAAAAAAATCAATGAACTTATAAAAAATGATGAAGATTTTAAAGTAAAAATTGAAGAATTAACAAATAAAATTACATCATCTTCATAAAAAATAAAAAAAAAGATATAATTACTAAAGTGAGTAAGTGTGAATAAAGTCGCCTTAATTTGTAATAGAGTTAAGAACCTTGTAATGGAGACGAAAGAGTGATATTCACACTTTCACTCTCTCCTACTACTACATACTAAAATTATTAAAAAATATATAGGATTTCATATGAAAATTACTATTTCAAAATCAATCATTGAAAATATTCTAAACCATGCTCAGCCTTTTTTAGAAAAAAAAGATACTTCACAAATTACATCTCATGTTGCTATCGATGTATCTAACGCAACTCTTACGCTTAAAGCTACAGATTATGAAATAGGTTATTTAGTCACAACAGATAAAATAAATGTAATCACAGAAGGAAGTACGACAGCAAACGGAAAAAAACTTATTGATATTATTAGAATTTTAAAAGAGGGTGAAATAAATTTAGAAGTTAAAAATGACACTTTATATATTTCACAATCTCACTCTAAATTTAAATTACCAACTTTTTCACATAATGATTTTCCAGAATTTCCAACTTATGAAAATAAATCAAGTGTTATTATAAATTCCCATTCTCTTATAGATTCACTCAAAAAAATTACTCCTGCTATTGATATTAATAATCCAAAATTTGAACTTAATGGTGCATTAATAGATATAAAACAAGATAATATTTATTTTGCATCTACCGACACACGCCGCTTGGCTGTTGTAACAATACCAAATCATGGCTCCGAAGAACTCTCTATCATTCTTCCTAGAAAAGCAATTATTGAAATTCAAAAATTATTTTTTGACAATATAGAACTTTACTATGATAAAACAAATTTAATTATTCGCTCTGAACAATATACATTTTTTACAAAACTTATTAATGGTAAATTTCCAGAATACTCGAGAATTATTCCAAAAGAAATTGCCAATAATTTAATACTTCCAAAATCTCTAATGATTGAATCTATAAAACAGATAACAACTATTTCTTCAGATGTTAAAATTACTTTTTTAAACAGTTCAATTACTTTTGAATCATTAAGTGATGACAACATTGAAGCAAAAACGGAAATAAATTTTCCTACAGGATTTACAACACCATTTACTATTGCAATTAATAGTAAATATTTACTTGATTTTTTGAATAGTATAAACTCTTCCGAATTCAATTTAGGACTCAATGAAGGAAATTTACCTTTTGTTTTAAGTGATGAAAATTTTAAAACAGTCGTTATGCCAATAGTTATTTAAAAAAAAGTCATCTTTTATTAAAGATGACTCTTCCACATGCCAAGATTCATTCATAAATCCTTATAAAACTTCCTTTTAGTAAAAATTTGCTAGAATAAGCACAATTATGCCAAAGATGGTTGTGGAGTGTTTAATGGAAAATTACGGTGCTAGTAATATTAAAGTTCTTAAAGGTTTAGAAGCTGTTCGTAAAAGACCTGGTATGTATATCGGTGATACGGGTCATAGAGGTCTGCATCATTTAGTTTATGAGGTAGTAGATAATTCGATAGATGAAGCAATGGCAGGTCATTGTGATACTATAAATGTAACTATTACTAAAGAAGGAACATGTAAAGTTTCTGATAATGGTCGTGGTATTCCAACAGATATGCATCCAACTGAAGGAATGTCTGCTGCAACAGTTGTTTTAACTGTTTTACATGCCGGTGGTAAATTTGATAAAGATACTTATAAAGTCTCTGGTGGGCTTCATGGTGTTGGTGTTTCTGTTGTAAATGCTCTTTCATCTGATTTAAAGATGACAATTTATAGAAATGGTGAAATTTTTGAACAAAATTTCAAAAAAGGGATTCCTCAAGAAGTTTTAGCAACAACAGGAACTACAAAAAAAACAGGAACAACGATAGAGTTTTTCCCTGATGCGAGTATCTTTACAGAAACTATTACTTTTGAATATGAATATTTAGCTAAACGATTTAAAGAGTTAGCTTATCTCAATCCTTTTATCACGATAATTTTTAAAGATGAGAGAACAAATGTAAAAGAAGAGTACCATTTTGAAGGCGGTATAGCTCAATATGTTACAGATATGAACAAAAAAACTGTAGTTGCTCAAGTCTATTCATTTTCTGCAAAAGTAGAAGATATAGAGTTTGATATAGCACTTATGTACAATGATACTTATGAAGAAAAATTTGCATCTTTCGTAAATAACATTCGAACACCAAATGGTGGTACACATGAAGCAGGTTTTAGAGCTGGACTTACACGTGTTATATCAAATTATAATGCTCAAAATGGTGCTGCTAAAGAAAAAGATGTAAAAATAAGCGGTGAAGATACAAGTGAAGGTCTTATTGCTATCGTTTCTGTGCGTGTACCAGAGCCACAATTTGAGGGTCAAACAAAAGGAAAACTAGGAAATACTTATGTAAGACCTTTAGTACAAAAATCAACATATGAACTTCTTGCAAAATATTTTGAAGAAAATCCACTCGAAGCAAAAGCGATAGTTTCTAAATCTCTTATGGCGGCTCGTGGTCGTGAAGCAGCGAAAAAAGCTAGAGAGCTTACAAGAAGAAAAGATTCTATGAGTGTTGGAACACTTCCAGGAAAACTTGCTGATTGTCAAAGCAAAGATGCAAGCATTTGTGAACTCTATCTAGTGGAAGGGGACTCTGCGGGTGGTTCGGCTAAAATGGGGCGAGACCGTGTTTTTCAAGCGATTTTACCACTCAAAGGTAAGATTTTAAATGTTGAAAAAGCAAGACTTGATAAAGTTCTAAAATCAGAAGAGATTACAAATATGATTACAGCTATGGGCTGTGGTATTGGTGAAGAGTATAATGAAGATAAACTCCGTTATCACAAGATTATCATTATGACCGATGCGGATGTGGATGGTTCTCATATTCAGACCCTTCTACTTACATTTTTCTTCCGTCATTTTAGAGATGTGGTAGAAAAAGGGTATCTATATCTTGCACAACCGCCGCTTTATCGTTATAAAAAAGGAAAAAAAGAGATTTATTTTAAAGACGACCGTGCGATGAATGATTATCTTATTGAAAATGGAATAGAGTCTTTAGAAATAGATGGTGTTGGAAATAATGATTTAGTCTCTTATTTCAGAATGGTTGATCACTATAGAGGCTCATTAGAAGCATTAGAAAGAAGATACTCTCTAGTTGAATTGATTCGATTTTTTATAGAAAATCCAGATGTTATAGGACTTGATACAACAGCTATGTATCAAAAGATAGAGAGTTTTCTTGTTGCTACAGGAAACAATATACTTACAAAATCGATCACTGAAGAGTATATTCACATCTTTGTTCAAACGAAAGGTGGAATGGAAGAGTTACTTATAAATGATGATCTTTTTGCGGCTCCGCATTTTAGTGAAGCAAATTTTGTTTATAGAAAGATTATGGAGTGGGATATAAAATTTGAGAATGATATCATTGTTGAGTTAGAAAATATCAAAGAGTACGCTAAAAAAGGTGCATATATCCAACGCTATAAAGGTCTTGGTGAGATGAATCCTGATCAGCTTTGGGAAACAACAATGACACCTGAAAATCGTGTTTTACTTCAGATTACCATTGATGATGCAGAATTAGCAAGTGATACTTTTACTCTATTTATGGGTGATGAAGTTGAGCCTCGTCGTGATTATATAGAAACTCATGCCAAAGATGTTAAACATTTGGATGTTTAAATCCACATGCTACTTCCACAAACAAAAGAGAGGGAGCACCGTTTTAAGTTAGCACTTAGAATGGCTCTTCCAATTTTTGCCCTCGTTTTAGCTCTTATTTCAAATACCCTTATAACAACCTATGAAAGTCTTCAAGTAACTTTTTATTTTGAATCAATATTACTTTTAGCATTTAGTATCTATTTTATTTTTTTCATTATATATGATGGTTTTGATGAGCGAATTACAGAACCCGTTACAAAAACATTTACAAGAGAATATTTATATAAATTTATAACTAAAGAACTTAAAAAAGAGAAGCAATATACATTATTACTAATAAGCATAGATAACTTACATGACATAAATATTCGTTATGGTATTAAAAATGGAGATAAGGTTCTTTATGAAGTAGCAAAAAATATTGCCCAATATTTGCAAAGTAAAAATATCAATTATTTTGCTATTGGACATATTAAAGGTGGTGATTTTATTATTGGGCTTAAGGGGAATAAAAATCAATACAACACTTTATTGGAACTCTTTTGTTTAAAAAGCAGTGAATATAAAGTAGAAGATATAGAAGTAAAAATCACAGGTGCGGTGACAGATACACAGTTTTCAAATAATCTTGATTACATGATAGAAAATCTTTTTGAGCTTCAAGAAGAGAATAGAAATCAAAAATTAATTGCAACAATAGAGGATATAAATCCAAATGAGCTGGAATCTATTGTTATTCACGCGATTAGAAATAAAAGTTATGTTGTAATGGCACAAAGTGTTTTTGAAAATGGTAAAAGTGTTATAAAAGAGTGTTTTATAAAACTTAAAACCCAAGAAAATAAATTGTTGCATCAAAAAAGTTATATGAATGTTATTAATAAACTTGGATTAATGGTTGAGTTTGATTTAATGATACTAGAAGCAATTATTTTACATTCTAATAATCTTAAAGATGAAGTTTTTGCTCTTACAATTGCACCAACTTCACTCAGAAATCCAAAATTTATAGCCAAAGTAAGAGAGTTGATAAAACATAAAACAGATAAAATCATATTTATAATGAGTGAAAAAGAGTATTACTCCTATAGTGATAAATATAATAGTACGATACAAGCTTTAAAAAATATGGGAATATTGATAGCTTTGGATAAACTTGGAGCATTACACACAAGTTTTTTGTATTTAAGAGATTTAGATATAGATATTGTTAGATTTGATTCCTTATTGACAAAAGAGATGAAAAAGAGAAAATATAGTAGTATAATAAACGGTTTTAATATGATTGCACAATCAAATGGTGTGAAAACATGGATTAAAATGATTGAATCTCAAGAGATGCAACATAAAGCAGAAGAGTTTAAAATTGACTATTTGCAGGGTAAATATTTAAGTGCAGTAGAGAAAATTTATGAAAATTAAGGATGATAATGAAATACGGTGAAAAAATAGTAAGCGAGTTTGATGTTGAAAAAGATTTGGAGATTTGGTCGAATGAGCATAAAAGAAATTATCTTATAAAAATGACATTACCTGAGTTTTCTTGTCTTTGTCCTAGAAGTGGATATCCTGATTTTGCAACTATTCATCTTGAATATACGCCAGATGAATGGGTCGTTGAACTCAAAGCGATTAAACTTTATATCAATAGTTTTCGTGATAGACATATTTCTCATGAAAATTCAGCAAATGAGATATATGAAGTTCTTGAGAAAAAACTCAAGCCAAAGTATATGAAAATAACAGCAGATTACAATCCAAGGGGAAATGTACACACTGTGATAGAGATAGATAGTTCAAAAATTTTATAAAATTATTATAAGGGGTGAATGATGCTTGGGAAACTAATTTCTAAAATAAAAAACAAAGAAGAGAGTCCAGATAAAAAACATTTAGAACTAGTAGATAAAATATCAAAAATGAATTTGGTGGATATGAGAGCATATGTGAAAAACAGTATGCAGGGATTTGAAACATCTGAAGAGGGTTTGGTTGAAGTTTTAAAAAAGTTAACAGAAGTTAATAGCACAAACTCTAAAAGATATATTGAATTGGATGATATGGATGATAAGATAAGAAAGGCTTTTGAGCTTATCCTTCTTATCTCGGTAGACAAAAGAATGACTATAGATGCCCTAGAGCTTATTCAAGAATTTACCAAAATATATAGTGATGTTATTCTGCAGTATGATACAAAGCATAAACAGATATATGCTTCAAGATTAAAAGATGCCATAGAACAAGGCATTTTGGCAATTACTAAAAAAGCAAATTTTGAAACAAAGCAGAAAGTGTTAAATAACTAAATAATTTTTTAACCAGAGAATTGCCTCTTCATGGGAGCTGAATTGTTCATCCATTTGAGCCTCATATGCAATTCTCAGAATAGTGGAAAACTCTTTTGACATTGGTATTCCACATGCCAAGATATCTCTACCCATTAAAAGCGGAACTGCTTTTTTCTCAAATATTTTTAAATTTTTTGCTTTTAGTTCCATTGCATCATAAAACAAAGAGTGTGTGTCATTTTTGTTTTTATCTATAGCTCTTCTTAGAGCAATAAAATCTTTAATCACTACCTTTGTTGCGAGTTTAAAAAGTTCTGAGGCTGTTGTTTGCATGATTAAATGAGTTTGTGTTAAAGATAAAACTTTATAGAGTAACTTTTTTTCGTTTGTTAGTTTTGTTATAAAGTTAGTTGTTTCAATGGAATTAAGTTTGTAACAAACCCCCGCTAACATTAAAGCAATTTTTGTATTCTCGTTAGAGATGTGTTGTTTTGCAATTGCATCAACTGTTTGTAAAATTTCTTCCCAATCATCCCTTTGAAGTGCGTCTAACTCAGGAAATAGTTTTAAAGCATCTAATTCTTTGAGAAGTTCAAGTCCCATCGAGGGCTTAGAAGATTTTAAGAGAAGTTTTTTCATCTCTTCAAAGATTCTCTCTTTTGGAAGTTCACTCAGTACATTTTGTGCTACCATTTTTTTAGAAAGTTTGAAGAGCTTTGTATCGATTGTTAAATCAAATCTAGCACAAAATACAATGGCTCGTAAAACTCTCAAGGGGTCATCTGAAAATTTATCTAAATCGACTGCTCTTAGAATTTTATTGTTTAAATCTTGTAAACCATGGAATGGGTCGATGATTTTTTTGCTTTGCACTTCATATCCAATTGCATTGATAGTAAAATCTCTTCTACGCATTGCGGTGGCATAATCTAAATCTAAATCAATTTGTATATCAAAGCCGGTATGCCCAAAGGAGATTTTGCTATCTACTCTTGGGAGTGTAAAATCTATGTCCAAATTTTTTGTTCGCAATTTACATACACCAAAGCTTTTGCCAAAACTATTGACATTACCAAACTCTTTTAAAAGTTCTTCTAGCTTTTCAAAGGATGCGATGTTATAAATCTCTATATCAATATCTTTGTACTTTTCTTTTGATGAAACATTCAAATAATAGTCGCGAATAAAACCACCAATAATGAGACATCTAGCACCACTGTTTTCGAGTTTATTAAAAATTTTGTCCAAATATTTAGGGTACTGAATCATATTTTTCTCTAGAGTGTGAATTTTTTGAACTACATTGTCAAGTATATCACTACTTTTATGAAAATAAAACGATTTTTTGGGTATAATCGCGAAAATTTTTACCCTTTGTTTCATAAAATTAAAGAAACGAAATCCTAAGGAAACCTTATGCAAAAGATTAGAAATATTGCAGTTATAGCACACGTTGACCATGGTAAAACTACGCTGGTTGATGGATTGCTTGAGCAATCAGGAACATATGGTGCTCACGAGCAACATGATGAAAGAGCTATGGATAGCAACGATTTAGAAAAAGAGCGTGGTATTACGATTCTTTCTAAAAACACAGCTATTCGTTATAAAGATTACAAGATTAACATTATCGACACTCCGGGTCACGCGGATTTTGGTGGAGAAGTTGAACGCGTTCTTAAAATGGTTGATGGTGTTTTAGTACTTGTGGATGCGTATGAGGGTGTTATGCCTCAAACGAAATTCGTTGTTAAAAAGATGTTAGCACTTGGTAAAAAACCAATTGTTGTTATCAACAAAATTGACAAACCTTCAGCTGATCCTGAGCGTGTTGTAGATGAGATGTTTGACCTTTTTGCAGCTATGGGCGCAACAGATGATCAACAAGATTTCCCTATTATTTATGCTGCCGCTCGTGATGGTATCGCGAAGTTAGATATGGATGAAGAGGGTGGTGATTTTCAATGTATTTTTGAAACAATTCTCAAACATGTACCTGAGCCAGAAGGTGATAGAGAGAATCATACACAAGCACAAGTTTTTACACTTGACTATGATAACTATGTTGGTAAAATTGGTATTTCCCGTATTTTTAATGGTGTTATCAAAAAAGGTGACAATGTTATGTTGGCGAAGGCTGATGGTGAATTAGTCAAAGGTAAGATTACTAAACTTATTGGTTTTCATGGTTTGAACCGTATGGAAATTCAAGAAGCAGAAGCTGGTGATATCGTTGCATTCGCTGGTTTAGAGACTGTGGATGTTGGAGACACTATTTGTGATCCTCAAAATCCAATGCCACTTGACCCAATGCACATTGAAGAGCCAACATTAACAGTTGTATTTTCTGTAAATGACTCTCCACTTGCTGGTCAAGAGGGAAAACATGTTACTTCAAATAAACTCAAAGACCGTCTTGAAGCTGAAATGACAACCAATGTTGCTATGAAGCTTGAAATAGTTGGAGAAGGTAAATTTAAAGTTTCAGGTCGTGGAGAGTTACAAATAACTATTCTTGCTGAAAATATGCGTCGTGAAAACTTTGAATTTGGTGTGAGCCGTCCAGAAGTTATCGTTCGAGAAATCGAAGGTGTTAAATGTGAACCATTTGAGCACTTGGTTGTGGATGTTCCTGAAGAATTTAGTGGCTCAGTAATTGAAAAACTTGGAAAAAGAAAAGCAGAGATGAAAGCAATGGTTCCAATGGGTCAAGGCTTCCAAAGAATCGAGTTTGAAATTCCAGCTCGTGCATTGATTGGTTTCCGTGGACAATTTCTCACAGATACAAAGGGTGAAGGAATTATGAACCACTCATTCTTAGAATTCCGTCCATACTCTGGAACAGTTGAATCAAGAAGTTATGGTGCATTGATATCAATGGAAAATGGGGATACTTTAGCATATTCACTTTTCAACATTCAAGACCGTGGTGTTCTTTTCATCGGGCCACAAACGAAAGTGTATGAGGGGATGATTATCGGTGAACACTCTCGTTCAAACGATTTGGTAGTAAATGCTATCAAAGGTAAAGCACAATCAAATGTTCGTTCTTCTGGTGCTGATGAAGCTATCAAACTTATTCCACCAAGAGATATGTCACTAGAGCGTGCATTAGAGTGGATTGAAGATGATGAACTTCTTGAAGTAACTCCAAAATCTATCCGTATCCGTAAAAAATATTTAACAGAAACAGAAAGAAAAAGATATTCTCGTAAATAATCTATTCTTTTTAGTTTCCACATGCCACTCTGGCATGTGGAAACTCTATATATCTTCAAATTAACTCTTCATACTACTTCTATTATTTTAATCTTGATATACTTTTTCAATAAATTACGAGGATATGTAGATGGATAATTTGATGTATATGGCTTCATTGGTTTTAGTTGCTTCCCTTGCTTTTGCGTTCTACAAAACAAACAATACACTATTAATGATACTATCAATTGCTGTAGGTGGATACATTATTTTTTCTCATGAAACAGGGCATACTGCAACAGAATTTAAAAATAGTATGGTTGAATCTATAGATACATCTACTGGCAAGTTTGTTGGCAAGTATGAATCAGAAAACAATAGTACAAATCAACGAAAATAGTAGTTTCAATTAAATAAAAACTTCGGGTGCTATAATCACATATTATAAAAATAAGAGAGTACAAAGTGAATAGAAAAGAGATTTACAATCCAAATTCAGTAGAAAATGTCAATGATAGAAGAGTTTTTGGTGGAAATCCAACGGGTATTTTTGAGCTTAATAATATCAAATACCAATGGGCATATAACCTCTGGGAAGTGATGCTTAACAACACTTGGTTTCCAAAAGAGGTCGATATGACACGCGATGTGAATGATTATAAAAATCTTACAGATGCGGAAAAAACAGCCTATGATAAAGCACTCTCGCAACTTATTTTTATGGATTCACTTCAAACAAACAATCTTATTGATAATGTAAATCCTTATGTAACTGCTCCAGAGATAAATCTTATTTTGGTACGTCAATCATTTGAAGAAGCACTGCATTCACAAAGTTATGCGGTTATGGTTGATAGTATTTCGCAAAATTCCGCAGAAATTTATGATTTGTGGCGTCGTGACATGATGCTCAAAGGGAAAAATGATGCTATCGCTAAAGTTTATCAAGAACTTGCAAAAAATCCATCGGAGTATAACTTTGTCAAAGCTTGTTTCGCAAACCAAATTTTAGAAGGAATTTACTTTTACAGTGGTTTTACCTACATTTATACTTTGGCTCGTTCTGGAAAAATGCTAGGGTCTGCACAGATGATTCGTTTTATCCAAAGAGATGAAGTAACGCACTTGGTGCTTTTTCAAAATCTTATCAACACACTTCGTAAAGAGAGAGCAGATTTATTTAGTGACAAGCTAAGAGCAGAAGTTATTGAGATGTTTAAAGAGGCTGTGAAACTTGAGACAGAGTGGGGCAGATATATCACGCAGGGACAAATTTTAGGTTTAACAGATGATATTGTTGAGCAATATATACAATTTTTGGCAGATGAAAGGTTGAATGCAGTTGGATTTGATAAACTTTTTAATGTAACAAATCCTATCAAATGGGTCAATGACTTCGCAAAATTCAATGATCAAAAAACAAATTTCTTTGAGGGAACTGTAACAAACTACTCTAAAGGTAGTTTATCATTTGATGATGACTTTTAGCAGGTGGGCATGTACAAATTATGTTCACTCTCATTTATAACAACAAACGACTATAACACTAACTTACAAACACTTCTAACACTTATCAAACAAACACCAGAGAAATCGCTTATTGTAGCTCCTGAGGTTTGTTTGAGTGGTTTTGATTATGGCATGTGGAATGAGATTTGTGATTTTGCACCAAGAGCTATAGAAGAGATTAAAAAAGCCTCCATGAATAAAATTATTATTTTGACAATTATAGAAAAAAGAGGGGATGAAGTTTTTAATTTTGCTAAAGTTTTTCATAACGGTGCGGTGGTTTATGAGAGAGCTAAGGCAAAATTGTTTCGTTTTGGCGGGGAACATAACTATTTTGCAGAGGGTAGTGATGACGCTATCAAAATAATTGAAATAGATAGAATCAAGATAGGTATTCTCATCTGTTTTGAACTTCGTTTTAAACAATTATGGCAAAAATTAGAAGGGTGTGATGTGATAGCGGTGCCTTCATGGTGGGGAGTTTTACGCACAGAACATTTTAAAACACTTACAAGAGCTTTAGCCATTCTCAATCAGTGCTATGTGATTGCAAGTGATAGCAAAAATGAAGAGTGTACAAAAATGAGCGGGATTATCAAACCAGATGGCAAAGTGCGTCGCAATGGGAATAAACCTTGCTTAGAAGTGGATTATATACAAAACGAGATAGGTTTAATGAGACGATACATGGATGTTGGTATAAATGGATAGAATTACAGCGACTAAAACGACGCGTTTAGCGGAAGAGTGCCATCAAAAATTTGCTTTGAGTGTTGAAGTGAAAAAAGCTATAGCCAATACAAACAGAGAAGTTTTTGTTCCGATGGGTTTTAGACATAATGCATATAAACTGGATGCTCTGCCAATGGGTTCTGCTCAATGGATAAGTTCACCTCTGACAGTAGCGAAAATGAGTCATTATTTAGAGCCTCAGAGTAGTTATAAAGTTTTGGAAATTGGGTGTGGAAGTGGGTATCAAGCAGCGGTGCTTTCACACCTTTTTCGTGGAGTTTTTACTATCGAGAGAATAGAGTCTTTGATGCTCGAGGCAAAGGCTCGTTTTCGAGAGTTAGGAATTAATAATATTCATACAAAAATTGATGATGGGCAAAATGGCTGGAAGCAATATGCTCCCTATGATAGGATACTTTTTTCAGCTTCTGCAAAAGAGATACCACAAAAAATTTTTGAGCAATTGGTGGATGGTGGCGTTTTGATTGCACCTGTTGAGAGAGCAGGAAAACAAATCATTACCCGTTTCAAAAAGAGTGGTACGACGATTGAGCGAACAGAGTTAGAAGCGTGTGATTTTGTCCCAATTTTAGATGGTGTACAGAAGCAATAGAGTACAATAGAGCGAATAAAACTTAGGACAGAGTTATGGAAATGCATGGTATAAAATATTCCCTCCCCAAGGTTGTTTTGTTACAGGAGACTGGCATAGGCGTGGCAGAAGCTGCAGCTCGAACTTGCTACGACTCCTTTGCAAACAGTGAAAATGAAGCTATTCAATACATTGAAACCCACATGCCAGAAGCGGATACTTGTGATGTTATCAATGCCATAGAAGGCTCGAATCTTTTAAATGATTTGGCATGGACACATTTTCATCACAGTATTTTAGAACATGCTAATCTTAGTTTTTTGGTTCGTGGCACATCCAGAGGTGTTCTTCAAGAACACGCAAGACATCGCATACAAGCAATCTCTGTACGAAGTACCCGCTACACAATGAGTTCGGTTATCAACGCTTTTGTAGCTTCAAAACAGGGCAAAGATAGAGATTTTTTTATCAATACAATTTTAAATTTTGATATGTTTGTAACAACTGATCATGAGTATAATAAAATTGAAATCAATGCAATGTATGATAAACTTGAATTTCAGTTGCAAAAAGTAGAAAATTTTTATGAGATGGCTGTTGCAAAAAGTTCTCTGACCTTTTTAGAAAATTCTCAAGGCAGTGTATCTACCCTTTTTGAAGCCCTTGAAGCTGGGAAAAAGAAAAGAAATGTTGGAGATGCATTCAAGCATATCGTTACTGATAACTGGAAGGTGGATATGATTGTGACCTTTAATCTCAGAAGTTTAAAAAATTATTTTACACTCAGAGATAGCGGTGCAGCTTATTTTCAGATACAATGGTTGGCAAGAGAGATGATGCGAGTAACTCCATCAAAATATTTAGACTTAATTATTAAAAAGAAAATATAAAAAGGATTCCACATGCCAAAAGAGATTATTCTAGTAGCATCCGCACTCATTTTTGCGGGATGTGCCAATATGACATTTAACGCAGAGATGTGTCAAAGGATAGCATCAGATCCACAGGCCACAATGCCAAAAGAGTGTGTAAAATATAGTGAAGAAGAGGCAGCAAAAGCATCGCTCAAACCATCTGAAAAATCAGAATCAAAAGAGACGCTCGAGTATAATAAAGAGTAGAAATTTCTACTCTTTAGTTGTAGGTTTTTTAAATACTTTTACATTTATTTTTTTACCACTAAGTACAGGAGTATCTTCTCTTTTAGAACCATCATAGCGGTGGTTTCGCTCACCTGATTTGCCAGAAAAAATCGCTTTTCCATTCTCATCTTTGCCTAAAAATTTTGAATCTTTTTTATCTCTGTCGTAAGGCTTTTTAAAATCAGGTTTGGCATTTTTGTCATAAGGCTTTTTAAAATCGGACTTTGTCTCTTTTTTATCTTTATCGTAAGGTTTTTTGAAGTCAGATTTGCCATCTTTTTTCTCTTTGTCCCACGGTTTTTTAGCACCAAACTTATCCTCTTTTTTATCTCTATCGTAAGGTTTTTTAAAACCTGACTTCTCATCTTTTTTATCTTTGTCATAAGGCTTGTTCGAGCGAGGTTTATCATCTCTGAATGGTTTGTCGCCAAATTTTTTCTTTTCACCTCGAGTGTCATTGCTTCTTGGCTTATACTCTTTTTTCTCATCTCTTGGAGTGAACTCTTTTTTAACAAACTCTTTTTTTACAATAATTGCTGGTCCGAAGCCATCAATAGGTTCTTGCATAATGGTTCGCCCCAAAAGTGTTTCGATTGGATAGAGAAGTTTTTCCTCTTCTTGATCAAGTAAAATGAGTGCATAAGTCATCGCATGAGCGATACGAGCCATATATTCTATGCCTTTTTGTGGTAAATCATAACTGATAAGGAGTTCTACCAAAAGTTCTGGTGTTTTGAGTAAATCATCATCATTCATAACAGTTACATTGTTTGAAAGTTTAATATCTTCAGGAGTGCCACATGTGACAACAAGAATATTTTTTTCTTTGTGTTTTTCAAGGAGCAAATGAAGAAGCTCTTGTTTTTTTTCTGTTTGGCATGGATGAACACGATGATTGTGGCGTTTGAGAGCTGGTGAAGTAGATGGCATAAAAATCCTTGAGTGCTTTGCTCGTAATACGGCAAAATAGTTACACAATTATAGCGTAAATGTACTTTGAGCGTTGAAATAATGCTATAATGCCCCAAATTTAGCCTTTTTTGGCTAATACAAAAGGTACTTAATGTCATTTAAACAACTCGGGCTCATTGAGCCACTTCTCAAAGCACTCAAAGAACAAGGTTATACTGAACCAACACCTATTCAAAAACAGGCGATACCGGTCATTTTAGCTAAAAAAGATATTCTTGCAGGTGCACAAACAGGCACAGGAAAAACAGCTGGTTTTACCCTGCCAATGCTTCAACTTCTGAGCCAACATAAGCAGGTAGGTGAAAAACCGCTTATTCGTGCATTGATTTTAACACCAACAAGAGAGTTGGCAACGCAAGTTGCCGAAAGTGTCGATGTGTATGGAAAATATCTTCCTTTCAAATCGACTGTCATCTTTGGTGGCGTAAAAATTAATCCACAACTTGTTGCTCTTAAAAAAGGTGTAGATATCGTTATCGCCACTCCAGGGCGACTTTTAGACCACATCTCTCAAAAAACTATAGATTTATCTAAAGTAGATTTTTTGATTTTGGATGAAGCGGATAGAATGCTGGATATGGGATTTATCAACGATATCAGAAAAGTTTTGGCGATACTCCCAAAAAATAGACAAAATCTTCTCTTTTCTGCTACTTTTTCTGATGAGATAAAAAAACTTGCAGATACGCTTTTGAATGCTCCAAAACTCATAGAAGTTGCACGACCAAATGTCTCTTCAGAGCAGGTCAAGCAAGTCATTCATCCAGTGGACAAAGAGAGAAAACGAGAATTACTCGCACACCTCATTAAAGAGGGCGATTGGAAGCAGGTGCTAGTATTTACTCGAACAAAACATGGTGCAAACCGCCTTTCAGAACAGCTTGAAAAAGATGGCATCACGGCAACTGCAATCCATGGAAATAAGAGCCAAAATGCACGAACAAAAGCATTGGCTGACTTTAAAGCGGGAACGGTGAGAGTTCTTGTCGCAACAGATATTGCAGCACGGGGGATTGATATCGACCAACTTCCACATGTTGTCAATTACGAGCTTCCAAATGTTCCTGAAGATTATGTTCATCGCATCGGAAGAACAGGTCGTGCGGGGAATGTAGGCGAAGCACTCTCCCTTGTTTGTATCGACGAAAAAGAGTTTCTTGAAAACATCGAGAAGTTAATTAAAAAAGATATTCACAAATTTGTAGTCAAAGGCTTTGCACCAGACCCATCTATCAAAGCAGAACCAATAGTGCAAAAAAGAGGACAGCAACAAAGAGGGCAACAATCTAAGGCTCCAAAGTCACATTTAGGTCCAAATGCGAACCAAAAAGAGCCAAGAAAAAAAGCACCAAGTCAAAGAGGCATGTCGCACAGACATCGTGATAAGTAGGTTTTAGAGTAGATTTGCTACAATTTCAATATTAAAAGAGAAGGTAAAAAGAATGAATACAGAAAAAGAGTTAATTGCAAGAAGTGGCGGAGTGTGTGAACTTTGCGGAAGTAGTGAAGGTTTGGGTATTTTAGAAGTAGCACCCTCAGATGGAAGTTCTGAGCAATCCATCTACGCATGTTCCACATGCCAAGAACAAATCAAAAATGAAACATTGGATGAAAATCACTTTAATTGTTTAAATGACAGCATGTGGAGTGAAGTTCCTGCTGTGAAAGTTATGAGCTATATTTTACTAAACAAACTAGGTCGTCAAGATTTGGTTGAGATGATGTATTTGGAAGAAGATGAGAAAAAATGGGCGGATTCCACACTGAATGCAACCGCGAGTAAAATCGTCCATAAAGATGCAAATGGTGTCATTCTTCAAGCTGGAGATAGCGTAGTTATCTTGAAAGATTTAGAAGTTAAAGGTGCTGGTTTTACTGCAAAACGCGGAACGACTGTAACACGAATTGCACTTCCAGCAGACATTGACGACCATATCGAAGGAAGAGTAAATGGTACTAAAATCTTCCTCAAAACAGAGTTTTTGAAAAAAGTATAATGAAACCTTACGAAAGATTTTACAAGATAGATGATGATTTTCGCTCTCCTTATGCGAGAGACAGAGACAGAATTATCCACTCTGGCAGTTTTAGAAAGCTTGAGTATAAAACTCAGGTTTTTCTTAACCAAGAGGGCGATTTTTTTCGCACTCGCCTTACCCACTCCATAGAAGTCTCACAAATCGCCCGTTCCATCACCTCTTCCTTAGGACTCAATGAAGCTTTGGCAGAAGCTATCGCTCTTGCACACGATTTGGGGCACACACCCTTTGGTCACATCGGTGGTGACGCACTTGATGAGTGTTTAAAAGAGGATGGTTTTATCAATGGCTTTGAACACAACTTTCAAAGTTTTCGTGTTGTCTCCCGTTTAGAAAAAAGGTACAAGGCATACGATGGACTGAACCTCTCTTTTGCCACGCTTGAGGGAATTTTAAAACACTCCTATCCTTACAAAAAAAGTTTTCTTCCAGCACAAATCCACGAACAGTTTAATCTTGAATCGCACCCATCCATAGAGGCGATGGTGGTTGACCGTGCTGATGAGATAGCCTACATAAGCCACGATATAGACGATGGTGTGAACTCAGGACTGATTCATTTTGATGATTTAAAAGAGAGTGAGCTAGTTCAAGAGATTTTACAAAAAGTTGCACACGAAGGAGTCGGATTTGAGAATGATGAGATGTTCCGCTACCGTTTTAGTTCCCATCTCATAAATTATCTTGTCTATTCACTTTTGGAGTACTCCAAAGCAAAAGTGCAAACAGGCGAAATTTTGAGTGCAACGATGGAGAGCAAGAGTGAAATTCCTATCGGTTTTGCACCAGAGTTAGAGACAAAAATCAAAAAGCTCAAAAAACTCCTCTTCAATAAACTCTATCAACATAAAAATATTGTTGTAAAAATGTTTGCAGGAAAACAGGCGATAAAAGGGCTTTATAAAGGGCTTATGGAAGAAGAAAAAATGCTCCCTGAGTTTTATTATAAGCAGTTAGATGTTCGAAATAAGCATAGAGTTGTAGCGGATTACATAGCCAACATGAGCGACAGACACGCCCTCTCTTTTTATAATGAGATGTACGGGAAGTTGTAGTTTGCGTTTGACAACTGGGAATAAGTTTGTTTGGTTGAAAATAGAATTATTTTTGAATGTTTGGCATGTGGAAATTTATTTTTAGAGGAAGATAATCAAAGCCCGAAGGCTTTGGTTATTAGAGGCGTGATTCGTAACGTCTCATCATATAGAGACGTTTAAGCATTTTTTTACGAGATGCTATTTTGAACTTCTTAAGCTTTTCAGTTGCTGTTTCGTGGAAACGGCGAGCACGAGCTTCAGTAACGATTAAATTACGGTCAGTCTGCTTTTTGAAACGGCGGTAAGAAGCGTCAAAATTGTCATCGCTTCGTAGTATAATACCAGGCATATCACATCACCCACTTTCTTTAAGATTTTTGGAAACGAAATTGTAGCATAAATCACTAAAAATAAAACTTTTTAATGATTTTTTAATTTTCTATCGTATAGTCTTGGGTTGAATCAAGACAAATATTTTTTAGTTGGAGTATGGTATAGTCTAGCCCTTAGATAAAATTTTACAGAGGATAAAAAATGAATTTTGATAGTTTGCGTATAAAAATAATGGCAGGAACACTTAGTGTTGCCATGATTGCTAGCTTGGTGTTTGTCTTTTTTATTTATGATGTTCAAAAAAAAAGTGCCATGCAAAATATAGATGAGAAGCTTAAGAATGTCGCACAAGCAGGAGCTTTGTATTTGGGTAACTCTCTTGTTGACCAATATAACCAAACAAATCCAATGGATGAGCAGGAGCACTTGAGTCTTTTAAAAAAACTGAGTCAATATGCACAGCAAAATGGTGTACAGTATATTTATATGATGGTAAAAGAGGGCGATAAAATTTATACGATTTTAAGCAGTGCTACTTCGCAAGAGCTTGAAAAAAATGAGCAAGATACATTCTATACAGAGTATGAAGCAAGCCAAGGAATTCAGAGCGGTTTTCGAGAGGGAAATAAGTTTTATGAAGATACGGTAGATAAATATGGAACATTTCGCTCCTATTTGCAAGTGAATCGTTCTGAGGGTGGTAAGCTTTATATGATGGGTGCAGATATTGAAATAAATAAAATTGAAGAAGAGCTGTACTCTTTGTTGATGAAAAGTTTGGGTGTTTTTGGTATTATTTTTCTTCTTGCCATAATTATTTCATGGTTTATCTCATCTGCAATTGCAAGTCGTCTTATAGCCCTGACTTCAAAAGTAGAGACAATGTCTAAAAATCTTGATTTGCGTATGCTTTTTGATCATAAAGGAAATGATGAAATAGCTCGTTTATCGATTTCACTTGGGAATTTTTTAGAGGCTATGCGTAGTGTGATTTTACAAACGCTCAGTGTCTCAAAAGAGAATATCTCGCTTGCAAATGAAACAGCACAAGATGCGGGTAATATAACTAAAAAGATTTCAAATACGAGAGTATTAGTACAAGAAAATCTTCAAGTCATTGGTATTATTAGTACACAGTTGCATGCTATGTCTGAGATGACACATCAGGTTGTTGCGTCTTTGAGCAAAGCTGATAATGAACTTGAACAAACAAATAAAAGTATTTATACTGTTGTCGAAAATACGAAAGAGAGTGTTGTGAATAGCGAAATAATCTCTACAAAACTTCGTTTATTGGAGCAAGAAGCATCACAAATCCGTGAGATTCTTACCATTATAGGTGGTATTGCAGATCAAACAAATCTGCTTGCACTCAATGCTGCTATCGAAGCAGCACGTGCCGGAGAACATGGAAGAGGTTTCGCAGTTGTAGCAGATGAAGTGCGTAAGTTAGCAGAAAAAACACAATCAAGCCTAGTTGAAATTCGAGCAACAACAGAGATTATTGTGCAATCTGTAGGAGAAATCGCAGAGCAAACACTCAAAAGTTCTGAAGAGATGAATGCATTAGCTATGAATTCTGAAGTCTCTCAAAATTTTATTTCTCATGCTTCAAAGGCTATGCATAATGCTATAGATGCAATGAATCAAGCACAAAAAGAGTATGCGGATCTACTTACACATGGAAGTTCGGCGTCAGAAAAAATGAAATACATAGAGAGTGACTCCATGTCTAACATAGAAGTTATGCAACGCGTAGATCAAAAAATCATTCATCTTGGTCAGCTTTCTCAAGAGTTAGGAGATAAATTGAAGTTTTGCAAAAACTAATAACTAGGAGTCATGAGTTTGGTATAATTTCGCCATGATAACCCAAGACTCCATAGAAGCTTTAAAAGCACGACTTGATATTGTTGATGTTGTTGGCTCCTATTTGGAACTCAAAAAGTCAGGTGCAAATTTCAAAGCACCTTGCCCTTTTCATGGTGAAAAAACTGCCTCATTTACTGTGAGTCCGCAAAAACAGATTTATCACTGTTTTGGCTGTGGCGTGGGTGGCGATAGTGTCAAATTTGTGATGGAGTATGAAAAACTCAATTATCCAGAAGCTCTTGAAAAACTTGCTTCAACTTATAACTTTTCCCTTGGTTATAGTGATAACAAACAAAACAAACCTCGCTCACACCTCATGGACAGAGTCAATGATTGGTACAAAAATCTTCTTACTTCCAATAATATCGCACAAGAATACTTGAGCCAAAGAGGAATTTATGAGAGCAGTATTGAGAAGTTTGGTGTAGGATATGCACCTGACTCCAATGCAACCATCAACTTCATTAAATCACAGCTCTTTAATATAAGTGAAGCCATAGAGATGGGCGTGGTCGGATATGATGGAGGAAGATATTTTGCCAGATTTATTGAGCGGATTACTTTCCCTATTCATTCGGCAAATGGCACGATTGTGGGGTTTGGCGGAAGAACTATCACGGGGCATCAAGCCAAATATGTAAACTCTCCAGAGACGCCATTTTTTAACAAATCTCGTCTTTTGTACGCGTATCATCATGCAAAACAGGAGATTTATAAACAGCGAGAAATCATCATCACCGAAGGGTATCTTGATGTTATTATGCTCCATCAAGCGGGGTTTACAAATGCAGTTGCGACACTTGGTACGGCACTTACCCCTGAACATTTACCACTTCTAAGAAAGGGCGAAGCAAAAGTTATTATGGCGTATGATGGAGATAAAGCAGGTCGTGCAGCCGCACTCAAAGCTGCAAAACTTCTCAGCGTGTCAGGCTTTTCTGGTGGTGTTGTTATCTTTGGCGGAGGACTAGACCCTGCCGATATGGTTGCAAAAGGTGCTGTGCTTGAGTTGGCGGAAATTTTTAGAAAGCCTCAGCCCTTTATCGAATTTGTGCTGGATGAGTTACTCGCAAGTTATAATCTCAATGACCCAAAAGCAAAAGAGAGTTCGATGCACGAAGGGATAGCCTACATCAAAACACTTTCTGCAATTTTACAAGATAAATATAAAAATTATTTTGCTCAGAGACTTGGCATTAATCCTTCATATATCAAACTAACAAACCAAACTAACATCAAACAAAACGCTCCGTTAGTCCAAAAAAGTTTGCATAAAGATATGTGGGAACTTAGTCTTATTAAAACAGTTTTGGAATATCCGCACTTTATAGACCAGATTTTAGATGTGCTTGACCCTTCACTTTTGCAGTTTCACGCATCAGAGTTTTCTTTAGCTCTTCAAGGGCATCGTGATGCTCCACAGCTCATGGCGATTATGGTGGATGATAATATTAACGCTCTCCAAGATGAAGAAGCCCTTAAGCAGGAGCTCATAGCTTTTCTCTCCAAACATTACGAGAGAGAATACAAAAAAGTACAGCTACAAATCCACATGCCATATGAAGAGAAAGCTTTTTACATCAGAAAATTTCGTGGTAAAATTGCAAAATTAAAACGAGGTGAACTGGTAGCTTTTGGAGATTAATTTCCACATGCCACTCTTGTGCTTCAACAAAGGAAAAACAACATGAAAGCAATCGCACTCTTTAGCGGTGGATTAGATTCGACTCTGGCTATAAAACTTATTATTGACCAAGGTATAGAAGTGTTGGCTGTAAATATCAACACAGGTTTTGGAAGTACAAAAGATAGACTGACGCATATGCAGAGTATGTGCGACCAAGTTGGAGCAGAACTCAAAATCATAGATATTCAGAGCGAATATCTTCAGGATGTTCTTTTTGACCCAAAATATGGATATGGAAAAAATTTTAATCCCTGCATCGATTGTCATGCAAAAATGTTTGCAGTTGCAAAAAGAATCATGGAAGCAGAAGGTGCTTCATTTCTTATAAGCGGTGAAGTGATGGGACAACGCCCAATGAGCCAAAATAAAGATGCACTCCAAACAGTTTTGAATGAGAGCAATTGTAATGGACTTTTGCTTCGTCCCTTAAGTGCAAAAAGATTGGCACCCACAATCGCCGAAACAAATGGGTGGGTGGATAGAGAAAAACTCGAAGGCATTACGGGAAGAAGCCGTGATAGACAGATGGAGTTGGCAAAAGAGATAGGGCTTGAAGATTTTGAAAGTCCAGGTGGTGGCTGTCTTTTGACAGATGAGCATTTTGGGAAAAAGATGTTTGACTTTATCAAATATGATACATTTGAAGTCAGAGATATTCCATTGATGAAGTACGGACGCCATTTTCGCTTGAGCGATGGGGCAAAACTTGTTGTAGGAAGAGACCAAGCAGAAAATGCACATTTACAAAATATTATGAATGATAAATATTTTCATCTCTCCACCGTAGGGTTAGTTGGTCCACATGCCATGCTCAGTGCAAATGCCACACAAGCAGATAGAGAGTTGGCTGTAAAGATTATTTTAACCTATTGCAAAACGAATATTCATGAGAGTTATATGGTTTCGATAGATGAAGTTCAGATGAGTAGTGCACCATTTGCTTCGAGAGAGGATGTCAAACCATTCGCTGTATTATAGTTTCGTAAAGATATGGAATAGTAAGTGCTAGTTTTATAAAAATCCTTTCATTAATTGAGAAGGAAAAATAGGAGAACTAGATGATTTCATTTGATATAAAACCAGAATCAGCTCCAACTTCGTCTGGGGCAAAAGCCTCAAAAACATCAGAAAAAGAGCCAACCCTCTCTTTTGCAGAACTCCTCAAAGGTGCGAGTGAAAAAAAAGATACCAAAGCAGCAATCGCATTATCACAAGAGAAAAAAGAGAGTAAAACAGTGCAAAATGGTGCTGTTGTCTTAGCCCTCAACAGTGAAGAAAAAGTCTCAAAAACAGCTTCAAAAGCAGTTTCAAAAACTGAATCACTTATGACACTCCTCAAAAATAGTGATAAAACTTCCTCTCAGATGCAAGAGTCACTAGAGCTGAATCCTAAATTAGCTTCTATGATGAGTCCAAGCGAATTAAAAACTCTCATCGCAAATGCAAAAGAGTATCTAAAATCTAAAATTTTGAGTAGTGAAGAGTATAAAAAAGCAGAAACTGGGGAGCTTCCAAAAACACTCAAAGGATTAGCGGAGTTAGCGAAAAAGTTTAATATTGATGTGAGCAAAATCAGCATAGAAGATGTGCAACAAAAAAAAGCAGAAGTTCCACATGCCAATAAAGAGACTAAAACGGAAACTTCACAGCTAAAAGAGGCAAAAGCAGAAGTTCCACATGCCAACAAAGAGAGTAAAACAGAAGTTTCACAGCTAAAAGAGGCAAAAGCAGAAGTTCCACATGCCAATAAAGAGATAAAAGTAGAAACATTTGATAAAGAAGCGATTGAACTTAAAAAAGTAATCAATGCTGAAGAGTTGAAAACAAAAGAGGTAAAAGCTACACCACTTTTTAAAGCTCAAGAATCTTTAGAACATACGACAGAGCAATTAGTTCATTCTAAAACAAGCGGATTATTAAAAGCGGAAGAAAAAGCAACAAAAAATAGAGCAGATGAGACACTCAAATCACTTCTTCATGGTGAAAAACCATCGCAGAGCGTCTCTGCACTTGCAAGCAATGTTTCTGTAGTTGCTTCGAATGCAATAGAAGCTAGTAACTCTGAGAATGACAAAGGGATTGCAAATGCTTTTGACAAACTTCTTTATGGAGATACAGAAACAAAAAGTGAGAGTACGAAAAATTCTAAAGTAGAGGGTGTTACAACATTAAAAGCAGATAGTTTTGAAGTCAAACTTAATGAAGCAAAACAGATGATTCGTTATCTCTCAGCGGATGTGAGAACTGCTATAGAAGAGTATAAAGCACCATTTACAAGAGTTAAAGTACAGCTTAATCCACAACAATTAGGTGAGGTAGAGTTGACAATTGTTCAAAGAGGCAAAAATTTGCATGTGAATATTAGTTCAAATACAACTGCGATTAATACCTTGGCAGTGAATGCAGCGGAGTTAAAAACACAGTTGAATAATAATGGTATAAATAATGCTACTCTGAACTTCAATAGCAGTTCGGATAATGCTGGTACAAATCAGCAGCAAAACCAAGGGCAAAAACGACAAGAAAAAGAAGCACATAAAGAGTATAATTACTTTGAGAGTGAAGAGAAAAATGAAGAGATTTTAAGCTCTTTAGAGATAGTTGTTCCGAGATATATTTAATCTTTGTGAATGCATAATACAATTAAGGAGTAAACAATGGCAATTACAGCAACAGGCGAAAATGCTGCTACAGCAAAAGCAGCAGCAGCAACAGTAGCAAAAGATAAAAGTGCTTTGGGAAAAGATGACTTTATGAAGCTACTTTTGGTAGAGCTTCAGTATCAAGATCCAACAGAACCAATGGATAGTGAGAAAATTTTGACACAAACTTCTCAGTTAGCAGGTTTGGAATCAGCAGAAAACACAAATAAAGCTTTAGCGGAGTTGGCGGCATCTTTAGGAAACACGCAGCAGTTTTCTACTATTTCAGCTATTGGAAAAAGGGCTGATTTAGGGAGTGATGCCATAGCACATGACCAAGGCAGTAAGTCAGAGTTTGAAGTATATTTTCCAGAAGATATAAAAAATGGAACAGTAGAACTTACCGATAATGATGGTAAAAAAGTAGCAACCATAAATATAGAAATGAAAGAAAATGGAGAAGCTGTAGATAAGTTAAATGCAGGAGTTTACAAATTCGCATGGGATGGATTGGACCAAAATGGACATAATGCAGCCAGTGGAGTATATCATGTAAATTCGACATATGTAGATCCATCGGGAAATAAACAGACAACAAGACTTGGTGCATATCCAATAGAGTCTGTAAGATTTGAGAAGGGTGAAACTTTGGTAAAACTTGGCTCAAGTTATGTTCCACTGAGTAATGTTCTAGAAGTTTACTAAAAGGAACTTATTATGATGACGCAAGCTTTTTATACTGGGATATCGGGATTAAAATCTAATCAGACGGCGATAGATGTGATATCTGATAATTTGGCAAATGTAAGCACGAATGGGTTTCGTGGGTACAGTTCTGAGTTTTCATCACTTTTTGATAAAACTCTGAATGCTACTTCTGTTGGAGCGAGTGGTGATAATCAAATTGGTATTGGATCAAGAGTACAAGCTACAACAATGAATACACAAAATGGTTCACTGGCTCTTTCTGATAGAAGTACTGACTTAGCTATCCAAGGAAATGGTTGGTT
This sequence comes from Sulfurimonas sp., assembly GCA_011391635.1. Taxonomy (GTDB): domain Bacteria; phylum Campylobacterota; class Campylobacteria; order Campylobacterales; family Sulfurimonadaceae; genus Sulfurimonas. The sequence goes on along the minus strand of JAABQD010000001.1, from coordinate 237,377 downwards.
TGGTTTACAATCGTCTGATAAGCCAGTGTACACTCGTGATGGAGCTTTTACATTTGATGCGAATGATAATTTAGTTGCAAATGATGGCTATCATGTTTTAGGTACGATGGGTGGTAATATTACTGGCAATGTACTTACTGCAACATTAAATGAAGTTCCATTGAATGATGTAAATACTCAAGAAAAATTACGCTTTCCTAAATATTTAGCATATCCTGCAGAAGCTACAACAAATGCAAAATTTTATGCGAATATTGGCGTAGGTAATGAACCTATTTCAGTAGGTGCAGGAGTGGTAGATCCAAATGGAAATAAAAATAATTTAAAATTAGTGTTTACAAAAAATGCTGTACAAACCCCTCCTGGAAGTCAATGGGATGTTGTAGCAACTACAGAAACTTTAGATGGATTGACAACATATGATACTCAAACGGGCAGAGTAGAATTTGGTCCAAGCGGTGAACTACTTTCAAGTACACTCTCAACCATAGATAACAATGGGGCATCTATCCAAATGAATTTAGGTGCACAATATAGTGGTATAGTATCTATCAATAGACCATATGAATCTGGTTCAAGTGTTGCAGATGGAACAGTTGGTGGCGATTTAGAAGGTTATTCTATCAATAAAAATGGAGAAGTTATAGCAACATTTACAAATGGTATGCAAAGTAGTGTAGGTAAAGTTGCAGTGTACCATTTTCAAAATGATCAAGGACTCAATAGAATTACCGGAACAAGATTCACAGAATCAAGTAATAGTGGAGAAGCAATGTTTTATAAAGATGCAACTGGCAAAAATATTGTTGGGTCGGATATTACTAATTTTAGGTTAGAGAGTTCCAATGTAAGAATGGATGTGGGCTTAACAGAATTGATAGTGTATCAAAAATCTTTTGATGCAAATTCAAAATGTGTAACTACGGCCGATCAGATGATACAAAAAGCACTGAGTATGCATAAATAAGTGTTAAACTTGGAACACTAAATGCTCAATAATTTATACATAAGATACAAAAGGATTTAAAATGTTAAAATCACTTTTTTCCGGTGTTTCCGGACTACAATCGCACCAAGTTGCGATGGACATAGAGTCAAACAATATTGCCAATGTAAATACGACAGGTTTTAAATATTCTCGTGCGAACTTTTCAGATCTTTTGGCTCAAACTCAAGCAATTGCTACTGCTCCACAAGGTGCATTAGGTGGTAAAAATGCTGTGCAAGTAGGGCTTGGTGCTGGTGTAAGCTCAATGACTCGTATTTTTTCACAAGGTTCGGTTCAAAACTCTGACAAAAATACGGATGTTGCAATCCAAGGGGATGGTTTTTTCATTATCTCCCCAGATGGTGGGAATACTTATAAATATACCCGTGCAGGAGATTTTAAATTTGATGCGGGTGGAAATTTTGTTGATAATAATGGCTTTATTACACAAGGATGGCTAAGAGACCCTGTAACAAATAAAGTAGATTCAACAGCTCCAATTGAAAATATCAACATAGCACCAGGGCTTACAACTCCGGCAAATCCAAGTGCTGAAGTTGTCCTTAAAGCAAATCTCTGTTCTGGTCCACTTGTAGATAGTTTTTCTCCAGCGTATGAGGTTGCGAGTGGAATTCCACCGAGTATTACGACCCCTGGTGCTTATGATGGAATTGATTCGAATGGAAATCCAGTTCCAGCTGGAGATTTGGGTGTTATGTTTAATGAGATAGGAGAAGGATTCTCATTACAAAAAGACCAAGGTGTGTGGATCTCATTTTTAAGCGCTCAAAAAACGGATGGTGGTGCAGTTGTTGCTGGTGCGGTAGAGCTTGATATTACATTTACACTTGATGATGGAAGTACAAAACAGATTACAACAACAGGTGGAACAGCCGCAGATACTATCGCTACAAATGGAAATAGATATGTATCTGCTATTAATGCACAAACATCTATCACAGGTATCAGTGCAACATATGATGCAATTAATAATAAAATCAATTTAGTTAATACGAATGGAAGTGCTGCAGCATCGCATAACATTAATGTATCTGCGGTTGGAAATGCAAATAGTGGTATATCAACTGGTACGGTGACAACAGCATATAAATATCAATATGATCCTGCAGCTACTGCTACTGCTACAGGAGCTGATAAAAGATTTACAACTATGTCTGATTTGAGATATGCGATGGAACTTCAAGCTCGTTCCGTTGGGGATGGGGATGCAGATACAATTTTTGATGAAAACAATATATCTATCAGTGTGAATGCACAAGGGAAATTAGAGATAAAAAATCCAGGTGGTTCACAAGATGGTGACTACGATATGAATCTTAAAATTACTTCTATTAGTGGAAATGGCATCAGTGAAAATACGCGTTTTACAAGAAATATGGAAGCATTAAACTCCGTACTACCAGCTGGAAGCGGTGGAACGGCGTATTCACAAGCTTTTAATGCAGCAACACACTCAAGTTCTATTGATGTTTTTGATTCACTTGGTTCAAAACATACACTAAGAATGGAGTTTAGAAAAACTGCGGTTGATGCGAGTACAGGTAGTACATGGGATTTAAAAATAAGTGTCCCACCACCGGCATCAATTAATACCGTAGCACCTACAAATGAAAAAGTGGGTTCTATTCGTTTCAATAATGATGGTTCATTGGCAACATATAATCCACCGAATGTCTCTTTTTCTGGAAACAACGGTTCGGCACCAGATCAGCAGATAAGTCTGAGTTTTGGTACTGCAAATGCATTTGATGGTATGACAAGTTTTGACTCTAAATCTTCAACATCAGGTATCTCCCAAGATGGTTATACGGGTGGGGATTTAGTAGGGATAAGAATTGATCAAAGTGGTACTCTAATCGGTTCATTCTCAAACGGTCGCTCTTTTGGTTTGGCTCAAATAGCAATGGCTAAATTTACAAATAATGAGGGACTTGGAACAGAGGGTGGAAATGTATTTGTTCAGTCTGCCAACTCAGGTGAGCCTATTATCGGTACAGCAGCAACTGCAGGGCGTGGATTTATCCAATCAGCGGCACTTGAAGCTTCGAATGTGGACTTGTCTCGTGCATTGACACAGTTAATTATTATCCAAAGAGGATATCAAGCAAATGGTAAAACGATTACCACTTCAGATCAGCTTCTTCAAACTTTAATTGGATTGAAAAACTAGTTTAATCCATTTTTGCTATAATTCCTTCATTATTTATGAAGGAATTATGTATGCAATTCTCCGCTCCCCTCAAATCAAATTCTAAAAAAATCATGTTACTTGGCTCTGGTGAACTAGGTAAAGAAGTTGTAATCGAAGCTCAAAGACTAGGTCTTGAAGTTGTCGCAGTGGACAGATACCAAAATGCTCCAGCACATCATGTTGCACACCGCTCGTATGTGGTAAATATGCAGGACAAAGAGGCTATTTTGGAGATTATCCGTCGTGAAAAGCCTGACTATATCTTGCCTGAAATCGAAGCTATCAGTATCGCTGCTCTTTTTGAAGCGGAGGCGGAGGGATTTAATGTTATCCCAAATGCTGAAGCGGTCAACAAGACGATGAACCGTAAAAATATTCGCCGTTTTGCAGCAGAAGAGTTGGGACTTAAAACTGGTAACTATGAGTTTGTAAAAACGCTTGATGAGTTAAAAGCCGCGGCACAACGCATGGGATTTCCTTGTGTTATCAAACCTGTTATGAGTTCTTCTGGGCATGGTCAAAGTGTCGCAAAAAGTGCTGGTGATATTGAAAAATCATGGGAGATGGCGAAGGAAGCAAGAGGCGATTCGAGTGAGCTTATCGTGGAAGCTTTTGTAGATTTTGACTATGAGATTGCACTTTTAACTGCAAGAAACGGCAAAGAGACAGTTTTTTGTGAGCCGATAGGACATGAGCAAAAAGATGGAGACTATGTTTTTTCATGGCAACCAATGGCGATGAGTGAAGTCGCAAAACAAAAAGCTCAGGATATGGCGAAGAAAATCACAGATGGGCTTGGCGGTCAAGGCCTTTTTGGTGTTGAGCTTTTTATAAAAGGCGATGAGGTCTATTTTTCAGAAGTTTCTCCACGTCCACATGATACGGGAATGGTAACGCTTATTACTCAATCTCAGAGTGAATTTGCACTTCATTTACGAGCGGTTCTAGGTCTTCCTTTAGGATTTACATTTTACGGCGATGGAGCGAGTGCCGCTTTTAAATCAGAAGCACATAATTTTGCTCCTGTTGTTGAGGTTGATGAAAGCCTCTTCAGCCAAAACAGTTTTGTGAGAATATTCTCAAAACCAGAAGCACACAAAGGGCGTCGTTTGGCAGTTGCTCTTGTTTTTGACAAGGTTGATGTTGCACTCGCAAAAGCAAGAGAACTCATCAAAAAAGTTAAAGACGCGTAAAGCGTCTTTTTCGTTGTTATAGTTTCAATCCACATGCCAGAACTAGCGCTTTTTCTCTCCGCTTTTCTTGCGGCAACCATTTTTCCTCTCAGCTCTGAAGCCACTTTTTTACTTGCACTCTCTGATGGAATGACACTTCCACATGCCATGATTTCTGCTTCAAGCGGAAATATTTTAGCCATCACACTCAATTACTGGCTAGGCTTCTGGCTCTATGAAAAAACAAAAACAAAACTCACAAAATCAAAAATCGGCACGAGAGGTTTGGCATGTGGAAATAAGTATGGTTACTTTATTTTGCCCTTTTCTTGGCTTCCACTCATCGGCGATCCACTCACACTTGTTGCGGGTGTTATAAGGCTCAGGTTTGTTTGGTTTGTTATAATTGCGGGAAGTTTAAGGGTTTTAAGATACTATTTTTTAGCTCAAATATTGTAAAGGTTTGTATATGAGAAGTGATGTTTTAATCATCGGAGCGGGTGGCGCAGGTTTAGTCGCCGCCATAAATGCCCACGAATCAGGTGCTAAAGTGAGAATTATCACAAAAGAGTACCCAACACGAAGTCAGACAAGTATGGCACAAGGCGGAATTAACGCAGCTCTTGGCAATGCAAGTGTTGACAGTATCGAAGCACATGTGCAAAACACGCTCAAATCGGCTCACGGTTTAGCAAACGAAGAGATGGTTCGATTTATGTGTGAACAAGCACCAGTAGCCGTAAATTGGCTCGATAGCATTGGGGTCTGTTTCAGCCGAACAAAAGATGCAAAAATCGCTCAAAGAACTTTAGGCGGTGCTTCAGCTCCACGGGCTTGTTACGCTCAAGACTACACAGGTTTAAAAATTCTTCACACACTTTATGACAGAGTCTTGGCATGTGGAATTGAAATTTTGAGTGAGCGGTATCTCCTCAACTTTATAACAAACACAGACGAGTATAACAAACCCTACGCGTGTGGAGCAACGGTTCTCAATATTCGTACGGGTGAAGTGGAAAGCTATGAAAGTGCTTCAGTTATCGTAGCAACGGGTGGTTACAGTAGAATTTACGACAAACACTCCACTAACGCAGTCGGCACAACAGGCGATGGCATAGCCGCGGCAATCCGTGCGGGGGCTAGACTCAGCGACATGGAGTTTATCCAGTTTCATCCGACGGCTCTCAAAAACTCCTCTATTTTAATCTCTGAGAGTGCCAGAGGTGCGGGTGGACATCTTTTAAACTCAAAGGGCGAGCGATTTACAAATGAGTTAGCACCTCGGGATGAAGTTGCTCGTGCCATTCACAATGAGATAGAAAAGGGTGAAGATATTTTTTTAGATATTCGCCATTTGGGTGAAACCTTCATAGATGAGGAACTTCCACAAGAGAGAAAACTTGCAAAGCTTTATGAAAATGTTGACCCAGTTTATGATTTAATCCCCGTAAAACCAGTTGCACACTACACCATGGGCGGTATCGAAGTGGATGCAAACTCCCAAACCAAACTCAGAGGTTTGTTTGCCGTTGGCGAATGTGCAAACCATAGAGTCCATGGTGCAAATCGCCTTGGCGGAAACTCGCTTTTGGAACTTGTCGTTTTTGGCAAACAAGCAGGAGAGAGTGCAGCAGAGTATGCAAAAAAGTTTACAAAATCAATTGATATAACACTCCAAACAAAGAGTGCTAACAACTTTATAACAGGTGTGAAATATTTTACGAACCAGATAGATTTTTATCAAAAACGAGAGTTTATTGGCAATATTTTTTATAACAATGCGGGAATAAGCAGAGATGAAATGGGCTTAAAAGCAGTTTTGGGTGCAATCAGACAAATCCAAAAAGAGATTCCATTTATGGGACCAAAAGACAAATCAAAAGTGTATAACACAAACCTTGTCGAGTTTATAGAGTTTGGAAATATGGTGGAGCTTTGCGAGATTATTTTGGTGTGTGCCATAAGCCGAAACGAGAGCCGAGGTGCACATTTTAGAGCTGACATACCGCAAGAAAATGATATGGCGTACAAGGCACATACGATAACTTGGAAAGAGGATAGTGTGCTATGTGCAGACTTTATGGAGTAGGCTATGAAGATTAAAATTCAAAGAGAAGAAGTTACAGAATATGAAGTTGCACTTGAAAATGCGACACTTTTAGAACTCTTAAATGAGATAAAAACAAAGCAGGATGCAACGCTGACATACTCAAGCGGATGCAGAAGTAGTGTGTGTGGAAGCTGTTCTGTGCGGGTCAATGGTAAAGAAGTCTTGGCATGTGGATATAAAGTGCAAGAGGGAGATTTGGTTGAACCTCTGCAAAATGTATCTGTGCTTCGTGATTTGGTTGTGGATATGGAGAGAGCGTATGAGTTCAATCAAAAAGCAAAAGCGTGGCAAACGAATGAGAGCAATATCGCTTTAACTCAAGAAGATGAGAAGAGAAATGAAGTCCAAAGTGACTGCATCCTTTGTGGCTCTTGTTATAGTGCCTGTCCTGTTTATGCGGTCAATGAGGAGTTTTTAGGACCTTTTGCACTCACACGCGTTTGGCGTTATGTGAGTGATGCAAGAGAAGCGGGTGTCAGTGCAAAAATAGATACTATTCAAACAAACGGTGTTTGGGATTGTACTCTGTGCAGTGCATGCACAGTGGTTTGTCCGCAAGGAATTTCAAGCAAAGCAGATATAGAAAAACTTCGTTCAAAGTCTGCAATACAAGGCTACTCTGACCCAAGTTTTGCGAACTTTGGCGGCGGTTTTGGTTTCGATGGAAGTCCTAGTTTTTAAAACAACTCACAAAACTAACATTTGAAATGTGTTATAATCATTTTCAATTAATATAAAAAAAGGGTTAAATAATGGCAAAAGAGTATTCATTTGATATTAGTGCAAAAATAAATATGCAGAGCTTTAAAGATGCAATCAACTCCGTGGATAAAGAGGTTGCAAATCGCTATGACTTCAAGGGTACAAACTATGAAGTGAGTTATAAAGAAAAAGATAAATTACTTGTTTTGATAGCTTCAAGTGATAACAAACTTGATGCTCTCAAAGATGTAGTTATTGCAAAACTATTGAGACAAGGGCTTTCATCAAAAGTATTGGATGAGCAAAAAGTGGAAGATGCAAGTGGCGGAACAAGAAAAGCAACTTTTAAAATCGTGGATTACATCGAATCAAAAGAGGCAAAAAAGATAACCGCTGAAATCAAAAATCTCAAACTCAAAGTAAATGCCCAAATAGAGGGGGATTCTATACGAGTAAAAGGTGCAAAACTTGATGATTTACAAGCTGTAATTGCTGCAATCCGCGGTATGGAATGGGAAGCTCCACTTGTTTTTGAAAACATGAGATAATCCACATGCCAAAGATGAGCATTGAAGATGCTGCGACGCATTTTGGGGTATCAAAAGAAGCTATTCACAATAGAATCAGAAGAGGTTCACTAGAGAGCGTTGTAGAGGGTGGTGTCAAATTTGTAGAGATTGATAATAATCTTCCACATGCCACACACAAGACACAAAGCAAAAAAACAGATGGTTTTTCAAGTGATAAATACTATAAATTTTTAGAAGAACAAAACAGTAAACTCCAAGAAAAAGTAGAAAAATTAGAAACAGAGACAAGAACACTTCGAGACCAAAAAGAGCAGATGCTCATAGAAGAGCGAATCAAAATCGAAGATATTTATAGACAAAAAGATGAGCAACTCAAAAATATATTAAGTACAATCTCTTCGCAATTTATGTTGGGTACACCCATGCAAGAGAGTCTTAAAGAGCCACATGTCGAGGCGGTGATAGAAGATATCCAACACAGTAAAAAAGAGGAGAGTCAGCTTATATCTGTCAAAAAATATCTCAAAAACAGCGATTTTTCAGAGGCTAAGCAAGAAAAAATCAAAAAAAGATTTAAAAATTTAGCAAAAGATGATAAAAGAGTTATTATGATTGGGAAAAAGCAGTATATAGATCCTGTAAAATATGACTATAGCGATATGCTGTAGCTTATCTATATTCTACTTTGTTTCTTCCATTTTTTTTCGCGTCATAGAGTGCATTATCACATCTGTCTATGAGAGAGAGGAGCGAGTCGGTAATGCTCACGGAAGTGACGCCAAGACTGATAGTTGTCTCTATTTTGCTTCCACCAAAAGTGAAGTTGTGGCTTTGGCAACTCTCTTTGAGTCTATTGGCTAATCGCATCGCTCCATTGACTTTTGTTTGAGGGAGGACGATGATAAACTCCTCTCCGCCAAATCTTCCAAACAAATCACTCTCTCTCAAATGGGTTTTTACAAGAGCAGAGAGTTGTTTTAGAATATAATCTCCTGCTAAATGCCCATAAGTATCATTCACTTTTTTAAAAAAATCTATATCAAACATGATAATTGAGAAAGGATTTGTCTGATATCTGAGGAAAGTGAATAAAAGATTGTTTATGAGAGTTTCTGTCTCTGTTTTAGTATAACATCCTGTCAATCCGTCTATGATAGATTGTGATTCTGCTTTTTCGAGCATAACATCCCAGTATCTACACTCTTGAATCAAATAGTAGATATGGTTGTTTTGATATTTTCTGTAAATCCAATAGGAGCTTCCATCGATAATAATTTTGTCAAAAATAGGGATGGAAGTCGCATTGTAATATTTTTTTAAAAAAGCCTCTAATTGCTCTTTTGTTTGGATTTGCATATCCGTAAAAGGGTGTTTGTTATGACTATAGATGATATTTCCATTGGTATTGTCAATAACAGTAACACTCGCATAGAGGTTTTTTACGATATCAAATATCAATTGGTATGTCCTAAAATCACTTTCATTGCTTTTTTGGTTGTAACATAGGTTCTGACTTCCCCTAGATTGATGTTGAGGTGTGTTAAACTTTTGGCGATGTTTGAAGTGATTCCTGTGATATAAGGAGTGACACCCATGTAATGAATCGTGTTATTGAGTTTTATGATTTGATTTGCAACTTCTGAGTTCATATCATAGATGGCACTGATATCTACGATGGCATGTGCATACTCTTTTTTTTCTAAATGCTTGAGCACTTTATCGATAATTTGTAGGATTCTAAAAGAATCAAGTGTCCCTACGATAGATACCATCAAAACACCATCCCAAATCTCACTGATAGGGGCTTCTCTTTCTGCTAACTCTTGGGTAGAAGAGAGTGTAATAGATTTGTGGTGTTGGAGCAAATCAACAATGATGGTAGATGTTAATGACTCAAAAAACGCTGTGATAGGCTTGATGTTTTCATAAGTGAATAACCCTTTTTGTTCGATAACTTTGAGAAGTGGGAACTTTAAAAAACATGTGTAAACTGAGTTGTGAAAGTGGAAAAAGTAATCTTCTCCAATAATATCTACAACTTTTTTCAAAAAGTGTTTTAATGCACCCGCCTCATCACTGAGGGGGTTGAGATCTGATTCGACACACTCTTCAAAAAAACCTAGAAAATCATCATAGCGGCGATACTCATCATCTTTATATTCATCCTCAAAATACTCTAGCCAGTGTTGTGTCAGCTCTTGAGAGCTATTTTGTACTATCTCTAGTAGGGCTTTTTTAAATACTTCATTCATGTGAACTCCTTTTGTGTTGTGATTACTACGATTGTTTTATCATCGTGTGCGAGAGACGCAAAGTGCATGGCACTCAAAGCCATCAATATGTTACTGCTATCTTTGTCTAAACACAGAAGCAGTTGATTAAATTTTCCTACATCAACCCCATCTGTCGCGGTGATAAACTTTTGATTGTAAGAAAGCTCAAAGAGAAATTTATCACTTGTAGAGTAGTGTTCACCCAATATCCCATCTTTTTGAGATACATACTTATAATTATCCCCATCTTGTACCCAAAAAGAGATATTTCCTATACCACAAACTTGAATATTGCATTTAGAAATTTCAAAGATGCTTAGCGCTAAACCTCGCATCTTTTTCTCTTTGAGTTCTTTGTCAATATCGAGAAAAAATTCATCGACAAGCATACATGAAAACGGGCGGTTATAAAAAAGTGTTTTGGCAAGTTCGGCACTTTTATTTGCTTTTTTGCCATGACCGCTTCCATCTGCAAGGAGTAAAAATTTTCCTTTTTTGGCAAATAAGTCTCCACAAATCTCTTCTGTGGCATGTGGAATTTGCAAAGAGATAATATCTGGATTAAAATGTTTTGGTTTGAGCAGAACGATTGTGCCGTGTGTTTGACTCGCTCTCATGGTGCATACTTCAATCTCATAATTCGCATTACTGTTCATTTGGTACAAACCAAGACCAAGAGAGTTCTCCATACCAGTTGTTCCATTTTGTAAAGACCACGCTACATCTTCTATCCCATGCCCATAATCTAAAGCACATAAGAGGAGTTGCTCTTTAGATTCCAATACTAAAATTTCGCCTTTATCTGCGTGTTTGATAAGATTTGTCGAGAGTTCCATAAGAGAAAAAACGAGAAAATTTTTGTCTAAATTTTCTCTGATTTTGAGTAAATTACTTAAGGTTGTTTTTGCATAAATAATATCAGAGTTATTATGTATTTTAAACTTGTCAATAATTTTCATAGCAGATAACCGACATCTTGTTCTATATTTCTTGATGCGATGGCATTTTTGATGATAAATTGAAACTCAAATGCAAGGCTCATAGTGTTTGCAATTTCTTCTCTTATTTTTTCAAGTTTGTAGGTTAGAAATTCGCTTCTTTGCCCAATGTAGAGTAGAGCAAATTTATCACCACTCAAACGAAATAAAAACAGATCTTTTTCAGTAGGCTCTTTTATATAGGTTATCGCATTCAAGTTTTGAAGCAGTACGGAAGCAACTTGCTTTAATACTATATCGCCCTTTACGAGACCATGTATTCTGTTGTATGCTTTAAAGTTTTTTATATTGCATCCAAGCAGTGAAATTTTATATCCATAATCGTGGCTTTTTCGTAATAGCCCTAAAATAGCGTCTCTATTTAAAAGTTTTGTCAAAGAGTCTGTAAAAAAGAAGCTGTTTCTTTGTGTTTCAAGCTCTTGAAATTTGAGTTTTTTAGAGTCATCTTCGATAATAATGCCAATTTTTTCTATCATGTTCATAAAAATAGCATAAAAATGAGGGTCAAATTTATTTTGCTTTTGCATCTCATCCATAATGCTGATAGCTTTTGTAAAGTTCATAGAACCACGGTAAATACGCCCTGTTGTGAGTGCATCAAAAACATCAACTATGGATAAAATTCTTGCATAGAGTGGAATCTCCTCACCCTTAAGACCATCGGGGTATCCACTGCCGTCATAGTTTTCATGATGATGTCTGACCGCAGTATATAAGTAGGAGTAGTTTTCAAGTTTTTGGACAATCTGACCACTAATCTGACTGTGGAGTTTAATGAGAACAAACTCTTGATTTTCCAATTGTCCAGGTTTAAGCAAGACACTATCAGGAATACCAATTTTACCTATATCATGGAGTAGTCCAGCAATATAAACATCTTCACACTCCTCTTCTGAGAGACCAGATGCATACGCCAATTCTTTTGCATAATGAGCGACATGCTCAGAGTGACCCTGCGTATAGGCATCTCTCATTTCAGTAGAGTAGATAAGAGGCATAATTTCGTTGATGTTTTTCTCTGGCATTATTATCTTTTGTTGAAGTTATTTTTAATGTGTAGTAAACATGTTACTCCTAGATATATTAAAAAAGCTTTAGATGAGAAAAGATAGATGAAAAAGTAGAGAAACTATCGCATTTCTGTGCGGTTTCGACCACTTTTTTTTGCCAGATATAATTTTTGATCTACGATGTTTATATAGTCATCTAAGAAAGTATGCTGATAAAACTCATTTGTGTTTATCTCCATCATGCCTATACTAACCGTGGTACTGATTTTAAAATCTTGATATACTAATTCTTTGCTTTGAAAGCTGATACGAATTTTTTCTAAAACGCTAAAGGCTTTCTCTTTGTTAATCGCGGGAAGCATAATGATAAACTCTTCTCCACCATATCTGATAATAATATCTGAGTTTCGTAGATGCTCTTTTATGGTGTCCACAAAGAGTTTGAGCATATAATCACCTGCAACATGTCCATAAGTATCATTGATGTTTTTGAAGTAATCTAAATCACACATCGCCAGAATAAAAGGGTTATTTGTTGCTTGAGCCAACTCGTACTGGCTCTCAAATATTGATTTGAGGCTTTGACGATTGAGTGCCCCTGTCAATGCATCTTTTGTTACTCTTTTGTTGATAAGTATGTTATCTATGAGTGCTAATTCTGTGCCAATACTTAAAGAGATAAGTTCACATTTTTCAAGATAAGTTATCATCAAATGGTAGTCATTTTTACCAATCTGAGTGTATATTTTTTTACCAAAAAGATGTAAATTGGAGTGAAGTTTGACAATAGCCTTATATTTTGAGTTATTAGAAATAAGTTTTTTAGCATCATCTTTGAGCCATTTGCCAAAATTACATGCAACATCGTCCAATTCTGGAAAAGAGTCAGTTTTATCGTCTCTTACACATTTAGCTAAGTCTGTGAGCCACACAAGATGTGCTTCATAGTGTCCTATAATATCTTTGTCTATCAAATCAGACATCGAATTGATGCGTATGTTGTTGATGGAGAGAAGTTTGTTGATATGTTCTACAAAATAAGTGTAAGCAATTTGGTTGTTGATGATTTGAAAAAGTTTGAACAAGCTGAGAATATTGGTTGTCGTATTATCATCTATCATTTTTGAGAGCAAAATATTTTTTAATCCCAAAATTTCATTGATTGTTGCGATATAGGGAATATCATCTGAAACTTTTATTTTGGCTATTTTTTTAAAATAATCGAGTATCTCTTCTTCTGTAAAACTACCCTGAAAAGTATGCAAAACTTTTTTGTAGTATTCAATCAGCTCGGACATTTCTTCAAGATTGTCTTCTGCAATACTCATGTAGGGTGTATATTGTTCAATAAAATCACTCAGCATCTCATCGCTGTGACTATGAAAAAAGTTAGAAAAATTGTATGTCATTTTGTCCCCTCGGAGTGAAAAATGGGATAAGTTGGAAATAAAGTACCAAATTAGCGATTCGATTATGATACTCTTTTATCACTAAAATACAACTCAAAGGCACTCTATGAAAACACTCTTTATCGGCGGTGTAAAAAGTGGAAAATCTCTCCATGCACAAAACTATATACTCAAACATTCAAAGACAAAGCCCTACTATCTGGCAACAACTGAGTTTATAGATGAGGAGATGTTTCAGCGGATAAAAATACACAAACAGCAAAGAGAAGAGAGTTTTACAACCATCGAAGAGCCTTTAAAGCTTTATGAAACGATTTCCACATGCCAAGATGATGTTTTGGTGGAGTGTCTTGGCATGTGGATTAATAATATGCTCTATCACGGATTTGATTTTGAGCATATGAAAGAGGAGCTAACAAACATCCTAAAACTCAAACAAAACATCGTGTTTGTTATTAATGATGTTGGCTCAGGGGTCATTCCTGATAATGCCCTTGCAAGAGAGTATATCGATATCAGCGGAAAATTATCTCAGATAGTTGGTGCTTCTTGTGATGAGGTGTATCACACTATCGCTGGTATCGCTACGAGAATCAAATGAGAGAAGTTTTCAAAGGTTTTGCTCTCGCACTCTCTATGCTTACCACACTCCCATTTTTTCGTGTGCATGATTTTAGCAAGGGAATAAATGGTTATGCGGTGATGTTTTATCCTCTTATAGGTTTTATTGTGGGTTTGATTTTGTGGGGAATGCACGAACTTTTAAGCCCTTATCTTCCACATGCCCATTTAGGTATTCTTATTTTTGGCATGTGGATATTGCTCACGGGTGCATTGCATCTCGATGGACTAAGTGACACAATCGATGGCATGCACGCCCCAAAAGAAAAAGCACTCGAAGTGATGAAAGACCCACATGTGGGTGCGATGGGGATGATATTTACAGTTTCATTTTTACTTCTCAAAGCTTCATCTTTGGCAGTTTTTGATGCATTTTATCTGCTTCCTTTGGTTTTGATGCTTTCTCGTTTGAACGCTGTTTTAGCGATATATTTTTACCCGTATGTGAGTCCAAACGGAATGAGCAGTTTTGCAAAAGAGGAGCTAAAAGGGTTTCAAGTTGTGGTAGCAATTTTTTATGTTATAGCCTTTGGCATGTGGATATTTGGCATGTGGAACTTGTTATTGATGTTTGTGAGTATGTTAGTTTTGTTTGTTATCCAGCTCTATTTTGTAAAAAAATATGGCGGTTTTACAGGCGATATTTACGGATTTACTATCGAAGTCACGGAGCTTGTTTTGCTCAATACTCTCCTTGTTGTGGCTCTCTCATGAAGATAACACTTGTGCGTCATGCCGAGGTGGATGAGGCGTATCATGGCAAATATAATGGGCATGTGGATATCGGACTCTCAGAAAAAGGGTACGCCTCCGCAAAAATGTTGGCAGAGCATTTTAGCAACTCTAAATTTGACAAAATTTTTTGCTCAGATTTACTCCGTGCAAAAGAGACACTCGTAAACTTTCCACATGCCAAAAAAGCGATTTATACGCAAAAACTCAGAGAAAAATCATGGGGAAGACATGAAGGGATGAGTTTTGATGCAATCATTGCTCAAGATGGTTTGGAATATGAAAATTTTTTGCAGTGGATAAATGCTCTGGATGGCGAAGCGTATGAGAGCTTTATACTAAGAGTCGAGGAGTTTTTTTTGGACTATTTGCCATCGCTCAAAGAGGAAAATATTTTGGTAGTTACACATGCCGGAGTGATACGGGTTTTTATGAGTGTAGTGCTTAATCTAAGCCTTGAAGAGGCTTTTAACATAGCTGTTCCTCATGCTTCTTATAGAGTTTATGATAGCACGCAAAAAAGCTTTAGTGAAACAAAAGAGATATAAAATATCTAATATTGCCAAAGATTAAGTACGGCTTTGGTACAATTTTAGCCTTCATTCGTGGACAAGTGGGAGAGTGGTTGAATCCAGTCGCCTGGAACGCGGCCGTACTTAACGGTACCGAGGGTTCGAATCCCTCCTTGTCCACCACACTTAAATAAATTCCACTTGAACCTGATTTCTTCCATTTTGTTTTGCTCGATAGAGTGCTATATCTGCTCTGTGGATTGTTGTATCTATGCTCTCTTCAGCTAAATGAAGAGTTGCTCCAAAACTGCATGTGATTGTTCCAATGTCACTAAAAGGGCTGTGTTCAATCCTTTGTCTGACATGTTCTAAGGCTCTTGTTAAAGTTTGTATAGATTCACATTCAATCAAAAGAATAAACTCTTCCCCACCCCATCGAATGAAAAAATCTTCGTTTCGGATAGATGAAACGACCAATTTTGTTATCTCTTTTAAAATCATATCCCCAACAATATGACCATAAGTATCATTTACTTTTTTGAAAAAATCGATATCTACGATAGCTAATCCTAAATGATTTGATTCTCCTATTTTGTTGACAATGTGAGGCAGATTGTTATCTAAAAATTCTCTGTTCAAGGCACCTGTGAGTTTGTCATGTGTCACTTTATTGCTCAAATGAATTTTTTCTATCATTGTGGAGCTGATATCTGTGAGTGAAACAATGAAATCTTTTTCGTCAAATGGACTAATAGAGACACTAAAAGCGTGTGGAATATTTTCTGAATCATGCATAGCAACTATTCTCTCATCCCCCATGAGTGGCTCTAGAATTTTTATCCAGTTTGCACCTTGTGGAACTTTATCTAAGCTAAAGTAGTTGTTTATTCCCATAAATTTATCACTTATATCGGAGTAAAATTGAGTAAACTCTTCAACTTTTTCAATCCCAAAAAAATGAAGCATTGCTTTATTTGTCATTTTTAATTTTTTACCATCAGAGATGACAATAATATTTCTTTGGTGATTAAAAAGTTTTTCCAACTTTTCTTGGCTTTTAAGAATCTCTAATTGCTGTGCTTCAATAGCTTTTTTATCTGTAATATCTTGTCTAATCGCCATATAACCTATTTTTACATTTTCATCATCAAAGAGAGGAAATATTGTAGCATTTACCCAATATACAGAACCATCTTTTTTTATATTTTTTACTTCGCCACTCCATATTTTATTGTCAGTGATTGAATCCCACATCGGTTTATAATCACTTTTTTTTGCATCCGTATGTTTTAAAATATTATGATTTTTTCCAAGAAACTCTTCTCTGGTATAGCCAGTTAAGATACAAAATGCTTCTGAAGCTTCAAGAATACGACCATCTAAGTCTGTGACGGATGAGAGAACATTTTTATCTATAATATCAGCATAGAGTGCTACTTTTTTTGTTTTTTCTCTTACAAGAAAGTTTAATCGTCTATTGTTGAATATAAGAAGCAAAACTAAAAGAAATAGAAAAAGTCCACCTGATAGAATCCAATAGACATATTTTTCAAATATGTTTTCTCTCTTGTTTGGGTCATAAATGAGAGTCGTAACTGCCTCATCAAGTTTTTCTTTTGACAAGCCACGCCCTTGATACAAGTCTGCAAGAATTTGAAAACGCTCTTTTTTTACATCTCCAAGCGGAATAAATTTTGTTGCAATAAGATTTTCAGTTATACGAGCTTCATATAATAATTGCTCGTAAGTGAGTGCACGGGTATTGTACTTCTCTAAAATAATTTTTATAGTTTCATCTGGATTTTGTAGTGCGTATTCCCACCCTTTGAGTGTTGCTTCTTTGAAATTTTTTACTCTTTGTGGATGCTCTTGAATCTCTTTTTGTGTCGTAAAAATGAGATCTCCATAAAAATCAATTCCATAATTTTTAGGATCAATAATATTGACATCAATGTTATGTCTTTTCTTGAGCCAGTAAGGCTCTATACTAATATAAGCTTCACTGATATCAATCTCACCTCTTACAAAATTCATATGTGTAAAATCCATAGGTTTTTTTACATAGTCATCTTGGTCTAAATGTGCAAATGCTAATAAGCTGGAGATAATACTATCATCAAGTCCCTCTTGAAATGAAATATTTTTTCCTTTCATTTCGTATGGACTTACAATACCACTCTCTTTTTTAGACATGAGTACCATCGCATTGTGTTGAAAAATTGTAGCAATTACTTTTACAGGATGCCCCTCAGCTCTGTAGCGGAGTATAACTGAGTCAGCCACGCCATATTCAGAGTCACCATTGACTACCTGAGTGATATTATTTTTTTTTGGATCTCGCTCTTTTATGCTCACATCTAAGCCAACATCCTCATAAAAACCTTTCTCTTTTGCAACCATAACACCAGCAAATTGATATTGATAAAACCATTTTAGTTGAATACTTACTTTTTCTAAATCACTCTTCGCATTTAAAACAGTGGCAAGGAGAGCTATAAAATAGAGATAAAAAATAATTTTTCGTAGAGCAAACATCACTTCCCTTTTTGATTGAACAGACTTTTAAATGAGTAAGATAAATTTGCACCCAAGCAATCTCTATCAGCATACATGGTAACAATACTTTCTTTAATAAAAAATAAATATGCAACATCGTGGCATCACAACAAAAGGCGAAAGGGTAATAAAGCTACGCAAATTTTTTAGACTTGCCTAAAGTTTTTGTAATCGTCTTGTCATAAAGCCACCAGCGTTTTAATAATATTTTTGCTATAATGGCATCTTAATTTTAAAAAATAAAGGATAATCTTAAATGAATTCACACCATTGTGGTGACAGGCGTTATAACTTCAAAAAAACCACTGGAAGTGCTTTATGACACTTTTACTTACTTACCTTCTTCTTGCTTTAGCAGTCTCTTTTATATGTTCTGTCCTAGAAGCTGTTTTGCTTTCAAGTACAAATTCTTATATAGAAACATTACCAAAAACAAATGAAAATACGATAGCGATTCTTAAGGATCTTAAATCAAACATTGATAAACCAATTGCTTCAATTTTAACTTTCAATACATTTGCACATACGATGGGAGCTGCTGGGGTTGGAGCACAAGCTCAAATCTTGTTTGGTGCAGAGTGGCAAACTGCGATAGCTTTCGTACTCACACTTCTTATTTTGTATATTTCGGAGATTGTACCTAAAACAATTGGTGCGTTGTATTGGAAATCATTACTCATTCCATCTGCGTATTTAATTGCATTTTTGATTAAAATCACTTATCCATTAGTATGGTTTTCATCAATTGTTACCAATTTTATCTCCAAAGGTAAAGGGAAACACTCCAACTTTTCTCGTGATGAGATTATGGCGATTGTTACCATGGGAGAGAAAGAGGGTTCGATTCTCAGTAGAGAGAGTTATCTGATAGAAAATCTTTTAAAGCTCAAGCATATTAAAGCCAAAGATATTATGACACCAAGAAGTGTTGTGTTTGCACTTCCTTCAAACATGCTTGTCGGTGAAGCTATAGAAGAAGATAAGCTCTATATTCACTCTCGTATTCCAATTTATGATGAATCGATTGACCATATCAGTGGCATCATATTTAATCAAAATGTTCTTGAAGAGAGTCTCGAAGAGAATGATGACAAAAAACTAAGTTCGATAGCGTTTCCTATTCATAAAGTTTCGGAAAATGTTCCTGTCTCTGCGATTATAGATATTTTTATCAAAAAGAAAACACACCTTTTTATCGTGCATGACAGTTATGGACAAACAAGCGGAGTTGTAACATTAGAAGATGCGATTGAAGCACTTTTGGGTGTTGAAATCGTGGATGAAATGGATGAAGTAGAAGATATGCAAGCATTTGCAAAAGATAAAAGTAAAATTTTTCAAGATAGAATGCTCCTCGACAAAAAAAGACTCGAGCGAACAGCTACAAAATAGTTTCCACATGCCAAAGTGGCATGTGCAAATCATTTCTGCATCAAGACATCATAATTTCATACGGTCTTTGTATCTCTCTAACTACTTCATCAATGCTCATATGACGAGATTTTCTTAAAAATTCTCTTCCATCTAAAAATACCAAAACAGTAGGAATAGCAAAAACACTAAAGTTTGCAGCAATCTCTTGGCATGTGGAAGTGTCTATACTCACAACTTCAAAAGCTTCAAAGTTTTTTTCAATGGCTTCGAGAAGTTTTGGTTTGAGTGCATGGCAGACATTACAAGTGGGAGCGGAGAAGTAAAGCATCACGGCTGGATTCTCTTGGATTGTGGTTTGTATCTCTTCTATAGTTTGCATAAAATACCTCGTATTAAAAGTGCAATTGTACCCTTTTGGATATAATTTCAAGATGAGTGCAATCCTATTTTCAGTTCTTAGCGTTTATATTTTTATCGTTCTTGGCTTTATCGCAAAGATGAGCTTTAAAGAGGAGATAGACGACAAGACTATCACTATCATTAATGTCTATTTTTTACAAGTTTTTCTCACTTTTTGGGGGCTTTTGATTCGTCCTATCGATATCACACTTCTGTACGCTCCGAGCGTTTATATGGTGATTGTCGTGCTGGTACTTATTATCTCTGCATTTCTTGCTAAAAAGCTCTTTGAGGATAACAAAGAGTATTCGATTGCCACTGTCGCAGCCATCATAGGCAACACAGGAAATTTAGGCATACCAATCAATATAGCCATATTCGGTGCAGAGTCGATTCCCTACACAACGGTTGTTAATCTGGTCAATGTATTTGTTGTTTATACTTTTGGTGTTTTTTATTACTCTCGTGGTAACTTTGATACAAAAACTTCACTTATTAACATTCTCAAGCTTCCTATTCTTTGGGCAGCTATTATTGCCATCCTACTCAGTGTGAATCACTATGAACCCTCTAAAGTTGTACTCGATACTCTTATGATGGGAGCATATGCTTCGATGAGTATGCAACTCTTTTTATTTGGAATTTATCTCTACGGAACAAAGATAAATGAGATAAGCAAAAGATTGACTTTGTGGATTATGGGGATAAAATTTTTACTCTTGCCAATAATGGCGTTTGTTATTCTCTCATTTTTGGAGATGGATAAGATGATAAAAGGGATAGTTTTTATTGAGCTTATGATGCCTCTGGCTGTCGCAAATGTAAATCTGGCATCTTTGTATGACTGTAACCCAAGAGTTGTTACAGCCCTTGTACTTATCTCTTCTGTAATGTTTTTGGGATTTATTTTTCTTGGGGTTTGGTTTTTGGGATTTTTGTAGTTTCACATGCCAAGATCGGCATGTGCAAAGAAAATTATAGAATTTTTGCTAAAACATTCTCGACTGTGAAGCCAAATTTGACAAAAAGTTTCTCTGCTGGAGCGGATGCACCAAATGTATCTATACCGATAACTTCGCTTGCTAGTTTGTACCACTCTAAACCTCTAGCAGCTTCGATAGCCACTTTTTTTGTATTTGGAAGGATAATAGAATCGATGTAAGATTTTTCTTGCTCTATGAAGAGGTCAAAACAAGGAACAGAGACAACATTCACATTGATTCCTTTTGCATTTAGAGCCTCTTTTGATTTGAGAGCAAGTTCTACTTCACTTCCTGAAGCCATCAAAGTTATTGTTGCATCTGCATCACTTGCGAGTAAATATCCACCACGATTTGCACTTCCAGTTATGGCATGTGGAAGCACTGCAAGATTTTGTCTTGAACATACAAAAGCTGAGGGAGATTTACGCATTTGCAGTGCTGTTTTCCAAGCTTCGATGTTCTCAGCACCATCTGCTGGACGCCATACATAGAAGTTTGGTAAGGCACGGAACTGGCTTAAATGCTCTATTGGCTGGTGTGTCGGTCCATCTTCGCCTACGCCGATACTGTCATGTGTCCAGATGAAAAACTGCTGGATTCCAGTAAGTGCCGCAATTCGAGCCGCTGGTTTGAGATAATCTGAGAAAACAAAAAAAGTTGCACTAAAAGGCATCAAAGGTCCATAAAGAGCCATCGCATTCACAATCGAAGCCATAGCATGTTCACGGATACCGAAGTAAATATTGCGTCCTTTTGGATAAACGCCCATGTCAACAAGTTCCGTTTTGTTCGATGGGCTTAAATCTGCACTTCCACCTAAAAAGCTTGGAAGAGCTTTTGCGATTGCGTTCATGATTTTGCCATTTGTGTTTCTTGTCGCATCTGCTTTTTCAAACGATGGATATTCAATACGGGAGAAATCAGGATTTTGAAGTGCATAAAGAGCTTCATTTTGCTCCATCAATGGAAGAGTTTTTTGTCTGTGAATCCACTCTCGCTCGAGTAAATCTCCCTCTTCAATTGCACATCTAAAACGCACCAACACATCTTCATCTACATGAAACGATTTTGTAGCGTCAAATCCACATGCCGCTTTCGCATCAGCTATCACATCTGCACCGAGTGGTGCACCGTGAGAGTGGTGAGAACCTTCGAGTTTTCCAGCACCTTTTGCGATGATTGTGTTTGCAATGATGATAGTCGGTTTTTTATTTGCTTTTGCGGTTGTAATTGCTGTGTCAATTGCATCAAAATCATGCCCATCACATGCTAAAACATCCCATCCCTGAGACTCAAATCTGCCACGAATGTTCTCGCTGATACTTAAATCTGTTGAACCTTCAATAGTGATACGGTTTGAATCATAAATAAGAATAAGATTGTCAAGCTTGTTGTGTCCTGCGATAGAACATGCCTCATAAGAGATTCCCTCTTCTAAGTCGCCATCCCCACACAAACAGTAAACATTATGGTCAATCAACGCTGCAGTTTCAGAGTTTACCGCAGAGCCTACAAATTTTGAAGCCATTGCAAAACCAACAGCATTTGCAATCCCCTGACCAAGAGGTCCTGTTGTAATCTCAACACCTGCCGTATGACCAAACTCTGGATGCCCTGGAGTTTTTGAATCGAGTTGGCGAAAGTTTTTGAGGTCGCTAATCTCTAAGCCGTACCCCCAAAGATAGTAGAGTGAATAGATAAGTCCTGTGCCGTGTCCACCTGAGAAAACCAATCTGTCGCGGTTAAGCCAAGAGGGATTTTTTGGGTTATGGTTCAGGTGTTCGCTTAAAACTACTGCAATGTCTGCCAGACCCATTGGTGCACCTGGGTGTCCAGAATTTGCCGCTTGAACCATATCTGCTGCTAAGAACCTAATTGTGTTTGCCATTTTTTGACGCATCTGATTACTCATATTATTCCTTGTTTAGTTTACTTATGTCTGTTGATATATTTTATAAGAAGTTCTGAAAGTTCATTTTTAAGATTTTCATCAAAACTATTGAGCTCACTTATGAGTGCATCTGCCAAAGAGTTGGCTTCACGCATCGCTTCACCAAGTCCCAAAATAGTCACGAAGCTATTTTTAGCTTCATCATTATTTGTGAGTTTACCCGCTTCTTCTGAACTTTGTGTCACATCCAAAATATCATCTTGAATCTGAAACAAAAGCCCGAGTTTAATTCCAAAATCGTAGAGTTTTTCACCTAGTTTTTCTTGACCAACTATAATTGCACCCATTTTGAGTGAGGCAGCTATAAGTTTTGCAGTTTTATTGGTGTGAAGAAATTTGATATCTTCAATACCAAGGGGTCTGTTCTCAAAATAACAGTCAATCGCTTGACCCAAAACCATTCCACCCAGTCCGCCATTGGATGCCAACTCTCTGATGAGTTCCACTCTTGTATAGTCCGAAAAAGGGGCATTACTTAAAACTTCAAAAGCGTAAGTATTCAGAGCATCTCCAACTAAAATGGCTGTCACTTCATCAAACGCTACATGCAGAGTTGGGTTTCCTCTGCGAAGTGGTGAGTTATCCATAGCAGGTAAATCATCATGGATAAGTGAATAGGTGTGAAGAAGCTCAATCGCTAGGGCTGCGTGCATTGCACTCTCTTCCAAGAGCGTATTACACGCATTGACCACACCAAGCAAAAGAGCAGGGCGAAATCGTTTACCACCAGCGACTAGCATCTGCTGGAGGGCTTTCTCATAAGTGGGATGAATACTTTTGGATGTGGGTAAATTATCTAATAAAAAATTCTCAAACTTCTGCATATGGAATTTTATCTAATTTACATTCACAAAAAACTGAAAATCATTTCTATCAAAGAGGAGTGAAGCACCTTTTTTTGTATCTGAGAGTTTTTTTGATAAATCTTGAGCATTTGTGATGACCATTCCATTCGCTTGGAGGAGTTTATCTCCAACTTTTAAGCCATATTTATTACTTTTTTCATCAATTTTTGTAATTTTTAAATTTTTATCAAAAGAGAATCCATAGAGTTGAGTTTCTGCATCAACTTTTTGTTCTATTTTTGCAGAAGTAGAAGCTGGTGCTTTTTTAAACTCCACAAGCTCCTTTTTTTGACCTGCAACATCAAGGGTTAGCTCTTTTGCACCTCGTTTGATTTTGAACTTATGTGAAGTCCCAATTTTTGAGAAGAGAATGTCTTTCATAAGAGTTGCACTATTTTTGACTGGTTCACCATCCATAGACAAAATGATGTCGCCTTCATTGAAAGGATTATTTTTGATAAATGGATTGAATGCTACGACTGCAACGCCTTTGTTTGTATCGTTTGTGCTGATGCCGATATCCGCATAAGATGTATCGTCACAGTTTAAAAATCTCTCAATGTACTCTTTCTCAATAACACCATTTGGAGTAACAATACCTTCAAGAGAACAACAGCTATTTGTAAGAATACTAGGAGCTGAAACTTTTTTATCAAAAATAGCAAGGGTTGTGACACCTACTTGTTTTTTAGTTATTTTTCCTTTTTGTATGGAACCGTTGCTAATAGCAGCAACTTCTGAAGATGTGCCTACATTCATTTTGAAAGGGTAAGCAAAATTTGTTGCATCTTCTACAAGATAGAGATTTAGGAAAGGGTCACTTTTGAGAATTTTGGTGGTTGGTGCTTTTGTAGAATAAATCAATCGTTTGTTATCAGAGACAGGAATTTGAAGTGTTTGTGCTTGTATAGCGTTGGAATCAACCGCTTTTTGTTTACATGAACTATATTCAGTTCCACATGCCAGAAGGCTTAAGCCAACAAGATTGAAGAGTACAAAAGAGCGAAGCATCTATTTTGTTCCAAATGGATTGATGCCACCGAGCATACTCATCGCACTATTTTGTTGATTTTGTTGTACCATCTTGTATGCATCATTGATAGCACCGATAAGCAAAATTTGAAGTGTATTTTTGTCAGATAAAAGAGAGTCATCAATAGTTAAATCGACAACTTCACCTTTGCCACTGATGCTGACTTCTACTAAGCCACCACCACTTTTAACACTGAAAGTTTTGGATTCTAACTCGGCTTGAAGTTTCGCGGTATTTGCTTGCATACTCTCAAGCATCTTATTCATTTCGTTCAAATTGCCGAGGTCAAACATGGCTTAGATGCTCTCTGTGATATAGTCGATATCGTTATTATCATCGACAATAACGACTTTAGGCTTATAGTTTTCAAGCTCTTTTTCATCATAAGTTGCATAAGCAACAATGATGATTTTGTCCCCTTTGTGAACTTTTCGAGCTGCTGCTCCATTGAGGCAGATATCTCTTTTGCCTCTTTCTCCTAAGATAACATAGGTTGAAAATCGCTCACCATTGTTGACATTGAGTATTTCAACTTTTTGTCCAACTCTCATCTTTGCAGCTTCCATCAACTCTTCATCTATAGTAATAGAACCAACATAATTAAGGTTGGCATCCGTCACTGTAGCACGGTGGATTTTACTGTATAGCATTTCAATAGTCATTTATCTACCCATCTGTTTTTGCATATCTGAAGGGGATATCGGAGCATCCCAAAGTTCAGAGTCGATTACAAACTCATCTACAACTTTCCCGCCAATTATATGTTCTGTTATAATTCTATCAATTTTTTCTTTTGTAAGCCTTGTGTACATTGTATGTCCTGGCTCAACTAACATAACAGGACCAACATTACAACGATTAAGACAAGCAGTGCGGATAGGTTGTACGGTTCCCATAATCCCCTCTTGCATTAACTTTTGAGCTAAATATTGAAATACATCCTGTGTCTGTGGTGTAACACATGATGGTTTTGGCATACCCGGAGGAGCCGATTGTTCACATTTGAAGATATAAAACGCTGGTTGTGGGATTCCCATAAAACATAATCCTTGAATTTTTGGCGAAATTATAGCGAAAATATAACTATTATAAACTCATATATAAGAATAAGTTTATATTTTTAAGAGTTCTCTAACAACTTCTCTATCATCAAATGGCAGCATCTCATCATAGATAATCTGATATGCTTCATCACCTTTTCCTAAAATAACAACAACTTGTGACTCTTTTTGGTCGTTCAGTGCCATTTGTATCGCTTTTTTTCTGTTTGGCTCGACAATGGTACTACTTTTATCTTCTATGCCTCTGAGGATATCTTCTATAATAGCATCAGGGTCTTCATGTCTTGGATTATCGCTTGTAACATAGATTTTTTTTGCCAAACTCGCAGCAACTCTTCCCATGAGAGGGCGTTTTTCTCTGTCTCTATCGCCTCCTGCTCCAAAAACTACTAAAAGCTCTTTTTCTTTGAGTGCATTGAGAACTTGTTGCATTCCATCAGGAGTGTGAGCAAAATCTACTATGACATTTGGTGTTTCACTCACTTGCTCCATTCTTCCACTCACACCTGCGAAATTGTCTACAACAGCTACAACTTCCTCTAGTTTTTTACCAGTGAGAATATGAACTGCACCGATGGCTGCCATCAAATTGTACAGATTAAAAAAGCCATGCAAAGATGCAGTAAAAGGAACTATCTCTTGAAAATGTTGGATGATTCCGCTTGTCGCATCATTGAGAGAATATGCCATGAGTTTATAGGTAGCAGGATTTTCAATACCGTATGCAAAGGCATTTTTCATGTTAAATTGTGCTTTTGGTTCGTCTTTGTTGATGAGTTTTTTACTTTCATCTGCAAAAAAACTATTTTTTACTGCAATATACTCTTCTATAGTTTTGTGAAAATCGAGATGATCCCTTGTGATATTTGTAAGTATTTTGAGTGCAAAATTAAGCCCTTCAACTCTTTTTTGCACGATGGCATGGGAACTGACTTCCATAATAAAAAAATCACATCCAGCTTCGACCGCTTGATAGATGTGTTTATAGGTATTTAAAACGCTTGGTGTTGTTAGAGATTTTCCCTCTACAATTGTATCATTCATAAAAAAACCACGCGTTCCTTGCATAGCAGCTTTATAACCCAAATCAAGCAAAAAAGAGTAGATGGCACTTGCAGTTGTGGTTTTGCCATTTGTGCCAGTAATACCAACAATTTTGATTTTATTTATTCCAAAAAGTTCTGCAATCTCTTCGATTTTTATAATAGAGTGTGCATGGTTATCTAAAGCGTTTTGTCTATACTTTTCATTTTGTGTTGTCTGAACAAAGGCTGTATTTTTATCACATTCCGCAGAGTTCTCTGTTACATATAAAAAATCTTGGTTTGGCAATTCAATTTTCACTTCATTTGCCTTTGATAACTAGTTTTTTGAGAAGTTTTCTTAAGGGCTCATCACTTGGATAGGAACTCAAGGCATTTTCTAAGTAAGAGAGTGCCATTTCTGAGAAACCATTTTCGATGAGATTATCCAAAAAATCTACGAAATCCTCTTTTTTTGTAATGATAACTTTTGTTGAAAACATTATGTTCTCAAAAGTTTCTCTAAAACCTTCTCCGCGTTCAACAATGTTTTTGAAGTCTTGATAGAGAATACCATCTTCAAACTCCAATCTTTCACGAAGAGGTGTCGCAAAGACTTCACTGAGTTTTTCTAATGTGCCATCAATATTTTGCAATATATCGCCCATAATTTCGTCTGCTTGTTCTTTGTCCTCTTCTTTGAGCATTTCATAGTACTCAAAAAGAGCTTCTGCTCCACCTTCGCCACTCATCGCCATTTCAGAGAGGATAACACCATTGTACGCCTCTTTTGAGTTTGGATAGCTTTGCAAAACAGATGCGAATTGATCTAAAGCATTTTTGAAATCCGCTTTTGAAAAACTCTCTTTTGCTTTTGTTAATATTTTGTATTTACTTATACTGCTCATTTTTTTACTATCACTTGTATTAATCTAGTTATAAATTATCTATATCGTTTTCCATACCTATTGGTACATTTATTACACACAGTTCAGGGTGAATATCCATGCGAAGTTGTCTTTCTACCCCATATTTCAGTGTATTTCCACTGCTAGAACACCCTATACATGCACCTTTTAATTGAACATACACGACGGAATTTTTAACAGTTATAAAAGCTATATCACCACCATCAAGTGCTAATGACGGGCGAACTTTTTCTATAACATTTCGCACGGGTGCTAGTAACTCTTCATCAGAAAATGGAATCATACAATTTTTCCTTTTTTTATTTGAACATAAAATATGACAAAAACGCTTAACTTGTCCTAAAAATTAAAAGCATCTTTTTCTTTTAATCTTTGAGGGCAACGATTTCATGCACATACGATGGTTTTCTCATACCAATGAGTATAAAGTCTATGTTCTCATTTTTCATTAGAAATTTCAAAGCACACTCTTGCATTGTGCTACCACACTCTTGAAATAAATCTTTAAATTTTGTTTTTGTGTTATTGGAACATTCAAAAAGCACCATTTTTCTATACTCTTGCAAAAAGAGGTCAACGAAGTGAACAAAATGCTCTTTGTTCTCTTCTTTAATGATTTGAACAAATTTTTTGATGTTTGGCACTATTTGAGCATAAAGAAATGAGTCATAGTCCCCAATCCAGCCAAATTTATGCTTATTTGCATCGAGCTGTTCAAGAAGAGTATGGAGTGGTCGGAGGGGCTTATTGTCACATACATCTAAAAGTTCATTGAGATGATGATAGTAATCTTTACTCTCTGGATAGTCACAAAGTCTATGCATACTATTTTCATATTGTGCATTGAGGGGACGATTGACCAAGACGCGGAGTCCATTTTCTTTTGCCCATTCTGCACATTTGAATCCATCGTGTTCTAGTAAATTGATTGGAAGTTGGATAGTTGTAAAACTGTGTATTTTGTTTCCTATCTGTTTTGAAGCATTTTCTGCAAGTGTGAGTAAATCTTCATAGGGGAGAAACTCATCACTGTTGTGAGGTTTTGAGAAGCTGTTAGAGCTTATACCATAGGAGAGGATTCTTCCTTGTTGTACCTCTTCTTCGAGAGCTTCAAATGCCTCTTGCAATCGTCTGTACATCTCATCGAGCCTTTCATCCTTTTGAATACCTTTGTTGATAGCATCTAAAAGATAGTATTCAGGATTGTGCACAAGATAGCAACCGATACTCTCCATCTCTAATCGTTTGAGAGAGTCGGTAAGTTGATGATGTATAAAAGATTTTGAGATAGAGTGGTAGCAATCTGGGCTATATTCAACTACCTCTTCAAAAGGTTCATCAAGATGGAGTTGCATGTTAGAGTTTTGGATATATCCAAATTTACTAACTATCTCTATTTGTGACTTTGTCTCATTGTCAAAATCTCGGAGTGCTAGAGCAATAGCTCTCTCTGCTCCACCATCCATATAGTTGGATGAGGTGTCAATCATTGTTATTCCACATGCCACAGCTTCTTTAATGGCTTCAATATGTTGTGGATTATAATCACTTATTCTGTATGTTCCAAATGCGAAATTACTCATTATACCAATCCTAATCAGTTGTAATAGTTTCATGCTCAAAATAGTTTGGCATGTGGAAATAAATTTTGGGGGATTTCGGAGATTTTGGGCAAAAGCCCAAAAAAGTTTATTGAATAATTATACTAATTCAATAAATGCCATAGTAGTAGCATCACCACGGCGAATTCTAGTTCTGTTTATTCTTGTATAACCACCAGCACGATCAACATACTTAGGAGCTATTTCATTCACTAGAGTTTTTGTAGCTTCTTTACTTTGAAGCGCAGCAAAAACTGCTTTGTGAGCGTTAGAATCATTCTTACCAGCTATAGTGATAAGTTTTTCAACATAAGAACGAAGTTCTTTTGCTTTTTCAATAGTAGTTTCAATTTTACCGTGTTCGATTAACGAAATACTTAGGTTCTTAAGTAAAGCAGCACGGTGTGCACTTGTACGACCTAGTTTACGGTATCCATGACGATGTCTCATCTGTAATTCCTCTTATTAAGCTTCTTTAGCTTCTATTTTCTTTTTTAATGCTATCACAACATCATCTGAGAGATCCGCACCAACTGCAAAACCAAACTCTTGCACTTTTTCTACGATTTCATCATATGATTTTTTACCTAAGTTTTTCACATTTTTTAGGTCATTAATACTCATGAGTACTATTTCGCCTATTAGTTTAATATTTGAACGGTCAAGGCAGTTAAAACTACGAGCGCTTAATCCTAAACTATCAATATTTGTACTTAATCTTTTTAGATCAGGGTTTTCTTCAACTCTTTCTATTGTTTTTGGAGCTTTGATGCTGATTTCGCTATTGAACACTGCAAGTTGAGCATACATAACTTCAAGAGAGTTTCTAAACGCATCTAATGGAGAAATTTGTCCATCAGTTTTAATGTTTATGATAACTCTTTCAAAGTTAGGATTGTCTTCAACAAGTACATTTTCAATTTTGTAAGTCGCACTACGAACAGGAGTGAAATATGCATCAAGTGCAATATAACCATCTTCTAATTCATCGTTTGTCTCTTCACTTGCAACATACCCGATACCTTGAGCAATCTTAATTTTAAAGTTAAGAGTTGAATCTTCATTGAGTGTTGCTAAAGGAGCTTCTGGTGTCATAATCTCTACTTCATCATTAGAAAGGTCAGAACCTTTGATAATGCATGGACCAGCAAAACTATAGTTCACCTCAGTTTCTGTAACACCACCATTCAATTTGAAACGAATCTCTTTAAGATTTAATATAAAGTCTGAAATATCTTCAAGCATACCACGAACAGAGTCGAACTCATGTTTAGCACCTTCGATTTTGATAGCGACAGGTGCATAACCAACTGAGCTACTTAATAAAAAGCGGCGAAGTGGATGAGCCAATGAGATTGCATATCCAGTTTCAAATGGAAATGCAATTATATTCGCTTCATTATCACTAAGCTGTTCTACCTCAAATTCTTGAGGAGCAAGCGGAGTAGTTTTAATTTTCTTCATTCAAACGCCTTTATTTAATGATTATTTCGAGTAAAGCTCAACGATTAAGCGTTCTTCAACTGGAATAATAACTTCTTCACGCTCTGGTAAACGAGTAAAAATACCAAACACTTTTTCAGCATCAATATCAACCCATGGAGCTAAACCTGTTTGATTTGTTAATTCGATAGCACGAACAATTTGAACATTTTTCTTGCTTGATTCACGAACTTCAATTTTTTGACCAGGTTTTACACGGTATGAAGGAATATTAACTTTGCTTCCATCCACTAAAAAGTGACCATGTGTTACAAGTTGACGAGCAAAACGACGAGTCGATGCAAATCCCATTCTGTAAACAACATTGTCAAGTCTTTGCTCGATTAATGTAACAAGGTTTGTTCCTGTATTTCCATCACGACGCTTCGCTTCAACGAATAACGCACGGAATTGTTTCTCAGAAACACCATACATGAATTTTGCTTTTTGCTTTTCATTTAACTGTAAGCCGTACTCAGATACTTTCTTACGACGCTGACCATGTTGACCAGGAGCATAAGGACGCTTATCTAATGCAGATTTACCTGCTAAACGACGCTCACCCTTAAGGTTAAGGCTTACTCCAAATCTTCTTTCGATTTTTTCTACTGGACCTCTATATCTTGCCATCAGTAATCTCCTTAAACTCTACGACGCTTAGGTGCGCGACAACCGTTGTGTGGTAATGGTGTAACATCTTTCATAAATGTAACACGGATACCTTCAATTCCACCTACTGCCTTAGTTGCAGTCTCACGACCAGAACCAGGACCTTGAACTCTAATACCAAGTTCTTTTATACCATGTACTTGTGCTTTTGCTACTGCATCTTCAACAGCCGCTTGAGCAGCGAATGGAGTAGATTTTTTTGAACCTTTAAAACCAAGGCTACCAGCAGAACTCCAAGCAATCATGTTACCCATTTCATCTGTAATAGTTACAAGCGTATTGTTGAATGATGCAGAAATATGTACAACACCACGAGCAATATTCTTTTTAATTACTTTTTTTCTTACAGCTTTTCTTTTTGCCATCTGCTAATCCTTATGCTGCGCCGACAGTTTTGCGTTTACCTTTACGAGTACGCGCATTTGTCTTAGTTTTTTGACCACGGCATGGAAGACCACGACGGTGACGAAGACCACGGTATGAACCTAAATCCATAAGTGCCTTAATATCCATAGCAACTTTTTTACGAAGATCTCCCTCTACCATATGGTTAGCACGGATTTCGTTTGTAATTGCTGCTACTTCATCTTCGTTTAATTCATAAACTCTTTTGTTATAGTCAATACCTGTAGCGTCTAAAATTAGACGAGAAGCATGAAGACCAATCCCATAGACATATGTTAGACCATATTCTATTCTTTTTTTCTTTGGTAAATCAACACCTGATATACGAGCCATGGTTATCCTTGTCTCTGTTTATGTTTTTTAACTTTGCAGATT
Source organism: Sulfurimonas sp. (assembly GCA_011391635.1). Classification (GTDB taxonomy): domain Bacteria; phylum Campylobacterota; class Campylobacteria; order Campylobacterales; family Sulfurimonadaceae; genus Sulfurimonas. The sequence continues at coordinate 205,423 of JAABQD010000001.1, read as the reverse complement.
ACTCTTACAATGCCTTTTCTTTTGACAACTATACAATCGTCACACATCTTCTTAACTGAAGCACGCACTTTCATTGAAAGCTCCTATTTTAACTTTTCGCTTGCTGTATTTAGGTAGTCTTGAACATACCAATACTTTTAACTATATATAAATATACAGATAAAAACACTCAACTTTTTTGTTAAAACAGCAAAGCGGAGGAGGATTGTACACAAATAAATGTAAAAATTTTATTAAGTGTAACTATTTTCTTCTATTTTATAAGATTTTAAGTTAAATTTATCCATATTAATCCCAAATGACACTGACGCCATACTCTGAATTGAGTGTTATGTGTTTGGTATAAGATATTTTTGTGGCATATTTTTTACTGATGAGCTCTACTTCTATGGACTCTTGCGTGAGTAATTCTCTTATCTCTTTGTATGAGAGCCACTTTCCATATTTGCCCAGAGCATTTTGCCAAATTTTGAAGTGGCATGTGGAACTGTTGGTGAGTTCAAAAAACTCTCCATCTTCTGTTTGCCATGAAGCATTTGTACAGGCGTAAAGTTTTACTTTTTTGCCTTGCACCTCTTTGTCTCGTATCTCAATAAGTCCATCACTACAATAGGGACATTTGCCTAAAGTCATCTTTTTCTCTTTTTCTAGCAATAGTAATATAAATATTTACGAGAATAAAAAAAGATGACAATTTGCAATATTTTTTAAAATTGATATTTCACCATTACTTGTGTTGCGGTAGTATTTGCTCGAACTCTGTTGTGGTCGTAGTTATAAAAAACCCATTCTGCACCCACATATACCTTCTCTTTCATGCCCAAAAGTGCATCTAAATTATAAAGGAGTTGATTTTGTGTGCTAATGTCTCTGGAAGTTACATCCACAAATCCCTCAAAATGCACACCATAGAACTCTTTTGTGCTGTAAACAGGTGTGAATTGGAAGGAGTCATCCTCAATATTTTCTGATTTGTAGTAAAGATTGAGTGAAAAAACATTGAAACCTGGAACTTCAAAATCAGCTCCAATCCCTCCAAGATAAGCAACATACTCTTTGCCTTTATTGATTTGTGTCGCTATAAAAACATCTTTGAGTACCCCAACAGAGAGGTTACTTCCAGAGATTTTTGAGAGTGAAAGACGAGGTGCGATTTCTGCATATACCTCTTGCTGTGTTCCATCAAATTTTTTCCCATCGAGCATATCCACAAACATATAGAAATCCCCGTATGTGAAAGTTCTAAAATGCTCAAAAGTTATCGTTGTTTTTTTACCATCAAGCGTATCAAACACGAATGAATCACCCTTGAAATTTTCGCCATAAAGCAACTGTACATTTGTCGTCTCGAATGCAACCAATGTGAGGCTACTCAAAAATAAGAACAGGAAAATTTTTCTCATATTTACTCCAATATTTTGTATGAAATTTGATTGTAGCACAAAAAAATTTAAAAAATTTCAACTCTAAAAAAATCACAAATTTTCAATTTTTGCTAAAATTCAAGCAGACACAAACGAAACAACAACAAATGGACGAAAAAACAAAAGGAAGTATCCACATGCCAGAACCGCTCAAAAACAGCTATACGCACGCATATATCGCAAACTTAGCGAACAAAGTCAAAGTCCATTACACCGATTTTGATGAGCAAAACTTTCGTGCGTCGGTTTTTTGTGATGTTTGGGAGAGCTTGGAACTCAAGGCAAGAATGAGGCATATCGCCCTGCAACTTCACCGCTTTTTGCCACTCTCGTATGCTGAACAACTGACTATTTTAAAAACCACTTCAAAAGATTTTGGCTCTTTTGAAGCGATGTTTTTTCAGGATTTTGTAGAGGTTTTCGGGCTGGATGATTTTGAATTATCGATGGAGGCTTTGGAGGTTTTTACGATTGGTTCAAGCAGTGAATTTGCAGTGCGACAATTTATCCTCAAATATGAAGAGCAGACTTTAGAGCAGATGATTGCATGGGCAAAAAGTGACAACGAACATCTCAGACGACTCGCCTGTGAGGGGTGTCGCCCTAGACTTCCATGGGCGGTGGCACTGCCGAAGTTTAAAAAAGAGCCTTCAAAAGTTTTACTAATCATAGAACTACTCAAAAACGACCCAAGCCTCTATGTACGAAAATCGGTCGCAAATAGTCTCAACGACATCTCAAAAGACCATCCGCAAACACTCATTCAGTTTGTCAAAAACAATCAAGGTTTCTCCAAAGAGCTTGACTGGATATGCAAACACGCCTCACGAACCTTGCTCAAAAAAGGCGACAGTGCGATACTAAAGCTTTTTAATCTGCAAAGTTTACCCCATGTAAGCATCGAAAATTTTGTTTGTGGCAAGGCGGTAAAAATAGGCAATGCGTTGCACTTTTCATTTGAGCTAAACGCAAAAGAACCCATCGAAAATATCCGCATAGAGTACGCAATAGAGTACCTCAAAGCAAACAACCGCCACAATAAAAAAGTGTTTATGCTCACCCAAGGACGCCTTGAGACCACTCATAAAACCTTTACCAAAAAACAGAGTTTTAAAGATATGACCACAAGAAAGCATTACATCGGGCAACACTTTATCTCTGTTTTGATAAATGGGGAGGAAAAAGTGCGAGGGGAGTTTGTGGTAGATAACGCATCTGAATTTTAATTTAGATGGCTGAAAGCTAACTTGTTAGTTTCAGCCAAGATGTTTCCACATGCCAAGATATCATAGTCAAAAATAACCTGAACTCATTCAGCTTATTTTCGCCGTCTCATGCCAAGATATTTCCACATGGGAACTAGAAAAGTTTTGGTTCTACTTTTTTGTGTTCTGTTATTTATATTAAGTCTTAATTAACTATAATTTAAACAAATAAGTCCCTGTTGTGAGATAATTAGGTAGTAAGTAATGGAAATTACATTTCAAACGAATGTGGAAAGCAGAGAATTTTTAGTTTCAGTTGTTGGCGTGACTTATTCTAATAGTGACGGTACTGATCGGCAGGTTATTCTCTCTCGTTCCAAGCCAGGCGAGATTGTCAAACTTGTTCGAGAATATGACAATGAATTTGATAGTGATGCCGTCGCCATTTTCAATAGCAAAGGTGAGCAGCTAGGATATTTACCAAAAGGGGACAGACTTGCTCGGCACATTGACTCTGGCGGCATAGTTACTGCAAAGATTAAATCCATTATCGGCGGACCATCATTTTTTGAAAAACTTTTAAAGAAATCAGGCAAGAGTTATGGCTGTGTTTTACTGATTACAAAAGGTGACTACAATTGGTCAATCGTAAACCTATTTCTAGAAGAAAGTCAAGAAATAGAGAAAATTCTAGTTAAAGCTAAAAAGCTCGAAGCAACTAAACCTGACCAAGCAATAAAGCATTATAATAAAGCCATCAATATGATTGTTGAAATGGATTCTCAAGGTATTCTTGCAGCATCTTGGCGTAGAGCGAGACACCCTATAAATCGCCTAAGCTTACTACTTGAAAAACAACAAGAATTTGAAGCCGCCTATAATTCCATAATTGAATATGAGTCCTTTAATGATAAATGTGGGTTAGTAAAAACTGACCAAGATTCAATTAATAAACGCAAAGAGCGACTTCACAAAAAACTAACAAAAGGTTCATAACTTCTCGTTCCACCTTTCCCAAGGTGGAATGCCTACTTAACCTAGTATCTTATAAAACTTCCACATGCCAATAAATCAAACATCTCGACATGTGTGAATAGTGCTATGATTGAATGAGCTGAATAATTTTGGTAATTCTACCTGTGATATGCATTCCACCTTGGGAAAGGTGGAACGAGAAGAATGTGAACACACTACGGGGAATAGCCTACTCCCTAAAACTACTTAAACTCGATAATACTTCTGCACAAACATATTAAGCTGATTTGCGAACTTTTCTACATCTTTTTGCGTGAAGGGTGGTGGACCTTTTGTGATTTCACCGCTGTCTCGTATGGTTTCCATAAGATTTCGCATTGCGAGATACTGCTTGATATTGTCTACGCTGTAGAGTTCGCCTCTGTGGTCTATGGCATGTGCATTTTTGCTGATGACTCTGTCTGCGAGGGGGATATCGGCGGTGATGGTGAGGTCATTCTCTTGTATGAGTTCTACGATTTTATTGTCCGCTTCATCCGCCCCTGCTTCGACTATAATGTACTTTATATGTTTTGATTTGCCGATTTCCACTCTTTTGTTTGAAACGACAAAAGTAGAAATATTTAATTTTTCAATGGTGCGTACGAGGACAGGTTTGAGTAGATTTGGAAGAGCATCCGCATCGATATAAAGAGTAAAAGATTTCCACATGCCAACTAACCTCTCTTCGCAGTACAAACTCTCAAGAGAGCTCTATTTGCCCTCTTGTACTTGTTTCATCAATACATCTAAAATATTGGTCATGGTAAGGATTCCTTCAAGCTCGTTGTTATCGATAACGAGGACTCTTTTGATGCTTTGATTTACCATCATTTGAGCAGCATATTTTACATTGAGTTCTTTGGAAATCTGAATTGCAGGTTTGGAACAGATATCATAAACATTCAGCATGTCGATATCTCCGTCCTCAGCAACAATGGATTGCAAAATATTTTTAAATGTCATAATGCCATACGCATCTGAGGGACTGAGCTTCTCAACTATAAGCGATTTTACCTTTGTTTCTCTCATTTTATTGAGAGCCTCACGAACACTTGCCAGAGGCGAAATGGTAGTGAGATTTGTTTTTGTCATGATGTCAGCTACGAGCATGTTATATCCTTTAAATAGTTTGTTCAATCTCTCTTTCGAACTTGTGAATCTCTTCAATATCCAGACCGATTATATGAGATATCGGAAAGGTAAACGCCATGTTAAACTCATTTTTACTACTAAAATCAATCTCATTTTTCAATGCTTTGAGAACAGTCATGGAGAGACGCTTTGGAAGTACAAATAGTAACGCCGATACATTCTCTTCGAGGGTTAATCCAAAAAAGATTTTTTTCTCTTTTAGCCCAATACTGCGACCTTCAAGGATAGTCACCCCTCCTGCTCCAGCTTTTTTAGCAACATCTATAGCTTTTTCTTCATCGTTTTTAGAAACAATGGCGATTAATGCGATAAAGGTCATTTTTTACTCCTTTGGTGTGATTTTATTAACTTGTTTTTGAGCATAAATTCCATAACCCATGACAGTCAGCATCGGAAAAAGCGAAGCAAAAGCAATGAGTCCAAATCCATCTATCATAGGATTTCTCCCATCAATATTGGACGCCAATCCTAACCCTAGTGCCGCCACAAGGGGAACAGTAACAGTCGAAGTCGTCACTCCGCCACTATCATACGCAATGGGGACGATATAGCGTGGTGCAAAATAGGTAAAAATAATAACAAAGATATAACCTACAATGATATAGTAGTGAATGGGGTCACCCTGAACTATTCTATACGATCCCAGAGCAATTCCAACTCCGACTCCAAAGGCTACGCTCAGACGAAGAATTTTTTCATTGATAAGAGTTTTACTTACCTCTTGTGCCTTCATTGCGATTGCAATAAGTGCTGGTTCCGCCATTGTTGTAGCAAAACCTATCATAAATCCGAAAAGGTAAATCAGGGCATGGTTATTCGTCTGCGTCAACGAAAGTGCCAAACTCTCTCCAATAGGAAAAAGCCCCATTTCCAGCCCGATGATAAAGGAATAAAGACCAATAACGACCAAAACTATTCCAACAATAGTTTGTCGAAGGCGGGGAATCGGTTTTTTGATGATGAGAAGCTGAAAAAAGGCGATAACACCTAAAATAGGAAGAATATCTTGAATGACACCGACTAGCTCCATAATAATTTTTTGAGGATCAAAAACAAAAGCTTCTGCCGCCGCAACTTTAGCCACAGGTAGGAGCGATGCATCTCCTCCAAAAGAGTAAACAACAATTCCATATACCTGAACAAATATCATCGGTGTCAAAGATGCAAATGCGATAAGACCAAAGCCATCAATCATCGGGTTTCGCCCTTTGATACTGGATGCCAAACCGATTCCGAGTGCCGCAACAAGAGGAACTGTAACCGTCGAAGTCGTTACTCCACCGCTGTCATACGCAAGACCTATAATCTCTTTAGGAGTAAAAAAAGTTACAATTACGACTAGAATATATCCAGCAATAATATAGTAGTGGATAGGGTGACCCGCAACAATTCTGTACGCTCCAAGGGCAATAGCACAACCCACCGACAGAGCCACAGTGACACGCAACCAAAAAGCATCGATTTGTCCAGAACTAATGACAGACGCTTTGTTTGCAATGGCGATAAGAGCAGGTTCTGCAATCGTCGTCGAAAAACCGAGCATAAAAGCAAAAAGAAGCAACCATACCAACGAACCTTTTGCGGCAAAATCATGTGCCAAGTTCTCACCAATAGGAAAAATCCCAACCTCAAGCCCACGGATAAAAACAGCTAATCCAAACGCAACAATCGCAAATCCCAAAATAATACTTGTGATATTCATGGGAACAGATTGAATCACGAAAACTTGAAAGAGACCAACCACAATAACAATTGGTAAAAGGTCTTTCAAAGAGTTGATTAGGTCAGAAAAAAATATATGTAAAAGAGCACGCATTTTCTGTCCTAAATCTTGAATTTTTATAAAAAACTTCATAAAGAAATTTTATATGTGCATTGTAGCGTCTCTTTCAAAAAGATTGCTTAAAATGATTTATCTTGAAAAGTCATTGATGTGTTTTAATGATTAACATTCAGTCTTAGTTTACTATAATCAGAAAAGAACAAATAGTTATCAAGAGAATTAAAAAAGGAAGACAATGGCATTAGATTTATCAGAATCATTAGTCATCGGAATATCTGCAACTGCTTTATTTGATTTGTCAGAAGCAGATAAAATATTTCAAGAAACACATAAACAAGATCGTGATACAGCTATTGAAGAGTACAGAAAATATATGCTTGAAAATGAAGATAAACCCTTAAAAGATGGTACGGGAATGCCATTAGTTCAAGCATTGCTAAAACTAAATGAATTTCAAAAAGATGGAGAAAGTCCCATTGTTGAAGTAATTGTAATGTCTAGAAATAGTCCAGAAACAGGATTTAGAGTGCTCAAAGAAATCAGAAGAAGAGGATTGAAAATTTCAAGGTCAGCCTTTACTGCTGGTGAATCAAATGTAGATTATCTTGAAGCATTTTATGTTGATTTATTCTTAACAACAAATGAAGAGGATGCCCAAAAAATAGTGGATAGTAATGTTTGTGCCGCAGCGATTGTAAAAGCACCTCCTAAATCGAGTGATTATTTAAATGAAAATCAAGTTCGTTTTGCATTTGATGCAGATGCAGTTATTTTCAATGAAGAGAGTGAAATCATAAATCAAACAGAAGGTTTATCTGAATTTCATAAAAATGAAGATGAGAAGCAAGACACTCCGCTCAGTAGAGGTCCACATGCCAATCTATTAATAAAATTGTCAAAAATGCAAGAACGCCTTCCTGGTCGTAAAGAATTTTCACCTGTTCGATTAGCCATTATGACAGCACGAAATTCTCCAGCGGAAATGAGAGTAATTAAAACACTTAGAGATTGGGATGTATATGTTGATGAAGCATTTTTTCTCGGTGGACTAGAAAAAAGTCGTTTTTTAAAAGCCTTCAAGCCACACATATTTTTTGATGATCAAGATTCTCATTTAGATTTAGCTTCAATGGATATTCCATCAGCTAAAGTTCTTTATCCTAGTCATTCACCTTTAACGGAGTTAATAAAAAATAGAAAAAAAGCTAACAAGGAATAGGAGCTAAAAAATATTTCCACATGCCAAGATATTTGCTGGTTACAGCAAATAAAAAATCATTATTAACACATATAAAATATGATTAAATTGGATTATCTATATAAAATAATAAACTTTATGTTATACTCAATCTCATGAAAACAATAGAATTAAGAAATGCTTTGCCACTGTCTGCATTTTCACATGAGATGCTCTATGCACTTCTTGAAAAATCAGTTAGCAATGTCAATGAAAAAATATCAAACCTAGTAAAAAATGGCGAGTTGGTAAGGCTCAAAAAAGGTTTTTATACCTTTTCAAAACCCTATCTCACGCGACCCATAGATTTTGTAAGTGTAGCAAATATGCTTTATGCACCCTCTTATGTTTCTTTTGACTATGCTTTAAGTTACTACGCAATGATACCCGAGAGAGTGAGTGAGATAACATCGGCGACAAGTAAAAATGAAAAACTTTTTGACACGCCACTTGGTAGATTTAGCTATAAAAAAATACCGCTACAAGCTTACTCTTTGGGAGTTGATTGGTTGTATGATGATGTTGAAGGTGGAAGATTTATAGCCACCCCTGAAAAAGCTTTGTGTGACAAAATACGCTACGACAGAGGCATTGGCACACTCACACAAAATGCAATGCGTGAATATCTCAAATACGATTTAAGGCTCGATATTTCACAAAATTTAAATAGCAATCTCATAGCCCAAATAGCAACCGCATACAAATCAAGAAATCTCAAAACATTAGCAACAATTTTGGAAAAAGGAAAACTTTTATGACACATCCAGCACTTCTTAAAATGCTCCAAAAGTATGATTTATCAAATGCAAATAGTAGCTACGATGCACTCAGGGAAATACTCCAAGAGATAGTTCTTTTGGGACTTTATGATGCAGGATTTTTTAAATATGCCTCTTTTTATGGCGGAACAGCACTTAGAATTTTGCATAATCTCCCTAGATTTTCTGAGGATTTGGATTTTTCACTTCATGAATCAAACCCAAATTTTGACTTAAAACCCTACGAAGAAGCCATCATCGCCACTTTAAAATCATTTGGCTTTGATGTAAGTATCGAGATAAAAGAAAAAAATTCCACAAGTGCCATAGCATCAGCATTTATAAAAGGAAATACAATCGAGCATCTGTTAAATATCAATGCTCCAAAAGATATTACAAACAAACTTCACAAAGATCAAACGGTAAAAATTAAATTGGAAGTAGATACAAATCCACCACTAAACTTTCAGACTGAAAATATAATTCGACTCATCCCAAGACCATTTTCAATCAATGCTTTTACTTTACCATCCCTCTATGCTGGGAAAATGCACGCCATCCTTTGTAGAGCTTGGAGTACTAGACCAAAAGGGCGAGATTGGTACGATTTGGTTTGGTATGTCGCCAATGACGCAGAGCTTGATTTACACCATTTACAAGCGAGACTAAGTCAAAGTTGCAAATATTTGCAAGAGAATAGTATAGAAATCTCTCAAGCTTTGACAAAAGAAAATTTAAAAATTTTGCTTTTGAAAAGAGTGGAAACATTGGATATCGCCAAAGCAAAAAATGATGTTCAGCCATTTATCAAAGATTTACGAGAGATAGAACTTTGGTCGAAAGAGTTTTTTATAACTGTTATTGAAAATATGAATGTAAAACAAGTATTTTAATGGCAATAAAATGAGTTGAAAGAAAAAAATCCATACTCCCAAACAGCCCCAATTTTCTCGTTCCACCTTTCCCAAGGTGGAATGCCTACTTAAACTACTATTTTATAAAACTTCCACATGCCAATAAATCGAACATCTCGGCATATGTGAATAATGCCATAATTGAACAGATTGAAAATTTTTGGCAATTTTACTTGCGATATGCATTCCACCTTGGGAAAGGTGGAACGAGAAAAAGATGATACATAATTTTCCAGATTGCTTCGAAAATTGATATACAAGCTATCATTAAATAAAAGGATTTTTAAGATAGATACAGTAAACTTGCATATTATATTTAAGTTTATCAAAGGATTTAAGATGAAATTTTGGATTGGGGTAGCTTCGCAGGAGCATGTCAAGATAGGGGAAAAAGGTGGATTTTGCCAACTATGTCATGGTAAATCAGCTCCACTCAAACGGATGAAAAAAGGTGATTTTATCATCTACTATTCATCTAAAAAGCAGATGCAAGATAAGTTAGCATATCAAATGTTCACAGCTATTGGGAAGATGAGAGATGATGTAGTGTATCAAGTAGAGATGTTTGAGGGATTTTTTCCATATAGAAAAAATGTTAGCTTTTTTGAATGTTTAGAATACCCAATAATACCACTTATCGCAGAACTCTCGTTTATCCAAAATAAAAAGCAATGGGGCTATCCATTTCGTTTTGGGCATTTAGAAATCAACGAAAAAGATTTTTTACTTATAGCTTCACAAATGGTAAATGAAAATATTTTAAATCAAATCAAGGAGAATATCAATGCAAACCGTAGGTAGTATTTCAAAAACAGTAGAAGGTGTGAGTGCCAAAGCGGTGTTTGCCGTGTGGGTAGATGTTAACAACTGGCACAAGTTCAATCATGGTATCAAGTATGCAAGATTAGATGGGGAGTTTGTAGTGGGAAGTAGCTTTGTTTTGGGGCTTCCTGAAGGTCGTGAAGTCAGTCTCATGCTCACAGAAGTTACAACCGATAAAAGCTTTACAGATATGACCAAATTTCCGTTAGCCAAAATGTACGGTATCCACGAAATCGTGCAAGAAAATAATAAAATCACACTCACAGCAACCATCAAAATAGATGGAGTGTTATCGTTTTTGTGGAAAAGATTGGTCGCACAGCATGTCGCAGACAAAATGGAAGATGATATAAATAGCCTGATAGAGTTGGTAAAAAATGGAAAAACAGAGTCATTTTAGTGTAAAAAAAGCAGAGGATAGCAGTGGTTTTTTGCTTTGGCAGGTCACGACACTGTGGCAAAGAGAGATAAAAAAAGCACTTGAAAGCCTGGAGCTTAGCCATTCGGCATTTGTGATTTTGGCTTCGTTGCTATGGTTTGATGAGCAACAAATTGAGCCAACACAAACAACTATCATCAATCACACAAAACTTGACAAAATGACAGTATCAAAAAGCCTCAAAACTCTTGTGTCTCAAGGGTTGGTCAGTAGATTTGAAAATGAGTTAGATACTAGAGCTAAAACTATTATCTTGACAGATCGAGGTAAAATTATTGCAATCCAAGCAGTACAAATCGTTGAGGATGTTGATAGAGTCTTTTTCTCAAAACTTAGTGATGATGAGAGAATAGTTTTAAATGAACTATTTGTAAAATTAACCTAATACAACGACACAAAGAGGATTTTAAAATGCAAAATAATGAATGCAATTCAATAGAAGAAGTGAGAGAAAATATTGATAGTATTATCCTCGTTCCCATTGTCCCCGATGGGAATGCATACAAGAACTACAATCCGCGATATAAACTTCCAAGCTAGAGCTTGGGAGCAAGAATACATTTCCACATGCCAAGATATTTCCAAAACAAGGATACCGCTTTTTGCGAAGTGAAAATGTTTTTTTAGAGATGCCTTATTTTTACAATCAAGCAAAAAATCCATACTCCCAAACAGCCCCAATTCTGCTAAAATTCGCCTATGAATTCCTATACAGATAAATTTAACAACGCAACTATAAATACATTGTTTGAAAAACTTCCACATGCCGAACAGGAGTTTATAAAAGAAAAAGCACATCGGTTTGGCTTTTCACATCAAGAACTCAAGCAGATAGTTGATATGGCTCGTGACCTTGGCATGTGGAATGAGAAAAGTATCATCGAAATATTCCCTGAGCATGAGCAGAAAAAAGTGGTTTTTACTAGGCTCAAAAAAGCGTATGAAGCGATACGAAATGCTCCTAACTCCTATAAAAATTTTACGCTCAAAAATATGCCGCAAGAGCAAAAATACTCCTTTACAACGGTGCAAAAAGAGGGGTTTGGTTTGGGGCTTTGTCCTGTGGCGAGTGAGAAAACCAGATGCTGTAATCTTCTCACACTTGACGCTGTGGAGAGTTGCGGATTTGATTGTTCTTACTGCTCTATCCAGAGTTTTTACAAGCAAAATACCATTACTTTTGACAGCGGTTTTGCCCAGAAACTTAAAAATCTCAACCTCGATAAAAACAAATCCTACCACATCGGTACTGGACAGAGTTCAGATTCGCTTATGTGGGGAAATCGTGAAGGGATTTTAGATGCTCTTTTTCTTTTTGCACGAGAAAATCCACATGTCATTTTGGAGTTTAAAACCAAGTCCGACAACATCAAATATTTTTTGCAAAATGATGTTCCAAAAAATATTTTTTGCACATGGTCACTCAACACGCCGACCATTATCGAAAATGAGGAGCATCTTACAGCTTCGCTTGATAAACGCATAAATGCCGCAAGAGCCTTGGCGGATAAAGGTGTAAAAGTCGGTTTTCACTTTCATCCGATTGTCGAGTACGAAGGTTATCTTGATGAGTATCAAGCAGTTTATAACGAACTCCTACTAAAATTCGACCCTAGCGAGGTCGCACTTGTGAGTTTTGGAACACTCACTTTTATAAAACCAGTTATAAAAAAACTTCGAGAGCGAGAGTTTAGAACAAAAATCACGCAGATTCCACATGCCGATGCAAGTGGCAAAAGTTCCTATCCACATGCCACAAAGTTAGAGATGTTTAAGTCAGCGTATGAGAGTTTTGCACCTTGGCATAGAGATGTATTTTTTTACTTATGCATGGAAGATCATGGCATGTGGAAAGAGGCGTTTGGGTATGAGTATGCGACCAACAACGATTTTGAGAGAGCAATGCTCGGTGCATACTGCAAAAAAATCGGTAGAGATTATTTATTTTAGGAATTGGATATGAAGTTTCAAACCCAAGCAAAACAGGACAACTATTTTTTATCTCAGCCACATCAGCCATTTTTTCTCTTTGGCGTCGTAACCTCTTTGGTAATGATGCTTCTTTTTGGACTTAGCTACAAAGGCGTTATTTGGCTCAATATGTGGAGTGTGAATTTTCACGCATACTCTCTTATTTTTATTGTATTTTCAAACTTTTTTACAGGATTTTTGTTTACCACATTTCCAAAATTTTGCCAATGCCAAGTGATACCTAAGCAGTTTTATACAAAGATTTTTTATGCAAATATCGTAGGAACGCTCCTCTTTATAGGAGGCTCTTTTTGGAATCATTCACTTTTGATTCTTGGGATGACGCTCCTTTTTGTATCGCAAATTTTTGTTGTTCTCAAGCTACAACATATCTATCGCACAGGTGCGATGCCTCAGAAGCAAGACCCTTTTTGGATTTTAACCGCCAACTATTTTGGACTTTTAGGGCATCTTCTTTTTATCGTTATTGAACTAACTCGGCATGTGGAAATACAAACGCAACTTTTTGGCAGTGCCGTGAGTCTCTCTTTTTATATGTATCTGGTATTTTTAGGGTTGAGTGTTGCTCAGAGGATGGTTCCCTTTTTCTCACACGCACATGCACCCAAAAATGAGCAGTTTATGAAGATTGTTTTTGCCCTTTTTCTTTTGAAATCTGTTGCGAGTGCCTTGGAAATCAAAGCTGTTGAAATTCTAGTGGATATTTTGCTTGGCATCTATTTGTTGCAAGAGTTTAGGAGATGGAAACTCTCTCCATTTCACGCCCCTGCGATTTTGTGGGTGCTTCATCTGGCACTCTTGTGGCTTCCTCTTGGTCTGTTTTTATCTGCTTTGAGTGTGAGTGGCGAACTCTTTTTTGGAATGGATTTTTATTTTTTCAATAATCATCTCCTCTCCATTGGTTTCTTGACAACGATTCTCATTGGCTTTGGAACACGCGTCACACTCGGACACTCTGGGCAAAGTCCACATGCCGATAGAGTGACTACAAATCTTTTTTGGTTGATTCAGATTGTTGTACTTATGAGAGCTTTGTATAGTATGAGTGTTGCTTTTGGGCTGGAATGGAGCTTTTTGTTTGATATCTCTTTGAGTTTGTGGCTCATTCTCTTTTTGGTTTGGAGCGGCAGATATGCGAAGGTTCTTATTTTTGGAGTGAAAAGATAAACACACTTAAGAGCATTTAACTCGCTCTTAAATATCCTACATTTTTTTTATCAACTGCGATATTGAGCATGATTAAAAGAGCCTCTTTGCTACTGTTGGCATACTCTTTGATGATATTTGTGGGTTTTTTGTTGTGCATCATGCCATACTCTTTTTGGATTAAAAAATCTCCAAACAGGGTAGGGTAAATGTTGATTTTGTAGTAACTTACTTTCTCTTTTGCATTTCTGAATAAAATCATATTTTCTCGCTCTTTGTAAATGTGATTACAAAGAGGAGCAAAAAATATTCCTACTTCCTAGCTCATCGGCTCAGGAAGAGGTCCATTTGCTGGTGCAGATTTTTTCTTCGGTTTACATGCTTTAAATTCATCTTTTGTTGTTGCTTTGTTTGCACACTCTTGAATGATTTTTAGGTTTGCAATTCTTTTGTCTATTGACGCATTCATTTTAGCTTTCATCTCTTCGAGTGGAAGCTCTTTTTTTCCAGCTTTTGGAGCTGGAGCTTCTGGTGCTGGAACAGTTGCATTATTCTCAGCACTGAGGAGCGTGGCAACCATTGTTGTTGCAAGGAGGGAGAGAATGATTTTACTTGTTTTCATTTGGAATCCTTTTCTTCAATTTTAAAAATTATACTAGAAATTTAGTAACTTTAGAAAATAAATTTTATGATAATTAGTGAGAACCACATCCACCGCCACAACAGCCATTACTTTTTGAATCACTCATTGCGATTACGAAATCATTTCCTACTTCTTGCACTTTAAATTCGTGTTTACCACAAAATTCATCATTCATATAATCTCTTATTTCGATTGATTTTGAGAGAGCATCATCTTTGGACGCAATTTCGATATTGTTTTTCAAATCGCTTCTTTTAAAACATCCACACTCTTTTTCTACTACTATTTTAAACATTTTATATCCTTTGAAATTTTTGAAATAGTAGCAAAAGCATCTTTCTTTATGCTTAGTGAGTCGGTGTGAAATATATTTTAAGATAGAGATAAAAATTGGCACAGAAGAAGGGAAAGAAAACATGAACGAAGCAGAACTTCATCCATGGAGCAGTAGATTTTTATGCGTACAAATCGAGTGGAGCCTCAGCTTCAACTTTTGGAGTAACCTCTTTTATTTGTGTCGCTTGAAAACTTTGTGCTTTTTGTTGTAACTCATCTGTATTTTTTGGAAGTTCCGTATCACTTTTTATACTGCTAGTATCAGGTTTACCGATTTGAATCTGGCTAGAATAAGGTGATTGGAATGTATATTGAGTAATTTCCATAATATCCTCCTTTTTCGTTTGTAAAAATTATATCATACAAAATAAAAACAAAAATTTAAAATTTAAAATTAATTGTGGCATGTGGAAAGTGGAGATGCATTGTTAATGAAATCATGTTACAATCCACCCAAATGACTTCATGCCACGGATGCAATGGGTTGTAAAATTTACTATATTGGATGAATATGGAACACTTTAGATTTTCTTTGATTATCTCTGTTCTTGCACTTCTTGGTGCTGGTTGGTGGGGATATGTTGGTGGTGGGATGACTTTGGCTCTGAGCATGGTCTGGTTGGCATTGATTTTGGCAGTGATGGAGGTTTCATTATCTTTTGATAATGCAGTTGTGAACGCTTCTATTTTAAAAACATGGGATCACTATTGGAGAACACTCTTTTTGACAGTGGGGATTCTTGTTGCTGTTTTTGGGATGCGATTACTTTTTCCAATCGTGATTGTTGCACAAACAGCGGATATGGGAATGTTGGAGGTTTGGACACTTGCAATCAACGCACCTGATGAATATTCATCTAAATTAACTGCACATCATGCGGAAGTTTCTGCTTTTGGAAGTATGTTTTTGATGCTTGTATTTCTTAACTTCTTTTTCGATGAGGAAAAAGAACTCCATTGGCTTGGTGTGATTGAGCAAAAATTAGGTTTGCTTGGCAAAATCAATGCTATCTCTATTTTTGTAGCGTTGAGTGCTTTGATGGCTTCTCTCTCTTTAGTGGATGAGAAACAGCAGTTTGTTGTTTTAGTCTCTGGCATATGGGGTATTCTTGTTTATCTAGGTGTCGATTTAGTTGGTAAGATACTTGAGACAGAGGAGCAGAGTGCCGACATTGGCGATTTAGTCAAAAAAGGGAGCATCGGTGGATTTTTATATTTAGAAGTGTTAGATGCATCTTTTTCTTTTGATGGGGTTATAGGAGCTTTTGCTATTACGAAAGATATCGTAGTTATTATGATAGGTTTAGGAATTGGAGCGATGTTCGTTCGTTCTATTACTATCTATCTTGTAGAAAAAGGAACTTTGGCGGAGTATGTTTTCCTAGAACATGGTGCACACTATGCGATAGGTGCTTTGGCAGTAATTATGCTTATGAGTATTAAATTTCATATTCCAGAGGTAATCACTGGACTTGTGGGGATAGCATTTATCGCTATTTCTGTCTGGTCATCTGTGAAATATAATAGATTTAGAATCGAATAATTCTCGAAAAACTTTGCCACTCAAACGGATTTTTTCGTTTGAGTGTGTAACATCTGTTAAAAGTTCTCAAGCAAGATTACATTGACGAAAGTTCCTTCAGGCAAATCTCCATCCTCTTCCCCACTAATCATCAAAGCACTGTTTTCTAAAAGATTTGTGAGAATCGCGGAGCTTCCTACTTTTTTGTTTTTAAAATCTATAAAATATTCACCCTCTTCAATGCGTACATTACATGCACTAAACTCTCGTAAATTACTTCTCTTATGGAAATCTTCACTCAATTTTGCTTCTACTATTTTGTAGGGTTTCTCTTTGCCTAGCATTTTCGCGACCAAAGGAAGTACATAAAGTATAGCTGTGACAGTCGATGAGTAGGCAAATCCAGGGAGTGCTATGACAAATTTATCCTCTTTACTTGCCACAAGCAGATGTTTCCCTGGTTTGATTGCTACACCTTTGAATACTATTTCAGCACCCAATCGTGGAACAATATCTTTGACAAAATCATAATCGCCAACACTCACACCGCCAGTGCTAACGATAATATCTGCACAACGAAAAGCATTACTGAGGGCTTGGAGGATAGAGGCTCTGTCATCTGCTACGACTCCAAGCTGAATTGCTTCTGCTCCCGCTGATTCAAAGAGTGCAGCGAGTGTGTAGTTGTTGGAGCTTCTGATTTGTGCAGGGTTGTCGCTCATGACACCCAAATCCAAAATTTCACTTCCTGTTGCAAGGATTGCTACGCGTGGACGAAGTGCAACTTTGACCATGACAATACCCAGAGCTGCCATAACACCAATCTGAGCAAAACCTATTTTGGTTCCCTGTTTGATAAGCGTATCTCCCGCCTTGTATCCTTCGCCAATGGGACGCACCGAAGAGCCTTTGAGAACTTTTTGGTTGATGAGAATCGTTCCCTCTGCAACAGTTACATTCTCAATTTGGATAAGTGTATCGCTTCCTTGGGGCATTTTTGAACCTGTAAAAGTTTTGATACATTCACCTGTTGTTATGACTCTTTGCTCATTCGTTCCTGCTGGATTTATACCTAAGATTGTGAGAGATTCTAACTCTTGATCGGAGGCAATAATGGCATAGCCATCCATGGAAGCCGTTGGAAATTGCGGGTCATTGTACTTTGCGATAATGTCCTCTGCAAGAACTCTTCCCAAAGAGCTACTAAGTGGAACATTCTCTGTTCTGACTGCTCCGACATGGAGCAAATCGAGCATATTGATACTTGTTTCATATGAGAGCATATTCAATTTTTTACTCCTAAAATACCGCTTCCTTGGATGGCTGTAGAACGAGAGAGTGCGTAAATTCTTGCTCCGTCTCTTAAATCATATTTCCATATAGGTGCGGAGGCTTTAAAATCTTCTACAAATTTTTCTATAAACTCAAGTGCTACACGGCGTTTAGGAGAAAAAACTGCTGCGATATAAGAAGATTCGTGTAAAAGAACATCTCCACGACTATGTGCCATTTTGATGATTGCGCCACTCTCTTTGGCTTTTGTTTGCCATGTTTTGAACCAGCTCTCAAGGATAGGTTCATAGATGTCGAAGCTTAGCCCCTCGATACCATCTTCATCGCGTACAGTCCCTACAAAAGGGATATAAGCACCGTAGTTGCTTTTTGCTTCTTCTTCATACCAATCTTGTAAAATTTTAGGGACATTTAATGCACCATCATAGAGGCTTAACACTTTTTCAGCCTCCACAAACTGGAGGGAGTAAAGAGATTCTATCCCCATCTTTTAGAGCAACATCCAATGAATTGACAAGAGTATCATTGAGAGCTACTGCAGAGTTGCTCAGCCACTGCGATAACTCTGTATCTTTTTGTAAAATGAGAGCTAACTCACTTAAATTTGTAATCTCTAATTCGAGTGGTGCTTTTTGAATAGGACCTAAAAAATCTACGCGTACCAAAATGGCTCCTCATGCACTATATTATGAGGATGATTATATCAAAATAAGCTAATCAATGTATAATTCCTCTAACAAATTTGTTGGAGTAGTGAGATGATTTTTGGAAAAATTGAGTATCTGAATCTTTTACCTTTTCATATTTTCATGAAGCGATTTCTCTCTAGTAGTCAACAAAGCATGAGTATTCACTACAAAAAAGGTGTCCCTTCCAACATAAATAAAAAATTTGCATCGCGTCGTGTGGATGCTGCATTTATTTCAAGTATCACAGCTAAAAAATATCGGCATGTGGATTTGGGAATTATCGCAAAAAAAGAGGTTCGGAGTGTTTTAGTCATTCCACATGCCAAAGATATCGTAGATAAAGATTCTGCAACATCGAATGTTCTTGCTCGTATCTTGGGTGTGCAGGGTGAAGTGATTATCGGTGATAAAGCACTGCGATACTACCTTCAAAATAAGCGGCATGTGGATTTAGCAAAAGAGTGGAATCAAAAATATAAACTCCCTTTTGTATTTGCTCTTCTTTGTTATCACAAAGAGAAAAATCTCTATAAAAAAATCCAAAAAAACTTTCTAAAACAGAAAATAAAAATACCACAATACATACTAAAACAGGCAGCAACAAGAACAAATATAGCATCAAAGGACATTATAGAGTATTTAGAATTTATTTCATACGATTTGGATACAAAAGCCAAACGAGGACTCAAAAAGTTCTACAAAAAAGTAAGTTTTTAAGTTCGTTCAGTTAAAATGGATACATGTTGAAGTATCTCACACCTCTTTTAATTATTACAATTGTTTATGCGAGTGAGCCTATATCTCCTATTCCTTTGGAGCGTGGAGTGCATATAAAAAAAGCTTTACTCGGGAAGGAGCTTTTTTTTGACACGATGTTATCAAAAGACAGCTCTACGGCATGTGTAAGTTGCCATGATGTTTCTAGTGGTGGTGCAGATGCAAGAGTGGTTTCAGAGGGGTTTGAGGGCAAAAAAGGAAATATTCAAGCTCCAACAGTTTTTAATGCAAAATATAATTTCAAACAATTTTGGAATGGCAGAGCCAACAATCTTCTCGAACAAGCCGATGGTCCAATCAATAACCCAGCCGAACACAATATGAATCCAAAAAGTATTGAAGAGCGACTCAATGCTTCCGCAAAATATAAACAAAAATTTCAAGAGGTGTATGGCACTTCAAAAATTGAGTATCAACAAGCACTTGAAGCGATTGTAGAGTTTGAAAATGCTCTGACTACGCCTAACTCGCGATTTGATAAGTTTTTGAGAAATGAGTTACAATTGACATCTCAAGAACAAGAAGGCTACACTATTTTTAAACAATTAGGATGCATTACTTGTCATAATGGTGTCAATATCGGTGCAAACTCTTTTCAAAAAATGGGTACATTTATAGAATATAATTCTAATACAAGCTACCCAGATAGAGCAGAAATAACTAAAAACAGTGAACACAAAAATGTATTTAAAGTGCCAACACTCAGAAATATAACGCTTACTGCACCCTATTTTCATGATGGAAGTGTCAAAACGCTCAAAGAAGCGGTACAGGTAATGTCCAAATACAATCTTGGACAGCAAATCTCAGAGGAAGAAGCAGATAAAATCGTTCTCTTTTTAGAGACTCTCAAAGGTGAAAAACCTTTCGTAATGGATATGTTTTGAAACTCAATCGTTTACTCTATTTGACTTTTGCAGTAGGGATAATCTCTTCTATTGTCTTGACATATTTTTACCTTCTTCAAAGAGATTTTACGAAAAATCATAGAGAATTTTTAATCTCTATAAGTAATTTGGAAAACAGTCAATCGGATTTGAATTATCTTATCTTGGAAAATTCGCTCTATGCGTATCAAGACCAAGATAAAATTTCACAAAGCATACAAGATTTGCAAGATAAATATACAAAAATAGAAGCTTCTGCCATCTTGAAAGATAAAAACTATCTCTCTATTCGTAAAAATTTAGAACTTTTTAAAGAACGACTGACAAAAAATTTTGAAAATATAGAAGAGTTTCAGATGCTCAATGCAGGGATAAAAAATTCTCTTGTTTTTTTGACTCGGCATGTGGAAAGTTCCGTAGCTTTGAGCGAAGAAAAAAATATCTTTATACAAGCAAATCAAATTTTAAAACATCTCAATGATGCAGTGAAAATGCAGGATTTGGATTATATAAATAACTTGAATGTTACGCTTACCTCTGATTCGCCAAATCAACAAATGCAAGATTTTATCAATACATTCAATGCACATGCCATGTATTTAGTCAAAAGATATCCAGCATTTGTCACAATGACATACAAGGTGACACATAGTGATATTTATCTTTTGATGAAAAAGATTAGAGAAGAGTTTTCACTTTTAGCATTGAATGATTTTAAAGCACTTGATATCTTTGCTCTTATTATTTTTAGTGTGTTTCTCTCTTCGCTTTTGGCAATTTCTATTTTGTTTGCAAAATACCTCAAAGAAAATAAAAAACTTCAAGAGACAACAAAATCTTTAGAATACTCTCTTACATATGACATGCTCACGGGCTTGTATAATAGAAAAATGTTGGAAGAGGATTTGAGTAAATCAGATTTTCCACATATTTTGGTTATAGATATCAATGGGTTTAAAGATATTAATGATGTATATGGCAATGAGGTTGGAAATGCTCTTTTGCAAGATTTAGCACAATTCTTAAAGTCAGAACTTCTCCATCAAGCGGATTTTAAAATCTATCGTCTAGGCGGAGATGAGTTTGCAATTTTATTTGAAGATATTGATAAAAAAGTTGCATTCAATATAGCACTTAGTTTAGAGCAAAAAATTATGAAGCATATTTTCTTGATTGGCAAATTGGAGCTAAATATAACGGTAAGTATCGCGAGTAACTGCATAAGTCCAATGTTAGAAAATGCGGATATGGCTCTAAAAATAATCAAAAAAGAGCAAAACAAGCGTGTTTTAGCATACAAAGAGAGTTTGAATTTCAAAAAAAGTGTTCAAGAAAATATGGAAACTTTAGAGCAGATAAAGGTTGCTATTCAAACAGATTGTATCATTCCATTTTTTCAGCCTATCGTCAATCTTCAAAGTGCAAAAATAGAAAAGTACGAAGCTTTGGTACGATTAAAACTTCCAAATGGCTCCTATTTACCACCAATCAAATTTTTAGATACAGCGAAAAAAAGTTCTTATTACTATGATATAACAAAAATTATGATTGAAAAAACTATCAAAGTAGCAGAACAATTTCCACAATACAGATTTAGTATTAATGTCTCTATGCTCGATATATTGGATGATGAAATCACAAGCAGTTTGCTCAGTAGTTTGAAAAATAATCTTCGTGTCTCTTCGAGAATTGACATAGAACTTTTGGAGGCAGAACATCTGAATGATTTGGAAAAAGTAAAAGAGTTTGTCCAAGAGCTTCATAAATATGGCTCAAAAATCCTTATCGATGATTTTGGTTCAGGATACTCAAACTTCTCCTATTTTTCTGATTTACCGATTGATATAGTCAAAATAGATGGTTCCATCGTGAATGAAATCACAACCAATGATAGAAAACTTCACATGCTCAAAAGTATTCATCAATTCTCTAAAGGAATGGATATGCAGAGTGTGGCAGAGTTTGTAGAAACAAGAGAGATAGCACTTCTTTTAAGAGATATAGGTGTGAGATATGGTCAAGGCTATTACTTTAGTAAACCGCTCCAAATGCCTCTTGTGAGTGATGAGGTTATAATCTAATAAAACTTATTTCTTTTAAAAAAGAGTAAAAGCATAAAAGAGAGAAACAGCCCTATCATAATAGAGGCTACAAAGTTCGTCCCATTGGGATTTCCTGAGAAATAGAGTCCCTCTGTGTTGATACCAAAAAATCCAACAACGATGTTAATTGGTAAAAATATAGCAGATATGATAGTGAGAAAAAGCATCGTTTTTCTCATATTTTCATTTGCCATGATTGTGTAAAGATTGTAAATATTATCGAGCTTTGTGATATTCATAGCCGTGTAACGATAGATACGGTTGAGATGCTCTTCGATATCTTCAAATTCTGTGCGTAATTCATTATCATGTTTTATCTCTTCTGAGCTTCTTATAAACTCCATGTGTGCTTTTGAAGCCTGAGAGAGAAGTCTCTCCATACGCACCATCTCTTTTTTGAGCTTAAACCAGATTTGAATCGAGTCTTTGTTGTCATAAATATTCTCTTCAAGCTCTTCGATGAGTTCTACATGATTTTCTATCTCTTCCATAGTCTTATCGACGAGTTTGTCCAAAATAGTGTAGAGAGCTTTGTAATCATCTATCTGCGTGAACTCTTTGTGGAGTTTATTGTAAGTGAAAATTGAGTTCTCATTATCTATGATAAAAGAGTGCGATTCAACTTTGAGTATATCCGAATGTTTGGTGTGTTTGGAAAAGAGCCTGTAAATCAAAATTTTGTAGTTTTTGTGCTGAAAAAAGATAGAAGGATGCTGAGGATTGAGGATATCCTCTTGGTGTAACTTTTCTAACATCGATAACTGCATTGTTTTCCTTGGTATTCAAATAATAATTTCGTTTATGATACAATAATCTCATTACACAAAAGTTTAAAGGATAAATAGATGAATATGGAAAAGGTACGGGCAGGTTTTTTTATTATACTTGCTATGACACTCAATTTTGGGTTTTTTTATGGTGATATGGATTCAATGGCGTATCATGACAAATACGAACTCCTCGCGGCAATTGTAGTCAATCTCATCGCAACAACACTCAAACTTGGCGATAGAACACAGATTGGTTCGGTTTTGTTAGCGACTTCGCTCGTAGCAGATATTCAGCTCATTGCAGCTGCAACAGTTTGGACGATTGTAGCTTATACGAGTGAAATTACTCCAGCGACTACAGTGATTATCGTTTCTCTCTCTGGTGGAGCATTGTTAGCAAATATTGTTTCCGTTATACTCTATGTCGGCGATACTCTCAAATCAAAAAGGTAACAATGCATGAGCAATAACTCTTTGTGGCTTATTTTACAAAAGCTGAGAGTCCCTTTTCTTGTGCTTATTATTGCATACACTATCGCCATTATTGGGCTTGTGATGCTCGATGGTGTTACAAGTGATGGCAAACCTTATACGATGACCATCTTTGATGCATTCTATTTTATTACATATACAGCCACCACGATAGGTTTTGGAGAAACACCTTTTGCGTTTACCTATTCGCAACGAATTTGGGTCTCTATGATAATCTATCTTACGGTTATAGGGTGGTTTTATAGTGTTGGTTCTATCATATCACTTTTGCAAGATAAGGTTCTCATCCGAGAGATAGCAAAAGCAAAATTTAAAAAACAGGTAAAAAATTTACAAGAAAATTTTTTGATTATTTTGGGGTACAACGCGACAACAAAAAGAATTATAGAAAAATCACTCCATAAAGGGTTTCGCGTTGTTGTTATAGAGAGAAATGAAGATAGAGTCAATGAGCTTATGATGGAGAGTTATACGCCAATCGTGCCGATACTCCAAGCAGATATTCATGACCCTATAGCCTTAGAGATTTCAGGTATCAAATCGAAATACTGTAAGGGTCTAGTCTCTTTATTTGAGGATGACAGTCTCAATTTTAGGATTGCCGTGACAAGCAAGATTATCAATCCAAAAGTTCCCCTTGCCATAAAATCTACAACAGAAACTTTAACAGAAAATTTAACAGATTTGGGTGTTGAAATTATTGAAAATCCTTTTGAGATTATTTCAAGCCAGATACATTTGAGTCTGAACTCTCCCTCCATTTATCAAATTGGAAAATGGATTTATAATCTTGATATCTTACGAAAAGAGCAGTTCAAGCTTCCAAGAGGATTGTACATCGTATGTGGCTATGGGAGAATGGGGCGAGAGATATATAAAGTTTTAAAAGAGAACGATATCGAAGCAAAATTTGTTGAAATCAATAAAGAAAAAGTGGATTCAAATCACAAGGATGTGACGATAGCGAGTTCTTATGATATGGATTTACTCAAAAGCTTGGATATAGAAAAAGCAGCTGTGATTATCGCTGGGACAAAAGATGATACGCTCAATCTCTCTCTTCTCTCGACAGCAAGAAAAATTAACAAAAATATTATTACAGTCGCAAGAGAGAATGAGTTGGAAAACTACTCTATTTTTAAATACTCTCACATTGATTTTATCTTTATGCCATCGAGAATTTTGATTCACAAAACCATCAATGCTATTGTCAATCCTATGTCAGATAAGTTTTTTTATCTTATGAAATCTCAAAGTGAAGAGTTTGGAGCAAAATTAGTCAATGAACTTTTAGAGAAAATTGGAGAGAGTCCTGAAGTGTATGAGCTATTTATTGACGCAGAACAAGCCAATGCAATCAAAGATGCGATTTTGGAGAATGAGACTATTTATTTGGGTGCTTTCTCACGAAGACGAGAAGATAGAACGATAAAAAATAGCGTTAAGCCACTTCTTTTACAAAGAGGCAATAAATTTTATCTTCTTCCCGATGAAGTTATGCCTCTCAAAATGGGCGACAAAATCTTGTTTGCTACAACGCGTGATGCAATCGAGGATATTGAGTATATTGCACAAAATATGTATGAACTCAAATATGTTACGGATAATTTTACAAATGATGGCATGTGGAAATAGAATTCCACATGCCAGATTACAAACGAAGATTAGACTTTTCTACTCAAAGCTGCTACATGATTACTATTTCCAAGCACAACAAGCAAATCACCCTTTTCTAAAATGTCATCTTTTTCAAACGATGTATGCCACGCATCTTGATGTTTATAGGCGATAGGTTTGACCTCATAATCTCTCTCAAAAGTAGGGGACAAGATGGAAGTTCCAATCCAAAAATCAGGAACAGTCATCTTTGCTAGTTTCATTGTGATAGAGAGGTCAATAGTTTCATAGTTCATGTTTGTCACAATTTTTTTGACAAGTTTTTTTGCAGATTCCATCTCTGGATAGATGACTTTTGCAGCTCCAAGCTTGGAGAGAATTTGACCATGCACCTGCGTGATAGCTTTTGCAATGATTGTCTCTATCCCTATTTCTCTTAGAGCCATAATAGTCAAAATACTTGACTCCAAATGCTCTCCAATACTTACAATAGCCACTTCAGCATCTGCAATTCCAGCTTCACGCAAGGCTCTAGCATCTGTTGAATCGAGCATAATTGCATCTTGAACAAATTCGCTTACATCACGAATTTTTTCTTCATCATTATCTATCGCAATGACACTTTCACCTTGTTGTGCAAGACCTTGAGCCACATGAAATCCAAATTTTCCTAATCCTATTACTACATAAGTCATATTATAACCCTTCCTTGAGCATATTTAATGCGGGTTTGCACCGCTTTTCCAACAATAATTACCGTAAAGGCAAAAACACCAATCCGTCCCATGAGCATCAATAAAATAATATTGAATTTGCCCACATCGCTAAATAAAGCACTATAACTCAGCACCCCGCCATCTCCAGTAGAGATACCAACCGTGGCAAATGCTGAACATGTTTCAAAAAGTGTACGGACAAAGTGGAGTTTTTCACTCTCATTGAGGATAACAGTTGAGATAAGTACATAAAAAGATGCAATAAAGATAATCGCATACGCTTTATTGATTTGATAGGGCATTAAACTACGGCGAAAAATATGTGGATTGTTTTGACCGCGAAGTGTGAACCAAACGCCAATAATTGCAAGTGCGATAACTGTTGTTTTAATCCCTCCAGCTGTTCCTCCAGGGCTTCCTCCCGTCATCATAAAAACAGTGCCAAAAAAGAGGTCAGAGTCATTAAATGTGGAAAAATCTATAGTGTTAAATCCCGCTGTACGGTAATTGACTGAAGCAAACCAAGCTGAGAGAATTTTTTCGTAGGTACTCATATTACCAAGTGATTTTGGATTATTCCACTCTAAAGAGAGAATAATTGCCATCCCAGCGAGTATCATAATACCTGATGTCCATAGGACGATTTTGGTGTGTGTCGAGAGGCGTGTGAGTGATTTGCGACGGTAATTATAAAGCTCTAACACAACTAAATATCCAAGTCCACCGATGATGACCAGTAGAGGAATGGTGAAGTTGATAACTGCATCTCCTCGATACTCCATCAAATTGGTACTAAAGAGAGAAAATCCAGCATTATTAAAGGCGGAAATAGAGTGAAAAAGTCCATACCATAATGCCTTGTCTATTGGCATGTCTGCCCAAAATCGTAAAAATAGAATGAGCGTTCCTACAAGTTCAATGATGATTATACTCGCAAATACAATTTTCAAAAAACGAAAAATTCCACTCATACCAGGGTAGTTGAGTGATTCTTTGAGAATTAAACGGTCACGATAGTTGAGTTTTTTGCCTCGCATGACCGCCATAAAGGTAACCGCAGTCATATACCCAAGACCACCAATTTGGATAAGCATGAGGATAACACTGTGTCCAAAAGTGGTAAAATCAACTGGAGTGTCCTTGACGATAAGACCTGTAACACAAACAGCGGAGGTCGCTGTAAAGATAGCGTCGATAAAGCGTAAACTACCATTGTGAGCAAAGGGGAGCATAAGTAGTGCCGCACCGACTAAAACGAGTATTACAAAGCTTCCAAAAATAACTTTTACATCTTCTGTTTGCACGAATAGAGTTCCTTTATTTTTTAAAAGTGAAATTGTACTCCTATCCAACTTAAAGGAGAAAAACTGGCATGTGGAATTACAAAAATGGTTTTTTAGAATCTATAAACTTTCCACATGCCAATAAAAGTAAGAGAGTTAGAAGTAAAGCTACAAAAATATTGGGTATAAAAAAGATAAAAGCAAAAATGAGTGCGTTGATAAGGAGTGAAAAAAGGACGACTTTGCTATGACTCCAGCCACTTTGTGTGATTCTTTGATAGGCATGTTTTTTGTGTGCAAGGCTTAGATTTTCTCTATTTTTATAGCGTCGATAGAGTGTGAGTGTGGCATCAAACCAAAAAAGAGCAAAAAGGATAATCCACACCCATAAATTGGTTGCCTCTGTGTTCGCATAGTGGAGCGTAAAAATCGCAACACTATAGCCTAAAAGTGTGCTTCCAACATCGCCCATAAAAATTTTAGCCTTGTGCCAATTCCAAAATAAAAATCCTAAAACTGCGACAAAAAGGAGTAAAAAATGCTCTCCGCCAAAGAGTAAAAAGCCACTAAGTGCTAAAAAAAGAGCTTCACTTCCCGCATAGCCATCAATACCATCGAGAAAATTATAGAGATTGATATACCAGACAATGAGCAAAAAAGCGAAAAGATTAGTGATAATGGGGTTTTCTATACTCCACATGCCAAGATCAAGTGAATGTAGCCCTCCAAGAGCGATAATTCCGCCAATTGCAACACCACTTTGCACCAAGAGTCTTAGTTTGGCACTGAGTTCAAACAGATCATCTGCATAGCTCACTATTGAGATGACAAATCCTATTATAAGGGCATAAAAAAGAGAGGTTTCAATCTGATTTGTCCAAAAGAGATAGATAAGTCCAATGAACCAAGTAAGAGCAATGGCAATGCCCCCGCCATGAGGAATAGGAGTCGTATGAGAGCTTCTCTCACTGATTGGAGCGAGAAGTTGTTTTTTGACAAATATTTTTTTGATAATCCAAGTGAGAGTCAAAGAGAAAAGAAAGAGAAAAAGATAGACCATAGTTGCACTTGAGTAAGGAAATTTTATTGCATTATACAAGAGATTCTAGAAATCTCTCATATTGTTATTCGTCTATCATCGCTTCTGCAAGAGTAAATAATTCACCACTTGCTACTTCCATTGCTTTAAAGTCTGCAAGAATCATATCTCTATTTGCAAGACAAGTATCTTCACCTTCTACACATTTCACTGCTTCTATGACATTATGGTGGACTACGGCATGTGGAGCATCCATTTTTTTATAACTGCTAGAGTGCCCAAATCTTGTCTTGCCTTCAGTTGCATACCATTTACCAAGACGACAATCATGGTGCGTACCAAAATTGCCAACTTTCCTTCCAAGGTTGATGGAGGAGTAAGCATTGGTTTTGAAGAGAATATGGTCAATCATGATGAGATTCACAAAGATACGATTTTGAATCTGTTTGATTTCATGCTCAATATTTTCGTTTGTTTTTTCGAGTTCGCTCATGCTATCGCCAAATGTTGCCATTAGATTACTAAACTCTTGCACCACATCTCGCATAGACTCTGAACTACCTGACATCTCTGTACTCTCTTGTTGGAGCACTTGAACTGTTGCTTTGATTTCGCCTGTCGCTTTTTGTGTTCGCTCTGCAAGTTTACGCACTTCATCTGCTACAACCGCAAAACCGCGTCCATGCTCTCCCGCTCTTGCTGCTTCGATTGCTGCATTAAGAGCAAGTAAATTTGTTTGGTCAGATATGTCACTAATGAGATTGATAACTGCTGTAATCTCTTTTGCTCTCTCTTCAAGAGAACGCGTTGTATGAGCATTTGCATCTAGGAGTTCATTGAGTCCATGGAGTTTTTCTCCTACTTCTCTTGCTTCATCGGCTCTTTCGATGCTCATGTGGGTTGCTTTTTGAATATTATGAGAGATTGTCTCTAGCTTATCTGTATTTGCACTGAAACTTGTTTGAAGTGATTTGAGTTGTTCATTATTTTTATTGATAACACTTAAATCCGCATTGAGTTCTACTCGTAGTTGTCCCATATAGTTTGCTTTCATGGCATCAATACTGACATTGATTGTATTTCCCGCAAAAGCAAAAGCTGGATTGAGACCCAAAGTATTGAATTTTCTAAAAAATTCATTTTCACTTGCGTAATTGATAGAAGTACGCATTTCACGCATAAATGTTTCCATTTGATCGATGAGGTTATTGACTTGATGGCAAATTTGCCCTGCTTGTCCATTGTCTGATATCTCAACTGCACGACTCTCTAAATTTCCATTGACTGCTTCATTTAAAACAGTAATTGATTTGAGCATACATTTTTTGAGTCCTAATATATAGGAGTTAAATAAAACACCAATACTTGAATAGATAACCAAAAGAGCTGTATCTATAGCACTGAAGCCATCAAACATAAGTTTAAAAAAGTAACCAACAATAAAAAGTACAAAAAAAGAGTACCCGATAGTTTGTAATTTAGAGAGATAAGATGAATTTATCATAACGACCTCCATTTGCTGCGAGTAAATCATGTACTATTTTTTCTGATGCGACTATACCACCATTTTTTTCTGCATCTACAAGCTGTCTATAGAGTGGTTTGATGACACTAAGTGCTTTTTCGGATGGTCGTCTTCGCACGGAGTAGTAACCCACAACTCTTCCGCTATTATCGTATGAAGGTGTCACATTCGCAAAAACCCAGTAGTGGTCGCCATTTTTTGCTTTATTGACAACATAGGCATATATCTCTTTGCCTTGTTTGATTGTGTCCCATAGTAATTTGAAGACAACTTTTGGCATATCTGGATGTCGCACGATGTTATGCGGTGCATGTAAGATATCATTTTCACTATATCCTGCTAATTTTAAAAATAACTCATTTCCATAAGTAATTTTTCCGCTCGTATCTGTTTTGGAGACAATTATTTGATTGTCAGCAAATTTTAATTCAGCCATTTATTTCCCTTTGTGTAACATTTCAATTATTAGAAAGTTTGTAGTATTAAATAACTTTATATTTTAGCAATTTTAATATTAAGCTATGAGTGGTTGGACTGTTATTTATTATTTTGTTATTTATTATTTTCATTTTGTAACAACTTTGTGATATAAGTTCTGTAAAATAGCTCTATGAAGTGATTTTCTTGTTGTTTAGTGTGTCTATTTTGTAACAAATATTATTATTTATAGTAATAGATGATGTCACAGTTTTCACTTTTAGTGTATAATCGATGCTTATTTATCAAAATTAACATTTGGATGGAACAGATGCCGAACTATTTTCAAAATTTTAGTATAGCTACTAAATTGCAAATCGCCATTTTTGTCATACTCTCTCTTATGCTTGGAAGTGTCATATTTTGGTTACAAAATAAAAATCGTGAAGATGCGATGCAGATAGTTGTTGGAAAAGGGGTCACTATTGCTCAAAGTACCATCAATGGATTGAATATGATGATGCTTACGGGTGCGATGTCTGATACACAAAATAGAAAACTTTTTTATGAAAAAACGGCTTCTACAGATGAGGTAAAAGGTTTTTATGCCTTTAGAACGAATGAACTCAAAAAAGATTATGGAGAAGGTTTAGAGATTGAGCAGGTACGCGATGCACTTGATACAAAGAGTATCGCAACAAAAGCACTTGTTACAGATATCGATAGTGACAAAAATAAAACTTTACGCGTTACTATGCCTTTTATTGCAAGTTCCAATTACAAAGGGACAAACTGTCTCACATGTCACAATGTTCCAGAGGGAACCGTTTTGGGTGGTGCAACAGTTTACATAGATATTTTGCCAGAGCTTGAGAGTATTGAGAAGCAAACGCTCTTTTTGTGGATAGGAGTTGTGATTCTTCAGCTTGTTATCCAGCTCGCTGTCTATTTTGGCATGCGAGTTCTTGTTGGCTCACAAGTAGAGAATATGGTGGGAGAACTCTCTTCGATGAAAGGAGATTTCTCAAAACGGCTTACGATTAAATTTGATGATGAAATAGGCTCTATTGCAAAATATGTGAATGAGTTTATAGAAGATTCTGCAAGTTTTATTCGTGATGCAAAACAGGCTGTTACAACAAATAAGGATGTGGCACACCGTATTAATGAGATGACAGTTTCTCAAAAACATGAGATTTCCAAAGGGTGTGAACTTTTGCGTGAAATGATGCAAAATTCAGCTCGTATCGAGACAATTATGAAAGAGTCGAGTAAAATCAATAATGAATCTGTCGTACGCATCAATGAAGCAGATAATTCACTCTATGATGCACAGGCTAAAATAGAAACAATGATATATGACATAGAAAAAAATGTTGAGCGAGGTGGAGAGACTGTTGAGAGAATTAATCATCTCCATGGGACGATAGGGGATGTAAAAGATATCTTGACAATTATTGCAGATATTGCCGAGCAGACAAATTTACTTGCTCTCAATGCAGCTATTGAAGCGGCAAGGGCGGGAGAGCATGGGCGAGGATTTGCAGTTGTAGCAGATGAGGTAAGAAAATTAGCAGAGAGAACGAAAAAATCGCTCACAGAGAGCGATGCAACCTTTAGAGTTCTTTCACAAACAGCCGTTGAAGCTGTTGATAGTATTCAAGAACAATCAAACTCATTGGCACAACTCAACGGACACAGTGATGATGTCAAAGCACTTATTTTGGAGGTTGCGCAAAAATTGCAAACAACCAAAGAGTCCACAGTCGAGTTATTGGAAAAAAATTCTAAAATATGTCAAGATATTAAAGAGATGAATAATGAAACCTCAGATGTTCAGTGCGTGGTTGAGGGGAGTTCCAAAACGATAGATGAGCTGATGGAGTTAGCAAATGCACTCAGTAGTGATGCACAAATTTTGAGTGATAAAATAGGAAGATTTAATGTTTAAGGGTAATGCATGGAAATTATAGTATTCGTTGGAATAGGTTTTGTTTTAGTTATTATACTATGGGGGCTTATTTTTGCACTTCTCTCATCTAAAAAAAAGCGAATACAAATGCATCAAGAAGCTATGAGAGCTGATACACAAGTGATGAGTTTGGAGACTTTAAGCCATATTATAGAAGATAAAAATACAACGACAAAAGAGTTGAAAGAGGCTCTAGATTTAGTTTTGCATCACTATGGAGTTATTGATAACCATTTTGATATCTATATGGAGATGATGTTTAGTGTCTGCTTACATCCAAATACAAATAAAAATATCGTTATTAATTTTGAGAAAGAGTTACGAAGATTAAATCCAAACTATAAAAGTGAGATTAATGAGGCATTAACAAAAGGTCTAAACTCCAGAGGAGCTTAGTCTTTTAGCGAGCGTGTCTATATTTTTTTTCTTCTTCGAGTATAACACCTAGAAGTTCTATAACTTTTTTACTTGAATCTTCTGCAGCACTAAAGTAAGTCTTAACATTTTGTGACTCTTTTGTACATGTTCCATTTTTTACACAATCAACAGCTTTTTTGATGTTATCATGGACCAATTTATGTGGTTCAGCCATTTTTGAGAAACTTGCACACTTGCCAAACTTCTCTTTTCCGACTCCTTCAAAGTACCATTTTCCAAGTCTACACTCTGTATCTGAGGCAAAGTGACCTGTAACTTCTCCACTAAATACTGTTTTATATCCATTTGCTTTAAACAATAAGTGGTCAAGCTTACTTAAAACCATAAAAATTGCATAAGTGATATCTTTGTTCTCTACAGAGATAATATGCGTATTTGTCGAAAGCTCATTCATTCTTGTTTGGAAAAGATCCATTTTTTCGTTTGAGCTTTGGGATAACTCTTCCATAGCTTTGGAGTGTGCATGAACCTCTTGTGTATTTTGTTTGAGGCTTTGTACAGTGATTTCCACTTCGCTTGTTGCTTTTTGCGTTCGCTCCGCAAGTTTACGCACTTCATCCGCAACTACGGCAAATCCGCGTCCATGTTCTCCAGCTCGTGCTGCTTCGATTGCTGCATTGAGTGCTAAAAGATTTGTTTGATTTGAGATGTCTTTGATGAGATTGATAACATCAGAGATACTTTCAACATTTGAGTTAAGCGTATTCACTTGTTCATATGTGCTTGTAATATGCTCAAGAAGAGCGTTCATATCACCTGCGAGATTATTTACATCATCTTGTGTATTTTGTGTGTATTCACCATTTTTTTGATTTCGATTATCTACATCCTCAAGGCTATGGAGATTGTCACTCAAATCACCTTGAATGATTTTGAGATCCCTTTGACACCCATCTGTAAGGCCTTGTGTTAATGCACGAGTAAGCTCATTCATTATATGTTCTTCTTGATTTGACTGTGCAGCTGACTCTAATCTTGAGATTCTGGCATGTGCATCACTTAACTCATTTTCAAGAGAGCGAATATGCTCCTCTTTTTTCTTGAGAGACTCTTCTAACTCACGATTATTTCCAAAAAACATACAACTCCCTTTTTATTGATTACGATTTAGTGACGCAAGTATATACTAAAATAACATAAAAAAGGCAGTTTATGCTTGATTTAAATCAACCATTTCCGTAGCACGACCTTGAATGACAAAAATGTCTTTTTCTTCAAGCTTAGCAAGCGTCTCCAAGTCCATAACACCCGTTGCGATAAGTGAAATTCCAACAGTATCTGTGATGAGTCTAAGAGCAGAAAGTGCTTGTTCACTTTGGCTCAAAAAGTAGCTTGTTTCACCTTTGATATAAACAGGTCTTAAATCTTGAAGATATTGGTAGTCAACACTCTCTCCAATAAACTCATAGATACCCATGTCAATATTATATTTTTCAAAAAGAGCTTTGTATTCTTTGATATCGTCAGAATTTTTTCGCACTAATCTATCTGGAATTTCTAAAATGAGTCTAAATGGAAGTTGTCTTGCAAACTCTTTGAAAAGCATATTTAGCTCATCATAAGTCTCTTTCATCGCGAGGTATTCAAAGGAGAGTCGTAAAGAGCAAGTTAAACCTTTGAGAGCACTATCTGGTCTTTTGAACATCATGTTGATAACATTTCTATAGATTTGAGAGCTAAGACCCGCTTGATTTGCTGGTGCCATAAATTGACCGTAGTAATATACTTTTTCATCTTTATCTTTGAGGTTGAGGCTCAGAGCATTATGTGCCACTTTTTTAGCTTTTGTATCGACCGCTGTCCATGAAACAAAACTAAAACTATTTGTCGTAAGTGCTTCAGTGATAATAGCTCTCCAAGCATCTTTGCCCATAACTTCAACAGCTCCTTCAGATTTTTCTAAATGGATATGTTTGTCGTTAAATTTCGCTTGAGAGAGTGCATTGTCTGAGTGAGAAAGAAGCTGACCAATATTTTGTGTATAGTTGTATGCATAGAGTCCAAGAGAGATAAAAGTTGTGCTCTCGTCAAGTCCACATGCCAAGATGAGTTCTTTGACAGATTTTTGAATGATTTGAGCGAGTGCAAGACCTTGTTCATTTGTACAATCAGGGATAAAGATAGAAAACTCTGTACCATTCATTCTCGAGACGATAGCTTGTTCAAATTTGCTTGTGTTACTTTTGAATATTTCTGCGATATCGATAAAAAGTTTATCAACATCACGGTGACCAATTTTTTCATTTGCCTCTATCACACCGCTAAAAGCTACCATGATATTGATACCACCCTTAGAAGTTGCATCAATTTTAAGAAATTCTGGAAGTTTGTCTATAAGATATTTACGATTTCTAAGTTTTGTTGTTGGGTCGATGTACTCTAACTCTTTTTGTTTTTTAAGCTCTTCGTTTCCTTTGTCAAACATCGCTTGTACTTTGGAGACCATATTGTTCATTCCAAGAACAACATCTTTGAACTCTTTTGTTGTAGGAATAGTTCCTTGAAGGATAAACTCATTTCGACCCACTGCTTCAGCTTGTCTTTGCACCTCTTTGAGTGGTTTGAGAATAGCGACTAGAATGAGATTGAGGATAGTAAGAGCAACTGATGCAATAATACCAAAAGAGACAAGAAGATTTATCAAAATAGTATAGAGTTGTTTATATGCATACGTTACATCGCTTTGAACATTGAGTATGCCTACTTGACTCCAACCAGCAGAAACATTTGCTGATGCAACAGGTGCTTCAATTCTGACTAATTTCAAAAACCAAAGAGGCACTGTAACCTCTCCACCCTCAGATTTGCGTTCATAAATAGTTTTATTTTCAACATCAATGAGTGAAATATAGAGGTAATTTCCACTATCAAAGTTTGCGTTTATCATAGTGGACATAATCGCTTCGTCTCCACCTGCAGTCCCTAGAGAAAGGCTCAAAGATGTTGCAGTATTTTTCGCATCTTCATAGAGTCTGTCTTGAACAGAGTCATTGGCACTTTGAAAGTTGAGTGTCAAAACAGTTCCTAAAATAATGAGTAAAAATATCGATAGCATGAGGGCTATCTGCTTGAAGAGGGTCATATTTTTTTCCTTTGAATGTTGAGTTTAAGTTCATCCCAGTTTTTGTGGACTTTTTCGTTTTCTACTTTTGCTCCAGCTCCATCTCCTGAAGCTTTATATAGAGATGTTCCGCTGAAGTTATAAATAGGAGTAAGGTCTGTTCTTTTGGATGCAGGAAGCACTCTATGGTTGTTGTTGTCCATAATGAGAGGCTCACTTCTTGCAGTTGCAAAGTAGGTCAAAACCATATGTGCTTCTTTAAATTGTGTTGATCGAACATAGGTAAAGAAGAGTTTTTTGGAATCAACGCCAAGATAGACAAGAGCAAAATATTTTGCTATGACATAATCTTCACAATCGCCCATATCTTTACCTAAAAATTCCCAAGGTGTCGCCCAATAGTCACTTACGCCATAGACTTTTGTATCGGGCATATATTTGACCTCGTTGTAAAAGGTATTTACTTCTTCCATCTTTTGCAAATCACTTTTTCCAGCAACAGAATCTAAGGTAGTTTGTTGATAAAAAAATCTTTTTGCAGCAAACTCTTTGTACTTTTGTCCAATCTGTGCAACCAAAGAAGCATCAGCGTATGGCTGTCCAGCGTAAGTAAAAGGAGATAATAGTAAAAGAAATAATGTTATTCTGAAAAGAGTCATTTGTTATTATACATTATTTAAATTTGCCTTTTGTTAAAACCTGCCGTTCCCTCTTTCAAATCAGCGATAAAACCTTTGGCATGTGGCTTTAAGTAACTAGGAATTGCCCTACCTTTGAGTTTCATCATATCTTCGAGCATCTCTTTTGCCACAAACGCAGGAGGGAGTTTTTTGGATTCTGTGAGGTATAGGAACAGGAGTTCACCAAGTCGCTCGAGAGAGATTTGCCATGTGGAATTTGTTTGTTCATATATCCACATGCCAAACTTATAAAAATTTTCATAAACACTCTCATTTTGCCAAATAAGTTGGACACTTCTTTTGAAGTTTCCGCTATTGTAAGTCAAATCCCAAAATCGTGCAAATCTTTTCATGATTTGAATATCATTAAAGCTCAGTTGAGAATTTTGTAAAATATCATAAGGAGGAATGTCACTGTAAATCATTTTATATGTTTCATCATGGCGATGTATATGCGTTCCTGAGAGTTTTTTGAGTATGCCTATTTGTATCTCACAACTGCTAAGGTTTACAAGCATATCAAGGTTTTTGCCAAAACTCTCAAGTGTCTCATTTGGCAATCCAACAATCAAATCAAGATGAATATGTGCCGTGGTTTCATTTTCTAAAAAGTGTATATTCTCTCTGATTTTTTCTAGGTTAAGTTGTCTGGAGATAGTGTTTGCAACTTCTGTATTGAGTGTTTGAATGCCGATTTCGAGTTGCAAAGCACCATAAGGAAATCGTGCGATTTTTTCTCTGAGTGAAGCTGGAAAATGGTCAGGGATAACTTCAAAATGTGCAAAATAGGGTGGCTCTTTTGCGAGGAAAAAATCGAGTATTCTATTTGCACTTTTTATGTTGAGATTGAAAGTTCTATCGACAAATTTAAAATTTCTCGCACCTCTTTGCCATAAAATCTCAAACGCATCCAAAACTTTATCCAAATCAAATGCTCTGACTCTCTCATCCATCGAAGAGAGACAAAACTCACAAGCAAATGGGCAACCACGGGAAATTTCTACATAAATATAGCGGTTTTTGATATCATCGTCTGTGTAAAATTGATAAGGGAGTTCTATATTTTTTAGCTCAGGCGTATGCATTGGTATTATTCTGGCATGTGGAAGCTTATCCTCTTGCAATTTTTTGCAAAGTTCATAAAAAGCGGTGTCACCTTCGCCTTGGATGATAAAATCCGCTTCGCCAAAATCAACACGAAATGGCTCATAACTTACCTCTGGACCACCCAATACAATTCTAACTTGTGGAGCAATTTTTTTGAGAATATGGAGAAGTTCATGTACCTCAGATGCATTCCAAATATAGACACCAATACCGATAACATCTGGCATGTGGAGCAGAAGTTTCTCTGCTATGGTTTGGAGGGCATCATTGATACTAAATTCTAAAATTTCAGTTGCATTTTGTAGCTCTTTCATGTTGGCATAGAGATATCTTAGACCAATCGAGGTGTGTGTGTATCTTGAGTTGAGAGTTGTGAGAATGATTTTTTTCATAGTGGGATTTTAGCATAAAAACTCAAGCTCTTTAAAGGGGGTTAAGAGCTTGAGAGGGTCTTGATAATTTATAGGAGAATATCTTTATCTCTATATGAAAGGGGGAAACATATTTGAGATGCGTAATTCTACTAATTATAAATAAATAGTAAGTTAATTATAATCTATCCCTATTTCTTTAAGATAGATTTAATAATAAACCTATTTTTGCTTTGCATACTCATCTATCATCGTATCCAGTTTCACAAAGAGTTCAGCAGAAGCGTCTTCCATTCTTGAGAAATTTTCTGTAATTCGTTTTGGATGATCTGCTTTGAGCGTTGAGCTATTTTTTACATACTCTAAGTTTTTAAAGACGGAATCATGAACTGTGGCATGTGGAGCATCCATTTCTGCAAAGGCTTTTGTAGCACCAAATCGCTCTTTTCCAATTCCAAGATACCATTTACCCATACGACAATTTCTGTGATCAGCAAAAACAGTTTCACTGTTTGAATCCAAGACGGTTGCATACGCTTTAGATTTAAAAACAATATGATCCACTTTTACTAGGGTTGTAAAGAGACGATTTTGAATTTTTATCGCCGCATACGATGTTCCAACTGCAAGAGAGTTGAGTTCCTTGAATGTGTGTTCAAACTCATGGATAACTGTATTGGAAGTCTCTGCAATCTCTGAGATATTATCAGAGTTTGTTCGTATATCATTTGCCTCTTGTTGGAGTGCTTTAATCGTGATTTCTATTTGTGTTGTCGCTTTTTGCGTTCGCTCCGCGAGTTTACGCACTTCATCCGCAACTACAGCAAAACCTCTTCCATGATCTCCCGCTCTTGCTGCTTCAATAGCTGCATTGAGTGCCAAGAGATTTGTTTGGTCTGCGATATCTTTGATAAGTCCAACAACCTCAGAAATCTCTGCTGAGCGGTGTTCTAAGTTTACGATACCATTATGGGATGAACCAATGAGTTCTACAAGTTCGCTCAGTTTTTCACTTATGCTGATAACTGTACCTAAACTTTTTGATGACTCTTCTGCTGTTCTGTCTGCGGCATCTACAATTTCATGAGAATCTTCAGAGCTTAAAGCGATATCTTTTTGAATTACTGTGAGACCTTGACTCACACCACCACCTAAATTACTTAAATTATGCGAGAGTTCTCCTCGTATCTTAGTCTCATAGCCACTTGCGATAGAAGCGATAGCTAAATTCAATTTTTGTGAAGTTGTATGAAAAACACCATGTAATCCCGAAGGGTACGTTCTTCTATATGTATTGCCATTGGAAGCATTTTCTATAGTTGTTGCTACATCTCGCATAAAAGCTTCGAGTTGGTCAAGTACATCATTGATATTCCAAGCAAACTTAGATTCTTCAGAATCATTGTCTGGTATATTGGTAATGCGATCTTCGAGTTTTCCCTCTGAAGCATTTTTGATAACCCTCTTCATTGCAGTATAGATTTCAGAAGATGCTTGTGACTTGGCATCCGAAGGAGTTAGCGTACTCACAAGCAAGACAAGAAAAAGAATCAGAGCTAAAATATAGCCACCCGTTGCCAAAGCAAAAAGAGTGACACCCGCAAGTGCAATAAAAAGTAATAGAGTTTGATTATTCTTGAATAGAGATGATAAATTCATCGTAGCTCACTCCTTTGTCTGTTAATATATCTGTTAAAACTTTTGTTGAAGCGTCTACTCCACTTCTCTTCTCAGTCTCAAGCATTGTTGCATAGAGAGGTTTTATGATTGCTAAAGCATTTGGATTTGGGCATCTTCGTACAGAGTAGTACCCCACAATATTTCCTCTTTCATCGAGGGATGCCGTGACATTTGCATAAACCCAATACTCATTGCCATTTTTTGTTTTATTGATAACATAAGCAAAAATTTCCTCTTTTTTACTTATTTTGTCCCACAAAAGCTTGAATACTGCTTTTGGCATACTTGGGTGACGAATGAGACTATGAGGTTTTCCCAAAAGCTCTGCTTCACTATACTCCCCCATCTTCATAAAAATTTGGTTTACATAGGTTATTCGACCTTTGAGGTCTGTTTTGGAAACAATAAAGTCATCTTTTTGCATCTCTTTAAGCATAAAGAACCCCCTTTTTTTGGATGATTTTGTAGAAAAAGTTTAATCTCTGAAAAAACAATATAAAATTATACCAAAATTTAACATAGATGAAAATATAAATATTTAAAGCATCAAGAAGATATAATCCTACTTATGAGATTCAGAAATATAAAAAAACAATCAAAACAACATAAAAAAGCGTTAGATGTTGCAGTCATTCCACATGCCGGTTTTTTAGACCGAGCAAAAGCGTTTGTAACGGATATCTTTATGATAGGCTTACCTGTGGCACTTATCATTATGATGGCATTTGGCTATGATGAGACAAAAAGTGCAGGTGCTTTGGATGTAATCGTGCATGATGAAAAAGCAATCACACATGCTCCAAATCCAGTTGCTTCTATAGTACAAATAGTGTTGATTATGGGTGTGCATGTTCTTTTGTGGAAAAAACATGGGCAAACTCCAGGGAAAAAATTTGCAAATATCAAAGTTGTGGATGCAAAAACTCTTAAAGAAGCGTCCTATATCCAGCTTATTATTCGATTTATTGGTTATTTTATCTCCCTTTTGACATTTGGATTCTTTTGGGGATTACTCAGACGCGACAAAAAAACTCTGCATGATTTGCTGAGTGGAACAACAGTCATTTACACCAAACCAGAGTCATTTTAAAGTTCCATATGTGCGATGAGCGAATGAGAGAAAATACTCTTGGGGTGCCAACACTCTTAGGAATTTTTTATTTTTTTTATTTCTCGATAGTGGGCGTGTACATTATTTTTATGCCAAAGGTTTTGGCAATGTCTGGGTACTCTGCAACGGAAATTGGCACTATTTTTGCGGTTGCTCCTTTGGTGCGTTTTATACTCCCCTTTGCTTTTGTGCGAGGCTTAAAGCTGGGTGTAAAAAGCTTCAATACAGCTCTTGTTATGATGCTCATGAGTTCTGTCGCTTTTTATTTTTCACTTGATAATTTTTACAAACTCCTTCTTGCCAATGCAGGACTTGGAATTGGTCTGAGCCTTATTCTACCTTACATGGAGCATATCGCTTTGAGCCAAATTGGCAAAGAGAGATATGGAAAAATCAGACTTTTTGGTTCGGTTGGATTTGTTTTGGTTGCTCTTGTTTTGGTTCGAGTTTTGAGCGAAGCAATTGTGGCGTTAGAGTTTCTAGTGGCTCTTTCATTTTTGACTGCGATAGTTGCTTATATTATTGCAAAAAATGCTCATAGAACAGAAGAGATAACACAGCCGGTGCAAAATGATATTCATCTTTTGAGAGATTGGAGACTTTGGCTTGGGCTGACTTTGATGCAGGTGAGTTTTGGAGCGTACTACAACTTTTTTACTATCTATGAAACTGACCATAGCGTGAGCATGGATATGACAATCTATCTGTGGAGTTTTGGAGTTTTAGCTGAGATAATCATGCTCTATTTTCAAGGCAAACTTCTTCGTTTGAATTTACTTTTGATTTTACAAATTACCACTTTCGCCACCGCTTTTCGATGGTTTTTACTCTTTTTATTTCCGCAAAATTTACTTATACTCTTTTTTTCTCAAACGCTTCACGCTCTGAGTTTTGCACTTTTTCACTCTGCGGCGATTAGTTATCTCTTTTATCTCTACAAACATAAAGCTCTTGCACAGCAATTTTTTTCAGGAATTAGTTATGGTTTAGGAGGATTTAGCGGGGCGATACTTGCGGGATATATTTATGAGTATTATCCTGAATATCTCTTTTTGAGTGCTATGTTTCTTGCACTTTTGGCATGTGGATTTTTATATGTGTGGGAAAAAAAGAGAAGAAGCACTTCTCTTTTATCTTAAACCCGAATTGGTTGAGGAAATGTTATTCCTTTGGCATCAAATGCAAGTTTGACAGTCTCAAGCATATCCGCATGAACCGCTCCATAATTTTCAGAAGCAACCCAGATTTTAAATGAGAGATTGACACTGTTTGCTGCGAGTTCACCCACGGTAACAGAAGGAGCAGGGGTGGTTAAAACTCTCTCATCTTTTTGAATGATATCCATCAAAATCTCTTTTGCAATGCGTAAATCATCCCCATAACTTATGCTAAAAACAAGATCAACAATTCTCTCTTTTCGAGCAGAAAAGTTTGTGATATTTTTACCAATAATTGCTGCATTGGGTATGATGATTATGCTTTTATCTCCAGCTTCTAAGACAGTTGAGAAGAGATTGATATCTTTTACTCTTCCATTTGCACCACCCGTTTCTATCACATCATCGATTTTAAAAGGTCTGAAGATGATGATAATCACAGCCGCACCTATATTTGAGAGTGAATCTTTGAGTGCCAAACCAACTGCCAAAGATGCCGCACCAAATACTGCCAAGAAAGAGGTTGTATTGACACCCAACGAGTTAAGAGAAGCTAAAACAACCATAACAACCATAACAAAATAGACAACACTATGTGCAAACTCTACTAGGGTTTGATCCACTTTTGCTTTTTCCATGACTCTTTTAATGAGCATAGCAATTTTGTTGGCTACCCATTTTCCAGCAATAAAAATGATAATTGCCGCGATGATTTTAAGTCCGTATTCACTTGCGTACATGACGAACATATCTGAATATTTAGTGACATCTTTTGGAACATTGAGTTTCGTTACATCGAGTTTTGTAACATCTAAGTTTGCTACATCCATGGTAACTCCTTGGGTTATTTTTGATTTATGAAATTGTAGCTAAAAGCTTTTGTTTTTGATACTTTCCACATGCCGAGCTATTTGATGGTATCTATTTAAGTGGAGTGAGGTTATTTTATACAGAAGAGGACGATATTTTAGATAATTTTTCCACACTTTTGTACTTGAACTTTCTTTATCTCTTTTTAAAAGCTCAAGGGAAACAACCGCATTTATAAGCCCTTTTATAAGTTTTACTTCATCATTCTCTTCAAATCTTCTTGGAAACCAAATCAGTTCTAAAGTCTCATGAGCATCATAAAAATGCCACTCTTTTATCTCCAGTAAAGATTTATCTAAGAGTAACTCCATCTGTTTAGTCA
Source organism: Sulfurimonas sp. (assembly GCA_011391635.1). Lineage (GTDB taxonomy): Bacteria > Campylobacterota > Campylobacteria > Campylobacterales > Sulfurimonadaceae > Sulfurimonas. Next base: position 162,657 of record JAABQD010000001.1, on the reverse strand, counting down.
TCAAAAATACTCATATTTTTTCTCCAATAACCTCTTCCGCCTTTGAGTGAAATGCAATGATACTCTGGAAACTTTTCTCTGTATTCTGCAATCCTATGGAGTGTTGATTTACCGCTGTCGCAGTAAAAAACAAAAACACTCCCACGAGGATATTTTTTCATCTCATGGGGATTATAAACAACTGTACGAGCACCTTCGATAGGCGATAAAATCGTATCAATCAAAACGATTTTAACACCCTGTGCTTCAAGTTTTATCTTGTTTTGCAAATACTCTTTTTGCGTCCATTCATTTGGAAATTTCATCTTCTAAAACCTCTTATATAAGTTCCAAAATTTTATCATAAAAAAATTGTACTCAGTTTTATATAACTGATGCAAAAAAGTACAAAATTCATTTGTTGTATAGAACTTACTAAATCATTTTGTCATTGCTTCACTTCGTTTGGCATGTGGAGCTTTAAACCTTTTTTGAACACGCCAAAACCAAAGTCGAACTCAGTAACGCACCCAAAAAGACGATGCTATATCCAGTGGGCAAATCGTAGTAATAAGAGAGAAGGATAGCAGTGATGCTAAATAACCAGCCAAAAACAAAACTAACCAAATGTGTGTTTGCAAATGAGAGGGAAGTTGCCACAAGTGCGGGGGCTATGAGCAAAACAAACACGACTAACACACCTGCTAACTGTACGGATGAAGTAACTGTGAGTGCTAAGAGAGAGAAAAAGAGAAGCTCTCGAGTAAAGCCTTTGGTTCTTGGATACATTTTCCAAAGTATCAGACCGATAGTTGCATAAACGACTCCACTTTGGACTACATCACGAAGTGGTGTAAAAAGTATATCAGTTGCTAAAAGTGATTTGAAATGCTCCATGCCCTCCGAAGAGTTTGCCAAAACCATCATAATTCCACTCGCACCCAAGACATATAAAAGTCCAATAAATGCTTCGAGTTTGATGTTTCTTTGAGACGCAACTGCTATGAAAAAAGCACTGAGAAGTGCAAAAAAGAGAGTCAGGAGGTAAAAATATTCGCCATGAAAATAGCCTAGACTCACCGCCGAACCAAGAGCCGCAAACTGTGCGATGGCAAGGTCGGTAAAAATAATCCCTTTTTGCAAAATCCTGATTCCAAACCATGCGTGAATTATGACTAAAATAATTACTAAGAGAATGGGTGTGAGTAAAATATCTATCATTGCAAAGCACCGATAAGCGAATCAAAGAGTGAAACTAAATCTGTTGCACTCTCCGTTGCCCCGATATCATGTGGCATGGTGATAATTTTTATCCCACTTTTTTGGGCAATAAACTCAGCAGTTTTTGTGTTGTGATAGACATCATGCAAAATGTAGCTAGGATTCTCTTTTTTTATAAGCTCTATAAGTTCGAGTGTATGTTTGGAACTTGGAGGAATTCCAGGAAGTGGCTCAATCGTGGCGATGCTTTGTAATCCGTAGGCTTTGTTGAAGTAAGCGAGGTTATCATGAAACTGTATCACTTTGAGTCCGTTTTTATCTGCCATTTTTGTTTTCCACATGCCAATCTTCTCTTTCCACATGAGAGAAAATTGTGCGTAATTTTTTTCGTACTCCTCTTTGTGTATGCCATCGAGTGAGATTAAAAACTCTTTGATGCTAGAAGCTAGGAGTAAAATATTGTTAGGGTCGAGGTGGATGTGCGGATTGCCATCAGGGTGAATATCTCCAAGAGAACGATCCACGCTTGATGGTTTTAAAATCATCTCAATGTGATGAGAGAGATCTAAAAAAGTGTTGGCATGTGGATCTGTTTTTGGATTTCCTGCACGGTTGATGAGTGGAGGCAACCAGCCAATTTCCAGCTGTCCACCGTTGATAATGAGTGCATCGGCATTTCTCATCTTTGTGATAAGCGAAGGTTTGGGTACCACAAAATGTGGGTCCCAGTTGCCCTCTGCTAAAACAAGAATAGCAACATGTTCCGCACCGATACTTTTTGTAATCGCACCGATATAAGGGTAACTCACAGCGACAGTGATATTTGCAAAGAGCGTAAGTTGTAGGAGTAAAAAAAGTAAAAATTTGTTCATTCGTTTGCCTTGTGCTAAGATGTTCCACATGCCAAGCTTGGCATGTGGAAATGTTTTTTTTAAAAACTATGTGCGGCATGTGCACCGATAGAGATATTTACTTGAAAAATAAGCGTATCTATACTCTGTTTTTGAGCATCTTCATTGTAGAGAGCTTCGTTACGGTCGTATTGGAGTCTAAATCTTGCAAATTCACTTGTGTAGTATTCTGCCATAAGTGTGTATTTGTGCATGTCAGTAGGAGCAAAAGCAGAAGCCACGCTCACATCGTTTTGTGTAATCGCATCATATCTGACACCTGTTCGCCAATTTTTATCGTATGCGTAAACGAGCTGAGAATAAAATCCACTCTGCTCTTTTGTCATTGCAATCGTGTTATATGTGTAAGGAATGACGGTCAAATCAATCGAAGAAAATTGCTCTCCATCCATTTTTCGGGAAAGATATTCACTCTGAAGTGACAAAAAGCTGTAGGAATCAAAAAAGTGTTTCACCACTAAATCCGCTCCATAAAGTGTGCTGTCTCCGCTGAAAGCATGTGGATTTTCATCATCACTGCTATGGTCAATTCTCGAAGCCCCTTTTGCGAATGAGAGACCTCCTAAAACAGTTGTTTTATCGATATCCACAGATGTTTTTACATAACCTATAAAGAGTGAGGGTGCATCTGCTCTTTTGGCGATTGTAGTCACTTCTGGGTCACCGATAGTTTCATTGCCAAACATCTGCTCATTTTCGCCTTGCATCACTTCGATACCTGCCATCAAATAAGTTTTTGTCGGTGCTACCCATTGAAGCTGTGCCCCTTTTTCATTTATGCCGTGCATTCCTAAAAATGCTTCATAGACAAGTGGCATATCTGCAAAATCCCATGCGTGGTGGTGTTGCTCGTTGAGGTAGCCGAAGTTTGAGTTAAACTTTCCGCCTTTGAGTCTCAAACCATTTCCAAGAACATTAGATGTAAAAAAAGCCTCTTCTATCTCAAAGCCATGTTCAGAGAGGTGAAAAACACCTTCCATATTGAAAAGCGGGTCAACTGAACTTGATAAAACCAGCTCCCCGTAGTTGAGGTTGAAACCATCATTTGCGTTGTAAGTTGAGTGTGTTGTACCATCATGTGAGTGTGAACCTAAAAGAGCGTGTGCAATGGATGGAAGTTCATAATGTGGTATTGCATCTTGGTCGCCACTTCTGCTTACATAAGAAGCATCCACAATTAACGAGATATCAGGTATATATTTTGATTGCTCAAAACTTCTTTTTTCAACAGGGAGAACATCCGCCGCGTAAACTAATGTTGCACAGAGTGCAGTCGATAAGAGTAATTTTTTCATAGGTATCCTAAATAATTTATTTTTGTTTGTAAAGTTTTTTATTGATTTTTAGGAAAAAATGGGAGGGGCGTTTGAATGATTTGTATGTTTCTTGGCATGTGGAATTTGAATTTGATTTGTTTGGAGTTGTATTGCTTCAAAAGTTATGCGGTTGTTTTCTTGAGTGTTCTCTACAATGTCCGCTGAGACTGAGTGGTCATCGACGATACAAATCTGGCATGTGGAACTGTCGTGATGTTTTACATGCTCCACTTCGTGCAGAGCAGTAAAAATCGTAGAGATACTAAAGAGTAGAGATAAAAAGAGCTTCCATTTCATAAGCGAAATTTTAGCGATTTTTCCTTAAGTGCGATTGAGTCGCAGATGCATTTATTGCATCGATTTTTTCAAATCATCAACAAACTCTGAAATATCATCATGCAGAGATTGCAAATCCTCTTCATGTTCTACTTCATCCGCTAAAATCTGAGAAACCATATTGTACGTGATAATATCTTTGTCTTTTAAAATGTCAGCGATGCTTGAATAAGTGCTAATCGCACACTGTTCGCCTTTGATAGAATCTTGTAAAATCGCTACAACATCAAAGTTTGTAGGTGCGTCGTAACCACAATTTGTCTGTTTGAACCACTCTTGCGGGTTGAGCAGAGGTGTGCCACCGAGCTGAATAATTCTATCTGCAACCATTGTCGCATGTCTGAGTTCATCCGCTGCATGGAGAGTAAGTTCTGCTACAACCGCATCTTTCATAATCCCTTTTGTTACTTTGGATTCGATGAAGTATTGGTAATATGCCAACCACTCATCTGCATAAGCTTTGTTTAAAAGGTTGATAATCTCACTAATTTCGATACCTTTGATAATCGAATTTCCACGAACAGCCATAGTAAACTCCTAATAGTTGAATGGAGTTCAGTATAACACAAAATTTGTTTAAAAAAGAGAGGGTGTTGCAAGGGATTTGAGCTTAAAACTTTTTCTATGAATTTCACAATATCCATGCTGAGCAATCATTTCCACATGCCAAGCTGTGCCATACCCTTTGTGTTTTTCAAATCCATATTCGGGATATATTTTTGCCCATTTGAGGATATTTCTATCATGGGTAACTTTTGCTAAAATGGAAGCAGCACTTACTTCTGGTACTTTGCCATCTGCCTGTATCATGGTTTGGAGGTTTTTTATACCAAAGGAAGTATTTCCATCGAAAAGATACTCTCCACATGCCAAGGTCTGCATAATTTCTTGAAGTCCTCGTTTGAGGCATGTGGAGATACCGAGTGTGTCTATATCTTGGGGAGAAAACTCTACGATGTGGTACTCTGCACTTTGGATGATTTGTTCATAGAGTGCTTCTCGTTTTTTTTCGCTCAGTTTTTTGGAGTCGTTTAAGCCATTGATTGGCATGTGGAGAATACAACCAGCGATGACTAAATCTCCTGCGATTGGTCCGCGTCCTGCTTCATCTATCCCACAGAGCATTTATAAATCTTTATTCAATTTTTGGTTATTTTTTGGAATATAAACTTCAAAAAGGGCACCATTATTGGAGTTGGAAGGAATGATTTTTCCGCCATGATCATCTATAATCCGTTTGGCAACATTGAGACCAATGCCCATTCCACCCTCCTCTTTGTTACTTTGGAAAGGGTCAAAAATTTTGGGTAAGATCTCCTCATCGATTCCGCCACCATTATCTTGTATGCGTACGACGATAGAATCATCTTCGTTTTCAAGTGTGATAGTAAGTAGTCTATCATTAAAATCTTCTCTGTGTTTGAGCGAGTCGAGAGCATTGTTGATAATGATGATAAAAACTTGTTCAATTCTCTGCTTCTGAACAATGGCTCTAAAGTTGTATTTTTTTTTATTCATTCCGATTTTGAATATCTCATTTTGCACTTGTATCTCTGAAATCTGTTTGGCTTTGTTGTAAGCAAGTGTGAGAGCAGTAATGAGACAAGCATAAATATTACTGGCATGTGGAAGTTCTTTAGTTTGAGATGCCATTTCTCTCATAGATTCGACAATAGAGGCAATCCTATTGACGCCATCAAAGATAGTTTTGGAATCCTCTTGGAGATATTTTTTCTGTTTGGTGGAATCATCAAGCATGTTGATATCTTGCATCATCATCTCTAGGTTGCCTCGCACATAAGTAAGAGGCGTATTTATCTCATGCGTAATTCCTGCCGCCATTTTTCCGATAGTGGAAAATTTCTCTTCAAGGAGTCTCTCCTCTTCTCGCTCTTTATGGAACTGAAGATTCTTGCGGACTTCATCATCGATGCGTTTTTTGAGATACTCTTCTTGATAAAAGAGGTCTGTGATATCTTGTCGGAGTGCGATATACTCTTCAATCGTATCATTTTCATTTACAATAGGGATAATGACAGAGTATTCACTGTAGGTTTGCCCATCTTTTTTACGATTCTTGATTCTGCCTCGCCACACTTTTTTTTGAGATATAGTTTTCCACATCTCCAAATAAACAGCTTTGGGTGTGTCAGGATGTCTGACAATATTGTGTCTCTGCCCAATGAGTTCTTCTCTGGGGTAGCCAGACATTTCACAAAAGGAGTCATTGACATAAGTGATGATACCATGAACATCTGTTTTTGTAACAGCAGCACTGACATCGATAGCACCTTTGTACTCTTCTAAAAGCTTCTGCTCTTTTTTTAGTTGTCTTTGCATTAAGATGCGTTCGATATATTTTTCCAAAATAATTTCTAATCGAGTGAGGGAAATAGGCTTAAAAAGATAGGCGTCAATCCCGATATCTACGGCGGATTCTGTTACTTCTTTTTCAAAATGGGAAGTGATAAGGAGAATGGGTGTATCAATATTGAGAGATTTTATGACACTTGACATCTCAAGACCATTCATATTGGGCATCGTGAGATCGGTGAGAACAATGTCTGGTTTGTGGATTTTATACTTTTCTAATCCCTCTTTGCCATTGACAGCGATATATACATTTTTAAAAGATTGTTTGTTTAAGAAGTTAGAGAGTTCTACTCTAACTTCTTCGTTATCTTCAACAAAAAGGATCGATATCTCTTGGGCATTCATCTCTTATTTTGCTAAAACTTCTTGAATTTTTTTACTAAGTGCATCGAGTGATGAGAAAGGTTTCATTACATAATCAGTCGCACCATATCGGTGTGCATTGAGAACTTTGTCAAGTGTAGAGTAGGCAGTCATCATAAGCACTTTGGTTGTTGGATTTTTTTCGATAAGTTTTGGAAGTACATCCAGACCATTCATTTGTGGCATCATAATATCCAAAAGAACCAAATCGGTTTCTCTAGGAAGAGAGGAGAGGGCTGTTACGGGATTGCTAAAAGTTTGAACTCTGTATCCACCTTCACGCGTAAGATATTTCTCAAGCATAACTAAAATATCATTCTCATCATCTATAATCACTATGGTTTTTTGTGCTTGGCTCATTGGTTTGCTCCTGAATTAGATTTAAAATAAATTTTTTACAGCTTTGTGCATAGTCTCATGGGCTCTTTGTTCTACAAGTTCATCGAGATATTTAAATACATCTGCACTTGCATGTTCGATAGCATGAATGCGTTTTTCGATAATATCTTTTGAGCATAACACTTTGTCACTTCCACACTCATTTGCAAGTAGGTTTGCTTGTTCATGTACTATGGCATGTGGAACATCAAGTTTTGGATAGGATGGCATCGTTGAGAAGTTCTCTTTGCCTACGCCATTGCTATACCACTGCCCTAAACGACACTCATGGTGTGAAGTCGCTTTAAAGCTGTTTTTCTCACCAAAGATGAGTGCATAGACATTATGTTTAAAAATCACATGGTCTATTTTTGCAAGAGAGGCAAAAATTTTATCGCTGATATGCTCTACTTCATATTGGCTACGAGAAGCATTCTCTTCAAAAGATTTGATTTTGATATTTAAATCTTCTATTTTTTCTTTGGTTGAGACAACGATATCATTGACCTCGCTTGTATTTGTTTGTGCTTGGTCGGTCTCTTGTTGCATAGCTTTGACAACCAAAGAGATATCTTTCGTCGCTGTTCCTGTTTTTTCTGCAAGTTTGCGTACTTCATCGGCAACAACAGCAAAACCTCTTCCATGTTCCCCAGCTCTTGCTGCTTCAATTGCAGCGTTGAGGGCAAGAAGATTTGTTTGGTCCGCAATCCCTTGAATAAGAGCAATAACTGTGGAAATTTCACCACTTCTTTGGTTGAGAGAGTGCATTCCTTGCATATTCTCTTCCATATTTTGGCTGAGTAAATCCATGGCATGTGCAGACTCTTTGATGAGCAATAGACCCTCTTTAGACTCTTCTGCAATTGCAGTTGATTCACTTTTCATCACCTTTAGCTCATCAAGCATCTGTGCAAATGTTTTTTGCGTATCTGAAAGAGCAACAGTAATAGCATTTTGATGCAGACTTAAAATATCGCTATCGCGAGTATCACGCATATCTGTTTTTGTGATTCGATAGAGCGTTGCACCATCTTTTGTTCTACGAGAGACGACTTTACCACTACAATGATTTAGCTCAATAATAGCATTTCCCTTTTTGAGTTCTGCAAAAAGTGCATGTGGGTCTTCTATAGTTGTCGAAGCTTTTTCATTTTGGAAAAGCAAACCTCCATGCATATCGAGTACAACTAGCATCTCCTCTTGAGAAAAAGTTGCAACTTCTTTGTAAAAGCTGAGCTCTTGTTCAAGAGATGCTACTTTATCTTCTAGCTCTTTGGTTTTATGCGTATCGTTTTTGTTTGAAAAAAACATGAGTAAGACCTTTTTTGGGTATTTTGGCAATTGTAGCAAAAAATGTTCTCTTTTTGGTATCAGTTTTGAGTTGTTTTTAATCAATCTCCTAAAGCCCATATATCAAAAGGAATCAATTCTACTTTTGAAAGTGGATGAGAAACTTGTCCTTCACGGTTCATAGTGATAGCAGTGATTTTTTTGATTTGATAGCTAAAAAGAAAAGCTTCGATTTGTTCTATTTTTTTAAATAAAGCTCTCTCATCGGCAAATGGCATACAAAGAATGACCTCTTCGGCATGTGGAAGATAAAAATCAATCAAATCCGCATAAAAGCAAATCTGATTTGATTTTAAAAGTTCAAGATATATCATATTTTCAAAAAGTCGCCCAAAATGTTTTTCTATAGTCAGTGCATTTCTGAGAGAAATATCGCAAAGATAAATTTTTTTGGTTGCTTTAGGATAATTGAATTTTTCTAATAAGTGAATATATTTTTTTTCAACCAAATTTTCATATGATTTATAGAGTTTGTCTTTTGATATCTTTCTACTGTTTTTGAGTCTTTCATATATAGTGAAAGGGGAAATTTTTTGTGACATCATTTTGGCACAAAAGCATAAGATATCAAACTCAATTTCATCGAGAGCATATTGAAGTGTTTTTTGTATGTAGAGTGTTCTCTCATCAGAATAAATTTTGTGCATAGATGCAAAGCCTCCCAATTCAAAAAAATGATTGAGTGCAGTGGAATCATACTTATGTTCATGTGCCAAAAATTCTTCATAATCTAAAGGATAGAGCCAAATAGACTCCAAGGAATCAATAGGAAAATGATTTTGTGAAGCAATAAGAAGTTGGCTAACTGTGACAAATTCAATAGCATCCGTGTAGTTATCAAGAACTAAAGTTTCTATTTTATTTTCTACACAAAAATTTGCAAGTGTTTTGTTTAGTTTATCGATTTCTATTCTAACATCACTGCAATCGATGTAAAGATAGGAATTTTTTTTGAGCGAGAGAAGATAGTTTTTGAGAAGCTTTGTTTTTCCACTTTGTGTTATTCCATTGATTTGATAACTTTTTGCAGAGAGGATTGTCTTGCTTTTATTAGAAACATCTAAATCATAAATGGGTTCTTCAAGAAATACTTTTCTATAATGAAACTTTTCAACAGAAATATCTGTTTTGTAAAATTTTTCTAGCAATGTTCTCATAATCTCTCCAAAAAAAGTATCTGCAATTTTATCATTTCCTTATTAAAAGGAAGTAAATTTTTATAATTTCTTATTTTTATCCCCTAAAACCTTGTATATCAGCTTTTCTTTTGGTACAATTCGCGTCCCTTAAAATAGTTAGGCAAGACCTGACGAGTTCTTTAGAAGGAAAAACATGGAAAAAATTCGTTTAAAATTGAAAGCGTACGATCATCGTGTTCTTGATAGATCAGTTGCATCAATAGTTGAGGCTGTAAAGCGTACAGGTGCGGTAATTCGTGGCCCAATCCCTTTGCCAACAAAGATTCGTAAATATACGGTAATCAAATCTCCACACATTAACAAAAGTTCTCGTGAGCAGTTTGAAATCCGTATGCATGCTAGAGTTATCGATATCGTATCTGCTACGCCAGAAACAGTTGATTCTCTTATGAAACTAGATCTTGCACCGGAAGTGGATGTTGAAGTCCGCTCTATGGATAAGTAAGGAGAGGGTCATGGAATATATTGTTGAAAAAATAGGTATGAGTCGTACTATCACGGTTCCTAGTAAAGCTGTTACTCTTTTAAGAGTATTAGATGCTAAGGTATGTGAAGTGAACGAAGGGACTGCAATTGTAGCTTACAATCGTGGTAAAAAAGTGAATAAAGCAATTGAAGGACAACAAAAAAAGTATAGTCTTTCAAGTGAATTTAATCGTTTCGCTACAATGGATGTAGCAAACAGTGAAGCTGGTGATTTAGATCTAGCTCCATTAAGTGAAGCAAAAGTAATTAAAGCGTCTTTTAATACAAAAGGTCGCGGTTTTACGGGTGCTATGAAGCGTTGGAATTTTAGTGGTGGTCCTGCGGAACACGGTCATAGATTTGGTCGTAGAACAGGTTCTATCGGTAATGCTGAGTGGCCAGGTCGTGTAATGAAGGGTAAAAAAATGCCTGGACAATACGGTAACACAAAAAATAGTGTTAAAAATGAAATAATCTCTTACGATGCTGAGAATAAAATCTTAGTAGTAGCTGGCTCTGTTTCAGGTGCTAATGGTGCTTTAGGTCGTGTAAAGGTAGCTAAATAATGAACGCAATTGTTCTTAATGAAAAAATGGAAAGAGCTTCTGAGTTAGCATTACCAGAGAGTTTTGCAGGTATTAACCCGCATAACCTTTACTTGTATGTTAAATCAGCTCAAGCAGCACAGCGTGCTAACAGTGCAACTGCTTTAACTCGTGCAGGTGTGCGTGGTGGTGGTAAAAAGCCATGGGCTCAAAAAGGTGGCGGACGTGCTCGTGCAGGTTCTCGTCGTTCTCCTGTTTTTGTTGGTGGGGGTCAAGCATTTGGTCCTTCAAACAACCGTAACTATGATTTAAAAGTAAATAAAAAGCAAAAAAAACTTGCTTTAAATTTTGCTTTGAATGAGCATGCAGAAAATGGCACGCTTTTTATCGTAGATAGCATTGAAGTAGCTTCTGGTAAAACAAAAGATGCGTATGCAATGTTTAAACAACTTAATCAAAGAGATGTACTTTTAGTTAAGTCTGTTCTTGATGAACCAACATATTTAGCATTTGAAAATATCGCTGCTTCATATGTAATAGAATCTAATGAGTTAAATGCTTTCTTGGCTGCTAATTATCGTTCAATTGTGATCGAAAAAGCAGTTTGGGAAAATCTTGTAAGTGAGGCTAAGTAATGGCAGATATTACAGATATAAAGTCAATTATATATACAGAGAAGACTCTTGCAATGCAAGAAGACGGTGTAATCGTTGTTCAAACTTCTCCTCGTATGACGAAAATGGGTCTTAAAGAGGTTTTTCGTGAGTATTTTGGAATTATTCCTACAAACATTAACTCACTTAATCAAAGCGGAAAAGTTAAGAAATTCCGTGGTGTAGCTGGTAAACAAAATAACTTCAAAAAGTTTTATGTTAAATTACCTGAGGGTGCACAAATAGAAAGTTTGGCGGTTTAATATGGCAATGAAATCTTATAAACCAACAACACCAAGTCGTCGCTTTTATACAAATGTTGATAATTCAGACATTACTGCAAAAGCAAGTGTTCGTTCATTATTAGTAAAACTTCCTGCACATGCTGGTCGTAACAATAATGGTCGTATAACATCTCGTCATAAAGAAGCAGGTGCTAAAAAACTTTACCGTATCATAGATTTCAAAAGAGATAAATTTGGTATTCCTGGTACAGTTGCAGCTATTGAGTATGATCCATACCGTAACTGTCGTATTGCACTTGTTAGCTATGTAGATGGAGACAAAAGATATATACTTCAACCAAAAGGTTTGAATGTAGGTGATGTAATTTCATCAGCAGAGACTGGATTAGATGTTAAGCCAGGAAATGCTATGAAACTTAAAAGCATCCCAGTTGGAACAGTTGTTCATAATATTGAGTTAAAAGTTGGCAAGGGTGGACAATTGGTTCGTTCTGCTGGTACTTCAGCTCAAATTATGGGTCGTGATGGGAAATATGTTTCACTTCGTATGCCATCTTCTGAAATGCGTTTAGTTTTAGGTGAGTGTTTAGCTACTGTTGGAACTGTTGGAAATGAAGAGTATATCAATATAGTTATAGCAAAAGCTGGTCGTTCTCGTCATATGGGTATTCGTCCACAAACTCGTGGTTCTGCAATGAATCCAGTGGATCACCCGCATGGTGGTGGTGAAGGTAAAACGAACTCAGGTCGTCATCCAGTTACTCCTTGGGGTAAACCAACGAAAGGTTCTAAAACTCGTCGTAAGAAAGCTAGTGATAAACTTATTATTACTCGCCGTAAACCAAATGCTAAAAGGGTAGGTTAATAATGGCTCGTTCAGTAAAAAAAGGTCCATTTGTAGATGATCACTTGATGAAAAAAGTTATTGAAGCTAAAGCGGACAATAACAAAAAACCTATAAAAACTTGGTCTCGTAGAAGTGTTATTCTACCAGACATGGTAGGTTTTACATTCAATGTTCATAATGGTCGCCAATTTGTGCCTGTACATGTTTCAGAGCACCATATTGGTTATAAATTAGGTGAATTCGCACCAACTCGTACATTCAAGGGCCATAAAGGTTCTGTACAGAAAAAGGTAGGTTAATCATGGCTAGAGCATTATTAAAATTTATCCGTGTTTCACCTATTAAGTCTCGCCTTATTGCAAGAGAGATTCAAGGTATGAATGCTGAAAAAGCATTAGCAGCTTTAGAATTTACTCCAAATAAAGCAGCAAAAATTATTGCTAAAGTTCTTGCATCTGCAGTTGCGAATAGTGGTAATGAAGCAGAAAATTGTGTTGTAACATCATGCCGTGTTGACAATGGTCCAGTCCTTAAGAGATTTCGTCCGAGAGCTCGTGGTATGGCATCAGGCATTAGAAAGCCGACAGCACATATATTAGTAGAAGTAGAGGGTAAATAGTATGGGACAAAAAGTTAATCCTATTGGTTTACGTCTTGGTATCAACAGAAATTGGGAAAGCCGTTGGTTTCCTAATTTTAAAACTGCACCAGCAGCTTTAGGTGAAGATCACAAGATTCGTACATATCTAAAAAAAGAACTTTACTATGCTGGTGTTGCTAACATCATTATAGAGAGAACAGTTAAGAGACTTCGCGTAACAATCGTTGCTGCTCGTCCTGGTATCATCATTGGAAAAAAAGGTGCTGATATTGAGAAGATTAAAACTTCTCTTCAGAATCTTATAGGTAAAGATGTAGCTGTAAATATCAAAGAAGAGAAAAAAGCTCAAACTTCAGCACAATTGGTTGCTGAAAATGTTGCTACTCAATTAGAGCGTCGTGTTGCATTCCGCCGTGCTATGAAAAAAGTTATGCAAGGTGCACAACGCTCTGGTGCAAAAGGTATTAAAGTTTCTGTAAGTGGTCGTTTAGGCGGAGCAGAAATGGCTCGTACTGAATGGTACTTAGAGGGACGCGTTCCACTTCATACTTTACGTGCTAAAATCGATTATGGTTTTGCTGAAGCTCATACTACTTATGGTTGTATTGGTGTAAAAGTATGGATATTTAAAGGGGAAGTCCTTACTAAAGGTATTCCTGCAGAAGCAAAAGAAGAAAATAATACTAATAAAGAGACGCGTCGTCCGAAGCGTGCTCCTAGACGCGATAGCGCAAAGGCTGAATAATCATGTTGATGCCAAAAAGAACGAAATATCGTAAAGTTATGAAAGGGCGTAATCGTGGTTATGCTCGTAGTGGCTACAAGTTAGCATTTGGTGACATTGCTTTTAAAGCTGTGGAAGCAGGTCGTATTAACTCTCGTCAAATTGAGTCGGCTCGTATTACTGCAACACGTCACATTAAAAGAAATGGTAAAATTTGGATTCGTGTTTTCCCTGCGAAACCATTAACTGCAAAACCTCTTGAAACTCGTATGGGTAAGGGTAAAGGTTCAGTTGATCAATGGGTTATGAACATTAAACCAGGTCGTATCATTTTTGAAATGGCTGGTGTGCCTGAAGAACTTGCTCGTGAAGCATTAACTCTTGCTATGCACAAATTGCCATTTAAAACAAAAATAATCACTGCGGAGATGAACAATGAAATATTCTGATTTAGCAGATAAAAATTCAGTGGAGCTTCAAGCTATGCTTAAAGCAAAAAAAACTGAACTTTTTACTTTAAAAATTAAACAAAAGATGATGCAATTGACTAACACTAATGAATTAAGTGTTACAAAAAAAGACATTGCTAGAATCAATACTGCACTTACTGCAGTATCAAACTAGGGGCTGATGATGACACACAAGCGTGAAATTCAAGGTAGTGTAGTTAAAATTGCAGGCGATAAAACAGTATCATTACTAGTAGAACGTCGTGTAATGCATCCTCGTTACCATAAAGTTGTGAAGCGTTTCAAAAAGTACTTAGTACACGATGAGCGTAATGAAGTGAAAGTTGGAGACGAGATTATTGCAATCGAATGTCGTCCACTTTCAAAGACTAAATCTTTTAGACTTAAAACTATTGTATCAGGAGCAGAATAATGATACAGGCGTTTACTCGTTTAAATGTAGCTGATAACACAGGTGCAAAAGAGATTATGTGTATTAAGGTACTTGGAGGTTCAAAGCGTCGTTATGCTACAGTTGGTGATGTTATCATCGCTTCTGTAAAAAAAGCGGCTCCAACTTCTAAAGTTAAAAAAGGTAAAGTAGTAAAAGCTGTTATTGTTAGAACAAAAAAAGAGATTCAGCGTGAAAATGGCTCTCTTATTCGTTTTGATGATAATGCTGCAGTTGTACTTGATGACAAAAGAGAGCCAATAGGAACTCGTATCTTTGGACCTGTAGGTCGTGAAGTTCGTTACGCTGGATTTATGAAAATTGTATCTCTTGCGCCGGAGGTTGTTTAATGGCAAAATTTAATTTCAAAAAAGGCGATATCGTAGAGATAATCGCTGGAGATGACCGTGGAACTAAGGCCGCTGTTTTAGCAGTAATGCCAAAGAAAAACAAGGTAATCGTAGAGGGTTGTAAAATAGCTAAAAAAGCTATCAAACCAACTGAAGAGAACACTAAAGGTGGCTTTGCTAATAAAGAAATGCCTATAGATGTTTCAAATGTACGAAAAGTGGAGGCATAATTAGATGGCTCGTTTAAAAGATAAATTTTTAGGTTTAAAATCTGAATTACAAGCTGAATTAGGTATAAAAAACCCTATGCAAGTTCCTGCAGTAGATAAAATTGTTATCTCTGTTGGTGCTGGTTTTGCAATGAAAGATAATAAACTTATCAAAAATATTGAAGATACTATAACAGCTATCGCTGGTCAAAAAGCAAGTACTGTTATAGCAAAAAAATCTGTTGCAGGATTTAAAGTTCGTGAAGGTATGCCAGTTGGTGTTCGTGTAACACTTCGTGGTGAAAACATGTACAACTTTTTAGATCGTTTGATTTCAATTGCACTTCCTCGTGTGAAAGATTTCCGTGGTGTTCCTAGAAATGGTTTTGATGGTCGTGGTAATTATAACTTTGGTTTACAAGAGCAATTAATTTTTCCAGAGATTACTTATGATTCAATCATGCAAATTCATGGTATGAATATTACAGTTGTTACAACTGCTGATTCTGATAAGGCTGGATTTGCTCTTTTAGAGAAAATGGGTATGCCTTTTACTAAAGGGAGCAACTAATGGCTAAGAAGTCAATGATCGCTAAAGCAGCAAGAGAGCCAAAATTCAAAGTTCGTGGTTACACGCGTTGTCAGATTTGTGGTCGTCCACACTCTGTTATTCGTGACTTTGGAATTTGCCGTGTTTGTTTTAGAAAAATGGCAAATGAGGGATTAATCCCAGGTGTTAGAAAGTCTTCTTGGTAAGCCAAGAGGAAACTTCTGATAATTAGTAATTATTTGAAGCTACATATTTTATAGTTAAGAATAGTCACAAACAAGGAAAATAAATGATTAATGATTTAGTATCGGATGCTTTAACTCGTATCCGTAATGCTGGTATGAGAAGAATAAATGTTACTACACTTGTTCACTCTAAGAGTGTTGAGGCTGTAGCTAATATATTAGTAGAAAAAGGTTATCTTGAGAGTTGTAATGTTGTTGAAGACGGCGTTAAAAAAACTATAAAAGTTGTATTAAAATACAATGAGCAAGATAGAACTGTAATCAATGAACTTAAAAGAGTTTCTAAGCCTGGTCGTCGTGTTTACAAAGGTAAAGAAGAGATTAAGCGTTTTAAAAATGGTTATGGAACAATTATAGTAAGTACATCACATGGCGTACTACCAAATGACAAAGCATATGAGCTTGGCATTGGTGGCGAAGTTATGTGTACTGTTTGGTAGGGAGATAGCATGTCAAGAATTGGAAAATTGCCAGTAGAATTTACTGCTGATATAAATGTTAGTTCAAATGGAAATGTTATAACTTTTGCTAAAGGTAAAAATAGTGTTGATTTAGATACAAAAGGGAATGTAGCTTTCACAATCGAAAACAATACATTGACTTTTGCTACTTTATCAGATGCTCGTACACATAGAGCATTTTGGGGAACTTACCGTGCTTTAGCTGCAAACATTGTAACTGGTTTAACAACTGGATATACAAGACAGTTAGAGATTAATGGTGTTGGTTACCGTGCTGCTGTAAATGGAAATATATTGAATCTTCAACTTGGATATTCTCATGATATTAATTATGAGTTACCAGCAAGTATGGAAGCAGTTGTTGAGAAAAATGTTATTACTATTAAAAGTCACGATAAACAAGCTCTTGGTCAAGTTGCTTCTGAAATTCGTGGATTCCGCCCACCAGAGCCTTACAAAGGTAAAGGGGTTAAATATATGGAAGAGTTTATTGTGCGTAAAGCCGGTAAAACTTCTAAAAAATAGAGGGGGAGTATAAATGAATGCTAAAGTAATAAAAAGCAAGGTTGCTAATCGTTTAAAGCGTAAGCGTCGTATTCGTGCAAAAATATCTGGTTGTGCTTCACTTCCTCGTGTTTCTGTATTTCGTTCAAATCGTTATATAAGTGTACAAGCGATTGATGATGTAACTGCTACTACTGTAGCGGCACTTCACTCAAAGTCAACTGGTCATAAATCAAATAAAGAGGGTGCTACCGCTCTTGGTGAAGCATTTGCTGCTAAACTAAAAGAAGCAAATATCACTTCGATTGTATTTGACCGTAATGGATACCAATATCACGGCGTTATCGCTGCATTTGGTGACGCACTTCGTGCTAACGAAATTAAGTTCTAGGGGCCAAGATGGAAATCAATAGAGATGAATTTGAAGAATCAATTGTAAATATTGGTCGTGTAACTAAAGTTGTAAAAGGTGGTCGTCGTTTTCGTTTTACTGCACTTATCGTTGTAGGTAACAAAAATGGTACTGTTGGATATGGTGTTGGTAAAGCTAAAGAGGTTCCAGATGCTATTCGTAAAGCTGTTGATAATGCTTTTAAAAATTTAACAACTGTTAAAATTAAAGGTTCAACAATTGCTCATGATATCGAGCATAAATATAATGCAAGTCGTGTTTTATTGAAGCCTGCATCTGAGGGAACTGGTGTTATCTCTGGTGGAGCTGCGCGTCATGTTCTTGAGCTTGCTGGTGTTAAAGATATTCTTACTAAATCAATTGGCTCTAACAATCCAAACACTCTCGTGCGTGCTACAATCGAAGCATTGTCTCGTATAAAAGGATAGAAAATGGGTATTGAAAATTTAACACCTGCTGAGGGTTCAACATCTTCTCGTAAAAGAGTTGGTCGTGGACAAGGTTCTGGTATGGGTAAGACTTCTACTCGTGGTGGAAAAGGTCAAACTGCTCGTAGTGGCAGTAGTAGAAAAAGAAACTTTGAGGGTGGACAAACTCCACTCGCAAGAAGATTACCAAAAATTGGATTTACTTCTCGTGTAGTAAAACCTTATGTAATCAATGTTGAAAGAATTGGTGCAATAGCTGAACTGGCTGAAATTACTATGGAATCAATCCGTAGTGTTCATAAAATCAGTGCAATGGTTACTAAAGTTAAATTGGTTGGTGCTACTGCAAAAGATTTAGCATCAAAAATTAAAGACGAAAACATTACTACAACTGGTAACTAATCGTGAATAAAAATCTAGTTAATAAGATACTTATTACAATAGGGTTTTTATTTATCTACCGCCTACTGGCATATGTGCCAGTTCCAGGCGTAGATACTGCTGTTATAGCTTCATTCTTCGACTCACATCAATCAGACGCATTAGGTTTATTCAACATGTTCAGTGGTAACGCTGTTGAGAGACTATCTATTATCTCACTTGGCATTATGCCTTATATCACCGCTTCAATTATTATGGAGCTTTTGGCTGCAACATTTCCTACTTTAGGGCAAATGAAAAAAGAGCGTGATGGTATGGTTAAGTATATGCAAATTATTCGCTATGCGACTATTGTAATTACTATAATTCAAGCAGTTGGTGTGAGTGTTGGACTTCAAAGCTTAACTGGACCTAATGGAGCTAGTGCTATATTAGTGGATCATACTACATTTATTGTTCTTTCTGCTGTCTCTATGCTTGCAGGAACAATGTTATTAATGTGGATAGGTGAGCAAATTACACAAAGTGGTATAGGTAATGGTATTTCACTTATTATTTTCTCTGGAATAGTGTCAGCAATACCGAATGCTATAGGTCAAACATTTACAATGGTTAATACAGGTGCAATGAATCTTTTCACTGTAATTGCTATTTTGGCTCTTATTTTTGGAACAGTTGCAGTCATTATTTATGTTGAACTTGGTGAGCGTCGTATTCCTATTACATATGCTAAAAAGACTATGATGCAAAATCAGAATAAACGAGTTATGAACTATATTCCTATTAAAGTGAATTTAGCTGGTGTAATTCCAGTTATTTTTGCTAGTGCTATATTAATGTTCCCTATGACAGTTTTATCGAGTAGTACAAATCCTACTATTCAGGCTATTGCTGACTTACTGAACCCAAATAGTCATTTTTTTAACTTTTTGACATTTCTTTTTGTTGTATTTTTTGCATTCTTTTATGCATCCATTACATTCAATGCAAAAGATATTTCAGATAACTTAAAAAGACAAGGTGGATTTATTCCAGGTATTCGTACAGGTGAAGCTACAAAAGAGTTTTTAAATGAAACTGCAAGTAGATTGACTTTTACAGGTGCTCTTTACCTTGGTCTTGTTGCAACACTTCCATTTATGATTATCAAGGGAATGGGCGTACCATTCTTCTTTGGTGGAACAGCGGTTTTAATCGTTGTTCAAGTTGCACTTGATACTATGAGAAAAATAGAAGCTCAGATTTATATGAGCAAATATGAAACACTAAGTGCGGTTGGTCTATAAAAATGGCCATTGCGCTTAGAAAATCTGATGAAATAAAAAAATTAAGAGCTGCCAACAAAATTGTTGGCGGAGCTTTAGAACTTCTTCGTATCAATACAAAAGTCGGAGTTTCTCTCAAAGAACTTGATGCTATGGCAGAAGATTTTATCCGCTCTCAAGGTGCAAAGCCTTCTTTTAAAGGTCTCTATGGCTTTCCAAGTGCTGTTTGTACTTCACTCAATCAAGTAATCATTCATGGCATTCCAACAGATTATAGACTTCAAGAGGGTGATGTTATTGGGTATGACATCGGAACTGAACTCGAAGGATATTTTGGAGACGCTGCAATTACAGTGCCAGTTGGAATAATCACTCAAGAGGATGAAGCGTTGATTGCTTGTGCGAAAGATACTTTGTATTATGCAATTGGTGAGATTAAAGAGGGAATGCGCTTTAAAGAGCTCTCTCTTTTAATGGAAAAGTTTATTAAAGCACGCGGTTTTGTACCACTCCATAGCTTCTGTGGTCATGGCATAGGCAGAAAGCCTCATGAAGAGCCAGAGATACCAAACTATTTAGATGGAAAGGACGCTAAAGCAGGTCCAAAGATTAAAAACGGAATGGTTTTTTGTCTTGAACCTATGATTTGCCAGAAAGATTCAAAACCAATTATTTTAGAAAATAAGTGGGATGTTGTTAGTGCCGATGGTTTGCGCGGTTCACACTATGAGCATACTGTTGCAGTTATCAACGGTAAAGCTGAAATTTTATCTCTTGCATAGAGAAGTAAGGAATATATAATGGCTAAATCGGATGTTATCGAAGTTGATGGCAAGATTATAGAGGCTTTGCCAAACGCAACATTTCGTGTTGAATTAGAGAATGGACATATTATTTTGTGTCATATTGCAGGAAAAATGCGTATGCATTACATAAAAATACTTCCAGGTGACCGTGTTAAACTAGAACTAACACCTTACAGTCTTGATAAGGGACGAATCACTTATAGATACAAGTAAAAAGAGGAAAACACCTCTTTTTATAATTAAAAAGTTTGCGTATTCCTAAATTCTGAAATTTCTGTTTCAACCATTTCATTTATCATAATAGTAAACAATTCTGATATCAAATTTGGAGAGAGACCAAGTTCTATTGCTTGATGACGAGCTTTTTGCATAATAAATTCAATTCTATCTTCTGCTTTTACCTCTTCAACACTATTCTTAAATTTTGCGACTTGGCGTATGAGTTGCATTCTCTCAGCTATTATATCTACAAGCTTTGTATCAAGTAAATCTATATCGTGTCTTACTTCTTCTAGTGAACTGTATGTTTTCATTTAAATTCCTTGTAATGTTTGAGATGAAAATGGATTATTTGCTAATTCAATAGCTCTTCTTCCCTCTTGGGAGACCTCTTCATATTTATGCAGTAGAAACGCAGATTCTTTTAATATATCAGCAATTTCTTTGTCTATTTTATCTAAATTATAGTTATACTTGATGCCTAATTCTAACTCAGACAACTCAAAAATCTCCTTTAACGAGCGATGAAGCTCAACTATGCGCTCCATAAGAGCTAAGCTTTTATTTCTTGCGACCAAAAAAGTTGGGGATTTTTGTATATATTCTTTCATATCTTCTGGTGCTATGGAGGCCATTTGATTAAAAAGATTTTCATACTCTTCATATCTTGAAGTAAAATTTTGCATAAGAACAAAGTTAGCAATTTTTGCTTGAAATTTAGGATAATCTTTTGAGAATTTTTCTTTCATTGTACACCTAGTAGTTGAGCTTAGTATTTGTTTTGTATGTTATCCAAAAATTAATACAACTTCGTTAACACTTTTGTAACAAATTACAAATACAATGTCACTACGATTCTCCTTGTATGGTCTTTTACCTCATTCATAAAGATTATACTTCGTTATTCCAGCATTCGCTGGAATTTTTCTACAAAACTTCTTAGTTAGGCTTTATCAGCTTTTTTACATCTTTTGTAGCATGAGCAAAAGGAATAGTTTGCACACCTATCTTTACTCCATTTTCATTAGAAACCATAACATCAAGTGTCATAGCTGATGGGTAAAAACGAATGACTTTATACGAAATTTTTTCTATTGTAAATTCTATATTTTTTTCTGAAAGTTCTATACTTTTTTTCTTTTTAGCCATTTCTAAACCTTTAGATAGATTCCAGTATCCTTCACTTCTATTTTTTTACTATCTTGTAAAGCAGTCAAAGAGCGTTTGAACTCTTTTTTGCTCATGCCAAAAATATTTTTAATAAGCTCTGGATCACTTTTATAGTTGTAGGGCATAATACCACTGTTTTTTTTCAATAATTCTAGAATTATATCTCCAATAGTAGCACCAGATGTTGTTCCAGCTTTTCTTATGCTTAGGTCAATATTGCCATCTTTTCTTATCGTTTTTACAAATGCAGTTGTTATATCGCCAATTTCTATATGCTGAAAGATTTCGTTATGGTAAATAAGACCCTCATATTTATCTTCAACTAAACATTTGAAGCCAAGAGGAGTTTTTGCAAGAATAATTATTTTTACCTCTTTGTTTGGAGAGAGACCTCTTACTCTTTTGTCAAAAAAATCTCCTAATTTTTCCGTCCCTACAAGCCTATGTGTTTTTTCATCATAGACTACTTTAAGAAATCGTTTTTCTCCTACTTTGAAGGGTGTTTTTTGAAACATATTTGGAACAAGTAAATCTTTTAAAAGCCCCCAATTTACAAATGCTCCAAAAGGTGCAACATCGACAACTTCAAAAAGTGCAAATTCATTAAGCTTGGCATGTGGCTTTAAAGTTGTAGCGATTAATCTATCTTCAGAATCAGTATATAAGAAAACTTCAAGTAAATCATTTTCAAGCATTGCTTCTGTGACATACGCTTGAGGTAGAAGAACATCATTTCCATCAAGAGCCATAAGAAAAATGCCATGTGGTGTGTGTCTATCAACTCGTAAACAGTTTATTAAACCTAATTCTAAGTAGGGGCTTTGATTCAAGATATTTCCTTGTAATATGTATGAAAAAGATTTTTATATATTTGTAAAATTATGATTATCATACGAAATAGTGCTATCTTTTGTTATTGATTATAATTATTTTGCTGTGTTTAAAAGAAGAAAGTGGTGGACCCTCAGAGATTCGAACTCTGGGAGGTATAACCCTCGCCGGTTTTCAAGACCGGTGCATTAGACCAACTCTGCCAAAGATCCACGATTTGTATTGAAAAAGTAATTATAAAATTGGAGGTGCCACCCAGATTTGAACTGGGGATAGCAGCTTTGCAGGCTGCGGCCTTACCACTTGGCGATGGCACCAGTCAATCATTTACCAATGGTGCCCGAGGCCGGACTCGAACCGGCACAGCATTACTACCGGGGGATTTTAAGTCCCCTGCGTCTACCGATTTCGCCACCCGGGCATTGGGTGTCTTTTCAACAATTTATAATTTTAAATGGAGCGGGAAACGAGGTTCGAACTCGCGACCCCAACCTTGGCAAGGTTGTGCTCTACCACTGAGCTATTCCCGCAATTTTACGCACTTAATTTTTAAGTGAGCGGAATTATAGCCACTTTATTTTCGTTTGTAAAGAGTTTTTCGTATAAAATTGTAAAAAAATGATATAATCGCATTAATAATATAGAGTAGAAGGATTTTTATGCGAAGCGATACTATTAAAAAAGGGTTTGACAAAGCTCCTCACCGTTCACTTTTAAGAGCTACGGGCTTAAAAGATGAGGATTTTGATAAACCATTTATCGGAATTGCAAATAGTTACATAGATATTATTCCTGGACATTTTTTCTTGCATGAGTATGGAGAAATCGTAAAAGAAGCTATTCGAGAAGCAGGTGGAGTACCTTTTGTTTTTAATACCATTGGTGTAGATGATGGAATTGCGATGGGGCATGATGGTATGCTCTATTCACTTCCATCTCGTGAGATTATTGCAGATTCTATTGAAACTGTGATGAATGCACATAAACTCGATGCAATGATTTGTATCCCTAATTGTGACAAGATTGTTCCAGGGATGATAATGGGTGCATTACGCGTAAATGTTCCTACTGTATTTGTCTCAGGCGGACCGATGCCAGCTGGACATAAAAAAGATGGTACCCCGATAGATTTAGCGACTGCATTTGAGGCTGTTGGGCAACATGCTGAGGGCAAAATGAGTGATGCAGAACTCTATGAGATAGAGTGTGAAGCGTGTCCAAGTGGTGGAAGCTGTTCAGGCATGTTCACCGCGAATTCTATGAATACTTTGTGTGAAGCTATGGGGATTGCTCTTCCTGGAAATGGAACGATTTTGGCAATGACACCTGCAAGAATAGAATTAGTTAAAAAAGCAGCTGTGAGAGTTGTTGAGATGGCAAAAGCAGATGATGCTAAATACAATTTACGCAATGTACTGAATGAAAAAGCTGTACATAATGCTTTTGTTGTTGACATGGCAATGGGTGGAAGCTCCAATACTGTTTTACACATGTTGGCAATTGCAAAAGAGGCAGGAGTTGATTTTCCGATTGAAAAAATAAATAATATTGCTCATAATGTAGCACATATCGCAAAAATTTCTCCTTCACTTTCAACAGTTCATATGGATGACATCAATCGTGCAGGTGGCGTTAATGCAGTTATGAAAGAGGTAAGCCGTCGTGGTGGCATACTTCATTTAGATAATTTAACTGTAACAGGTGAAACAATTGGTGAGAGAATAGCCGATGCAAAAATTTTGGATGAAACTGTTATCCATACAAATGAAAATGCTTATTCAAAAGTAGGTGGCTTATCAATTCTTTTTGGAAATCTTGCTACAGAAGGTGCAGTTGTCAAAACGGCTGGTATTACAGGAAATATGAGACAGTTTAAAGGCAAGGCAGTTTGTTTTAACTCGCAACAACAAGCTCTAGCTGGAATTATGTCACATAAAGTTAAAGCAGGAGATGTTGTAGTTATTCGCTATGAAGGTCCAAAAGGTGGACCAGGTATGCAGGAGATGCTAGCTCCAACCTCCCTTATTATGGGGATGGGGCTTGGTGAGAGTGTTGCACTTATCACAGATGGTCGTTTCTCTGGTGCTACGCGTGGAGCGAGTATTGGACATATTTCCCCTGAAGCTGCGGAGGGTGGTCTTATTGCTTTAATAGAAGATGGTGATGAAATAGAACTTGATGTAGATACGCATTTATTACAATTAAATGTGAGTGAAGATGTGATTGCCTTAAGAAGAGAAGCTTGGAAACCACATAAAAATGAGGTTCAATCTAAATGGCTTAAAAGATATTCACTTCTTGTATCCAACGCTTCAAATGGGGCGGTTTTAAAAACTGAATTATAAAATATTTTGGCATGTGGAACTTCCAAAAATGAGTTCCACATGCCAATGCAAAAAAGTGTTTCAAACATTTTAAAGTAAAAATCGGGCATTATGCCCAGAATAAATAGATAGGATTATAAATTTTGAATGCAATAGCGATAAAACATAATGGTGAAATTATTGATTTACAAACTGCAAAAGAGTTAGGGTTTGAAGGTGAACAGATTCTCCTTGATAACTCTCCTGACTCTTTAGAGGTGCTTCGTCACTCTACAGCTCACTTGATGGCTCAAGCTATCAAATCACTCTACAAAGATGCAGAATTTTATGTAGGACCAACTGTCAAAGAGGGTTTTTACTATGATTTTAAAACTTCACATGAGATAGGTGAAGGTGATTTAAAAAATATTGAAAAAGAGATGCTTTCCTTCGCTAAAAAGAAATACGAAATTGAAAAATACAATATTTCTATAGATGAAGCAAAAGAGAAGTTTAAAAATGACCACCTGAAACTTGCTGTCATGGAGAGAATTCAAGGCGATAGCGTTTCTATTTATAAACAAGGTGAGTTTGAAGACCTCTGCCGTGGTCCACATTTACCAAATATAGGACTTATTCGTTACTTTAAACTTATGAAAATAGCGGGTGCGTATCTTGGCGGTGATTCTAAAAATGAGGTTTTAACTCGTATTTATGGGATTGCTTTTGCGGATAAAGAGGCTTTAAAAGAGCATCTGGACATGATTGCTGAAGCGGAAAAACGCGACCACCGTAAACTTGGAAATGAGATGAAACTCTTTACTTTCCGTGAAGAAGTTGGTGCGGGTTTTCCTATTTGGCTTCCTGCTGGTGGGCGTCTTCGTGCAAGACTTGAGTCACTTTTGTTTAAAGCGCACCGTAAACGCGGTTATGAGCCTGTTCGTGGACCTGAGATGCTTCGAAGTGATTTGTGGAAAACATCGGGTCATTACCAAAATTATGGCGAAAATATGTATTTCACAAACATAGATGAGCTTGAATTTGGTGTAAAACCTATGAACTGTGTTGGACATATAAAAGTGTATGAAGAGGAGTTGCACTCCTACCGTGATTTACCACTCAAGTATTTTGAGTATGGCGTTGTTCACCGTCATGAGATGACGGGTGCACTTCATGGGCTTTTCCGTGTGCGTGAGTTTACACAAGATGATGCACATATTTTTTGTACTTCAGATCAAATTGAAGAGCAGATTATAGAAGTTGTTGATTTTGTCGATAAAATCATGAGCACATTTGAGTTTAACTACAAGATGATGATTTCCACAAAACCTGCAAAAGCGGTTGGAAGCGATGAAGTTTGGGAAATTTCAACTCAGGCACTGAAAAATGCGATGAACAAAAATAACCTTCCTTTTGAGATAGATGAGGGTGGCGGCGCTTTTTATGGTCCAAAAATAGATATAAAAATTACAGATGCTATTGGCCGTGAATGGCAGTGTGGAACGATTCAGCTAGATTTTAATCTACCTGAGAGATTTGAGCTACAATATAATGGCGAAAATAACGATAAAATTCAGCCAGTAATGATTCATAGAGCGATTCTTGGCTCATTTGAGAGATTTATCGGTATTTTGACAGAGCATTATGCTGGTGAATTTCCTATGTTTATTGCTCCTACACAAGTTGCAATTGTTCCTGTTGCAGATACGCATAAAGAGTATGCTAAGGAATTATCAGATAAACTTATCGACATTGGTGCTGATAGTGAAATATTCGCGAAAAATGACTCTTTAAATAAAAGAATCAGAACAGCCGAAAAAACGCGTGTTCCGATGATAGTTGTGATAGGTGATGAAGAGATTGCAGCCAGAACTGTAGCAATCAGGGATCGTCGCACAAGAGAACAATACAACCTAAGCGAAAAAGAGTTTTTATCGCTTATACAAACTAAAATAAATGAGGTAAATTTTTGAGTAAAAAAACTGACCGTGTCATAATGAATGATGATATCCGTGTATCTGAGGTGCGATGTAATATCGATGGAGCTGAATCTTTAGGGATTGTTTCTACGGATGAAGCTATGGCAAAAGCTAATGAACTTGGACTAGACCTAGTTCTAATAGCTCCTGATGCTAAGCCACCTGTTGCTAAGATAATGGATTACGGTAAATATAGATATCAAGAAGAGAAAAAACAGAAAGAACAGAGAAAAAATCAGACGAAAGTGGATATTAAAGAGATTAAACTCTCTGTTAAAATTGCTGAGAATGATGTTAATTATAAAGTGAAACATGCAAGAGAATTTTTGGCTGAAGGGAAACATGTGCGATTTCGCGTCTTTTTGAAAGGGCGTGAAATGGCAAATCCTGATGCTGCTAAAGATGTACTTTTGAGAGTTTGGGCTATGATTGAGGATGTTGGAGTAATGGATAAAACACCTCGTTTTGAGGGTCGCTACTACAATATGCTTGTTCTTCCAAGTAAATAGTCTGTTTCTTTATTTCCACATGCCACTCTTGGCATGTGGAAAGTTTATTTAGCAATAATGGCTTTTAAATCTTCTTCTTCCATACTTTGAGCCACATACTTCACGATTACAAGATTCTCTGTCTCATTTATATACCATTCAGCGATGTGTTCATGTTCTAAATTTTCTAATTTATCCATATCCACACTCTCTTGAGGCATAAAGAGATGTGAATATTTTGTAGGATTTTGTAGTTTTAATGTCCATAAAAACCATAGAGTTGCGATAATCGCGATGGTAATCCCGATAGTTTCTCTATTGCTAATATCTAAAAAGAGACCAGCAAGAGTACCACCTAAAAAGGTAGTAAAGTAAGAAACTGAATTGGAGATACCTAGGGCAGCTCCTTTTTGATGTACTTTTGCAAATTTACTAATCATAGATTGTACGAGTGGTTCCATCATATTGAATGCAACGAAAAACATGACAACGCCTATAATGAATACTGTGCTGGAATGGGTAAGTCCCATAATTAAAAATGAACCGATAAAAAGAACAATAGAAATTAAGAATATCTCTTTTGGTTTATTCTTTTTTTCTCCAAAAACGGCAGCAGGTCCCATAGCTATAAGTCCTAATACCATAGCAGGAAGGTATGCCATATAAAGATCAGATTTATGCCATTGAAACTCATCGTTTGTTAAAATAATAGGAATGAGTACGAAAGCTACGGTCATTAAACCTTTTTGCATACCATTGATGATAATCATATTTAAAAGATTTGAATCTTTAAGAATATCACTTGTTTTTGATTTATCATGGTAGATATGTCTGATTCTAGGAGGTGTAGGGACTTTGGTAAAGAGAAGAGCTATTGCAAAAATTGCTAATCCAGCAGTAATGAGAAAAAGGGTGCTAATTCCATATTTTGCACCTAAAACAGGACCTGCTCCCATGCCAAGTGCAAAACTGATAGCAATAGTAGCTCCCATGATAGCCATAGCTTTTCCTCGATTTTCTTCTTCAACTAGATCTGAAATCATTGCAGTAATAACTGCCCCGATTGCACCAGCACCTTGAAGAAATCTTCCAATCATAAGCGTATAGATATCTGTTGAATAAGCACAAACTATAGAACCTATGAAAAAGATAATAAGACCTAGTAAAAGAGTAGGCTTTCTTCCTATTTTATCACTCATTGTTCCAAAGGGAACTTGAAAGATTGTTTGTGTTAGAGCATATCCTCCAACAACTACACCAACTAAAAAAGGTGTTGCACCTTGAAGTTCCATTGCGTAAACAGATATAACTGGTAAAACTAAAAACAGACCTAAAAATCTAAGAGAGAGAATTGCAGAGAGCGGAAAGACTTTTTTAAACATGAGTTACCCTCGGTTTTAGTATATAATGTCGCGATTATATTCCAAAGAGGCTTATACAAAAGCTTTTTGAGCTATCAATAGAAATGTTTAAAGATAAACATAAGGAAATCAGTTTGAAATTAGTTTTAGCAACATCCAATAAAGGAAAAGTCAAAGAGATTCAAGCTCTTTGCAAAGAGTATGAGGTTGTTCCATATAGTGCATTGATAGAAGAGTTTGAGATAGTTGAAAATGGAAATACTTTCAAAGAGAATGCTCTTATTAAGGCGAGAGCTGTGTTTCAAGCACTTGGAGATAAAAATGTGATTGTCATTGCTGATGATAGTGGCATCAGTGTAGATATACTTGGTGGTGCACCAGGACTTTATAGTGCAAGATATGCAGGTGAAAATGCAACGGATAAAGAGAATTTACATAAACTGATTGATGCTATCAAAGCTAAAAATGTAGACTCTTCTCCTGCATACTATACAGCCGCGATAGCTATTGTTACAAGCACAAATGAGTACAGCGTTCATGGCTGGATGTATGGTACGGCGCTCGCTCAAAGTATTGGAGATGGAGGCTTTGGATATGACCCTATGTTTATCCCTTTAGGGTATGATAAAACCTTAGGAGAGCTAGATGAAAATAGTAAACAAAAACTCTCACATAGGGCAAAAGCACTTGCTTTAGCGAAGCATATATTGCAAACTTTCTAACCCTTTTCAATTAGCAAATCGGAAAAAAACCTCTCAAGTAATCAACTTTTTGGATATAATGCGAGGTTTTGAAATATATTAATTTTTAGGAACAATCCAATGTTACTTTTTACTCCTGGTCCAACTCCAGTACCACAAAATGTCCGTAATGCAATGTCTGATGAGACGATGCACCATCGCACACCAGAATTTGAAGCAATTTTTGAAAAAACAAGAGAGCATCTTTTTAAAATCTTTAATACTGATGAAGTCGTTATGCTCTCTTCGAGTGGAACAGGTGCTATGGAAGCAGCAGTTATCAATCTTTGTCATAACACACTTTTGAATGTAAACTCAGGAAAATTTGGTGAGCGATTTGGAAAAATTGCACTTGCGAATGGTCTCAAAAATGTTGAAATCAAAAATGAGTGGGACACAGCAGTAAGCGTAAATGAAGTAATTGAAGCTATTAAAAATAATAGTGATATTGATGCTATCGCTGTGCAAATAAGTGAATCAGCAGGTGGACTTCGTCATCCAGTTGAAGAGATTGCAAAAGCTGTTAAAGAGATGAATCCTAATATCATGGTAATCGCTGATGGCATTACAGCAATTGGTGTAGAAAAGATAGATGTGACAAATATCGATGCAATTTTGGCTGGAAGTCAAAAAGCATTTATGCTCCCTCCAGGACTTTCGATGATGGGATTAAGTTTAAAAGCTTTGGATAAGATAGGTAAGGGAAAAGGGTACTACTTTAACTTAGCAACAGAGATTAAATCACAAAGAAAAAATACAACAGCTTGGACTGCAGCAACGACACTTATTATAGGCTTGTTGGAGATTTTTGAGAGTATAGAAAAATCTGGTGGCTTAGAAAAATTATACAAAGATACAGCATTAAGAGCTGAAGCGGTACAAGCTTCACTTGAAGCGATAGGACTCTATGTTTATCCAACAACTCCTGCGAAATCTATGACTACAATTGCTGATATTGATGCTTCAGCGATACGAAAAATACTTAAAAATGAGTTTAGCGTTAATGTAGCAGGTGGGCAAGACCACTTAGAGGGTAAAATTTTTCGTATTAATCAGATGGGATTGATTCCTATCTATGAAATGGCGTGGGTTGTAAATTCTATTGAATTGGTACTTAGTAAGCTTGGTCGTAGAGCATATGATGGAAGTGCGAACAGAGTTTTTAATCAAATAATTTTTGAAAAATAGGGTTGGTATAACAATGATTTTAGAGCATGAGATACCAAATGGCTCTAAGCTTTATTTTGGAGAGTCAGCAAAAGTTAAGAGAAAAATAGAGCAAATCGCGAGTGAAATACTCTATTTGAATGGCTTTGAAGAGATAGTGACACCTGTGTTTTCTTATCATCAACATCTCAGTATTGCTGATGAAAAAGAGCTCATTCGACTCAGTGATGCGAAGAATAATAATATGAGCCTAAGAGCAGATTCAACAATTGATGTTGTAAGAATTATTGAAAAAAGATTAGGACGCAACACAGAGCATAAAAAGTGGTTCTATATACAACCAGTTTTTCGTTATCCTTCGATAGAGCAGTATCAAGTAGGTGTAGAATATATGGGTGAAGCAAATCTTGCTTCCGTGATGAAGTTAGCAGTGAGTATTTTTGACAAACTTGAACTTCAGCCTTTGTTGCAAATATCTAATATGAGAATTCCACAAATAGTGTCAGAGATGTTTGAAAAGCTTACACTTGATGATTTTCGCCATATCAATATAGAAAAACTTCTGAATTTAAATGTAAAATGGTTAGAAAAACTTGTTTACCTTCAGCATGTGGAACAAGTAGATGAACTCTTAGAAATAGCTCCACATGCCATAAAGGTAGAGCTTCAAAAAATGAGAGATTTATGTTCTAAAATGTCATGTAAAAATAGTGTTTTAGCACCAATATATTATGCTGAGATGCTTTACTATGATGAGCTGTTTTGCAGAGTTATACATAAAAATGAAGTGTATGCCCGCGGTGGAAGATACAAAAATGAAGAGTTAACTTCTGTGGGATTTGCAATCTATACAGATACGCTGTGCGAAGCACTTACTAAATAATAGATTTAAAGAGGAAAATATGAAAGCAGATTTGATTGTAGGCATCCAGTGGGGCGATGAGGGAAAAGGTAAAATTGTAGATAGACTCGCAAAAGAGTATGACATGGTTTGTAGAAGTCAAGGCGGTCATAATGCTGGACATACTATTTGGGTGGATGGTGTGCGATATGCTCTTCATCTTATCCCATCGGGCGTCCTCAATCCTAAAGCTATCAATGTAGTAGGTAATGGTGTTGTTCTTTCACCTGAGTCTATCATAAAAGAGATGGTTCAATTTGAGGGTTTAGAGGGTCGTCTTTTTATCTCAGACAAAGCA
Organism: Sulfurimonas sp.; assembly: GCA_011391635.1. Classification (GTDB taxonomy): domain Bacteria; phylum Campylobacterota; class Campylobacteria; order Campylobacterales; family Sulfurimonadaceae; genus Sulfurimonas. The sequence continues at coordinate 131,183 of JAABQD010000001.1, read as the reverse complement.
CATCTGAACCTTCCTTATCACTCTTTGATAGATCAAGCAAGAGAGAGACTCAAAGGCGATAAAGCCATTGGTACAACAGGAAAAGGAATCGGACCTGCATATTCAGATAAAATTAATCGTGTTGGATTTAGAGTGGGTGAACTTTTAAACCCTACAAAACTTTGTGCTTCTATTTTAGAGTATTTTGAGCAAAATAGAGCAATCTTTGATGTTTTTGAAATACAAACACCCAAACAAGAGGAACTTTTAGCAGAGCTACAAGAGTATAAAGCCAAACTTGCTCCATTTATTACAGATACGACACAAATGGTTTGGAATGCCCTTGACGCAAACAAAAAAATTCTTTTAGAAGGTGCTCAAGGGACAATGCTTGACATCGACCATGGAACTTACCCATATGTCACTTCAAGTGCAACTGTAAGTGCTGGTGCATGTGCTGGTCTTGGCATCAATCCAAAAGATATTGGAAAAGTAACAGGTATTGTAAAAGCATACTGTACACGCGTTGGGAATGGACCTTTTCCAAGTGAAGATTTAGGCGAAGATGGAAAAAGATTGGGCAAACAAGGACATGAATTTGGAACGACTACAGGAAGAGCAAGACGCTGTGGCTGGTTCGATGCTATTGCTACAAAATATGCAAGTCGTCTCAATGGTTGTGACGAACTCGCACTTATGAAACTGGATGTTTTGGATGGATTTTCGGAAGTAAAAGTATGTGTAGCGTATGAGCTTGATGGTACAGAGATAGATTATATGCCTGCGAATTTAGAAGATGTAAAACCGATTTATAAATCATTTAAAGGTTGGGATAAATCTGTTGGTGCAAGAACACTTGAAGAACTTCCAAAAGAGGCGAGAGAGTATATTCTGGCGATTGAGGAAATTACAAAAACCAAAGTAGGTATCATATCTACATCTCCAGAGAGAGACGATACAATAATATTATAGTTGGCATGTGGAAATGAAAACTCGTTTTAGCTCTCTTGTAACTTTAAAAAAAAGTGCTATGGATAAGAGTGAACGGGTTGTTCAAAGAGCAAATGCAGATTTAAATAGTGCGACAATTGCACTTGAACTCTCCTATAAATCTTTAGAAGAGATAGATGCTCCAACGCGGGGTAGTATCTCTGCGATGATAGCCAATAGAACACTTTTACACTCACAAAGAGAGATTATCGAGAACAATCATCAATGGCTTGAGTTTTCTAAGCAACAGGTAGCTCTTGCAAAAGAACAGCTTAAATCTGATATGATTGAGCATGAAAAATTTAAATATTTAGAGCTTGAAGAGATAAAAAAAATACTTAAAAAAAGAAAAATTGAAGAAGCAAAAAACTTGGACGAGGTCGCTCTTATGACACATGCCAGAAAAAGTCATAATTAAAGGTGCAGGTATGAGAATAATACTATTGGTTATGGTAACTTTATCTTCTTTATTATCGTTAGAGACAAGTGAAAAATTATTTGAGTGTACTGAAATATTTAAAGAGAGAAAAAGTGAACTTTTGGTTGAATTAGAGAGAATAGATGAGCAAAAACAAGCTCTTGATGCTCTTAAGGTAGCTACTGAAGAACTTTTGAAAAAACGAGAAACGCAAATAACACAAAAAGAAGAGGGTGTTGATAAAAAATTGGCAGACATTGCTCAAAAAGAAGAATCTGTTAAAACAATGCTGAGTAAAAATGAAGATGTTTTGAAACAGATAAAAGATACTAAAATGAATAATATAACACAAACATTTTCAAAAATGAAAGCATCTGCCGCCGCCGCTATCTTATCGAGTATGGATATAAATGAATCTGTGAGTATTTTGCACTCTCTACAGCCTAAAACAGTAGGTGAAATTTTGACAAAAATGGATGCAAAAAAAGCGTCAGAAATAACAGCATCTCTTAATAAATAATTTTCTCTCTTTTTGCTCTAATCATATCTTTACTTTAGTTATTGTAAAATATCTCAATTTAATTTTAAGCAGGGTCTATTCATGAAAATATCACTAAAAACTATACCTCACATATCTAACAAAATTGCAATAGACTTAAATCTTAGTGGCACAGTGACTATGACTAAAGGTCTTGAAGCGATAGCTCATGAAGCAGAAAAAATCTTGACAGATAGTGTAAAACGAGAGTTGGCTCTTGAGGAGAAAGTACACACAATTTGTGAAGAAAATGAAGAAGAGATAGACTTTATGCTAGTGGATGAGAGACAACTATTTTTTATGATAAAAAAGAAATTAGCACCTGAATTTGGCGTTATTCTCAATTATGAAGAGAGATATTCTGACATATCGCACAAAATATTGGATGAGTTATATGAAGAAGATTTAATTCATTTTGAAGTAACAGAAAATAGAATTAAAAATATTATTTATAATGCAATTACATCTTTTATAGCAGATAGCTCGAAGATAGAAGATATTGTTATGGATAAAATAAGAACTTATAAGAAAAAATATATTCCTGGAACGGATGAGTTTGAAATTTTACATGAAAAATTATATAGAGAAGAATTAATGAAAAGAGGTATGGAATAATGAGTAAAATCTGGATATATCTGGAGAATGGTACTTTTTTAGAAGCAAAAAGTTTTGGAGCAGAGGGTACGAGTGTTGGCGAGATAGTCTTTAATACCTCTTTGAGTGGCTACCAAGAGATTATGTCAGACCCTTCGTATGCAGGACAGTTTGTAACATTTACCATGCCAGAAATAGGTAATGTTGGTGTGAATGCACAAGATATGGAGAGCAGTAAAGCCCATGCAAAGGGAATGATAGTTAGAAAATATCAAGAAAGATACTCTAACTTTCGAGCAGAAGGCTCTTTAAAAGAGTTTCTAATTCAATATAATATTTTAGGTATTTGTGATATAGATACGAGATTTTTAACGAAAATGATTCGCAAAGAGGGAGCTATGATGATGGTAGCTTCTACAACAACTAGTGATAAAGCTGAGCTCAAAAAGATTTTAGAAAATGCACCAAGAATTGAAGATGTCAATTATATTGAACAAGTGAGTACAAAACAAGCGTATAAACATACTTCGGGCACATACGCAAATGATGCATTTGAGTATGAAACTGCTCCACATGCCGAAGCAAATATAGCAGTAATTGATTTTGGGGTAAAAAGAAATATTTTAAATGAGTTAGTACAAGCAAAAATGGGCGTAGAAGTTATTCCTAATGATTTCCAAGCGGATGAGTTGATTGCAAAATATAAAAACAAAGAGCTTGATGGTGTGTTCTTATCGAACGGACCGGGTGATCCTCTTGTACTTAAAAAAGAGCAAGAACAAATTAAGAAACTTATAGCAGCGAAAATACCAATGTTCGGAATTTGTTTGGGGCATCAACTTCTTTCTATTTCTCATGGTTATGATACATTTAAATTAAAGTTTGGACATCATGGTGGAAATCATCCTGTAAAAAATATTAAAACAGGATTTGTAGAGATAACGGCACAAAACCATAATTACAATGTTCCTGAAAATATTATTGAAATAGCAGAAGTAACCCATGTAAATCTTTTTGATAATACGATTGAAGGTCTTAAGTACAATAATGCACCTATTTTTTCAGTACAACACCACCCAGAATCTAGTCCTGGACCTAAAGAGAGCCGATATATTTTTAATGAATTTTTGACTTTAATTAAAAGATAAAGTCACCTCTTTACATAATTCAAGGTGTTTTTGCCTTGAATTTCTTCAAAACTACATACTTAAATGAATATAAAAATCCAAAAGTAAACAAAAAAATAATAAATATTCAAATTTGCAGTGAATCCACGAAAAATTAAGATTACTTAAACAATTGTATTGATATTATACAAGGTTAATTAGTCTAATTAATTTATCTTCGATTAATTAGGCATAATTGCTTTGAATCTTTAAGGAGGCTATATATGGAGAATCGTCCATTAGAGTACGACTACACGGTTGCTAAGATGTTTATGTTCACAACAGTTGCATTGGGAATTGTTGGTATGCTCATCGGTGTAATATTAGCGTTTCAACTTGCATTTCCAGAACTTAATCTTGTTCTAGGTGAAGGTCTAGCTGAATATACTAACTACAGTCGTCTTCGTCCACTGCATACAGATGCAGTAATATTTGGTTTTACATTAAGTGGTATTTGGGCTACTTGGTATTATGTTGGTCAGCGTGTATTGAAGGTATCAATGGCAGAATCAAAATTTTTGATGTTCATTGGTAAATTACACTTTGCACTTTATTTAGTTGGTGTTGTGGCTGTAGTTGCTTCACTATTTTTAGGTATTACTACTTCAAAAGAGTATGCTGAATTTGAATGGCCGATAGATATTGCTATCGTTGTTGTTTGGGTTTTATTTGGTGTAAGTATATTTGGTCTTATTGGTATTCGCCGTGAGAAGTCATTATACATTTCAGTTTGGTATTACATCGCTTCTTTCTTAGGTATAGCTATGCTTTATCTATTCAACAATATGGAAATCCCTACAATGTTGGGAGCAAATGCTGCTGGTGAATCTGGTTTTGGTAATTGGTGGCATTCAGTTTCTATGTATGCTGGTACTAATGATGCTCTTGTTGAGTGGTGGTATGGACATAATGCAGTTGCATTTGGTTTTACAGTGCCTATTGTTGCTATGATTTACTACTTCTTACCAAAGGAATCTGGTCAAGCAATCTATTCATATAAATTATCACTTCTCTCTTTCTGGGGATTAATGTTTGTTTACTTATGGGCTGGTGGACACCACTTATTATATTCAACTGTTCCAGATTGGATGCAAACTATGGGGTCAGTTTTCTCTGTAATCCTTATTTTACCATCATGGGGTTCTGCAATTAATATGCTTCTTACAATGAAGGGTGAGTGGCAACAAGTTGCAGCATCTCCATTGATTAAATTTATGGTTCTTGGTTCTACTTTTTACATGTTCTCAACATTAGAAGGTCCTATTCAAGCGATTAAATCAGTTAATGCTATTGCTCACTTTACTGACTGGATTGTTGGTCACGTACATGATGGAACTCTTGGTTGGGTTGGATTTATGATTATGGCTGCACTTTACCATATGGCACCTCGTGTGTTTAAAAGAGAGATTTATTCAAAATCATTAATGGTAACTCAATTCTGGATTCAAACATTAGGTGTTGTTTTATACTTCACTTCTATGTGGATAGCTGGAATTACTCAAGGTATGATGTGGCGTGCACACGATGAATTTGGTAACTTAGCTTACTCATTTATCGATACAGTTACAGTTTTACACCCATATTACACTATTCGTGGTGTTGGTGGATTATTATACCTAGTTGGTTTCTTGATGTTTGCTTATAACATTTATAAAACTATGTCTGCTCGTCCTGTTGAAGAGTCTGAGCTCCAAAATGCTTCGCCTATGGGCGCTTAATAGAAAGGATATAATATGTTTCATTGGTTAGAAAAACATCCGTTCTTTTTTGCGGTAGGTATATTTGTAACGATTGCTTTCGCAGGTTTAGTAGAAATTCTTCCAAACTTTGCACAAGCTTCTCGTCCTGTAATCGGTACAACTCCATACTCTACACTAGAGTTAACGGGTCGTCATGTTTATATTAAAAATAGTTGTAATGCTTGTCACTCACAACTTGTTCGTCCGTTTAAATCAGAAACTGACCGTTATGGTCACTACTCTTTAAGTGGTGAATATGCTTATGATAGACCATTCCTTTGGGGTTCAAAAAGAACTGGTCCAGATTTAATGAGAGTTGGTAATTATAGAACTACTGACTGGCATGAAAATCACATGAAAAATCCAGCGAGTGTTGTTCCAGGTTCAATTATGCCTGCGTACAAATGGATGTTCACAAATAAAGCGGATGTTGAAACTGCATATGCAGAACAGCTAACTGTTGCTCAGTTTTTCTCAGTTCCTTATAACAAAGAAGTTCCTATGAAAGATGGGTCAACTAAAGTTGTTAAAATGGGAGCAAGTATTGCAGAAGCAAATGAGTTGGCTTTGGCTGAAGCAAAAGTTATCGCTGCAAATATGAAAGACCAAGATGTAAAAGATGCTGTTGCTAAGGGTGAAATCCCAGAAATAGTAGCATTAATTGCATATATGAACAGTCTTAAATAGTAGAGGTTTGTAGTGAATATTGCAGAACTTCAAGCTTATGGTTACTTCGCACTTGTTGTATTTTTAGTGATTGCACTTTATAGTTATATATATCATTTATATAGCACGGACAAGAAAGTAGGTGGTCATGATTATGAAAAATTCAGTAATATGGCACTACATGATGATCTCGGTGATGCCCCAGTGTCGCCGATATCTGATGATAAAGAGAAATAGGAGAGATATATGAATAAGCTTTATCTTGGGGGAATTATCTTTACTGCTCTAATGTTACTGTTCACTTACATGTCTGTGAGCGGTTCAGAGGGTGGTTTAAACGGTGATATCGTCAATATGCTTGCAGTAGCAGGTGCAGTTGCACTCGTTATTATTACAGTTTTTGTAGTAACCAAGTATGTTCGTCAAATGCAAACAGATACTGCTGATGGTCAGTTAGCTGATGAGAAGTGGGATGGTATCGGTGAGTATTTAAATGATTTACCAATGGGTTGGGCAATTTTGTTCTTCGCACTTATCGTATGGGGTATGTGGTATTTTGTAATGGGTTATCCAGTGAATGCCTATTCACAAATAGGTGAGTACAATGAAGATAGTGCAGCTCATAATACAAAATTTGAAACACAGTACGCGTCAATTACTGGTGATAAATTGGTAGAAATGGGTGAATCGGTTTTCTTAGCAGAATGTAAAGTGTGCCATGGTATTAATGCTGATGGTATTGATGGAAAAGCGGCAAATCTTAACAAAAGAGTTGAAGCTAAATCTGTTAAACATGTTGTTATAAATGGTTCAAACAATAAGTTATTGGGTATGGAAATGCCAATGCCAGATCGTAATGGTCTTGTAAATGGTGCTACTGGTGCTGCAATTACTGATGCTGAAATTGATGCTGTTTCTACATTCGTTGCTAATGGCATGAAAGGTGCAGGTGCTGATGTATTTGCTAATGTTTGTGCTGCTTGTCATGGTGCAGATGGTAAAGGTATGGATTCAGTTGCTCCTAGTATAGCAACATTCAATCCAACACTTGTTGCAAATGTTCTTACTCATGGTAAAAAAGGTGCAATCGGTGAAATGCCTAAGTTTGATAGACTCAACGCTAAACAAAAAGAAGCTGTTGGTGCATATATCACTAACTTAAGTAAATAAGGAGATTAGCATGAATGAAAATAGAAGTGTTTTTGCTCTTGATGGTATTACAGGTATGTTAATTGCAACTGTATTATTGCTTTCAATCCTAGCTGTACTTACAGTGCTAGGTCTTGGTGTGCAAAATGCAAATGCAGCTAATTATTATGATATTAAAGATGAACAATCAATCAAGATGTTTAGCACAGAAAATGCTAATCATTTAGTGAATGTAGGGAGTAAATAATGGATAAATTAATCACATTAGGTCTAGTAATTATGGCCGCATATACTCTCTTTGTGGTGTTAACACCTAATCACCTTTATATCGGTTAGGAAGATTTCTTTGAAATTTTCGAGAGGGCTTGCGGCCCTCATCCTCACAATCATTTTTCAAACAACATTATCAGCAGAGTTTTTGTACAAAGACGAGTTGATTTTTAATCCTAAATTTAATGCAGACGTAGAAAAACTTGGAGCTGAATTACATAGTAAGACAGGTATAGCTTTAAGATTAATAATGCTTAAGAAATTACCAGATAATAAAAACATTGTTGAATATGAAACAGAACTACTAAAAGATTTGAATGAACCTACAATATTGCTTACATTCTCGGAATTAGATTCAAAAATAGATATATTAGCAAATGATACTTCTTTGTATGAGTATTTTGATAAAAGACAAGTTTTAAGTCCCGTAGCATCTTCAGTACAAGCTTTTATAATGGCTCTTTTTTACAATCATGGTTTTGATAGTTTTAAAGAGATGGTTACAGATTCAGGTGGAACGATTGTACCACTTCTCGCTGGAAAAGCTAAAGATGGTGAAACACTTGGTAAATATTCTGGTGCAATGTTTAATGGCTATACAGATATCGCTGAGCAAATTGCAGCAAGTAAAAGTGTAGTCTTGGATAATGCAGCAGGTAATTCCAATAGAAATATGATGCTATTCATAAAAATAGTATTTTATGGTTTTATAGTTTATGGTATAGTCATGCTTATAAAAAGAAAACTGTATAAAAAAAGGCTAGACATTGAAGAAAAATAATACAAACATTTGGCCCTATGCGATAGCTATTTCTATTTTCATGATTTTTGGAGCGAGCGTTGCAACAGTCGTAATAGCAAGTAAAGCTCCAGTTGAAAAGAGTGATACTTATATGATGGGTTACCATGATGCTGATGCAAATGCGAATGAGTTGATAGAAGCTCAAATTGAATTTGATAAAAAGTACAAAATTGAGTATGTAACAGATACATTAACTCAAGAAAATACGATAATCAAATACAAAGTAAGTGATTTGAGTGGAAATAGAGTTGAAAATGCTAAAATCAAAGTCATGATAACACGCCCTGATAGTCATGCACTTGACAAAGAGCTAAACAATCCTACATTTAAAGATGGCGTATATACTTTTGAAACTATCAAACTTGAAAAAGAGGGTCGATGGGATATTATGGCACAAGTGAGCGTTGGTATGATACAAAGATATTACAATGTTAAAACCGACACCAGAGTTAAAAAAGCTACTGAATATTAATATTTATGAGCACAAAACATACTCTTGTACTTAGAGATGGCATGTGGAAATTCCACATGCTAAAATAAGTTATGAACCAAGCTACAATCGTTCTCTCCTCTGCTCGTGCGATTAGGCATGAACAACTTCGTATCGAAGAATCTACGCTCTTTTTACCAAACTTTATTACTATGTCAGATTTTATTACTAAGCTTTGTGTCGTCAAAGATTTTAAAATCGCAGATGAAGATAGCAGGGTTTTACTTCTTCTTGAAGCGTCTGACTTTAAAGCATTTGATACACTTCAAATTCAGAGAAACTTTTTTACTTTTACGAAAAACTCCAGCTATATCTTTAAGTTTTACGAAGAACTAAGTGCTGAGATGTATGATATCTCGAAGCTTCATAGTTCCGATATTTATGCTGAGTATGAAGAGCATATCACGATTTTACAAGAGTTATACAAACGATATGAAGCACTTTGTAGTGAACGAAAAATATTAGACAGAATTTTTTTACCAAAACTTTATACATTTAATGCAGAATTTGCAAAACTTCATAGTGACATAGAAGTACACATCGAAGGGCATATGACCAATTTCGAGCTAGAACTTCTTATGAAGTGTTGCGAGTTTTGCAGTGTGCAATTGATACTCAATACAACAGCTTTCAATACAAAAATGCAGAGTAAATTTTCAGAAATCGGCATAGAGTTAGAAAAAAATCATAGATACAGATTTTCTCTCAACACAAAAACAATCCTTGAAAAAACAGAGATAGAAAAAAATAAAAAAATTAGTTGTGAATCTTTCAGTGAGCCTCTTTTGCAGATTGCATACATCAAGAAAAAAGTGTATGACTTTATAAAAAAAGGGTTTGAAGCAGAAAAAGTCGCTGTAGTTTTGCCAGATGAAAATATGGCACACCTTCTTAAAGTATTTGATGAGAAATCCAATTTAAACTTCGCAATGGGTATCCCCTATACGCAGACAAAAACATACGAAAAACTAAGTTCCACATGCCAACTCATCGAACAAGACTCCTGCGAAAATCAATCAAGAGTCCAGAGAGTAGGCGATGAGTTTTATACGCAACTCGTTGGCTTGTACTACAAAAAAGTTTCAGAGATAGACTTTATAGAGTTTTTAAACCACTACAAAGAGAGTATCACCTCCAAGATTGAACTCAAAATCTTTGAAGAGGAGATTTACAAATTCAAAACAATTTTGCCACACATGCAAGAGATGAGTGTGAAATCACTCATTTTGGTTTTTATGCAACGCCTCAGTGAGAGAACGCTCGATGATGTACGAGGTGGAAAAATTACTGTTATGGGTGTGTTAGAGACGAGGGGCGTGGAGTTTGATGCTGTAATAGTTGTAGACTTTAGCGATTCAAATGTGCCAAAACGAAGTGATAAAGATATGTTTTTGAACACAAATATTAGAGAAATAGCTTCGCTTCCGACTATGCAAGATAGAGAAAATCTCCAAAAGCATTACTATCAAATGCTCATCAACCGCTCCAAAGAGGTAGCAATCTCCTATGTAAAATCGAGCGAAAGCAGTGCTTCAAGGTTTTTGAAACAGCTTCAAATCAAAGAAGAGAATCCACATGCCGAGATGGAGTACGCAAATATACTTTTTACCAAAAATGTTCCACATGCCAAGAGTGATGAGAAGATTGTAGGAGTTTATAATTTTAGAGAAAATCAACTCTCAGCGACTAAATTAAAAACATTTTTGACATGCCGACGAAAATTTTATTACAAATATATACAAAATCTCTTTTCACATACCATCCCAAAAGATATGCCCGAGGAGTGGGAGATAGGAACAGCCGTTCACACCGCACTCAAAGAGCTTTATAATAAAAAAAATAGCTACACAAATGCAGAGGAACTCAAAAAAGATTTGCACAAAGAGCTTGACTTGGCATGTGGAAAGAGTGAACTCGACAAATATCTCATCAGTCTGCAAAAAAGAAGAATGGATGAGTTTTGTGTAAATGAAGTAGAGAGATTTAAAGAGTCTTGGCATGTGGAAATGCGTGAAGAACCTTTAACATGCGAATTTGCTGGAGTTACTCTCAATGGCGTAATTGATAGAATCGACAAAAGAGGCGATGAGCTATTTGTTCTTGATTACAAAACAGGCAATTACCCGATTTACACAGCCAAAAATTTTACAGAAGCTACTGACTTTCAGTTGGAGTTTTATTATTTGTTGGCTCAGACGCAAGGGAATGTTTTGGCATGTGGATATTACGATTTAAAAGAGTCCAAAATAGTCGAAGAGCCATTTTTGAAAGAGAAACTCGCAGTGCTAGAATCAAACATCAAAGATATCTCGGCACATGAAACACATGAGTTTGACAAGTGTGAAGAGTTGAAAAACTGTCTATTTTGTGAATACACAATGCTTTGCAACAGAGCCTAAAAACTACTCAATTTGGTTGTTTATTTTCTTCATTGAACCACTTAACATTTCCATCTAGTTCCGGCACCATTGGCAACGCTTTTTCGTTCTTTATCTCAGCTTCTGGTGTCGGTTCATCTTTTTGAGTATTGGTAAATTTACTCATTGCAGAGTTCATGATTAAGCTTTGCAAAAAGTCGGCACTGAGTTCGACATAGTATTGTGAACTATCCTCTTCATTGGTTTGGACTGTGTACTCTATTGCAGCTTCGCTCCCATTTTGGAATTTGGCACTTGCTTTGCACGAACGCAATTTTGTTTCCTTATCGTACGAGACACTGCGAAAAGAGGAGATTTCAGAGATTGTTTGGGGCAAGAGTGCTGACACGAGCAACTTCTCTTTACTATTAGGGTCTGTCCATCTTGTATATAAATCTTTGAGTGTCTGTTTGACACCCTCATCCGAACATTTTGGAGGTTCATTGTTGAAACAGCCTGAGAAAGTGACGAGAAGTGCAAGAAGAAGAGAGATTTGCGTGATTTTTTTCATGTCGAACCTTGCGAGAGTTTTTTGAAAAAAGTATAGCATTTTTTACATTTGGGAACAAATTTTGTTATGATGTGGCTCCTATAAAAGTAAAAGATTTAAAGAGAGATGATGTTTATAAAAAATCTAGCTTACGAAGCAAGTGCAGGAAGTGGGAAGACTTTTATGCTTGTTGTTCGGTATCTGAGTCTGCTCTACAAAGGGGCGATGCCCTCAAAGATTTTGGCACTAACTTTTACAAACAAAGCAGCATACGAGATGCAAGAGCGAATCGTTCTCACCCTCGAAGAGCTTGAAAATCGTGGCGAACTCGATGAGATAGTCCAAGTAACTGGTTTGTCCAAAGAGGAGTTGCTCCAAAACCGTCAAAAGATTTTAGATGCGTTTTTAAATGCAAATACAAAAATCATGACCATCGATAAATTTTTTACACAAATTTTGCGTAAGTTCTCTCTTTATGCCTCGTTGATGCCTGATTTCTCAACCATGAGTTCGCAACATGAACTCAAACTTCTCTCAAGATTTCTCAAAGAAGTGAGTGTAGCGGGGAAAAAAGAGACGCTTATCACACTCTCGCTTCAATCCAAAAAGAGGCTTACAGATATCTTTGCTCTATTGGATGCATTTTATATCAAACAAAATGAGCTGAGCCATCTCAAATTTACGAAGCAAGAGTTTTGGCACTACGAAAATGAGGCGATGGATAGTTTGGAAGCACTCAGAAATGTAGTAGAAAATTGTGACAAAGCCTCTGCAACGGCGAAAAGTGGAGTTTATGCAGAGGATTTTGAGGCACTTCTGGCTAAAAATTGGCTTGGACGAGATTCGCTCAATTACAGCACCTTTTCAAAATGTTTTACGCCCGAGATGGATATCCATTTACGGGCGATAAAAGAGGCGATAAAAAAGTACCATCAAGCTAAAGAGCAGAATTTTTTTTACGCACTAAGCGAACTTGTGGCAATCTATGTCAAATCCAAAAAAGCACTCTACACAGATGATAGCGAACTCAGTTTTAATGATGTGACGGTGCTTGTGCATTATCTTCTCAAAGAGCGCTTGGATAGCGAATTTTTGTACTTTCGGCTGGATGCTCAGATTGAACACATGTTGCTCGATGAGTTTCAAGATACGAGTATTTTACAGTATGAGATTTTAAAACCGCTTATCGAGGAGATAGTTTCAGGTAAAGGTATTTTTGATGAGGGAAGCTTCTTTTTTGTGGGCGATGTGAAGCAGTCTATTTACAGATTTCGTGGTGGCGTGAGTGCCTTATTTGGAGAAGTTGCACAAGAGTGCAACACCCATGTCGAGCCACTTTTGACAAATTACCGCTCTCAAAAAGAGATTATTGAGTTTGTCAACACTGTTTTTAAAAACAAAATCAAAAATTACCAGCCTCAAAAAGTAAGAGCCGACGCACAGGGCGGTTATGTCGAAGTCATCCAAAATGACGAGCTACTCGAGGAGGCGATAACGCAAGTCAAACGACTCCTCTCTTTGGGGGCTGATATCAACGAAATAGCTATTTTATGTGCTACAAATGGTGATGGCGAAGCGATAAAAGAGAGACTCCAAGAGGAGCATATCGAAGTCGTCACCGAAACAACAACAAAACTCATCAACCAAAAAAGTGTCAAAGCTATACTAGAATATTTGAAGTATCTCTATTTTGGAGCAGAGATTTACAGACACAACTTTTTTGCACTGATAAATCAGAAGTTGCAAGAGATAAAAAAGGTCGATTTTACGCAAACCAAACTTGTAGATATTGTCAAAAAAGCGATGGAGTGTTATGGGCTTTTTAGCGATGATTTTCATTTGATTCGTTTTTTGAGTGCACTTAGCAAATATGCGGATGTCGAAGCTCTCCTTTTTGAGTATGAGAGGCTCGATATATCCGCTGCAGCCTCGGATGTGCGAGGTGTACGGGTTTTGACGATTCACAAATCCAAAGGGCTTGAGTATGAGCATGTCATCGTCCTCGATAGACTCAAAAATCCACCCTCTTCAAGAGATGCAATCATTTATGAGTATGATGGCATCAGGCTTCAAAATCTCTATTTGAGAACAAGTGGCAGAGATGCACTCGATAGTGATTATGCAAATGCACTCCAAAAAGAGGAAACATTGGCTCAAGAAGATAGTCTTAACGCCCTCTATGTCGCATTTACAAGAGCAAGAGAAAATCTTATCGTGATTGCAAAAGCGAAAAAATCGGAGTTTGAAACTCTTGACTTGGCATGTGGAACGAGTGGCATACTGGCACCCCAAGGGTATTTGTCGCTTCGCTCGGGCACATGTGGAAATAAAACACACATTTCCACATGCCAAGATAACTTCAAACCACTCGAGTATAAACCCCTCTACTATGGCACACAGAGCGATATCTTGGCACTAGAAGAGAGTGTAGAAGAGGATTTAAAATCCATCAACTTTGGTCTTGCAATGCACTATATGCTTGAGATGTTGGGCGAATTTCAACTCTCTAATATTCCACATGCCAAGAATATGATGCGTAACAAATATGGAACGATTTTAGAAGATCAAGAGATAGAAGATATCACAAAAAGAGTTTCTATGCTTTTGGATTCTGGGGAGTTTAAGCTTCTCATAGATGGCGAGTGTTACAGAGAAAAAGCGATACGCTATAAAAACAATTTGAGATATATAGATTTATTGGTCAAAGGTGAAAAACAAGAAAAAAGCTCTCTTTTCTCAGAAATATTTTGGAATGTAATTGATTACAAAAGTTCATTTGCCTACTCAAGCCACCACATAAAGCAAGTGAATTACTATGTAAAAGCAGTCGAAGAGATTACAAAAGATGAGGTGCGTGGGTATATCTGTTATCTCTTAGAAGATGAAATAAAAATAGTACAAATTTAGAGTTCGTTTGATGCCAAAAGGTATTTTTTCACTTGGGTTTGCGTCTTACTCTACGCATAACCCAAAAAGTTCCACTGCCGCTGAGTTATAATCAACTTCACTCACCGTGAGAACACCTTTTTCGATGATTTTGAGCGTATTGTCCACGAGGATTTTTCGCCCTGAGGGTGTTTGCATGACGGCTAACTTTTTTGTGGTGAATATTGTCTCGGGATGGGTGGCGTTAAAATGGTTCGCAAGGCTAAACTCAATCCACTCTTGAGAAATGAGAGCAAAACCGTATTGCGGTGCCCACTCATTATTTACAAAAGAGCTGAGAACATATTCGCCATCGTGTAATTTCAACCTAAATGCATCCCCATTTTGCTCCGTCGCATCTATCTCCACAACTTCCAAAGGCTCTCGAATCCCATATCCACCAAATCCTGTGTCACAAAGATAGCTTTTTCCATCAATAACGACTATGACAACCATATGTGTTTTAGGACGGCGAGTAGGGTAAAACATCGGTCGTGCACCTGCAAAATACCACTCAAACCCGATTGCAGTGAGTGCCATGGCAAACAGACCGTTTACCTCGTAGCAGTACCCACCGCGTTTGTGCGTAACAATTTTTTCATAAATATCTTCTGTGATAAGAGAGGGAATCCGCCCCGCTTGAACTTCGGTATTTTCAAACGCAACTGATTGGAGTTGTAGACTCATAAGTGCAGTTAATGTTTTTAAATCATTTTGGACATTCCCGTTGTAGCTGATGCGTTTGAGGTAGTCAGGGAGCAAAAAAGTAGAAGCAGTCATCGAAATTTCCTTACATTGATGGTTATTGTACCTAATTTTTTAGGTTGAGAGTGTTCATTTTTTTAAATTTTTTGTTACGAATGATACACCAAGTGGCATGTGGAAATCCCAATCTCGAGGTGGAACGAGAAAACTATTGCGTAGGATTACCAGTGCTAACGACTATCTATAAGAGCAACTCGTAAAGATGGTAGTGATTTGATCTCCATAAATAACTATAATATATAATAATTGTTATTTTACGGTACAATAACTCCATTATAGACAGATGGAGATACTATTATGATTGATTATAAAGGTTATGAGATTTATATTACTACTAAGGATGAAGATGAAAAAGCTATTCAAGTTGGTAATGTTGATAAGGTTATTAACCTAATTAAGGATGGTATGGATGAAGAGGAAGCTTGTTTAAAAATAAACAAGACTTTCAGAAAAGACTTTAGAGAGTGGACAGGGCAACCACCACTGACAGTGAGTAAGCCAAATGACATTGATTCTATTCAATCTAAGGTACCTAATTTACCAGAAACATTATCTACTCTTAAAAAAGAGTACGAGAACTTTCCTGATGTACTCTCAGCCATCACTGTACTTGAAGCAATACTAAGAGCCAATAAGGATGCAAAAGAGAAAGAACTTAAAGATTTAAATGTTGCAAAAGATGAGAAAGATGCTGATGAAATTAAATCAGCGTTAAAAAAACTCTCACCAGAAGCAAGAAAAAATTTATTGGCTGAGTTGTCTTAAGAATAATAGAATTTCTCGTTCCACCTCTCCAGAGGTGGAATGCATACTCCAACTCTTCCCCTTAAGCCAAACTAAACTACAATAACCCCATGGGAAGAAGCAGATATAAAATTTATGAATCGGCACATTCACATTTTGTAACTTGCACAATACTTCATTGGTTGCCACTTTTTACACGACAAGAAAGTGTTCAAATCATTGTAGATTGTCTGAAATTTTTACAAGAAAAAGATAACTTAAAACTCTACGCTTATGTGATTTTAGAAAATCATTTGCATATGGTACTTTCGGGTGATGATTTACAAAAAACTATGCAATCTTTTAAACAATACATCGCAAAACAACTTCTTGAACTACTTAAAAAAGAGAATGCAACAACCATTTTAGACCAACTCGCTTTTTATAAAAAAGCACATCATCAAGAGAAAAGTTATCAAGTGTGGGAAGAGGGATAACGCACTGCGTTCGCAATTCAATTAAGAGGATAAAATAAAATGCTTCAAATAACCAACACAACAAAATTCACGCTCCTTCTTATGTCCATGATGACCATGATGTCTAATGTTGCGATTGTGACGACTTTGCCACACCTTAGTTCTGTATTTAGTGGCGAGGAAAATATCGAGTTTTTATCGAGACTTATGATTACACTTCCCTCTTTGGCGATAGCTCTTCTTGCACCGTTTTTAGGGCATCTTGTGAGTCGGTTTGGCAAAAAAAGTTCTGCGATGGTGGCTCTTTTCTTTTTTTCTGTCTTTGGAAGTGCAGGGCTTTATTTGGAGAGCATTTATGAAATCTTAGCTTCAAGATTTTTCTTTGGAATTGCCATTGCGGTTTTGATGATAGTCTCTACTTCGCTTATCGGAGACTATTTCAAAGAGGAAGCCAGACATAAATTTATGGGTTTGCAGAGTGCTTTTATGGCACTTGGTGGAGTCTTTTTTCTTGTTGGCGGCGGTTTTTTGTCGGACATCAGTTGGAGATACCCTTTTGGAATCTATCTCGTGGGATTTTTGATAATCATCTTTGTGGCAAAATTTTTGGTTCACAAAGAGAGCGTTTTAGAGCAAGAGACAGAGGTCATCCATAATCTTTTCCCCATCTACGGTTTGGCTTTTTTACTGATGATGATTTTTTACATTCTGCCTACACAAATGCCGTTTTTGATTATCAATGTTTTTCATGCAAGTGGCACGCTCGCGGGAGAGATTATCTCCATGGCATTTGTCTTTAACGCTTTGGGTGCTATGAGTTTTGTTTTTCTAAAAAAGCGGTTTGATTTTAAAACTATCTACATGATAGGCATGGCAATTGTGGCATGTGGATTTATTTTGATTGGTCTGGTGCAAAATGTTTATCTTTTCTTTTTGACATCGCCGATTATGGGTTTTGGTGGTGGGATTCTTATGACAAATATCACAGCGTGGATGCTCAGCCATGCCCACCACACAAAAAGAGTAAAATCGTCAAGCTATCTCACAAGTGCACTTTTTCTTGGGCAGTTTAGTTCACCGATTGTTTTTCATCCTTTTGTGAGTTACTTTGGAGTGGAACATTTTTTTGAGGTTGTTGGCGGATTACTGCTGTTTGTTTTGCTCTTTTTATATGTAATAAAAAGGAAGAGAAGCACACTGTAAACCTTAAATAAACCATAAATTAAGTTATTTATAAGTTTTTGTCGCTATACTTTCGCCACTAAATAAGCGGTTCGCCCGTTTGTTAATAAATTTACTAAAAAAGGTTCAAGAATGAAATTTACAAAAATTGCAACTTCTGAACAAATTGATCAAAAATGGGTTTTGATTGATGCTGAGGGTAAAACTTTTGGTCGTATTATCACTGAAGTAGCTACTATTCTTCGTGGTAAAAACAAAGTTTGCTGGACTCCAAATATTGATTGTGGTGACTTCGTTGTTATCGTTAATGCTTCTAAAGCAAAATTTAACGGTCTTGGCAAAATCGCAAACAAAGAATACTTTTCATACTCTGGATATTTCGGAAGTACAAAAAGTATCAAAATGACTGAGCTTTTAGCAAAAAATCCTGAGAAGCTATATAGATTGGCTACTCGTGGTATGCTTCCTAAAACAAAACTCGGTGTAAAAATGCTTAAAAAATTAAAAATATATGCAGGTGCTGAACATCCTCACACTGCACAACTTGCTAAGTAAGGATTGACATATGGCAAAAGTATACGCAACAGGTCGTCGTAAAGCTTCAATAGCAAAAGTATGGTTGACTGCAGGAAATGGTGAAATGACTATCAATGGTCTTTCTTTGGATGCTTGGTTAGGTGGACTAGAGGCTAAAAAGCTTCGTGTTAAACAACCTTTAGCTTTAACAAAACAAGATGCTTCTGTAAACATCGTTGCTACTACTACTGGTGGTGGTTTTGGTGGTCAAGCAGACGCTCTTCGTCACGGTATTTCTCGTGCATTAGTAAAATTCAACCCAGAATTAAAAGCAATTTTAAAACCTGAAGGTATGATGACTCGTGATTCAAGAACTGTTGAACGTAAAAAGCCAGGTAAAAGAAAAGCTCGTCGTTCTCGCCAATTCTCTAAGCGTTAATCTCCATTTTCGCTTTTTTTATCGATGCCTTTTGGCATTGGTAAGATTTTTTCTTTCTCACAAAATAGCACTCCTTTAAATTTATTTCTATATAATACCCCTTCAATTCAAAAAAGGTTTCCTTATGAAAAAAATCCTCTTATTACTTCTTCTCATTGTTGTTATTTTAATTCTTCTTCCTATTATTGGAAACAAACTTATAGAAAATATTCTTAATGAAAATATAGAACTTTTAAAAACAAATGGCGTTGAAGTGATAGATACACAAACAAAATCAAGCTATTTTGAGACAAAAAAACATTACGCTTTTGTCCTTAAAGATGCAAATAAACTTGTCGAATATCTCAACCAATATGCGAGTGAAAAACTCCCTGCTTACACACATGTGATGCTTGAAGGGGCTTTGGTCGGTGTGGATTTGGAATATAGCAATATACCAATTTCTAAGGCTCTTTCTATGGATATATCTCTGCTTCAACTCTCCGATAGAGTGATGAGCGATATGCAAAACAGAGATGCACAGCTGAATGAATATATAAAAACTTTTTTACAAAATGGTGGGCTTACACTCCATGCAAACTATGACATAGCAAGTAAGGATTTTAGTGGTTCTATCAAAGATATTCAAGAGGAACAAAGTACAAAAAATGGTGCAAAAGTCACTTTGCATCTCTTGGGAGCTACTTACAGTGGCAATGGTGCATTTCTTGCTCCAACGAAATTTGTAAGTAGTGTGAAGAGTATGCTCTTAAAAGTTGCAGATGAACAAGATACTTTTTATTTTACTTTACAAAATTTAAGTACAGATGCTCAGTTTGAGTCACAAACGACCTATCTCTCCAATGCAAAACTTGAAAAAATAGAGTTGTTGATAAAAACTATGCAAAATGAGCAAGCTGATAGTGTGGAAGTGAATGCTTCAGGTATGGTAGCGAGTGTATCTTCCAATATGCAGGGCATCAAAGCTGAACTTGGTGCAAAAAGTTCGATGAAATCTATGACGATACACTCCAATGAGCTAGATGTCAATGCTTCAAATTTCAATTATGAAATTGCTCTGCATAATGCCGATAAAGACTCTCTTGAAGAGACACGACAGCTAGTAGCAAAACTCAAATCTGATAACTCAATCACAGTGCAAGAGAAGCTCCAAGAGAGTGCTGTGAAGCTCTTATCCAAAGGAATGACACTGGATGTCAAAGATTTGTCTGTTGAAAAAATAGTAGTGAATGGCACAGAAGATTTGGAAGGCTTAAGCCTAAAATCCAATATAGTGGTCAAAGAAGATAGCAATTTAGAGACAAAAATAAAAACTGCTCCGATGTTGGTTCTTGGCAATTTTAATGTGACAACAAAGCTTCAACTCTCAAAACCATTTTTTACGATGTTACTTGAGCAGTATCCAGCGATGGCATTGACAAAAGAGTATGCAAAAGAGGATGCAAAAAGTTTCATTTATGATTTTAGCTTCATCGATGGTGCTTTGAAACTCAATGATAAACTCTTAAAATAGTAGAGATTGTATGAGATATTTTCTATTTTTGTTTCTATCTCTTCATCTCTATGCTTCTACACTTCATTTAGCAACTTCTACAAATCCCTCAAGGCTTAATCCCCTTTTGGCGACGGACTCTAGTTCGTCCGAAATAGCGGGATTTCTCTTTAATGGACTTGTCAAATATGATAAGGATTCCTCTACAATTGTAGGCGATTTAGCAACAGAGTTTTATTATGAAGACAATACAACGCTTCTCTTTAAACTGAATCCACATGCCAAGTGGCATGATGGAAAAAATGTGAGTGCCAAAGATGTTGTATTTACTTATGAAACTCTCATGTCTCCTCAAGTTGTTTCCCCTTATAGTGCCAATTTTCGGTTTGTTCAGAGCGTTGAAGCTTTGGATGATTTGAGCGTGAGAGTGAAGTATAAAGAACCCTATTTCAAAGCTTTAGAGACTTGGATGATGGGGATTTTGCCACAGCATATTTTAAAAGATGAAAAAAATATGATGAACTCCTCTTTTAACACAAATCCAATCGGAACAGGTGCGTACAAACTCCATCAGCTCGAACACTCCAAAAACATTATTTTGGTAGCGAATGAGAACTATTTTGAGGGAAAACCAAAGATTGAGAGAATCTCTTTTCATGTCATAGCCGACCCAATGACACGCTTTTTGATGCTCAAATCAAGAGCTTTGGATATTGGAACTATTGAGCCGATGCAGTTTGAGAGACAACTCGATGCAAACTTTGTTGCAAATACAAATATTTATGAAGAGATAAGTTATTCTTACACCTATTTGGGATTCAATTTACGCTTGGAAAAGTTTAAAAATCCAAAAATTAGAGAAGCACTCTCTTTGGCAATCAACCGAGATGAGTTGGTGGAAATTCTCTTTTTTAAACATGCAAAAGTTTGTACGGGTCCTTTTTTACCTCGTACAAATGCCTATAATCCAGAGGTAAAAGCACCTACACAAAACATACAAGAAGCAAAAAAACTTCTCAAAGAGGCAGGATATGATGAAAAAAATCCTTTTACTTTTGAGATTGCTACATCCAACTCCACTCCTATTCGACCCTACGCGGCAGAGATACTTCAAAATCAGCTTAAACAAGCAGGAGTTGTTGTCACACTCAAAGTTATGGAGTGGCAAGCTTTTTTAAATATGGTTGTATTTCCAAGAAATTTTGAAACAGTTTTGCTAGGCTGGGGACTCTCTCCTACACCTGATCCTTACATGTTTTGGCATAGTGATAGCGATAAAAAGGGGGGATTTAATCTCACAGGATATAAAAATCCGCTGATAAACAAAATGATAGAAGAGTCTCAAAGCATCGTCGATAGAGAAAAACTTTCCGGCATGTGGAGAGAGATGTTTAAAATTATCGTAGATGATAATCCTTATCTTTTTTTGTATATTCCGACTTCTATCACAACGGTCGATAAAAAGATAAAAAATGTAAAACCAAGCCTTAGTGGTATTTGGCACAATTATATATTATGGGAGAAAGACGAAATAAGATGATAATACTTTTTGATTTAGATGGAACACTTATAGATTCAACAGAGGCGATTTTAGAGAGTTTTCATCATGCTTTTGAAGTTCATACATTTGCTCAGCCAAGTGATGAAACTATCAAGGCTTTGATTGGATATCCACTTGATGTGATGTTTGAGAGTTTGGGCGTAGAAAAAGAGAGAGTATGGGATTTTGTTGCAACCTATAAAGAGCATTATCGCATCATCTCAACAGCTAAAACATTTTTGCTTGAGAATGCGAGAGAGGCTATACATGAAGCAAGTCAGTTTGCAACTTTGGGGATAGTTACGACTAAAACAGCGGAATATTCTAAGATTTTGATGGAGTATTTTGAGTTGATGGAGCGATTTGAGGTACTTATAGGCAGAGAAAATGTGCAAAATCCAAAGCCACATGCCGAACCGATTTTAAAAGCTATTGAAGCTCTTGATATGGATGGAAAAGAGATTTGGATGATAGGCGATACAAAACTTGATTTGATTGCTGCAAAAAATGCTGGAGTGAACTCTATTGGTGTGCTAAGTGGATATGACTCGCGAGAAGTGATAGAAAAGTTTACAGATATCATTTTTGAAGATGCTCTTGAAGCGGTATTGCACCTAAAAGGTAGAAAAAAATCACACTAAGAATCTTACTAAGCAGAGATGTCATGTTTCAAGCTATTTTTAAGAGCAAGTTACCTAAAATATAGAGTAAACTGGAATCTAAAAGAGACTCTTTAATATTCTTGAAAAAATCGAAGGAGAATTTATGCTAGAAATTAGATGGCATAGTCGTGCTGGACAAGGCGCTGTAACTGGTGCTAAAGGTTTAGCAGATGTTATTTCTACAACTGGTAAGCATGTGCAAGCATTTGCATTTTATGGGTCAGCAAAACGCGGAGCTGCAATGACAGCATATAACCGTGTAGATGATAAGGTGATTATGAATCACGAAAAATATATGGAACCAGATTTTGTATTTGTAATTGATCCGGCACTTGTTTTTACCTCAGATGTAACTATTAATCATAAAGAAAATACTATTTATATTATTACGACTCACATGAGTACAGAAGAGTTAGTTGCTTCTCAACCAAGACTTGCGGGTAAAAAAGTTTACACAGTAGATTGTATTAAAATTGCACAAGAGACAATTGGTCGTGCAATTCCAAATACACCTATGCTTGGTGCATTTATGAGAGTTTCAGAGATGTATGATATAGAATTTTTTAAAGAGAGTATGAAAAGAATTCTTGGAAAATTACCTCAAAAGATTATTGATGCAAATATGCTTGCAATTCAACGCGCTTTTGATGAAGTGAAATAAGGAGCTGATGATGGCAAACAAAGGATGGGATGAATTTGAAATCGGAGCTATGCTTCGTACATTCGAGGGCAAGATAGATGACATCGCAGGAACACTTCAAGAAAATCGTGCATATTCACAAAATAGCTCATTTGTAGCAAGTGTTGCAGATTGGAGAATTATCAAGCCAGTGTTTAATAAAGACTTTTGTATTGATTGTCAATTTTGCTGGGTATATTGTCCAGATATTTCGATTATTTCAAGAGATAAAAAGATGATAGGTATAGATATGGATCACTGTAAAGGGTGTGGTATCTGTGTTGAGGTTTGTCCTACAAATCCAAAATCACTTATGATGTTCCCTGAAAAAGCAGATGAAGAAACAGAGTTGGCTGCGTGGCCTGCTAAAAATGAGGAGAAAAAATAATGGCATTTGATAAAATGGAATTACAAAAGATAGAAGTTTGGGATGGAAATCGTGCAGCAGCTCAAGCACTCAGACAGTCACAAGTAGATGTTGTTGCGGCGTATCCTATTACTCCATCGACTCCTATTGTTGAAGGCTATGCAAAATTTTTGGCAGATGGCTATATTGAGGGCGAATTCGTAATGGTTGAGTCTGAACATGCAGCGATGTCAGGATGTATTGGTGCGGCTGCGGCTGGAGGGCGTGTTGCAACTGCAACTTCTTCTCAAGGGTACGCACTTATGGTTGAGACACTTTATCAAGCTTCTGGTATGCGTTTACCAATCGTTTTAAATGTTGTAAACCGTGCTTTGGCTGCTCCGCTGAATGTAAATGGTGACCACTCTGATATGTATTTGGGTCGTGACAGTGGTTGGATTCAACTTGATGCATACTGCCCACAAGATGCGTATGATTTAAACTTCATTGCATTCAAGGTTTCAGAAGATCATGATGTAAGACTTCCATGTATGGTACACCAAGATGGTTTCATCACTTCTCATACTGCTCAGGGTGTGCATACACTTACAGATGATGAAGCGTATGGTTTTGTTGGTGAGTATCAACCGATGAATGATATGCTTGACTTTGAACATCCTGTGACACATGGTGTACAAACTGAAGAAGATTGGCACTTTGAACACAAAGCAAGACAACATAATGATTTGATGACAAAAGTTATGCCAAAAATTCAAACTGCATTTGATGATTTTGAAAAACTAAGTGGTCGTAAATATAACATCGTTGAGTCATACGATATGAGTGATGCAGATGTTTGTGTTGTTTGTATGGGTACTTCTGTTGAGACTGCAAGAGAAGTTGCAACAGAAATGAGAGCAAAAGGAATTAAAGCTGGTGTTGTTGGACTTCGCGTTATCCGCCCGTTCCCATTCTTTGAAATCGCAGAAGCTCTTAAGGGTGTAAAAGCAATCGCTGCACTTGACAGATCTTCTCCAAATGGTGCTGCAGGTATGTTGTTTAATGAACTTGCAGGTGCATTGTTCAACACAGGTACAAAAGCACTTCTTTCAGGTTATGTTTATGGTTTAGGTGGAAGAGATTTAACGAAAGCACACTTAGTTTCTCTTTTTACAGAACTTCAAAAAAATGTTGATGCTGGTAAAGTAACAACTCCATTACAACAGTTTATCGGTGTTCGTGGACCGAAACTATCATTTTTATAAGGAGAAAACTATGAGTGAAAATAAAAATATTAAAAACTTAAAAGAGTTTTCAACATCAGCTGACCGTTTTGAAGGAGCAAACCTTTTATGTCCAGGTTGTGCTCACTCAATCATTGTTCGTGAAGTATTGAATGCTACAAATGATGATTTGATTTTATCAGCTTCTACAGGTTGTCTTGAGGTTTGTACAGCGGTTTACCCTTATACTTCATGGGATGCTTCTTGGATTCATATTGGATTTGAGAATGGTTCAACTGCAGTTGCAGGTGCTGAATCAATGTACAAAGCACTTAAAACAAAAGGTCGCCTCAAGCAACCAGATAGAAATCCTAAATTTGTCTCTTTTGCAGGTGATGGCGCGTCATACGACATCGGTTTTCAGTGGATTTCTGGTTGTATGGAACGCGGACACAATATCATGCATGTTGTTCTTGACAATGAAGTATATGCGAACACAGGTGGACAGCGTTCAAGTTCAACTCCAATCGGTTCAAGTGCGACAACATCGCCAGAAGGTCGTAGAAGTTATGGAGAGAAAAAAAATAAGAAAGATATGGTTTCTATTATGGCATCTCATAACATTCCATATTCTGCTCAAGTTGCTCCAAACAAATGGAAAGATATGGTCAAAAAAATTCAACACGGTTTTTCAGTGGATGGTCCAGTATTTATTAATGCGGTTTCTCCATGTACAACTGAGTGGAAATTTGATCCTAAAGATACGATGCACTTAGCAGATTTAGCGACAGATTCATTGGTATTTCCTCTCTATGAAATCATTGATGGGCATGAGTTAAATATAACTTACAGACCAAAAACAGTTGTGCCAGTTGAAGAATATTTAGCTGCGCAAGGTCGTTTTAAACATCTTTTTAAAGATGAGTACAAGCATCTTATCAAAGAGTGGCAGGAGAGAGTAGATGCGAAATGGGCACAGCTCAATCGCCGAGAAGAAGCTCGCGTTTAGTCAAAGCTTTATCTTCAGCAAATCTTGCACCAGATGAGCAAACGGCAGACTATGAGTCTAGCCTTTTTGCTCCTCAGGCACAATCTTTACTAAATCTAAAACTTTTTAGATTTTTTTTACTTTTTCCACTTCAATAAAAATAAATCAAAAAACGATAAAATTACTCTAATTAATCAAAAGGAACTTCCACATGCCACTCTTAGACTCTTTTACTGTTGATCATACAATCATGCCAGCTCCAGCAGTGCGTCGTGCTAAGGGGATGAAAACTCCAAAAGGCGATGATATTACCGTTTTTGATTTGAGATTTGTGAAGCCAAATCAGGAGATTTTATCTTCAGAAGGGATTCATACTTTGGAACACCTTTTTGCAGGGTTTATGCGAGATCATCTCAACTCTAAAACAACAGAGATTATAGATATTTCTCCTATGGGCTGTCGTACAGGCTTTTATATGAGTGTGATTGGTACTCCTTCTGAAGAAGTGGTTGCCGATGCTTGGGAAGCCTCAATGAAAGATATTTTGAATGTAAAAGAGCAAAAGGATATCCCTGAACTCAATATTTACCAATGCGGAACATACACAATGCACTCTCTTGAAGATGCAAAAGCAATAGCAAGTACGGTACTTCGTAGAGACATTGATATCATGGACAATGAAGCTCTTAAACTTGACCTCTCAAGGGTCAAATAACCATGTATATTTTACTTCCAATGGATAGTGATGATGCACAAGAAGCATCACTCGTAAAGATAGAAGATGTGAAAATCTGGACGCAACTCTTGATAGAAAATGGGCAACTAGTCGAAGTACACCATTCAAATGAACAACGAGGTTTTGAAAAGTTTAGTGATGCCGTAGTTGTCATAAGTGACAATGAACATGTTTGGCCTTTTATGGAGTTAGGACTTATGGTGTTGGTGGCTCACACACAAAGAAGCATAGAAGATATTGTAGAAGCGTACCTTTTTAAAGAACTTCACGATTTGGCGTATTAAAAAGCAGGGATTTGTGGCAGATTTAACACAATTTTTACAGCTTTTTAAACCGCTCCCTGGCAATCGCTATCTTCAAGTGACAACGATGCGAGATGAAATAAGTCAAGCACTTGAACTGCTCCTAACACAAGTGGACGGCAAGCTCAATACCGCACTCTACAACGAAGAAAATTTAGATTTCAGTAAACCGTTCTACGCTCTTCCACGTGAACATGATATGGTTATTCTGCAAGATATATTTCTCTCCCATCAAAACAAATCACTGCTCCTCAAAACTGCATACACGACATTAGCTAATACAGCAAATGTGATTATTATGGAAAAAAAAGGTTTGATGAATATAGAAGAGATAAAACAGATACTAGAACAAAATGAGTTTCGTGCCGCAAATCAGATAGATATTTTGGAAAATTATGATTTAGTTATGGCGAAAAAGATGCATATGTGGGGCAATGGGCTTTGATATTTTCTGTGTTTACCTATATTGTGGATTGAGACCGCTATTTACTGGCTTTTAAGCCTATTTGTAAAAATTTTTTGAACCCATTTAAACCATTTTATTGCATTGTAAAGTACATAGAAAGGTACATAAGTATATAATTCCTGCAGAAGGAGTATATTATGGCTTATGCAGGAATTAAAACTAAAACTATGAACGATGGCTCTAAGAATATTTATGTTCAATTTAAATATTTGAGCAAGAGGTATCCAGAGAAAAATTTCACTAAGCTATTTGGATGTAAAACAGAGAAACAAGCTTTTGAAAAACTACAAGAAATAAAGTTAGAAATCTCAAAAGGGAAAGACCCTTTCATATCAACAAAAGATACACTTAATGACCTTTACGACGATAGAAAGGCGGTTAATTTAAAAAATAGAAGCTGGAAACCAAGAACAGTTGAAAGTTATGATTATTTTTATAATAGATACATTAGAAAAACGATAGGACACAAAAGACTATCTAAGATTATATATGAAGATTTGAGAAAGCTTTACGATGTTGAAATGGCACATGTTGAGAATTCTACAAAAAATCAATTCAAAAGAATTGTAAGACCAATCTTTACCGAGGAAATTAAAAAAGGTAACATTCACACCAATATTATAGACTCTATCGAAACATACAAAATGCCAATTAAAGAGAGATTAGAACTCAGAACCGATGAGAAAAATATTGATATTGTAAAAAAACTTTACAAAGCAATTTATCAATATGAAGCACTTGCAAAGAATCAGAAAGAAGAGTTTAAAAGTTTTTTAATGCTTGTCGTAATGACAGCACATAGACATGGTGAGTTAAGACAACTAAAAATAGAAGACTGCTATATAAATAAAAAAATTTTTATCGCTCCGAAAACTATTACTAAAACAAAAGAAGATTATAGATTTCCAATACCAGATGAAATAATTCCATATCTGAAGACTATCAAAAGTGGATTAATCTTTCCTACACTTAAAAAAGGTTCAGTTGATATGCTATTCCAAAGACTATTAAAATTAGCTAACATAGAAACTTTTAACGGTAAAAGAATATCTCCGCACGATTTAAGAAGTCTTCTATTGACTATTATGATAAGAGATTTAAAAATTGATAGTGTGCTGGCTGATACTTGCTTAAATCACAAACAGAGAGGAGTAATTAAGCATTACTTATCTTTTACATATGAAGATGTCGAAGATGCATATATGAGATATTGGGATTATATTAGAAAAGATTAATTGGTAATATATAAATCATTCTATATTAGTAATTTTGAGGGTGATACTCTCTAAACCCCCTATAATGTGTAATTATCTAATGTATAATGGAGGTTGTTTACCTAAATAGGTAGGTAAAAACCCCACATAAGGGGGCTTGTTTTTTTATAACGGGGGTAATTATTTAATACAAGGGGGCTTGTTTTAAATTTCTTCACAAAACATCTCACGCCACACAGAAGTTAAAATTTTATTACTTTTATCTTTATGATATATCATAGTTTTATCCCTAAATACCGACCATTTCTTCGTTTCGTTTATTTTAATATTGTTTATAAAAACATAGTCAAATTTAGAGATATTTTCTTTAAACAGCTCCCAGAGCTTGTTTAATTTTACATTTGAATTAATATATTCATTATCTTTCAAAATATCGAAAATTATCGTAAACACTCTTCTATTCATGAACTGATTATTAATGGCTCTTTTGATAAGCAGTACATCTTTTTTGTACGATGGTTCTATGTTTACAATCTCTTGAAATATTGCAAATATTTTCTCTTGAAAATTAGGACTCACAAGGATTTTGTGAAGCTCGTTAATATCTAAGACAGAAACCTGCTTTGATTGTTTAAAATAATCTCTATGTGCTTGTGTTGTCATTTCCAACGGCGACTTAACTTTGTCATTTGCAACAGCGATTATATTTATAAAATTTTCTATCTCATCTTGTAGTAAATAATTGAAATAGTTAAAATCTCCGTCATAGTCTTTATTGATTATCGCTTTAAGACTTCCGTTTTTTGGATTTGGTCTTATTAAAAAAGTTCTCCTATCGTCAGATGTGATTTTATTGTGCAATGTGTGCATATTTGAAAACATCAGCCAACTTGAAACATTCTTGGCTTCAAGAGGCTCACGACCCTTAAATTCTACTCTAAAAACTGGATTACCTGTTATATCTTTGATATTTTCATATTTTAAATATTTATAATCTACTTCATCAAATACGATAACTTTTTTATTCATAAGATTTGAATTGAAATTGTTTTGATAAGTTGTATTAGATACAGAGGATACAAGACCAGAGAAGATTTTATTTAACAATGTAATTAATACACCTTTGCCAGCACCTTGACCCTGCTCCTCTTCATTCGTGCCAAAAAAATTCCAGATGATGTCTTGATTTTTGTCTTTAAATGATACTACTTTTAACCACGCTAAAAAATTTTCAATCACTTCATCTTTCTCATTATGGAAGAGGTTTTTTAAGAGCTTATGTATAGTTGGTGCTTCTGTTTCAAGTAGTTCTATAATTGATTCATCATTATTATATTTTTGATTTTCAGAACACTCTAAAAAAACTTTACTCCCTAAAAACTGATTAAAATATTGACGCTCTAAATTATTATATGTTCTTCTGAATAGACCACTTGTTTGCAGAGTAGATGAAATTATTTCACATTTATGTATAAAATCATTTCGATTTTTAATTATCTCATCTAATGTTTCTTGTTTTGTAGTTGACTCTGAATCTTTTTTTGTGAACAATACACGCATCTTCATACTACCCCATTTTTCTCGTACTATACTTTCAATTTTCATTTCATCAATATCACAGATATACAATATTGTTTCGTTTGTGTTGATAATATATTTGATATTATTTTCTTGCTCAATTAGACTGTACATGAGAACAGTCCTACGCCTTTTTATTAGATTCTTTTGTATCTAATATATAGCGATTTAAAAAGTTTCTAATGACGCTTGAAAGCGTTGTGTTGTTGCTAAATGCTGTTTGCATTGCTTGTCTCTTTAATTCCATTTCTGTAATTAAAACTATCTTTGTTTGATTTTTTATTACCATGTGTAATAACCTCCTTTAAAAATTTTGCATGTATGTTTTATGTACATATATGAATTATTTCATATTTTTTAAAATTAATCACATTTATTTTAAAGAATTCTTAAATTCTTTTTATTTAAAAAATTGACAAGTAAACTTGCGTCAAGAAGCTAATCGCTTCTTAACGCTTCGCATCCCAGAAAACGGACTTAAAAGCAGTATGCATTTTTATTTTTTGATATGTTTGTCATTTATATAACAAATAATTTGCCAAACAATATATGTCTAATATTCAAAATATCCATAATATTTTTAAAAATAATCTGATATGTCGCAGATTTGTAGCTTTGCTAATATTACTTTACATAACTTTTAAAGTTTGAAAAAACGAACGGTGCAAAATACTTCCAATACAAACAATTTTTACAAGCTATTTATTATATTTTTTTAGTCAAATAAGAAAAAGCTCTGACCATGTCCGACACCTTTTTCTTACATCCTTGCACCGTTATTTTTTTTGTTTATGATTTTTTCAAAATCAATCTGTCTTAACAACAGGTGCAACGAGCTAAAAATTTTATAGTAGTTTACTTGCTGTTTTTTAGCTTGTTACAAAAATGAGTAAACCGTTTTTGTAAGCATCCATTACTGCGTTATCTTTTAGATTAAATTTATGACTGCCTTTTATAAGTCAGAACTAGTTCTGACTTATAAAAGATAAACTTTAACGGAGAAAATAAAAATGAGAGTCGAAGAATTAGAAACAAAAGTGCGTGCAGGTGTAAAGCTTTTAAATGAAAATATAGAGCTATGCAATAATTTAGAAGAGATACAAATAGAGCTTAACAAGCTTTTATTATTATCTTATAGATATGCAACACCACAAAATAATAGACCCAACAAGTCACTAAAAATATTTACTGAATATTTAAATATAGAAGATACAAGAGAGCAAAAAGTTACAAAGCAGATTAGACGCAATCAGAATAATAAACAAGCTTACAAAGACTATTTAGATGAATTCTTATTACTTAGAAAAAGGGGTTATAGCTATCGTAAAATCGCTATATATGCGAAAGATAAGCTAAGTATTATCATATCTTCTGAAACACTTAGAAACGCTTTGCATGGTGTTGAAAATGTTTAATGCTATGCGTGCAAGTGGTAACAGTATAATAAATCGTGTGATGTCTAACGCCAACGGCATTGGAGAAAGCAAACGAGAAGCAAGAGTAAACAGCAAAATAAAAGGCGAAAACGGTCACAAAGTAAGTGATAAAGCTCACAGCATCAAAGAGGTGCAAAATATGAGAAGTACAACAACACAATACATAAATTATATTAAAGAAAATTGCTCAGGTAAACTCTCTCAAAACATTAATGCTCAAAGTGCCAAAGGTTTCATAATATCGAAATTAGAGAATGGAAACTGGAAAGGCTCAACCGCCAATACGAACATATCAACGATGAATAAAATAGTTGATAATCTTCAAAAAGATAATATCGGATTGCTTACTCGAAACGATATTAAGAAAATAAAAACAGAAATAAAACAAGATTACAACTTATCCAAGATACATGTTAATCGTGCCTATTTAGACCCAAAAAGCATTATAGAGATAATGAAAAATACAATCATGTCTATATCTGCAACGCTCCAACATGAAGCTGGATTGCGTTCAGATGATGCGATAAACAGCAATAAATGGACGATTAACAAAGATAATACTATTACAGTATCAGGAAGCAAAGGAGGCATACAATACACTACGAAACCTTTAAATACTAAAACTATACAAAGGGCAACAGAAGCGAAAAAAATGAGCTACAAGGCAAATTATGGCGAGTATAGAGAGGCTTTAAAAGAAGCAGTAGAACAGACAAACCAAAGATGGAACGGAACGCATGGATTACGCTACAACTTTGCACAAGAGCGAATAGAAGAGCTTAAAAATAATGAATATGCAGATGATGAGGCGAAAGGACAAACAAGCTTAGAGATGGGACATAGCCGATTAGATATTGTATATAACTATTTATAAAGGGAGAAAATATTAATGAAAATTTTATTTATTGACAAAAATAAAGAGCTACACGACTTATCAGAGCTTCTCAGCATGAAGGAGCATAGCATTGAATATTGTGAAGATTACAATAACGGTCAAAATCTTTACAATAGCGATACTTTTGACATTGTATTCATTAATTTTTCAGTGGAGTATTTTGAAAAAATATTTAAGTATATTTCTAATAGAAGCACGAAGCAAAAGGTAGTTATATTTGCAGAAGCATTGAAATGTGAGAAACAAAAGAATAGCCAACTAAACCAATTGAAGCCAATATTCCCAACTAAATTTAAAAAATATATTAAGAGCTTTGATACTTCAATTTGTATTTACACAGATAGGCAAAATGGTAGTTATGGACTGTATGAAATAGTTAATACTGTTGTTAGAAGATACCGAAGTGCTATCTGTTACTCAGATACAAAAGCTTTATCAATTAGTAATATAAACAATTTAATAGCTATAGGTGAATTAGTCAAGTATTTTTAAACTCACTAACTAAACATAAAAATATTTTAATTTTAGTAGTTTAATCAATTCAACTTACAGTTGAATCTGATTTAATCAATCGCAACTAAATTTATTTATTGCAAATTGCCATATAAATTTACTTTACCTTACAATTACAGTAAAATACTGAAATTGTAAAGATAATAAAGGAACTTATATTATGAAATTTATTGATTTATTCGCTGGAATTGGTGGATTTAGGCAAGGCTTTGAATCTGCTGGACATGAATGTGTTTTCTCATCTGAAATAAATGAGCATTGTCAAACTGTTTATAAAAACAATTTCAAGGAAGTTCCTGCTTCTGATATAACGCTTATAAATGAAAAAGATATTCCAGATTTTGATATATTATTAGCTGGATTTCCTTGTCAACCTTTTAGCATTAGTGGATACAAGAAAGGGTTTGAAGACACAAGAGGAACACTTTTTTTTGATGTTTGCAGAATAATTGAAGAAAAAAAACCCCCGATAGCAGTATTAGAAAATGTTAAGCATTTAATTCATCATGACAAAGGTAATACGCTCAAGGTAATTATTAAAACACTTGAAGACCTTGGTTATTATGTAGAGTGGAAGTTACTAAATGCTAAAAATTTTGGATTACCACAAAATAGAGAAAGAATAATTATTATGGCAACTCTTTTAAAGCCATTTGATTTTTCCTTAATAGAAGAATCAAAAACTCCTAAATTAGAAGATTTTTTGGATAAAGATGGAAACTTTGAGTATTTAAATGAATCTGAATACACTTTAATTGAAAATCCTATTAAGCAAAAATCTGGCTTAGTGTTTGTAGGTTATAGAAACAAGAATATATGGCAAAAAGGTGTTAGACCGAATACATTACATTTATCAAGGGTTCATAGACAACCAAATAGAATTTATTCTATTGAGGGTTCTCACCCTACAATTCCATCACAAGAAACATCGGGTAGGTTTTTTATATATTTACCTAATGAAAATAAAGTTCGAAAATTAACACTTAATGAATGTTATAGGATAATGGGCTTTGATATTGATTTTATTAAAAGTGAAAAGACAGGTGAGCAATATAAGCAGATTGGCAATTCAGTAGCAATTCCAATGATAAAAGAGATTGCTGAACAATTAAATAAACAAGGATTTATAAATGGTAGGGAAAGAAAAGTTACAAGAGTTATACAATCAGTCTTTGAATTTCAAGAGTGTTCTGCTTCCTGAAGATATTATAAAATATACCGAAACTCTTGGCGGAAAAATATCGAGTAACAAAGGCGTTTATACAGTACTGATAACTCTTGGTGTTTATAAAACATTGCATCCTGAACAAGATATAAGATATCATAAGGTTGAATTAACGAATGGATTTTCAGGAAGAAGTTTTGATACTCAACATATAACTCCGTTATTAAAAGAACTTGGATTGCCATCTATGGCTGAATCTGGATGGCTTACAAGGTCATTAGAACAAGCTGACGCATATACTTTGTCGTATCAGGGAAAGATAACCCCAACGACAATTAAAGAAGCTTTCTTAAATCTTGTAAATCACTTAGAAACAAATCCAGAAAATGCAGAAGACCTTGTAAAAACTATTATAAGCTACGCAATAAAGAATAGAGAAGAAAATCAAATAACTATCACACCAATTAAAAATCCTGAATCATTAACTATTGATAAAATAATGAAAATACTTGAACTTCATTTTTCTGAAAAATATCCTGTAGCTGGTGGCTCAAAATTACCTGTGCTGGCTTTTTATGCTATTTACTCATCTCTTATAAATGAATTACAAAGGTATGATAATTGTGAATTGGGAAAGCTTGGTAGTCACACAGCTTCTGATAGAACATCGAAATCCTCTGGCGATATAGAAATAATGAAAGACTCGCAAGTTTTTGAATCGATTGAAATTAAACAAGATAGACTAATAGACTCAAATATATTAAGAATAGCACAAGAAAAAATATATAAATTCAATCCTGACAGGTATTATATATTGTCATATGCTGGCATAAAAGAAGATGAGAAATTAGTAATAGATACATTAATAATGGAAACAAAAAGAACGCATGGTTGCCAGATTATAGTTAATGGCATAATGAATACTATTAGATATTATCTTCGCCTAATTTCATCACCAGAAGCATTTATCTTAGATTACAGTAAATTGGTCGCAGAAGATAAGGAATTGAATATAGTTCATAGAAAAAAACTGAATGAGATATTAGAAAGCGTATAATATTTTAAGAACTTATCTTATGAGAAATAAATTGAAATATTGATAAACTCTGAATATGAAAGAAAACGAAATTATTATAAAAGAAGCAATCGGCGATTTATTAAAAATCAGACAAAAAAGATATGATGAGTACATTGATACGCTTATTGTGCATTCATGGGAAGTTGATTCTTTAAAAAGTGAATTATATGATTCCTATACTCATTCTGATTTTCTTATAAGTCAAAAGAACACTGGAGAAGAGATATGGGATGAGTTTGTAACTGATTTTGATCCGCCTTTAATAAAACTGAATAATCTTTTGGGTCGTGAAAATCAGAGTGAAGAAGTCTTACAGATTGAAAAAAATATGGCTAAGCTTCATGGCAAGAAAAATCTAACCGTTAAAGACTTTGAAGAAAAATATAATATGTCCAAAACATCACAACAAAATTATAGAAGTAGGCTATATGACCCTTTACCATATCACCAAAAAGTGCAAGGTGGTAATATAACTTATGTTGTTGAAGAAGTGGAGAGATGGCTTGAAAATCAGCATAAGTAACATTTTGAAGTACATAAAAAAGTACATAGAAAGTTTTATGTACCTTTATATATCCCTAAAAATAGGTATTAATTTTAAAAGAATGCATATGTGGGGAAATGGACTTTGATGTTCAACGACGCCCTCCACACAATGACCCTCAGCGATGATGGAAGTTATACAGCCTACTCAAAAGAGTACAACGAGCACTATCACTCTACAAAAGATGGTGCCTTGCATGAGTCGCTTGTCAAACATGTTATTCCAGCCCTTGCACTCAAGCAACATCAAGAGGAAATCAACATACTTGATATATGCTATGGCTTGGGTTTTAACACTTTAGCTACGCTCTATTATGCCAAAAAACATAACATTACTTCCAAGATAAATATCTATTCTCCTGAACTAGATAGCACACTCGTAAAATCACTTGTCAATTTCAGTTATCCATCGGAATTTGGGGAGTTGAGAGATGTGATGAGAGAACTTTCAGAAAATGGAGTATATCGTGATGACTCTTGGCATGTGGAAATATTTTTGGGTGATGCGAGAGAGTATGTTAAAAACTTTTCATATAGCACATTCGATATAGTGTATCAAGACGCTTTCTCACCGAGTACAAACCCCATCCTTTGGACACAAGAGTATTTTAGTGATATTCAAAAGTGCATCAAACGAGATGGAGTGCTTACAACTTATTCCACAGCTCTTGCGACAAGATTGGCTTTGTATGAGAATGATTTTTATATTTATATTAATCGTGGTGATGGTTTTAGGGATGCGACAATCGCTTCTCTCAGTAAGCTAGAAGGATTCTGGCATGTGGATATGGAACATAAAATAAAATGCAATCCACATGCTAAGTCACTCAGAGATTAGTTCAAAACCTCTAAAAAAGCCGCACCGAACTGCTCAAATTTCTTCTCTCCCACACCATTTACTTCAAGCATGGAAGCTTTGTCATGCGGTTTATCCGAGGCTAGATGTTTGAGTGTTTTATCTGAGAAAATAAGGTAGGCAGGGATTCCAAGCTCTTTTGCAATCTCTGCTCTTTTACCACGAAGTGCTTCAAAAAGTGTATCATCAAAATCAAAATCTTTCGCTTGTTTGATTTTTTTCTCTTTACTTGAAGAGACTTCTAATCGTGAAGATTTTATATCGACTGTTCTTTGCGATTTGAGGATTTCTATGGCACTCTCTGTGAGTTTTAAGACGCTAAACTCACCCATACTTAAGACTTTTAGCTCAAGTAATCGCTCCAAAACAACAAACCAAACTTTCTTCGTGAGGTGTGTTCCGATGTTGTAAACAGAGAGTTTATCCGCACCGTTTGCCAAAAGTTTTTGCTCTTTTGAACCTCTCAAAACATCGACGATATAGTTTTTTCCAAAGCTTTGTTGTGTTTTATAAATCGCACTGAGGAGCATCTGCGACTCTTTTGTAATGTCTTCTCGCTTGACATTGGATTGCAGACAGTTGTCACATCTGCTTCCACATGCCTCAAGCGTGTCATCAAAATATTCTGCGAGTTGCTTGTGAAAGCATATTTCACTTGTTGAAAATTTATAAATTCCATCTATTTTTGCATCCAAATGTTTTTTATATTCGCCATCTGTAATATCATCTAAAAAGCGTTTGTTTTGAATCATATCTGCTGCATTAAAAAGTAAAAGTGTTTCGCTGTCCTCGCCATCTCGTCCAGCCCGACCAATCTCTTGGTAGTAATTTTCTTGCGATTTTGGAAGTGACATGTGGACGACAAAACGGATGTCGCTTTTGTCGATTCCCATACCAAAAGCGATGGTTGCGACCATGATATTGACCTTGTCATTGACAAAGATTTTAAAGTTTTGCTCTCGCACATGGTTTGGAAGCCCAGCGTGATATGCCAGAGAACTAAAGCCTTTCATGTTTAAAAAAGCACTCAGCTCCTCCGCTTTTTTTCTTGAACTTACATAGATGATTCCGCTCTCGTTTTTATGGCGGTTTAAGAAGTTTTGGAGCTGTGCATGACCGTTTTCGATACGTCGTTCAGCCGAGATAAAGATGTTTTTACGAAATATTTTCCCTTTTAAAACCAGAGGATTGTCAAGCCTGAGTTCTCGTACAATATCATCGGTTACATGGTTGGTCGAGGTTGCAGTAAAAGCACAAACTGTGGCATGTGGAAAGTTTGCTTTGAGATTTCCTAAAGCACGATAATCATCCCTAAACTCATGCCCCCATTGTGAAATACAGTGTGCTTCATCGATGACAAAAAAGTTAATATTGAGTGTTCGTAGAAGATTGAGTGTCGATTCAGTATTTAACCGTTCTGGCGAGAGATACAAAAATTTTAACGCACCATCTTTTGCCAGCTGGATTATCTCTTCAACATCTTCACGTGATTGAGCTGAAGATATCATGTCAGCACTGATTTTTTGTGCTTTTAAAGCTCTGATTTGGTCTTGCATGAGTGCGATAAGCGGGGAAATAACGATACTTATGCCGTCTTTTATAAGTGTTGGAAGTTGATAGACAAGCGATTTTCCACCACCTGTGGGTAAAATCATAAGCAAGTCACGGTTTGCTAAAATGGCATCTACACCCTCTTCTTGAAGAACTCTAAAGTCATTATGACCGAAGATGTCTTTTAATACTTTGTATTTCAAAAGCGTGCAGTCATTGCATCGACTTCATCCCATGTGAGTGCAGATTTTTGGTGTGTGATGATGTGTGCAACATAACGGGCAAACATGTCTGTTTCGATATTTACTTTTGAACCTTTTTTGTAGTTTTTAAAAAGTGTTTCCCTCATGGTGTGCGGAATGATTGTAAGTCTAAAACTATCTGCACTTACATCATTTACGGTTAAGCTCACACCGTCAATGGTTATCGAGCCTTTTGGCACGATGTAGGCGATAAACTTTTTCTCAACTTCTATAAAAACATCAAAAGAGTTACCGTTGTTTTTAATCTCTTTGATAGTTCCAAGTGTATCCACATGCCCCTGCACCACATGCCCCTCAAATCTATCTCCCATCATCATGGCAGGTTCTATGTGAACCTCGTTTTTGTAGTTCTCCATCGCCAAAAGCTTTTGAGATTCAGGTGAGAGTTCCACACTAAAACCATCGCCTAAAACTTTTACAACAGTCAAACACGCCCCATTTATAGCGATACTGTCGCCAACTTTTGCTTTATGTTTTGCACGGATAGTAAGCGTACTCCCTGCTAAACTTTGAACGGTTGCGATTTCTCTAATTAATCCAGTAAAAATGGTAACTCCTTTTTTCTGATTCGAAGAGGTTAATTTTCAAAAAACTAAAATACAATTTTCCCATCCTCTTGTAAGCCTTTGATAATCTCTTTGGCTTTTTCATGCCCTTTGTAGGCGGCTTTTCTGCAGTAGTCTAACGCTATGTCATTATTCGTTTCACAGCCTATGCCTTGGTCATAAAGCAGACCTAGATTGTAAAGCCCTTCAGCCAAACCACCCTCAGCAGCACGGGAAAAACAGATAAAACATTTTGCTTCGTTTTGCTCGACACCATGCCCCTCTTTGTAAAGAACACCGAGGTTATTGAAGCACTCTAAGTGACCTCGCTTTGCTCCCTCTTCATACCAAAAAGCAGCCTCGCTGAAGTTTTGCAAACAGCCAAGACCACGCTCAAGCATGAGGGCAACTTCATACATGGCATGTGGAACTTCACGGATTGCCGCTTCCATAAAAAGTTCATACGCTTTAAATTGGTCATGTGTTACTCCGCCTAAGCCACTTGCATAAAGAATTGCTAAGTTAAAAAGTGCATAAGGCTCAAAAGCTTCTGAGGCTTTTGTGTAGAGTTCTAGGGCTTTTGCTTCATTTATCTCACAGCCTTGAGCATTTTGGTACATGTAAGCGAGAGAAGTTTGTGCGTTGGCATCTCCTTCTTCTGAGAGTTTTGAGTATATTGTAAATGCTGTTTTAAAATCACCTGCATTATAGGCATTATGTGCTTGTTGTATCATCTATTTTTCGTTCTCTGTGCGTATTGGTTGTCTAAAAGTTGTTTGGTTGTTTTTTCTTGCAGCTTTTGCTTTTCGTATGGTTTCAAGAAGATTCTCTTTTACATTGAGATGATTTTCTCTTATTTTATGTTCATCACTTCCATCAATCTCTTCATCATATTCGAGAACTTCAGGAGTATAATTTTTTAAAAAATCTTCTGTATAAACTGGTCTGTAAATTTCTATTGGTGTTGTGACACTCTCTTTTTTCTTTGTTTTAGTTTTTTGATTTGCTCGTGGATATTGTGCATCAACATTTGCATCGTACTCTAAAATCTCAGGAATATAATCTTTAAATAAATCTTTTGCTGAAATTTTTTTCTCTTGCGACATCTTAAAAACCTTGATTAATTTGGTATATTTTAGGGAAACTATACTTAAAAATGATAAAATCCGCTTTAAATAAAATCCTCATACGGAAAATATAAATGAATTATGATGTAATCGTTGTCGGCGGTGGACATGCGGGTGTAGAAGCTGCACTCTCAGCTGCAAGAATGGGCAACAAAACTTTGATGGTCTCGATGCTTGCAGAAAATGTTGGAGCAACAAGCTGTAACCCTGCTGTGGGCGGTTTGGCAAAAGGGCATTTGGTGCGTGAGCTTGATGCTCTTGGTGGTGAAATGGGGCTTATAACAGACCAAGCAGGTATCCAGTTTCGCATACTTAACCAGACAAAAGGTCCAGCAGTGCGTGGAAGCCGTGCACAGATTGACATGGACAAATACCGTGTTATTGCAAGAAACACAGTTCTTACAACTCCAAACCTTGACTTGGTGCAAGAGATGGTTGAGAGTTTTCTTGTAGAAAATGGCGAAGTCCGAGGTGTAAAAACCAATCTTTTAAACGAGTATGGTGCAAAAAAAGTCATCATCACAACTGGAACATTCCTTCGAGGTGTGATTCACATCGGTGAAATCAAACAAATCGGTGGTCGTTTTGGAGAGCAAAGTAGCGAAGGTTTGAGTGCTTCACTCTTGGCATGTGGACTTGAAATGGGAAGGCTCAAAACTGGAACTTGTGCAAGGATTGACAGCTCTTCGATAGATTTTTCAGTGATGGAAGAACAAGACGGTGACGCACTTCCAAGTCCTTTTAGTTTTAGAACGGACCGTGAAAATTTTCGAGCGACAAAAAAACAGTTGCCTTGTTTCATCGCCTACACAAACGAAGAAACGCATAACATCATCGAGAGTAATTTTTACAGAGCACCGCTTTTTACGGGTCAAATTGAGGGAACGGGTCCACGCTATTGTCCAAGTATAGAAGATAAAATAAATCGTTTCCGCGATAAAGATAGACACCATCTTTTCATAGAACCACAAACTATGGAAAATACAGAGTGCTACATAAACGGCATGAGTACATCGCTTCCGCCTGATGTGCAACAGCAGATGATTCACTCTGTAAAAGGGCTTGAAAATGCGAAAATTGTTCGTTATGGGTATGCGATAGAGTACGATTTCGTAGATCCTAGAGAGCTCAAACATACACTTGAGACCAAAAAAATCAAAGGTCTTTATTTAGCGGGGCAGATAAACGGAACAACAGGCTATGAAGAGGCGGCAGCACAGGGTTTGATGGCTGGAATAAA
This sequence comes from Sulfurimonas sp., assembly GCA_011391635.1. GTDB lineage: Bacteria > Campylobacterota > Campylobacteria > Campylobacterales > Sulfurimonadaceae > Sulfurimonas. The sequence goes on along the minus strand of JAABQD010000001.1, from coordinate 90,011 downwards.
CGCTTCTTTGTCCATTCAAGAAAAAGAGCCTCTTATTTTGAGACGCGATGAGGCGTACATCGGTGTTCTTATCGATGATTTGGTAACAAAAGGAACAAAAGAACCGTATCGCATGTTTACCTCTCGTGCAGAGTACAGACTCCTTTTGCGTGAAGAGTCAGCTGACACGAGACTCAGTGGTTATGGACATGAACTTGGTTTGATAGATGATGAGGTTTATGCAAAAGTTGTGTTGAAAAACTTGCAAATAAAAGAGGGTGCTTTGGCTTTGGAAGAGACGAAATTCACTCCAAATAAAGAGTTTATTGCATTTTTAGAAACTATGGATGAACTACCTATCAAAGACCTCTCGACTGCACAACAGTTAATCGCTAGAAAATCTTTTGATATCGAGAAGATGCTCAAACTCATGCCAGAATTTGAGAAGTATGATGCGTATATCCAAGAAGAAATTTTAGTTGAGGGCAAATATGCTCGTTACATCGATAAACAGAGTGAAGAGATAGACAGAATGAAAAAATATCTTAAAGTTGCAATTCCTGAAAGTTTTGATTTTAAGAGTGTAAGTGGTTTGTCAAAAGAGATAGTGGAAAAACTAGAAAAGTTCAATCCGCCGACACTTCAAGCTGCAATGCAAATTAGTGGAATTACTCCAGCAGCGATTGAAATTTTGCATATTTATATACGAATTGCAAGTAAGAAAAACGCATGAAAACTTACTATTATGTACATACAGGTCACCGCTTTGGGCTGGATAGATTTAGACGTGCAGTTGCGATTTTAAATAGATTGCAAGAGGAAAATATAACTCTTCTTTGCTCAGATTTTCGTATCGCACAAATTGCAAAAGAGTTTGGAATCGAGGAGAGCGTGGGTATCGATGTTGTGCGAAATATTCCACAAATAGCCTCACATGGAGATAAACTTATTTTTGATTCAGAAGAAGCAAATCCAATTATGCTTGAAGATATGAGACGCTATTTTTCCTCTTTTATCAGAGTGAGTGATGACAAAAATGATAAACAAGAGGGAAGTGAGTTTTTGATTTCTCCCTATTTGAGTGGCGATTGTATTTGTAATGGTTATGCCATTGATGATGCATTTTTTGAAGAAACAGAAAAAACGATTGAAATTGCTTACTTTTTTGGCGATGATGACTATGAGAAAGATTTGCAAAAGCATTTGTTATTTATCGATGGACTTCATGCTGAGTTACAGCTTGGATTTTACTATTTTCTCGATTACGAAGAAAATCTCAAAAAGCAATTTACAAAATATCATGAATTTGAAGCCTACGAAGAGACAATAAAAAAATCAAAAATTCTTATTACAGCTTCTACACAAGCAGTTTTAGAAAGCTTGGCATGTGGAGGTAAACCCATCTATTTTCAAAGGGAAGATAAACGCAATAATTTTGATGATTTATTTGAAAAATTGAATGTTCCTATCATCCATAACTATGATAAAAATAAATTAGTTGAAGTTTTACAAACAATTGGTAAACGAAACTATGTAAAACCGACACAATTTAGTAACAAAATAGCAAAATTTATAAAAGAAAGCTTAAATTTATAATTAATTAAAAGTATTTTAGTATATAATCAGACCCTAAAATTCACAATAAAGTGAGCGAACATGATAAATGAGAGCCGTAGAGGTTTTATGGGTAAAGCATTTGGTGCTGTTGCAGCAGTTGGTGCAGTAGCCTCATTAGTTGCTATGAAAAAGTCTTGGGATCCACTTCCAAGCGTTATGGCAGCTGGTTTTACTACTGTAGATATGAGTAAACTGACTGATAATAAGCTAGAGATAGTTAAATGGCAAGGAAAACCAATTTTCTTATTGAGATTTGGTGCAGATATGCCTCCAGTTGAGAAGAGAAGCGTTAAAGTAGGGCAACATTACTATGCGGTTATGATTGGACTATGTACGCATTTAGGGTGTATTCCTGCGTATAGAGATACAACAAAAGATTTTAAATGTGCATGTCATGGTGGTGAGTTTACGGCTGCTGGTGTTCAAAAATTTGGTCCTCCGCCAATTCCACTCCATATTCCACCGTTTTCTATCAAAGATGAAAATACGATTGTGTTAGGTGAAAGTGGTCCAGAATATCAATCGTTGATAGCTAGTCTTTCAACTGACACAAATATAGCGTAAGGAGGCAGGGTATGGCAGAATTTGAAAAAGCTAACTCTATCGGTGAGTGGTTTGACCAGAGATTAAATGTAAAAGCTTTCACAAAAGTGATGATGACGGAGTATTGGATTCCTAAAAATATTAACTTCTTGTGGGCTATGGGTGCGTTGTTGGTAATGCTGTTTAAGTTATTGCTTATTACAGGTATTTTCTTGCTTATGTATTACAAGCCAGATGTCAATTTAGCTTTTGATAGTGTTAACTATACGATTATGCAAGAAGTTGGATATGGTTGGTTGTTTAGAAATATCCATGGTGTTGGTGCATCTGTTGTTTTCTTGATTATTTATATTCACATGTTTACAGCTATTTACTACGGTTCATACAAAAAAGGTCGTGAGATGATTTGGCTCTCGGGAATGCTACTTTTCGTACTATTCTCAGCAGAAGGTTTCTCGGGTTACATGCTTCCTTGGGGTCAAATGTCTTACTGGGCTGCGTATGTTATTACTGAAATTTTTGGTGGTATTCCTTTTATAGGAGATGAACTTGTTGTTTGGATTCGTGGTAATTTCTATGTTGCGGATGCTACACTTACTCGTTTCTTTATGTTGCATGTACTTCTTATCCCAATAGCTATTATTGGTGCAATTGCATTTCACTTTTATACACTTCGTTTTCCACATGTTAATAACGAAGAGGGCGAATTTTTTGATTACCATGCAGAAAGTAAAAAATATTTAGCGGGTGATAAAGCACACTCTAAAGTTATTGCTTTTTGGCCAGACTTTTTATCGAAAGATATTATGGTTATCGCACTTTTTATGGTGTTTTTCTTTTACCTAGTATTTTATAATAATGGTTTTGCGATGGATCCGGTAAACTTTGATAAAGCAGACAGTATGAAAACTCCTGCACATATTTATCCTGAGTGGTATTTTTTATGGTCTTATGAAGTTCTTCGTGGTTTCTTCTTTGAAATCGGTGGTATTTCTGGGAAAGATTTAGGTCTTATGGCGTTTGGTTTTGCTCAAGGTATTTTCCTTGTTTTACCATGGTTAGACAGATCTCCAATGGTAAAACCGGCAAACCAAAGACCTGTGTTCAAATACTGGTTCTGGTTATTGATGGCTGACTTATTTGTACTTACGATTTTTGGTAAATTACCACCGACCGGTATTAACGCGTGGGTAGGTTTCTTCTCATCTATCACATTCTTAGGATTGTTTATTTCATTGCCTTTCTTAAGTAAAATCGAAGCTAAAATGGCAGGGGGTAAATAATGTTTGCTTTATATGTAGGTGTAGCAGTAGCAATACTGTTAATAGTATTAAACATTGTTCTTTCTAAAATCTCTTTTCCTAAAGAGGGAAGAATTCTTGCTATTATAATTGTTCTTGTAGGATATATCTATTGGGGATTTGAGCCATTTGCTCACCATGAAATGCATCCACATGTAGAAGAAGCATCTTTTGCTTTTGATGGCAAACAAGATGTTGCAGCATTGGAGCATGAAGGTAAAGATGCGACAGAAACAAAAGCTTTTTGGGCTTCAGTTCTTAAAACTGCTGAACACAAGGGAGATGCAGTAGCTGGTAAAACACTTTTTACAGCAAATTGTACTGCATGTCACTCAATGAAAAGTGAAGGATTTGCTGAACTTATGAGTGATGCTGATGCTGCTGCTTCATATGGTGTAACTCCTCCTGATTTATCATTGGCTGGAAAAATATATGATAGAAACTTCCTTATAGCATTTATTGCTAATCCGGTAAAAGCTATGCATATAGAACATAAATACTCAGCAGGTGGAGAAAAAGTTTTCCCGATGCCTGCATCGGATTCTTTACAACCACAAGAGATTGTTAGTATCGTGGCATACATGGTAGAAGCTGCATCAAAAGTTCCAGCACCAAAAGTAAAAGAGGGTGCTAGTGAGTTTGAAATCTCAAAAGCTGCAAATAAAGAAGTTTTTGAGACAGCGTGTGGTCGTTGTCATGCAATGGGCTATGCAGGAATCCAAGCTAGAACTCCAGCAGATGCTATGAGTAAATATATAGGCGCAACGCCTCCAGATTTATCACAATATATCAGAAGTCGTGGAGATCACTATTTACATAATTTTATCAATGATCCACAAAGAAAACTACATGGAACTGGTATGCCTCGTGTTGGTTTAAATGAAAAAGCACAAGAGCAAGTTGTAGAGTATATGACACAAGTAGGAGATAGTAAAAAAGATGAAAGAGAAGCTCTAGGACCAAAAGTTCTAATCTACTTAGCAATCTTAGCTCTTTTCTCATTCTTATGGAAAAGAAAAATCTGGAAAGATTTACACTAAAACCCTTTCAAATCTTCTCCACATGCCAAAATTAGATTGGCATGTGGAACTTTTAATCACTTTCAAGTAAATAGCAAATCATCTCAAACTCAATTAAACCCCATAAAACAAGCATAAAATGAGTAATGAACCCATAAAAATAACTTATATGAGTAAATAGTAAACAAATCGTAAATAAACCTCTCTGTTTAAACTTAGATTAAATTTTGTCAATATATAATGAGTTCGTTCAAACACATCGTGTAATCGAAGTGTATATAAATGGAATGCTATTTGCTTTTCATTTACTATCACTTTTTTGCAGTGATGTAAAAACAAAACAGGAGAAAATGAATGAAAAAAATTATAGTTTCTTTAACGGCAGCGTCGTTAATCGTGGCATCAGCAGTAGCTGCTGATAAGGGTATAGACATTGTAACGACTGGTCAAACAGCTCTTTACTACCAAACAGCAACTACAAATGCTACTGGTGCTGATGATCTTTTTGATAAAGATGCTTCAAAAGCGAATGTTGGTGTTCAACTTAACTTAGATGCAGATTTGAAAAATGACTTTACATTTGGTTCTCAACTTACTTACTTAGGTACAACAGGTTTAGAAAAAAATCTTGTTAGTAACACAATGCAAAATGTTAGTACTGCTACAGATACAGGTAATATTGCACAAGAAGTTGCTTTAACACAAATTTACGTTGCTAAAAAAATTGCTAATACAACAGTAAAACTTGGTCGTCAAGAGCTTCCAATGGCACTTTCACCATTAGCATTCTCAGAAGATTGGAATGTATTCAAAAATACTTTCGAAGCTGCTTTAGTTGTAAATAGTGATATTCCTAGTACAACTTTAGTTGGTGCTTATGTTGGTAAAAGCAACAAGCATGGAGATTTAGCTAACTTCACAAATGCAGTTGCAAAAACTGATGCTAGTGCAACTGCTGCTAACGTAGATGGTACTGCATATATGATTACTGCTCAAAATAAATCACTTCCAATGACTACTATCACTGCTTCATACTATGATATGGCAAAAGTTGGTGCAAATTTATTGGCTGGTGCTGATATCGGTGCTAACGCTGTTTGGGGAGATGTTGCTATAGCTGACAAATCTTTACCAATGGGTCTTACTTTAGGACTTCAAGGTGGTCAAATAAACCCAGATCACGCTGCATTCGCTGACACAACTGCTTTAGGTATCAAAGCTGCAATTAAACCAGTTGACGCTCTTACTTTAACTGCTGCATATACGGCAGTAAGTGGTGATGATAATAAAGTTAACGTTGCTGTTAAAAATGTTGGTACAGGTGTAAAAACTCCACTTTATACACAAATGGTTCTTAACCAAAATGCAATCGCACTTGATGGTAACACAGTTATGTTAAAAGGTGCGTATAGCTTAGGTAATTACGGTACTATTATCGCTCAAGGTACTCAAACTTCTGCTGGTAAATCAAATGAAATGGGTTCAGAAAATGATTGTACAGATTTAGAAGCTCTTTATGTTGTTAAAGCTGCTGGTGTAGATTACCTTGCTGGTTATATTCACCAATCATTTAGTGAAGATCTTGGATACGATAGCGTAGATGCTGTTCGTGTATGGGCTCGTTATAACTTCTAATAAGAATTTTCTTACTAGTTTTTTGTTTCATCTCTCTTGAGGTGAAGCAAATATGAATAATCTCTCCGATAAAAACTTCTGCAAATACTTAGATCAATATTTCTACAAAATATATTTCCCGTATTAATCTTTCTAAAACCAAGAAAGAATATAAAACTTTCATACGCAATTTGATGATCAAAATTTATATAAATAATGAGAAAAGTTGGCATGTAGCAACAGTATAAGATAAAAAGTAAAAATATAGTAAATGAGAGAGTAAATCCAAAAAACTTTATGCTATAATTTATGACAAATCAAAACAAAGAGAATTCATGAAAAACATTAAAATAGTCCTTATAGCAGTTATCATGTTATTGCTTTCGGCATGTGGAAGTAAAACTCCATTTTCAGCACAACAGCCTTTAGAAAATTCAGCTTTAGTGTATGTGTATGCTACCTCAGTAATGAGTTCTGGCGAGAGTACAAGTAGCAAGGATTTTAGTATCCGTATCAACAATAAAAGATACTTAGAGCGAATCAAGAGTGGTGAATATATGGCGTTTAATCTCAAGCCAGACTCTATGACGCTCTCAGCAACAAGATCTCAAATAGAAGAGCAAGTGCTTAAGCTTAGTTTACAAGCAGGGCAAACATACTATTTGAGAATCAAAGACAATCTTGAAGGTGGCAAGTTTGAATTTGAACAAGTCGGTGCAAGTGAAGGTGCGAAAGAGATAGCAAAAACAGGCTTGGCTGGTTCATCTGAAGAGAGTCCTGAAAATATCATTACAGAGTTTGTAAACCCTAAAGAAGATAAAAAAGAGGATATGATAGTAAAAGAGCAACCAGTGGCAGTACAACAACCAGCAACAGTGATTACGCCAACTGTTAGCACAAAATCTCTCTCAAAATCAGACGAGATTGAAAAAGCTTACAACCTTAAACAAAAAGGTATTTTGAGCGAAGAAGAGTATAAAAACCTTAAAACTGAAATACTCGCTAAATAGTTCCACATGCCATAAATCTTCCACATGTCTTGGCATGTGGAAATCTTAACCACAACCCTTTGTGACACAAATCAATCTTTTTTTTAGCTCCAATTGCTATAATACAAATATATAAAGCATAGGAAAATAAATGCTAATAGATAGCTATGACAGAGTAGTTGATTACCTGAGAATTTCCGTTACTGAACGATGTAATTTTCGGTGCCAATACTGCATGCCAGAAAAACCTTTTTCTTGGGTTCCAAAAGAGAATCTTCTCACATTTGAAGAGCTGTTTCTTTTTGTAAAAGTGGCGATTGATGAGGGTGTAAAAAAAATTCGTATTACAGGTGGCGAACCGCTTTTGCGTGAAGATTTAGACAAATTTATACGCATGATTTATGAGTATGAGCCAAGCATTGATTTAGCGATGACTACTAATGCGTATTTGTTAAAAGGCACGGCTGGGAAACTCTTTGATGCAGGGCTTCGACGCATTAATGTGAGTATTGATACACTCAGACCTGAAATCGCTCAAGAAATCGCTCAAAAAGATGTATTGTCGAATGTCCTTGAAGGTGTGAATGAAGCACTTAAAGTGGGTCTTAAAGTGAAAGTTAATATGGTGCCTATGAAGGGTGTCAATGCCAATGAGATTATAGATGTTTTGGAGTATTGTAAAGCCAGAGGCATGAGCATACGATTTATAGAGTACATGGAAAATAGCTTTGCAAAAAAAGAGATACAAGGCTTAAAATCAGAAGAACTGCTAACTCTTTTGCGAGAGCGATATTCGTTTGAGGATGAGGGATTTGATGGTGCATCGCCTTCACATTACTACAAAATGGACGATGGCTATAGATTTGGAATTATAGAGCCATATGAAGATGATTTTTGTAAGCAGTGCAATCGTATTCGTCTTACAGCTGAAGGACAACTTATCCCTTGTCTCTATTTCGATGAAGCAATGAGTATCAGAGAATCTATCAAACAAGGCGATATCAAAGGTGCAGCTTTGGTTTTAAAAGAAGTCGTGCGAACAAAACCAGAAAAAAATCGCTGGGGTGGAGAAGACACAGAGATATCAAAAAGAGCTTTTTATGAGACGGGTGGATGAGTTATGCTCTATTTAGTTGAACATTTTTATTCCATTCAGGGCGAGGGTAAATACATGGGAACGCCTTCGCTCTTTTTTCGTTTTGGTGGATGCAACATGCGTTGTGAAGGTTTTGGATGTGTAGAAACCGCACCAGATGGTACACAAGTACTTGGATGTGATACTGTGTATGCGGTAAATAAAGAGCATTTTTCACAAAATTGGATACCAATCAAAAGTGCAATGGAGCTTTTAAATATTTTAAATCTTTATGAGTTACCTCGGCATGTGGATATTGTTCTTACAGGTGGTGAACCACTTATTTATGCAAATGATACAATTTTTGTAGAGTTTATTACAGCACTTCATCAAGCTGGGCATCAAGTGACTTTTGAGACGAATGGCTCTATTGGAATTGATTTTGAGCAATTTCCAATATATAAAAAGTTTATCTATGCACTTTCAGTAAAGCTTTCAAACTCAAATGAGCCTTTGAGCAAAAGGGTAAAAGGCAATGTGATTTACACTATCGCTAGTAATGCAAAAGAGGCTTTTTTCAAATTCAGCATCGATGCAGATTCGATAGATTTGGGATTAGAAGAGGAGATTTCGAGTATAATTATGCATTCGCCAAGGACAAAAGTCTATTGTATGCCTTTAGGTGGTAGCAAAGCGGAAGTAGAAGCAAATACAGAGCCTTTAATAGAGTTCTGCAAGACGAAAGGTTATAACTTTAGCGATAGACTTCATATACGAATTTGGGATCAAAATAAAGGAGTTTAGGTGATTATCAGAAAAATGTTTAAATTTGAAAATGCTCATGTAGTGAGAGGATGTTCAACCGTGCGTTGCAGAAGTTCACTTCATGGACACTCTTATAAAGTTGAGCTTCTTTTTGAATCCAATTTTTTGGATAATGGGCAAATGGTATATGATTTTGGGCTTATGAAGCAAAATATGAAAATAATTATTGATAGTTTTGATCATGCAGTTGCACTTTGGGATGCAGACGAAAAAGAGTATATCAAAGATATGCAAAAGCACTCTCAAAGATGGATATTGCTTCCTGTATCGCCCTCAGCTGAACAGTTTTCGCGTATATTTTTTGTGATGATAGACAGACTACTCCAACTCACATCGAGTGTCAACGGAGAGCGAGATGTGAAACTTCACAGTGTCATAGTCCATGAAACAGAGAGTGGCTATGCTCAAGCTTTCGTTGAAGATGCCTACTCCAAGGAGATGGGATATATAGATTTAGACAAAATTATTTTCTCCAGTGGAGTGATTGCAGATTGGAGTGATAAGCGAATGTGGGAAAAGATAAAAAGAGGCGAGAGGTTTGTAAATCCTAAGGAAGTTTAGGATTTATTTCGTTACCAAATCGACTCTCTCTTTGCTCGTAAAACTAAATCTCGTTGGCATAATTTTCACACTGCTTCCACATGCCAAGAATCCACATGCTTCATCTACCATGATATAAGCGTTTGAAATAGCCAAAGGTGAAATCATACCTGGGGCAAATTTATCACATGCTTTGAAAAATTCACCATCAAAAAAGCCTGGAATGAGCGTTCTTTTCCCCGCTTTTATTTTCAAATCTTCTCCCATTTTAGTGGTAATTGTACTGAGGTATTTATTTTTTTCTCCGCTAAGAGCGAGGATGATACTCTGCCCAAAAAGTTCAAAATTGAGTGCTGCCGCAAGTGGATTTCCAGGGAGATTTAACACTAAAGTCGTGCCAATGCGACCAAAAGTTGTCGGTTTTCCTGGTTTGATATCTATCTTATCAAAGAAAATTTCATATCCAAAAGCTCCAAATGCCTCTTTTGTAAAATCGGCATCTCCCACACTTACACCGCCAGAGGTGATAATTAAGTCTGAATTTAAAGCACTTTGTACATGTCTTTTTATATCTTCTAGAGTGTCTGTAGCTGTTCCGATAAAATCAACTTCACATCCAAGTTCAATCGCTCTTGCCATAAAGGTTGGAGTATTTGTGTTGTAGAGCTGGTAGGATGCTACACTCTCAAAGTGCATTTTTAGCTCACTCCCTGATGCAAAAAGAGCGATACGAGGCTTTTGATGCACTTTGATATGGCTGATGCCTTGTGAAGCTAAAAGTGTGATATGGTGGGCAAAAAGTCTCTCTCCTGCAAGTAAAATAGTCGTTCCACTTTTTATGTCCTCACCACAAAGACGAATATGTTTGGAGATGGCTAGAGTCTCTGGAAGCAAGATTCCATTTCCACATGCCAATACCTCTTCAATTGGAACTATGCACTCTGTGGCATGTGGAATTTTTGCACCAGTCATAATCTTAATGGCACATCCAGCTTCGAGCGTATCATCTGAGTCATCACCCGCCAAGATTGTGCTTGTTACTTTTACACAAGCACCTGCATCAGATATTTTTACAGCATAACCATCCATAGCAGAGTTGTCAAAAGGTGGAAGATTGTGTGAAGCTGTCATATTTTCAGCAAGAACAAGACCTAGAGCCTCTTCTATGGGTACAATTTTGATAGATTTTTTAGTTGTGTTGTTATAAATAAATTCGAATGCTTCTTCTACTTTTACTGCCATTGTTGCCTCAGATAGTCATATCTAGTGTAATATTCCATTATGAATGAAAATGTATGAGTATTGTAACATTATTTGCTTTCTTAGAGTTGTATAATGCTGCAAAAGCTATATCTTAAACCCTTTTCTTTCATGCTTTGTTAAAATGAATTACAGGTTTAGACAAGTAAAACAGATGGCTATTTGTCAAGGTGCCTTTTTAATACTTATCATCTCTTTACCATGAATAAATTTATTATTAATTTTACACAGCGAATAAATAATAGTTGATTTTGATACTACTTCAATTGGTTTTTTTTCTGCCAGAATTCTAACTCCTGCTAAACTCAATTTTGAATTATCAAGCTTAATAGTACCAAGAATATCACTTGCAATAATAGAAATTTTTGTATTCTGAGCAGTTAATACAATATTATTTTTAGATTTAAATGTACTATTCACAATTTCTACATCTGAATTATTAATAAATAGCTCTTCAATAATCGCATCTTTAATAATGATTTTTTGAGAATTTTTTATAATTAGACTTTGTATATTTCCAGTAAATTTTTTTTTGTCAGTATTAAGAATCTCAATTTTGTATGACTTTGTGTCATTGACTAATTTTTCTGGTTCTTTTGTAAAAATTAAATCACCTTCTAAATGTTCTAATAGAATCTTTAAAAAATCTTTTTCATGTGAAAGTATAGGAATGTGCAAAGCATTAGGTATGATCTTTAAAATCGAGTGAGGCAGCAACTTATTTAACACATATCCTGCTTGTAATGGAGCAATATTATCCTCTTCCCCCCAAATAATAGTTGTTTTCTGAGAAATATTTTCTAAAACACCATTAAAATTTGTTTCCATGAGTGCAACCCCTGCTATTACAGTAGGATTACCTCCAAAAACTACTCCTCGCAAATTTTTATTTGAAAGAGCCATATCCGTATCTAATGTCATTTTTTGCTCAATTTTATCTGTTATTTTATTAATAAAATTATTAAATTTTCTGGTTTGTAACCTTTGTATGTATTCATTCTTCTCATCAAAAAAATGATTGATTTTACTTTGAGTTAAAAAGTCACTATATGCAGATCGATGCAAAATTCCTACAGAATCAACTAGCACTAAACTCTCAACATCTAACGGATACATTTGCGTATATTTAAGTACTATCGCTCCGCCCATAGAATGACCAATTAAGTGAAACGGTTTTTTAAGATAGGTTTGTGTCAAATATCGAATAAACTTTGCATAATTTTGTGGCGAATAGAGTTGATTGTCTTTACTAGATTTTCCAAATCCTGGGAGATCAAATGTGATGACATAATAATCATTTTTCAAAAATTCTACTGTGTGTTCCCAAATTGTAGAAGCTTCATCACCCAATCCATGTACAAGTAAAACAGCGGGTTTACTAGGATTACCTACGATTTGTAAATAAACTGAAGAATTGAAAATTGGTTCCATAACAAATTTTCCCATCAGCTCATTTGCTCCGAGAAAGCTTGAATAAAAATAAAAAATAAAAATAAAACTTTTCATGTAATATGACTTCCTTAAATATAATCCTATATATTTGAAAACACACACTCAAAAAAACAGATGGTTTTCTGCCTATCTATCTAATAAATTTTTTAGATTATGATTGGTGTTTTCCACGGCTAATTTCTCATTTTTATCGTTATATTTTTGTCCGTAAAGCGTTCTCATAACACCATCTACTGTTCGTGTCCAGAGTAAGTTGCGCAACATTTTTAAAATATTTTTTATGTCTCTTGGAAAGGCTCTTATTGCCATAGAAAAACCTATCTCTTCATAGATTATGTAGTGCCACCATCCCGGCGGGATATACAGAACATCCCCATGATTCAACTCAGCTTCAAACCCTTTTAAGTGCTTCAGTGCAGGGTATTTTTCATAGTCCGGATTTTCATAATCTACGGCAAAAAGAGAAGAAAAAGAGTAAGGTACATGGTACATGAGCGGTGTCAGTTCTGGCGGGAATAAAATAACTTTTTTCTTCCCGCCAAAGTGGCAAAGAAATATATCTGCATAGTCTATATCAAAATGCATCTGTACCTTGGCTTTGTTTCCTGCAATAAACATAACCGGAAGTTTTTTGAAAAAGTTTAACCCTATTTCTGGAAATGTAAAATCATTTTTAAGCGTTGGAATTTCCCTGAGTATATCAAAAAAAAACATTCGTAAATCTTGTTCGCCATCTCGTAAAAGTTGAAAATACTCTTTTAAAGGCATCATTTTTTCAGCTGCATGTTGAAGCTTTTTGTCTTTTGAGGGCTTTGAATCATAGAGCTTCACCTCTTTGTCGGCTGCTAAAGACTCAAAATATTCCATCGACCATTTCTTCTTAGCAGCCCAATCTTTTGTTATGTTTTGCATAACAACTGGCATACTTCTTTGTTTATAGTCTTGCAAAAAAGCATCTTTTGTTATCTCTTGGACTACGGTCACTTTTACTAATGAGAGCATGAATTTCCTTTGTTTTTCTCTGAACGAACGACATACAATTTTCCATACATTATTTGAAACACCAAAGCGATGAACATATAAAAATACCAACCCACAGAGCTGTAAAATGCCCATATTTCGTTATTGTCATAAAACACCAATACAATTTGAACTAAACTATTTCCAAAGAGAACCAATGCCCAATACCCATCACTTTGTGCTAGAAACTTCTCTTTATTTTCATCTAGTTTTTTTGAATAAAACTTTTTTGTTATGCTCAAAATAAACTCTTTTTTTTGTATATACGCATTTAAAAAAAGAAAAAAGAAAGTAAAAGAGATAAGTGCCGGAATTAATTTTATAAACTCCATGCTGCTTGTGAAATACGCAACAACTATAAAGGTAAAATAGAGAAGAGGAGTGGATATGCTTTTAATAGTATATTTTAAAATAAATGACAAAATAAGATATAAAAATATAAAAACTCCAAAGAAAAAAGTAACAGCTTCAAACGCACAATAGTGTGTAAGAATTACAAAAGCAGGTGGAAAAACAAGCGATATAAAAGTGCCTATTTGAGATAGATTCATCTTTGGACTCAACTTTCTTTCTCCCAAAAATCATAAAAATTGAACCATTGCGTTGGGTATCTTTTTACTACATCTTCGTAAGCTGTAACATACTTTTGCATCGCTTCTGAGATGGCACTCATTTTATCTTTTTTTCTATCTATATCAATCTCAATAAATTCAATTTTGTAGGTTTGAATATCTACCAATATAACAAAATAAAGGATAAGCGGTTTGTCCATCTGATATGCGATTTTGAATGGATTTTCATTAAAATACGCATCTTCTCCTAAAAAATTTATTTTTTTACGAGAGCTTTCACTCGAAGTACGATCGCCCATGATGGCAACGAGTTCATTTTGAAGAAGTGCATTGGCGATGGCTACAGAAGCGGCTATAGAGCCTTGATTTAAGTCTATTATATTGACCATTGCACTGTTTTTTAGGGTGTTTTCAATATCTTTTATGGAACTTAGAAGGAGTTCTTGCATGACTATATTTATCTTATTGCTTGAGCGAGAAAAATTGGATGCTGATGACCAACCGCCAAAATGCGAAAAAACTAAAATATGTGCTTTAGAGGAGAGTTCTAAGAGTTTGGTTAAGTCCTCATAAATAAATTTGTATTCTGTTGGATTTATTTTTGTTATAAATCTATCTATCATTGTAATGGCAAAATTTCTCAAATGTTGACAATAGAGTTTATGTGTAAAATCTACGTTGAGGTGTTTATAGTAAATTTTTAATGCTTCTTTGACATTGTTTGCAGATATACAATAAAAAAAAGTGACAGGGTACATAAGATAAGTTATAAACTTGTAACCAAAAAGTTTATAAAGGTTAAATACGAGTCTTATACTCCATCCACTTCCTCTTTGTTTTGTTTTCACCCTTGTCTCTTTTTGCCTACAATTTTATTGAGTATAAATCTCGGCCATTTGAATGGAAGTATTTGTATATGCACCCACACAATCGCCATAGTATCGCTAAATTTTCTAAAATGGCTCACTCTCTCTTCTGGGCTTGGGTAGTAACACTCTATGGCTGTTTCACTAATTGTTTTACCAGCGTCGGCATGACGCACTAAAACTTCCATTTCCCAGTCAAATCTTGATGTTTTTATTTGAAGGTCTAAGATACTTACTGGGTATATTCTAAATCCTGAGAGTGAATCTGTAATCTCTTGTCCTGTGTCCCAGCGTGCCCAAAAATCACTAAACCATCTGCCAAATTTTGAACCATTTGGCACATGTGCCAAATCAAAGTTTCTAGCACCGATAACAATTTCATCTTCTTTGTATATATTCAGCAATTTTTGTATTTGTGAAGCTAAATGTTGCCCATCGCCATCCATACTTACAACATAAGAAAAACCAAACTCTTTTGCCCTGCGGACACCGCTCTCAATGGCTTCCCCTTTGCCTTTGTTTGTCTCATGTCTAAGGAAAGTAATGTTGTTTTTTTCCTCCTGCGAAAAAAGAGTTTCTATGATTTTATCTGAACCATCATCAACAACAATAAGTGCGTATCCGTGTTCGAGCACATCAAAAGCTACATTTTTTATAGTTTTTGGATTATTATAAGTAGGAATAATTACAACCGTATTTCTCATTTTATCTTACCATCCCCCCGCTAATATTGAGTACTTCACCTGTTACATAAGAGGCTTTATCTGCTAAAAACAGCACACATTCAGCTACTTCCTGTGGCTTTCCTATGCGTCGCAATGGAATTGCTTTTTTCATCTCTTTTAAATCAAGATTATCTGTCATCTGCGACTCAATCAAACCTGGGGCTACAGCATTGACACGAATTTCATATCTGGCTAACTCTACGCTCAGAGCCTTTGTAAAAGCTATCATAGCACCCCTTGCAGCGGAGTAGTTTGTCTGACCTGCATTTCCAACCAAACCAGAGACTGAGGCTACATTTACGATTGAGCCCTTTTTGTTTGAAATCATATTTTTTATGACTGCTTTTGTTACATGAAATGTTCCATTGACTGAGGTATTTATAACATCTCCCCACTCTTCATCATTCATCCAAAAGAAAAGATTGTCTTTGGCAATGCCTGCATTGTTGATTAGAACATCTAGTTCTAAATTCTCTAAAGCAGAGAATACTTCCTCTTTTTTGGAAACATCAAACTGTAAAATTTGAGAGTTTGGCAACTCTGTGTTGAGTGCTTTTGCCTTTGCCTCTGAGCTTAGATAGTGAAGATAGACAAAATAGCCAGTATCATGGAATGCTCTTGCACAGGCTTCACCGATTGCACCCGTTGCACCCGTAATTAAAACTTTTTTCATGCAAATTCACCCTGCAGTATCATTTTGTTTATAACTTTAATGTCAATATCCATTCTTCTGTCATCTGTGAGTTTTTCTATCTTCGCACGAATGGCATCATAATTTTTTTGTAAAAATTCAGAGCAGTTCTCTTTGCCTCTTAAATCAACAGCTTGTGCCATGCCTATAAAAGCGATGCCCAGAATGTTTGTAAAATCGGGTAACTGTTTTGCAAAATGCAAGGCGGCAGTTGTTCCCATGCTCACTTTGTCTTGGTTTAATGATTCTGTAGGACGAGAATTGAGTGAGGCGGGAACTGTATTCATAATCACATCAGCAGTTAATGAACTTAAAGTTATCTGCATAGCTTTAAAGCCGTGATGTGTTGCTTTTGTATTGATTTTTAAACTCTCGCCCAAACCTTTGTTAAATTTATGGTCAACTAAAAGTGCGAACTCTTTGTCAAGTAAATCAGCTAAATTTCCAGCACAGATTCTCATAGTATCCATGGCATGTGCAATATAACCGCCATAAAAATTTCCTGATGTATAGATTTTTTTGCCTATGTGGTCGATTAAAGGGTTGTCGTTGACCCCATTTATTTCTGTTTCTATCCACTTTTTTGCAATATCAAGGTTGTCTCGCACTACACCCAAAACTTGCGGGGAACAGCGGATAGAGTATCTGTCTTGAATATTTTGCTCTTTTTCTAGGTGAAAGTTCTCATATCTGCTAAATGCTTCATGTGTGAGTTTAGAGTTGGAGCACTTTTTTAAAATATTTGCAGCTGCTTCTCTCTGTCCTGCAAAGGGTTTGGAGTCGTGCACAAAAGGCTCTAGCGGTGTTATGTCACAAAGGAGCAGTTCAAAAATTGATGCGACAAAACTCTCTGAAGAATCAAGTAAAATTTCAAATTTTTCTATGGCATCAATGGCAATGGCACTCATAGCTGCCGTACCATTCATAATCGCTAAAGCCTCTTTGGGTTTGAAAGTATAGGGTTCAATGCCAAGTTCTTTATAAACATCACTCGCATTCCTCGTTTCATTTTTATAAATAACCTCCCGCTCACCCGCAATAACTGCCGCAATATAGGACAAAGGAGTAAGGTCGCCACTCGCCCCAACTGAGCCTTGAGATGGAATAAGAGGATATATTTTGTGTCTTAAAAGCAACTCAAATCTTTTGAGTAAATCGTAGCTAACCCCGCTTTTACCTTTAGCGAGGCTAATCATTCTCACCATAATCATAATGCGAGATACATTTTCACTTAAATACTCGCCAACACCACACCCATGAAAACTGTAAAGATTCTTTTGCAGTTCTTCTGCTTCTTCAAATGCAGCATAGTTTTGACCTGCCTCGCCATATCCAGTTGTTACGCCATAAATAGGGCGACCATTACGAATGTTTTCTATTAAAAACAGATGTCCTGCATTTATAAACTCTCTAAATTCTTCTGAGTCACTTAGGTTTATTTCACTCTCATATATAAAATTTTCATACGAAAATATTGCATTATCTATTATCATTTATTAGTCTCTTTTTTTGTAATTTTACTACAGAATAAAATCTGCAACTGTTTTTTCATCACAAGTGATTTTTATTTTATTAAATACTCTGGTATAAACAAGCGTTTGCATAGGAGATACCAATGCACTAAACTTAGCTTTTTTTATCTTTATAATTTGTATATCAAATACATTTTCTATGATTTCAAGATGTGCAAAAGCCGGTAAAATAGGGTTAAATGGAAAATGTGCTTTAAAAACAGGGTGATTTTCATCGCTCAAACGAACTACTGCTTCAAATTCGCTTGCACTTACAACATGGTATAAACCCTTAACTAGCATATTTGCAAATCACTATACTTTGACAGATACCGACGCCATCTATTTGCTCAACAACTTCTAGTCCTGCTTCTTCGATATAATGAACTAAATCAGCTGAATTAAACATTTTACTAACTCCATTTGCAAGAGCGGTAAAATAGGGCGAAGTGTTTATAATACAATACGCAGATGTCTCAAATCTTTGTTTATCCCACAATGGTTCCATAATGCAAAGATAGGAATCCCTTCCCATTGATTTTTTGACTTTTTTTAAGAGATTTATAATGTCATCACTCTTAAAACAGTCTAAAAACTGGCTCATCCAGATTAGGTCGTAGCCCGTAGGAATGTCTTGAGAAAAGTCGAGTATATTTTGAGCTACAAAACTCACACGATTTTGCAGTCCATTCATTTGTATATTTTCTTTGGCTAAAGCTATCTGCTCCTCTATATCTAAAATACCCACATGGACATTTTCATTGGCTTTTGCTAAAGCTATTGAAAACTTCCCTGTATTTCCGCCTATATCTAATATATTTTTTGGTTCTTTCGCGAGTACTATTGTGAGTGCTTGAGAAAATGCACTATCTGAATAGTAGTGGTCAAATTCAAACCAACTTTTTTTAACTTCTTGGGGAAGCGATGACAATGCAGGGTATATAGTCTCCCAGTTTCCAAAAGTTTTTAGCCCTAATGCTTGACCATGTTTAATGGATTCATCTAAAAAATAGAGACCTTGATAGTTCACATAGTGGTTATAGTTCATATTGACTCGCGTCATTTCATCTTTGAGTAAAAAATAACCTGTTTTTGTGATGAAATACTTAGCGTCAATACACTTGACAATATCTGCACTCAAAGAAGTTTCTATGAGTGTTTGAACGCCATAGGTACTTAAATTTGTTTTTTGTGCAATTTCACTTATGGTTAAGCCATTTTTATCATTTTCAAACAAAACTTCTAGCACACCTAAGTCTCTCATAGATTTTGCAACTTGAAATATAACTGGTGCAAAAGCTATTTTTTGAGCAGCATATTGTGCGTCTAAGATACCTGAAGTATCATTATTATTAAAAAAATCACTCATATAACCCATCCTTTCTTCGGCTAATTTTATAACAATAATTATTTATTTCTAATAAATCAGTATATGTAAAGCTTCATTTGCATAAAATATAACAAACTTTCATAATAAAAGGGTATACATGAAAAAAATGTTATTAGTTGGGATTATTTTAGTACTTTCCATAGGCTTTTCTGGGTGTGGACCGGCACAAGTTCAAAATGTTCCAAAACAAGCGCTTGCTACTAATCAATCGAAGATTACGAATGATGATGTATTTAAAAGTATTTTAAGAGCAGGAGCTGGTCTTGGTTGGATTATAAAGGCTGTTGATGAAAACACGGCTGAGGGAACTCTTCATTTAAGAGATCACACTGCTGTTGTTACTATTAGTTATAACACAAAAGATTATAGTATCACTTACAAAACAAGTACTAATTTAGGATATGACGCTGAAAACAATACTATACACTCCAACTACAACGGTTGGATTACTAATTTGAATAGAGCTATACAAGTACAACTTAGCACTTTGTAATCATTTCAAGCTAGAAATAGCTTGAAATTTATAGATCAATAAAGATTTTTTTGTCTCCCATTGCACTCATATTGACTACATTTATTATCTCATGCAGTGAGCGTAGGATGCCATCTTCTTTTATGTTTTGTATCTCTTTGGCTCCTTTACTCTCTTTTGTAACTTCTAAAACTATTGCAGCACCTGATTCAAGGTATTTTGTACAGCTGTTTACTTCTTCTATTTTATCTATATCTAAACATTCAGTTGCAACACACAAAACTCTCTCACCAGATACCAGTGCTTGAAGTGCAGCAATTTTTAGGGCATCTGATGAACTTTTGTTTCCTGATGAAATAGTTATTATTTCGTCTTTGTCCCCATAAAGAAGTGAAAAGTAGGATGGAGCACTATTATAAACACTGTTTTGAAACAGTGTCGGTGATATAGGAATATTTTTTAAAATATCATCCGTAATTGCTGCAGTAGACTGAAGTTCACCAAAAGCACTGGCGTACACAACTTTGCCACCACTAAATCCGCACTTATCGCAAAGGTATAACATGATTTTTGCATTTCTTGTTAAACGGCGTCTTAGAAGCATATTTGGAACAATGCGTTTTTCCTCTAAATCTTCTATATTTTTTGTCGCATATACTTTTGCCGCACTTATGATATTTACAGTTACTCTCATAAAACAGTTCCAAATACAAGAGAGGTATTGTTTCCGCCAAATGCAAAGGAATTACTCAGAACATATCTGACATTTTTTTGCACAGACTTTTTAAGAATATTGATATTTTGATTTTCTTGATTTTCTAAACCTGCTTGAAGCGGTATTTTTTGATGTTTTATGACTTCACAAGAGATAATTGCTTCGAGTGCTCCGGCAGCACCTAAAGTATGTCCCGTTATCGCTTTGGTGGAACTCACCCCTGCATCTGTAGCATGAAAAAGAGTTTCTATCGCCAAGGCTTCTACTGCGTCGTTTGCAATCGTACCCGTGCCATGTGCGTTTATATAATCTATGTCATTTGGTTTTAACCCAGCATCTTCAAGTGCTTTTTTCATTGATGCGATGGCTCCCTTTGCCTCAGGGTCGGGGTTTGTCATGTGATACGCGTCACTGCTTGCTCCGACACCGATGAGTTCTATGCTATTTTCATTTTTTGTATCTTGAATTAAAAGGGATGCTACTGCTTCTGCTACATTCATTCCCTCTCTATTTTTGTCAAAGGGTTTACACGCTTTAGATGACAAAATACCAAGAGAACTAAATCCACATGCCGTTGTATAACATAAGGCATCTGCTCCAAGGACTAAAATGTTTTGATACGCTCCTACATTTATCATTCTTTTTGCTAAGAGCAGAGCGTTCGCACTCGATGTACAAGCAGTTGAGAGAGAACGCGTATCTAAAAAATGAAATTGCTTTTGAAGATACTCTTGTATCACACCGATGCCATGTTTTGCGGGGTCTATATTTTTATAGTTTTTGTCTTGAAAATAGTGTTTTTCGCTCTCTTGCATCCCACCTACAGATGAGCCTACTATAAGCAGAGTATTATGGTAATTCTCAAGATTTGATTTTTTTAGAACCTGAGTAACTACATCTTCTAAAGAGTGGAAAAAATCATCCCCTTTCATTTTTCCTATACCTACAAATCTCTCTTTTATGTAGGAGTTGTCTAATGATATTGCACTTTTGCCCGAATAAACTGCATCCATCAACGCATCCGTATTTCCAGCACAACTTAGAGATTCATAATAATTAATAAATGCTTTCATTCGCGACTGACCTTAACGCATGGCTATAACAAAAGAGCCAGATGCAATATTTTGTTCATTTTCAAAAACATTAAAACTAATAGAGTTCATATTGTCTAAGGTACATTCATGTTTGACTTCTATTTCAAAGCTTTTTAGCTGGGCTTTTCTAAGAAGATGAATCTCTTTTAAACTCACCAAATAACCATTTCTAGCCTCTGCTTCGCCGAGTGCCGCACTACTTTGCGCAGCACCCTCTATAAGCAGAGCCAAAGAGGGTAGTTCATCAAACTCTACTTTTACTCTTGCGCTATTGAGTTCTTTTTTGATGATATATTTTGCAAATTTTATTGGTTCTTGATGTGGCAGATTTATTTTTTGCACTTATTTATTGCTTTTGCTCATTAATATATTGAGTGAGTGATTTTACAGATGCAAAGATAGCTTTTGCATTTGCCATATCTTTAATCTTCACGCCATACTCTTTTTCCAAAATCAAGGTAAGCTCAATAGCATCTACCGAATCAAGTCCTAAACCTTCATCCCCAAAGAGTTCCATATCATCTTCTATTTCACTCACAGAAATATCTTCTAAGTTTAAATTTTCAATAATTGCACTTTTTAATTCATCCGTAGTTATCACTTTACTTATCTCCATTATATTGTTCATATTTGTGCTTAAAATTTCTTTCTAGTTCTTCGTACCAGTTTTCACTTGTTGGTTGTATTGTATCTAAATATATAATGTTCACCTCGCCCGAAGTGGCTCTCATTGTATTCACATCTAACCTTTTTCTAGTATGTGTTAAAACAATTGGTTGAACTTTTAAGTTTAGTTTCTCTGCAATTATTTTTATGCCGTTTTGAAATTTAAGCATCTCGTTGTTGACTCCTCGTGTTCCTTCGGGAAATATACCAATTGGTCGATTATTGCGTAACTCTTCTTTCAATCTACTCATCATTAATTTTAATGAACTTCTATTTTGAGGATCAATGAGGATTAAACTCGGAAGTTTGAAAATAAACCCAAAAAGAGGTATTTTTGCCAGTTTTTTGTTTGTAACCCATGCAATGTCTTTGTCGTGCAGGTGCTCCAACAAGATGACATCAAGCATAGAATTGTGATTTAACAAAAGAATGTCAGCATTTTTATCAAGAGAGCCTATTTCTTGTATATTTACATCTATTAGTTTAATCATCGAAGTTGACCAAAGCTTTCGAATTAAATGTATCTTATTTTTGAACAGTAACATAAATAATATAACTATCAACAAGGAAAAAAAAGAATAAACACTTAACAAAATCCCTCTTATATTCACCCGTATTCCCCTTAAAAACCGAGAAAAAATATAATTAATTCTCGTTTTAATTATATCATATATGAATTTAAACTAAAAATATTTTTTTTCCCGTGGATGAGTAACTGATGGTATCTACATAATGAAGAGTAAAAGGAATACTCAAAACTCCATAAAATTCACTCATTTTTTTCTTGATAGTGTGCTTGCTGATTTTTTTAGTAGCTTGGAGGGTAATGCGTATTTGTTCACTTTTTATAAGCTCTTTTTTGTAAACAATCTCAACCAAAGCTCTTTGAATGTCAGGGATTGTCTCAAGTATGGCTTCGATTTGTAAGGCGGAAATTCTTTTTCCTGCTATTTTTATTATTTTGTTGCTTCTTCCGATTAAAGTAAACGAATCACCCTCGATTTCTACAATGTCTTCTGTTTGAAAAGGTTGGGTGAGCGGCACTATGTTTTTATCTAAAATATAGTGCGATATATAGGGTGAACTGACATTGAGCTTCGTGTCGAGGCTTGAGATAGAGACATTTTCTAGGGTGCTCCATTTTGTGGCTGTTCCAAACTTATAAGCAATTCCTCCTGTTTCCGTTGAGCCAAAGAGTTGTAATAGATTTGTTTTATAGTTGCTTTGGAAGAGTTCTATATCTTCTTTGTCTAAAGGTCCGGTTGAGCTGATAAAAAGGTTTGAAGCTAAGTTCATCTCCTCTCTCAACTTTGACAAAGCTTTTATAAAAACAGGCGTGGTAATCACTAAAGTATTTCCTCCTGAGGCTTCGTTTAAAATCTCATAAGGCAAAAAATCATCTTTGACAACACAGATAACACCCTCTAAACTCAGCGGCAACAGCAAACCTGCCAATATTCCATAAATATGCACAAAAGGAACGGTAACAACGACCTTTTTTATGCTAAAACCATCAAGTAAAGTTTTGAGAACTTTGACTTCCTCTTCTAAATTTTGTTTTGTTTTAAATGCCCCAACTGGAAATCCACTACTACCTGAAGTGAAAAATAAAAGCCGTGACTGTTCATTTGCTTTGTCTCTATTTTCAAGCTTGTTAATGTCATTTTCTTCATAATATTTTAGAAGCTGCTTGTGGTTGGAATCAAATAAAACAATTTTTTGACCGCAACTGTAAGCGGGTAAAAACTCTTGAATAAAGTTGAGTTTATTTGACGCACTTATGCTTCTCCACTCTTTGGAGATAGGGGTTTCATAGTTTAAAGAAATGCTCTGTTTTGTGTTATCTGCATGAATGTACTCTAAAATCATTTCATACCCCTCATAAGCATAAAAATAGCAAACAGTCCTAAGCTTATGACAACTCCTATGGAATTTAAAGCCGTTATGGAGCTAAAAACAAGCACTCCAAAAGCGGCAAAAGTGCTGAGTAAAGAGTATCGCATCGCCAAAATTGTATTTGACTTTTTCGTAGAGTTGCTCATATAAATACCGTAATCTATCCCCACCGCAATCAAAATAACAAGTGAAAAAATATGCATAATATTGACACTAGAAAAAGTGACCAACAAACTCAGTACAAAACTGCTTGGAAAAAGCATATAGTTCAGTGCAAAAAGAAACTGTTTTTTTACGCTTAAAAGAAGCATCCCGAGTATTATAAACAGTACCAAAAACGAAAAAAGTACCATACTCTCATACATCGCATTGGTTGCTTTTTCAAACATTTGTTTCACATCAATGCTGCTCACAAAGGGAAATGTTTGCATTTTACTACTCTCTTTTATAAGTGCGAGCGTGTAGATGCGTGCATTGTGCTCATAAAAAGAGAGATTGTAGGTTTTAAAAATTTCTAGGTCTATTGAAGTACAAGAGGGAAGATTTTTGGTAAAACTATAAGCATCTTTAAAATAATTTTCTCTAAATCCGATCTTGCTTGCCTCTTCGTTTACAATCGCTTTGATTCTTTCAAAATCATACTGTGCTAACTCCTTTTTTCTCTGCTCACATTTTTGCGTATCTGGCACAAATGAAGCCAAAGAGAAAGTGCCGTCGGTGTTCTCATGCAAGGTATGTAAATTTTTGAGAAGTTCCTCTTTACTTGAAGCCTCAACGAGAACAGGAAACATCTTATTTTGGTTCATGCTCTTAAAAATTGCTTCAATTTTCATAAGTTTTTCGTTTTGATAATCAAGATTTCGGATGTTGTTGTCAAATTGTAGATTTGCAAAACTATAAGTAAGCAGAGCTATTGAGAAGAGAAAAATTACAGTTGAAGAGAGCTTCTTGCTACTGTTTTGCGCCTTTGGTGAGGCTTTTTGTGCATACTCTTTTATCTCTAACATCGGGAATAAAAAGGTAAATAAAATATATGCAAACGATAAAGACAAAACAGCAAAAATACTGATTTGTGCAATAAAAGGAACTTCTATAAAAGAGAAAACTGCAAAAGCGCAGAGAGTGGTTAAAAACCCATAAAGCACATTTTTATCGACACGCTTTTTTGTTTGATAGAAGTTGTGAAAATAGTAGTGAAAGAGATAATCTATGCTCACCCCAGTTAAACTTGTCCCAAAAGCGAGCGATATGATATGAAAATTGTCAAAAAATATCGTGCTTATTAAGGTAGCAAAGAGCACCGATGAGAGCAGCGCAATAAAAGAGTGCAACAAAAGATGTATGTTTCTGAGCAAAACAAAATAGATAAAAAATAGTATAAGAGTAGATAGTATGACAATGAACTGCACTTCACTCTCAATCTTTTGTGAATTTTCAACTGTATAAAAAAACGGTGCAAAAACGAGTGTCTCTGGGTATTTGCTGAGTATCTCATGTACATCTTTGTAGAGTGTTTTGGCATCATTCATCTCAGAAGCACTTACATCCGTACGCACACGAATCAGATACCCGTAATTCTCCAGCATTATATATCCGCTTTTATGAGCGACATTCACTGACTCGTTGCTTGGCATGTGGAAAAGTTTCAAAGGGTCATTTTTGTCGATGGGAGTGTAAAAAGCACTTGAGTTTTGTTTGTTGTAGAGATATTCGAGTTGCTCTTTTATACTCTCTTTTGTCTGATTGTTCTCTTGAAACAGGGCTAAAATGGGGTAAAAAGTTTTGTAGTAATTTATAATTTCATCGGATGGAAGTACGCTCGATTGAACTAATTTAATTTTACTGACAGATTTCAACTCAGTTGCTATTTGATTTATTTTGAGTTTTGCGTTTTCATCAAAGCCTTTTACTGCGACATACATCTCTTTTGAGTAGCCAAGATTGTCAGCAATTTCCAGCTTTTGAATGAGCTCTTTTGAGGCAAAAAGAGATAAAAGATTTGTCGATACATGCATAGAATCTTTGAGTGCAAATCCTAAAAAAAGAAGGAGCACTAAAATAATGTAATTAGTGTATTTCATCCTCTATCCTGATTGTTATAGTGTCACTGTTTTTTAAAAATAGTTTTATCTCTTTTGGTGCTTCTTTGTCTTGAAGCAACACAATCTTCTCTATAAAGTTTTTGAGAGAACCTTTTGGTTTCAAAATGCTTAAATTGTCTGTTTTTTCAATCTCAAATTCGTTCAAAAGAGAGGCATTCTCACCCTTATAAAGCATCATTATAATTTCGAAATATTGAATAATTTCCTGTTTTTGCTCTTGGCTTATTTCGACTTGTTTCATATTTTCCATATAAACAAGTACACCATTTTGATAGTCTAATATTTTTTCGTCATTATTATAGTTTATCAAAAGAGCGTCATGTGCAAATGTGATTTTCCCATGAAACTCAAAAGAACGCCCGATAGCATCGCTGTAACGAATTTCGCTAAAGTTAAAGCTCCTTGCTATAAGTAAAGAAGTAAATAGTAAAAAAATCAGTATGAGCTTAAACATCATTTTCTACCTCTCTTTATTTTTAGAACTGATTTTACAGTAAGATTGCTGATTTGCAATACATTTTCATTCCTTGAAGACGCTAATTCAAGTTGAACCAAAATTATGCAATAAGTGTTCTTATATAAAACAACTGTGTAGCCGGATTACATATTCAACAAAGAGATTAGGCAACTACTCCGCTATATTAAATTTTATTTTATGTATAATTACAAAAATTTTGCATTGGATAAAAATGTTTGAGATTACTCAATCTACTGCAATAAATAGATTTAATTTATCAAAAAAAATTTGGAAAAAGTTAAGTTAAAAGTTACAACATTAGATAAAAAGCTAATATACAGTTCAAGAATTTCAAGAATTGTTTAATCTTAGCAGAGAACCAAAAAAATAATTAGAGACTACTTTTGAGACTATCTTTTTTAAGCTTAAATCTATAAACTACACAAAACAGGGCTATTATGAATGAAATGTATGATATGAGTATTGTAACACACAACTTAGGTGTTATGGGGATTTTGGCGGTAATTTTGGTGAATCTTGTGATGCTTTTTGGTGCAAGAGAGATTCGTAGTTATGCAAAAAGAGTGCGAATTTTTATGCCTATGAGTGCCACTATGATAGCGGTTATTCTTTTTACTGGAGTTGTAATGATGGCTGCAAAACATCTTGATTTTAGTATAGAGAACATCATCATGATACTCTTTGGTGTAGCTTTGATATTTTTGGAGCTGACAAGATATAAAAAGTTGAAGCATTTAGATATCAGCAAAGAAGATGCACTTACGACTTATAAAGCCTTAGGCTTAAAAATCTTGTATGTAGAATTTTTTGTAACTTTAGCTATATCGGCGTGGATGCTTCTTTGATCTACATTTTGCATGAAGATGCTGGGAACTCTTCGTTTAAAATCGATGGGGAGATATACAAATACCTTGTAAAAGTTCGCAGACATGAGTTGGGTGATACGATAAACTTTAGAACAAAATTAGACCTTTCGATGCTCCATACCTATAAAATTGTGACAATTGATACTAGAAGTTTGGTGGTTGAACTTATTGCTTCTTCTAGTAATGAAGTTAAAAGTAAAAAAAGTTTGCATGTGGCTTGGTGTATAATCGATGCAAAATCTATTGAAAAAGTTTTGCCTTTCTTATCCGAGATAGGAGTTGAAAAAATCTCTTTTATAGGGTGCGATAGAAGCCAAAAGAACTTCAAACTTGATTTTAAAAGATTTGAGAGAATTTTGGAAGCTTCCATGCAGCAGTGTGGAAGAAGCACTTTGATAGAGTTTGATACTTATAAAAATGTCAAAGATTTTATCAAAGAGTTTCCACATGCCAAGATTTTCGATTTTTGCGATAATGTTTTGCAAAAGAGTGTTGATTTTGAGACCGTTCTCATCGGTTGTGAAGGTGGCTTTTCCAAAGCAGAAAAAGAGTTATTATCCTCTTTGGAAGTTTTCTCTCTTGATACGCCAATGGTTCTTCGCTCTGAGAGTGCTGTTGTGGCGGTTGCTAGTAAAATTTTGTTATAAACTTTTACACTTAAGATAAATTTAGATATATTTAGATACAATTGCACCCTTAAAATCCGCACCCATACGGATTTAAAAAATATATAGATGTGCGTACTCAAGACGCGTATCAAAAGGCAAAAAAATGAAAAAAGATCTTCACCCAACTTTAGTAACTTGTACAGTTTCATGTGCATGTGGAAATACTTTTGAGACTAAAAGTCAAAAAAGCGAACTTAGAATTGATATCTGTAATGAGTGTCACCCATTTTTTACAGGAAGTGAAAGAATGGTAGATACAGCAGGTCGTATCGATAAGTTCAAAAAACGTTACAATATGGCATAAGGCGAGATTTTTCTTGCTTTGTCTCGTTCCTACACCGATAGGAAACATTGGCGATATATCGCTTAGAGCTATGACAGCTTTAAGTGAAGCCGAAATACTTCTTTGCGAAGATACTCGCGTTACAAAAAAACTCATAAATATTTTAAAAGAGCGATACAATCTTATTTCAAGAGAGAATCAGCAGTTTATTTCTTTACACTCTCATAATGAAGCAGAGTTTATTGCCCAGTTAGAACCTTCCTTTTTTGAAAAAAATGTCATCTATGCAAGTGATGCTGGTATGCCTGGAATCAGTGATCCTGGACAGAGTTTGGTAAGTTATTGCATTGATAATGGTATAAAATATGATGTTCTTCCTGGTGCAAATGCAGTTTTGACAGCGTTTGTAGCGAGTGGCTTTTGTGAAACAAAAATGCTTTTTTTAGGTTTTTTAGACCACAAAGGAAGTTCAAGAAGCTCTGGACTCCAAGAGGCTTTGTACAATGGTTATACAACTGTTTTATATGAATCACCGCATCGATTAGAAAAGCTTCTTTTGGAGATAGACAAAGAGGATACAAGCAGAAAAATATTTTTGGCAAAAGAGCTGAGTAAAAAGTTTCAAAAATATGTCAGAGGAACTGCAAAAGAAATTTTGGAAGCACTCTCTGGAAACTATAAAGGCGAATGGGTTGTTGTGATTGAAGCACATGCGACACAATCAGCAGGTGCAATTACCCAAAGTGATATCTTAGAGCTGGACTTGCCAAAAAAAGTTCAAGCCAAACTTATCAGTAAAATTACAGGCGAAAATACAAAAGTTCTTTATCAAAGACTTTTACAATTGTAAAAATTAGAAATTTTAGGCTAGAATACTACCATGTTAATTTATGCAAAACAACCAATATATTATGTCATTGACAAATACCCAAACAAGATAAAAACTTTGTATCTTGCAAAAGAACTCGATAAAAAAGAGTATTCTAGGCTTATGAAGTTCGGTTTTGAGGTGAAGAGAATCCCTCAAGAAGCTGCACAAAAAATGTGTAAGAATGCAAATCATCAAGGCTTTTTAGCAGAAGTAGATGATTATGAGTTACACTCTTTTAGCTCTTTTTTGAATAAGGATTTTATTCTTATACTCTCAGGTTTAACGGATGTTGGAAACATCGGTGCAATTGTGAGAAGTGCTTACGCTCTGGGTGTCGATGGCATTGTGGCATGTGGAATCAAAAATCTCAATCTTGAACCAATTTTAAGAACAAGTACGGGTGCTTTATTTGATATGCCTTTGGCTGTTGAGCATAATATACACGATGTGTTAAATGATTTAAAAACATCAGGTTTTACAATTTATGGTGCAGATATGGGTGGAACAGATATAAGAGATGTTGCACTCAAACACAAAAGAGTTTTAGTTTTGGGTAGCGAAGGAGAGGGACTCACCGCCAGAGTGCTTTCAAAACTAGATGAAGTGGTAAGTATAAAAATGTCACACGAATTTGACTCGCTCAATGTAAGTGTGGCAGGAGCTATTTTAATGGATAGGATGAGAATATGAGCTATGGACTTGAGCGATTAAAAGAGATAGGTGCTCAAAAAATTCATGAGAGAACGCACATCGCAAGAGAACATGTACAAGCAATTTTACATGAGAGTTTTGATGGTTTAAATAAGATTCATTTTTTGGGATTTATCTCTATTTTAGAGAGAGAGTATGATGTCGATTTGAATGAGTTAAAAGAGAAAGGATTGACTTTTTTTAAAAATAATGAAGATAAAAGTCGTCATGTCAACAATACGGTTTTTGCTCATGCAAAAAAGAAAAATAGTAATGCTCTGTTTTATATTCTTTTAGTTGCTTTATTGGCAGGTGCATATCTTTATTTCAAAGTAACGCCATCCATGAATGAAAATGCATCTGAACAACAGATTGATAATACAATCATAGAAAACGTTCAAAAAACTCTTGAACCTATGAATGAAAAAGATAATAATGATTCAAATGAATCGAATGAGACAAATCAAACAGTTGCCATGGTGCATGAAAACAATAGTACAGAACAAAACAGCTCTCTAAATAGTGAAGTTACAAAAATAGAAACTCATAAAAAAGAAGCTCCTAGCGAGAGTAAATCTCTTACTGTTTTACCAAAAGCAAAAGTTTGGATGGGTTATATCGATATAAACTCAAGTAAAAAATATACAAAAAATCTTGAAGTAGAAAAATTTGAGATAGATGCAACGCATAATTGGCTTTTTTTGTTTGGGCATGGCAGTATAACCATAGAGGTGAATGGAAAAACACAAGAGTTCTCTTCACAACAAAATATGCGATTTAAATATGTAGATGGTAATTTTAGTGCCATCAATATAGAAGAGTTTATGAAACTTAACAAAGATAAAAAATGGTAAAAACAGTTCTCTTTTTTCTGCTTGTTTCTACATTTGCAATTGCAGATGATATGAAGCCAGATGATTCCCTCTTGACACAAAAAATAAAAACATTTATAAAAGAGAGTGCATATCAGCAGAATAAGGCATTTATCGATATTATCTTTACACCACACTCAAATTTTTATATACAAAATAGAGTAGATGTTGTAAAAGTTGCTCAAACCCTTAAAGATAATGGATTATTAAACCTATTTTTTAACAAACCTCAAGAGTTAAAACTCACTTTTAAAACAGTAGGTTCACCTCTGTTTTTTGTAAAAACTCTTGGTGATGCCCTTGGGAATATAGGGTATTATCGATATGTAACGACAGAATCAACCTTGAGTAGTTCTGAGTTTAGATGGAGTATTGTTCTTAATTCTGAATATGCGACAGATCCAGTTATCCTTCAAAAAGAGTTGCTAAAAAGCGGAAGCAGGATTACAGATATACAAAAAAATTCGCCAACTGATTGGGAATATACAGTAGATATATCGAATGGAAATTTAGATGTTAATGTCCTCAAATCAGGCACAGAAATAGAATTGAAACGCTCATTGTATGCACATTGGCTCGACGTTTCAAATATTAAAAATTTAAAAATCAGTAGTCCTTCAAAGAATAATTGGTATCCCTACATCGCTTGTTATGATACATCTTTAAATTTTATTAAAGCAATAAAACAAGATGAAAAAACAACAAACTTTACATTAGAAATACCACATAACACACGGTATCTTAAAATTTCTGATATCTACTCACTTAAAAATTTGAAAGAAAATCTACTCCTTTCTCCTAATTAATCTCTACGAGGTTATTACTTAATTCTAAACATTTTTCGCTAGAATATCATTCATATTTTAAGAGCCTTTTTGGCTCTAACAATCAGGACTGAACATGTTTGACGAAATAGAATTTGATAGAATAAAAAGACTTCCAAAGTATGTATTTGCAGAGGTCAATGAACTGAAAATGGCTGAGCGAAGAGCTGGAGCGGATGTTATCGATTTTTCGATGGGAAATCCTGATGGCGATACACCCAAACATATTCGTCAAAAGTTGATTGAATCTGCTCAAAAAACAAAAACGCATGGCTATTCAGCTTCTAAAGGTATTCCAAAACTTTTACTTGCTATTGCTGGTTGGTATAAACGACGCTACGATTGTGATTTAGATCCAATGAGTGAATGTGTAGTAACGATAGGCTCAAAAGAGGGGTATGCTCACCTTGCATATGCTATTACAAATCCAGGAGATACGACAGTCGTTCCTGATCCTACCTACCCAATTCACTCTTATGCTTTTATTTTAGCAGGTGGAAATGTTGTGAAGTTTGGTTTGACTTTTGATGAAGACTATAAAGTGGATGAGGATCAGTTTTTTAAAGATTTGACACGAGTTTTTAAAGAAACAAGTCCAAGACCGAAGTATGTTTTGGTCAATTTTCCTCACAATCCAACGACGGCAACTGTAACACAAGAGTTTTATGTAAAACTTGTTGCTATGGCTAAAAAAGAGCGATTTTATGTCATCTCGGATATTGCGTATGGCGATATCACTTTTGGTGATTATGTGACACCTTCCATCATGAGTGTAGAGGGTGCAAAAGATGTGGCTGTTGAGAGTTTTACACTTTCAAAAAGTTACAATATGGCAGGATGGAGAGTTGGTTTCTTCGTAGGAAATAAAAAACTCATTGGTGCACTTCAAAAAATTAAATCATGGCTTGATTATGGGATGTTTACACCTATTCAAGTTGCTGCAACAGTTGCTCTTAATGGAGATCAGCAGTGTGTTAAAGATATTACACAAAAATATGAACACCGCCAAGATATTTTGCTCAACGCATTTAATCGTGCTGGTTGGCCGATACGAAAAAATCAAGCGAGTATGTTTGTTTGGGCAAAAATACCAGAGTGTGCTGCACATTTAGGCTCATTTGAATTCTCTAAAAAACTTCTCAAAGAGGCTCAAGTAGCAGTGGCTCCTGGGATTGGATTTGGTGAATATGGCGAGGGATATGTGCGTATCGCACTCATCGAAAACGACAACCGTATCCGTCAAGCTGCAAGAAATATCAAAGAGTTTTTAAAGCAGTTTGAAGAAAAAAAAGACGAAGCTAAGTAGGAATATACAATGATAAAAGTAGGAATTATAGGCGTTGGAACAGTTGGAACGAGTGTAGTACAGATTTTAAAAGAGAATGCCAGTGTAATTTCTGCTCGTGCTGGAGTGGATATCGTTGTAAAAAGTGGAGTGGTTAAAAATCTTTCAAAAAAGAGGGATTTGGATATTGTTCTTACAGACAATGTAGATGATGTTTTAAATGACCCTGAAATTGATATTGTTGTTGAACTTATGGGTGGTGTGGATGAAGCTTTTGTTGTTGTCAAAAAAGCACTTGCAAACAAAAAAGCGGTTGTAACAGCCAACAAAGCACTCTTAGCTTACCACCGTTACGAACTTCAAGATATGGCAAAAGATATCCCTTTTGAGTATGAAGCGAGTGTAGCAGGTGGTATTCCTATCATCAATGCTCTTCGCGATGGACTCTCAGCGAACCACATCGAATCCATTATGGGCATCATGAACGGTACTTGTAACTATATGATGACGAAGATGACAAACGAGGGCGTCGCGTATGATGTTATCCTCAAAGAAGCACAAGAGTTGGGTTATGCAGAAGCTGACCCGACCTTTGATGTAGGTGGATTTGATGCGGCACATAAACTTCTTATTTTAGCGAGTATCGCCTATGGAATTGATGCAAAACCAGAAGATATTCTCATCGAGGGCATCCAAAATATCTCTCAGTTTGATATCATGTTTGCAAAAGAGTTTGGATACGCGATTAAACTTTTAGGTATCGCAAAAAAAGATGGCAATGAAGTTGAACTTAGAGTTCATGCGTGTCTTGTTCCTCAAACACAAATGATTGCAAAAATTGATGGTGTAATGAACGGTATTTCTGTAGTGGGCGACAAAGTGGGTGAAACTCTCTACTACGGTGCAGGAGCGGGTGGAAATGCTACGGCTTCCGCAGTTGTAGCAAACATCATCGACATAGCAAGAAGTGGCAAAAGCAGACCGATGCTCGGCTTTGACAAACCGCTTGAGGGTAAACTCACACTCAAATCTACAGACAATATCAAATCAAAATATTACCTTAGAATCAATGTCTCAGACAAAGCAGGTGTTTTGGCACGAATTACAAAAATCTTTGAAGATAATAACATCTCCATTGCAACAATGTTACAACGCCCATGTTCAGAAAATTCGGCAAACCTACTCATTGCAACACACACCTCTATAGAAAAAGATATTCAGGCGATGATACAGCAAATCGCTGCACTTGATTTTGTAAACTTTACTCCTGTGATGATTAGGATAGTGTAAAAACGGTGAAAATCTTAATCACGGGTGCGAGTAGTGGCATAGGCGAAGAGTTGTCAAGGCGTTATGCCAACGCCGACAACGAACTTATTTTACTTGCAAGGCGTGAACAAAAACTTCAAAAGCTCCAATCTGAGTTACTTCCACATGCCAAAAGTGTTACGACTATTGTTGTTGATGTGACTGATTTCGCACTGCTTCAATCAAAAATGAGAGAAATTCAAAATTTAGATATGGTTATCCTAAATGCTGGAATTTCACTCGGACACTCTGGCAATATTGCAACCATAGAAGATTTCAAAAGATTGTACGATGTGAATGTACTCTCCAATCATGCGATTTTAGAAGTTTTATTACCACAATTTAAAGCACAAAAAAGCGGAAAAATTGTTTTTATCTCCTCCTTGGCGTCACTTATCTCTATGCCTACCTCAAAAGTTTATAGCTCCTCCAAAAGAGCTTTGAATGCCTATGCAGAGGGGATTCGCTACAAATATAAAAAAGATGGAATCAAAGTAATCAATATCCTTCCAGGATTTATAAAAAGTGAGATGACGGACAAAAATCATTTCCACATGCCATTTCTCTTAAGTACACAAGAAGGCACACAAAGAATTTATGATGCAATTGAAAAAGAGAAGAGATTTTATGCTTTCCCACTTCGATTTTATCTTATTATCCGACTTCTCAATGCACTTCCAAATTTTTTGAGTGAAAAGATAATCAATCTTAAAAAATAATAGAATTTTCATTTCTACTAATTCGCTACAATCTCTTTAGCTTACAAGAAAAGGATTGTTCATGAAAAATTTTACATTGCTCTCTTTACTTACAACTTCGGTTTTACTCATTTTTCTGAGTATCACAAACGCAACTGCTTCAGGTATGAAATGCGGTGATGGAAAATGTGGAAGTGCTATGATGATGGAACCAGATGATGCAAATAAAACGCTTCCTCAAGATACAAACACAACGAAAAAGAGCCAAAAGTGAGTAAATATATCTATTTTGGCGAAATCGTAGAACCTTACGATGTGAGAGTTCTAAACGAACGCGAAGCAAGAGCTGGAGCTGGAATCCTCTTTTTGTTTGCAGTGACATCATTTATGAACTCCTATCTTTTACATGAATTTATCTTTACGCAAATATTCGTAACGGTATTTATGATAGATTTTATCATCCGAATTTTTATCAATCCCAAGTTTGCTCCGAGTCTGCTTTTAGGACGCGTCATGGTGCAAAATCAGATACCAGAGTATGTCGCAGCACCGCAAAAAAGATGGGCGTGGTTTATTGGTTTGTATCTTGCCATCATCATGTTTTTTCTCATCGTAGTTTTTAATGTGATGACGCCGATTAAAATCTTTATCTGTCTTCTTTGTCTCTTACTCCTTTTTTCTGAGGCAGCTTTTGGAATCTGTGTAGGGTGTAAAATTTTCAACATTATCTACAAAGAAAACCCAAAACTTTGCCCTGGTGGAGTGTGTGAGATACGAGAAAAAGATGAGATTCAAAAAATTTCATCCCTTCAAAAAACGATTATTTTCCTCTTTATCGCTACTGTTTCACTCGCTACTTATCAGTTAGCATTTTATAAGCCAGAGATTCAAACTAAAGAGCTCAAAAGTGCTAAATGTGAAAGTGGAAAATGCGAAAGTGGCAAATGTGGTGGAGCAAAATAAATAAGTGAGAGCGATTTCTCGTAGAACCTTTCTAAAGGGTGCATTTTTGAGTGCAGGTATTTTGATTTTTTATAAATCAAATATTGTCGGAGCAGTCTCACCTATGCAAACTATAGCCCTTGTGCAAGAGGATCTTTTTCCACATGCCAAGAAATTGGGCGTAAACACAGAAGCGTACTTAACCCTCATCTTCAACCATTCAAAAGTTGCTAACCAAGAAAAAAGTTTTTTGAGAAATGGGGTGCAGTGGCTCAACGAAGAGGCACTATTACTTCACAAAAAAATGTATGTTCACCTCTTGGAAGATGAGCGACAAACTGTTCTTCTAAGCATTTCTAAGCAGAAATGGGGTGAGCGATGGATAAATAAAATGCTCACATTTATCATGGAGGCGACGCTTAGCGACCAAATTTATGGCGTAAATCCAAACTCCGCCACAGCAAAATGGCTGGGCTTCGAGGCAGGATTTCCTCGCCCAAAAGAGGCGTATTTATGATGTACGATGTTTGCGTTATCGGAAGCGGAGCGGGTGGCGCACCCGTGGCGTATGAGCTGAGCTGTGCAGGATTTCGTGTAATCGTCCTTGAAAAAGGCAAATATTACAGAGATGAGGATTTTAACAAAGATGAGCTAGCGGTGTGTCGGCGTGAACTCTTCACTCCAAATTTAGCGGATGAAGGGCATATTATCAATGAAATAGCCCAAGATGGCTCAATCAGTCGGCATGTGGGAAGCGAAGAAAATTGGAGCTTTTGGAATGGTTCGATGGTCGGCGGTTCGACGAATCTAATGAGCGGATATTTTCACCGTATGAAACCAAATGATTTCAGACTCCTCTCTATTTATGGGGCAAAAGAGGGTGCAAATATCGCTGACTGGGCTATCAGCTACGAAGAGTTAGAGCCGTACTACGAAAAAGTGGAGCGAATTATTGGAGTCTCGGGCGAAGTTGTCAAACATACATTTTTAGAGCCAAGAAGCACTCCAAACTTTCCACATGCCAAACTCAGAGAAAATAGTGTCACCAAATGGTTTGACTCGGCATGTGGAAGATTAAATTATGAGACTCTTCCAACTCCAAGAGCGATACTTCCACATGCCAACAATGGTCGAAATGGTTGTTCCTACTCAAACTTTTGTGGAAGTTATGGCTGTGCAACAGGTGCAAAAGGGAGTGCAAGAGCGGCACTGCTAGAAATATGCGATGCCAAAATTGTGAGTGAAGCTTTTGTGTATAACTTAGAGAGTGATGCAAAAAAGATTACAAAAGCATACTACTACGACAAAAATCTCACTTCACAGACAATAGAGGCAAAAATTTTTGTGGTAGCCGCTCAAGCCATAGAGAGTTCTCGTCTGCTGCTCAATTCCAAAAATAGTCACTTTCCAAATGGCATCGCAAACAACTCCAATCAAGTCGGCAAAAATCTTCTGTTTTCTGCTGGAGGAAGCGGTTCTGGACGATTTTCGTTTGAGAATTTATCGGAGGTACAACAAAAAGAGCTCATGCAAACGGGACTGTTTTTTAACCGTTCTTTGCAACAGTGGTACGAGTATGAAGTATCTGGCACAAAACAAAAAGGTGGGACAATCGACTTCTTGTTTGAGCATCAAAATATCATTCCAAGAGTCAAAAGAGAGTTTTATGATGAGGTGGGAAATATCCTCTGGGGCGAAGCCCTGAAGAAAAAAATTCATAAACAACTCACCACTTCAAGAGTGCTTACATTTGAGGTTTTTAACGATTGGCTTCCAAATGACAACTGCTTTGTAAGCGTCGATGAAGAGATAAAAGATAAGTTCCACATGCCAGTTGGTGTGATAAATCTCTTTGGGCATCCAAATGATTTAGAAGTGGGTGAGTATCTTGCACAAAAAGGCGTTGAGGTACTCAAAGAGATGGGTGCAGAGGATATCGGATATAGTATATCTTCCGCACCGCCACCCAATTTGGTTGCAGGTGGATGCAGATTTGGTGACAATCCCAAAACCTCAGTGCTGGATAAAAACTGTAAAGCTCATGAGCTGGACAACCTTTATGTCACAGACGCCTCATTTATGCCTACAGGCGGGAGCGTTCCCTACACATGGACGATTTACGCCAACGCATTTCGTGTGGCGGAGGCTATAAAAAAGAGCTTAGTTTAGCTTTAATCATTTTCTCCTCAAGCTCACTTCCAAACTTTTTAAGAGAGATGATTGTAAACTCTACGAATTAAAAATTTGTGGGTATTTTATGGAAAATTTGAAGGTTATCGATAGCGTTTGTACATATTGTGGCGTTGGATGTGACATTGCCGCAAATGTCAATGTAGAAGAAAATAAAATTGTGAATATTTTTGCACACCAAGATGGCGTAGTCTCGCAAGGAAAGCTTTGTATCAAAGGCAAATACGGCTTTGATTTTGTTACATCGCCAAATCGCCTTCGAATTCCCCGAATCAAAAAAAGCTTTTTAGAAAAAAATCCTTCGATAAAAGATGCGATAGCCCACTCTCTTAAAAATTATGACGACATCTGGTTTGAAACAGACCTCGACTCCGTAACAACTGCGGCGGCTATGAAACTTAAAGAGGTTCAAGAGAAGTATGGTCGCAAAAGCGTCTGCTCTATCGGTGGGGCAAGAACCTCATGCGAGAGCTCTTACCTTTTTCAAAAATTTACCCGTCACACCCTGAACTCTCCCCATGTCGATAATTGTGCGAGAGTTTGTCACTCCCCAAGCCTCAAAGGGATGCGAACCACCATCGGCGAGGGTGCGGCAACGAATCCTTACAACGATATTTACAACTGCGAATTTATGATTGTGATTGGCTCAAACACAACTGAAGCACACCCTATTATTGCAAACCGTATTTTGGATGTTGCTCGTGAGCATGATAATTTGGCGGTTTTTGATGTGCGTGAAATTAAACTCCACCGTTTTGCAAAATATAAGGCGATTATGCCCCATGAAGCAAATTTATTGGTCTTAAATATGCTCGCATATGTCATCATAGATGAAGAGTTGTACCATGAAAATTTCTTACGAGAGAGAACCAAAGGGTTTGATGCATTTAAAGAGAAGATTTTAAACGACCCCTATGCGAATCCAAAGTATTTTGAAAATATCGAAGGGTATCAAAGCTTATCAAAAATGATTCCAAAAATTGCCCGTGAATACGCACTCAAAAAGTCTATGATTTTTTGGGGACTTGGTATTACTGAGCATCTTGATGGTTCCTATGCAGTTATGGCAATCACACATTTGGCACTTATGACGGGCAATATAGGAAAAAGTGGAGCTGGACTTATGCCACTTCGTGGACAAAACAATGTGCAGGGAACTTGTGACATGGGAATGCTTCCCTACTACGCACCTGATTATCAGGAGCCAAAAGAGGTCGGTTTGATGACGCCTCAGCTTGTTGAAGAGATGTTAGAGGGGCGTGTCAAAGCACTCCTAAACATCGGCGAAGATATAACGCACATCCACCCAAATCTTAACAAAATCGAGAGAGCCATAGAGAATTTGGAGCTCATTTTTGTGCAAGAGCTTTTTATGACAGATGTTGCACAAAAAGCGGATATTGTGGTTGGTGTAAAATCAGCGTATGAAAAAACGGGTGTTTATATAAACGCAATGCGTCGCCTTCACCTCTCACAACCGCTTGTGCAATCCGACTTGCCTGATGATTGGGAAGTTTTGCAGATGCTTGATAATAAAATGGGCGGAACAGCAGAGTATAAAAACTCAAACGAAATTTGGGATGAGGTTCGAGAGGTAGCATACCGCCGTTTCAGCGGTGCGAGTTATGTTCGTCTTGAGCGACATCGCATACGAGGGCTTCAATGGCCAGTGCATACCGAAGATACACCGATTTTGCATCAACTCGATTTTAGAACTGAAGATGGCTTGGGTGAGTTTCATTACCACCAATATAAACTCCGTGGCATGGTGCAAGAGATAATCGCTAAAACTCTCACAGGTTACCATCTCACAACCGGTAGAACTTTGGCACACTACAACAACGCGGCACAAACCAAAGAGAGCGAGAAGTTAAATAGCCGTTATGATGAGGATATTTTACTCGTGTATGAGGGCGATGCGGCGGATTTTGTGAGCGAAAAAGTTATCCTCAAAACTGAGTTTGGAGAGACGAATCCACTCACGGTAAAATTTACAGACAAAGTCCAGCCACAAACGCTCTTTTGTACCTTCCATCATGCGAAGTCAAAGATAAATAATCTCTTTGGCGATAAGTGTGATGAGCTGATTTTAACAGCTGCATTTAAGTCCATAAAAGTTGAAGTGATAAATATCTAACATGAGCAGAGCCAAGGGAAATCTAGCCGAAGAGTTGGCATGTGGATTTCTTTATGACAAAGGTTTTATAGTTATAGAGAGAAATTTTTACAGCCGTTTTGGAGAGATAGACATCATCGCTGTAAAAGAGGAAGTTCTTCACTTTGTCGAGGTAAAGAGTGGCGAAGATTATGAGAGTGCTATCCAAAACATCACCCGCTCGAAACTCTCAAAAATTATCAAAACTGCACAAATCTATATGAGCA
Organism: Sulfurimonas sp.; assembly: GCA_011391635.1. Lineage (GTDB taxonomy): Bacteria > Campylobacterota > Campylobacteria > Campylobacterales > Sulfurimonadaceae > Sulfurimonas. The sequence continues at coordinate 49,720 of JAABQD010000001.1, read as the reverse complement.
AAAATTCTTTGGATTGTGATTTTACTTTTGATGCAATTATCGTTACACCTCAAAAAATCTGGCATGTGGAAAATATAACTCTCTGAAGTTATCTATTTTATGTGTCGCTTGATACTCAACATTTTATTCATCTATCTTTTTGTTTATATATTTTTTTGAACTATCTAAAACATATGTTGTTGTTTGATTATCATGAATTTCTTTATTAAAAAAATATATGAATATAATTGCTAAAACATTGGGTATTATAACGGCTAAAACTATATTATTACTACGAAAATTAAAAAACTTTTTAGTACCTTCTTTTTCTTTAAAATGATAAAAATAAGCAGAGAGTAGCAGAGTTTGAAAAACAATGTAGGCAAATGACATGATATTGGAATAATTGAAGCTAGAGCTTTCATCTTTGTTTAAGCTACTACTTATATTGTCGTCTTTATTACTAATAAAATCTGCTTTTTTTACCCAAGTAACATTATCAAGAGAGTGATATCCACCATTACTACCAATTTTTATTGGAAAATTTTTAATATCTATTGGATGAATGTCATCAGTTAAAAGCTCTTGAATTACTTTTAATGATTTAGGATGGTTTGTCGATAGAGATATGATTTGAAAATGATTAAGACTTTCATTTTGTAATATTGTTGGTGCGGCAAGTACAAAAACTATAATTTTCTCATTTAATCGAAGACTCTTAGTATCTTTAATTCTTATATAATCCAAAAGATTTCTGTCATCCTCATCTACTACGAAAAATATAGTCAAATCAGAGTCTTGAATTTGCTGTATAAGTTGCTCTTTTGTTTTACCAAATGTTTCTTTTTTTATAAAATTAATTTTGCTTGTTTTTCCTTCTAAAAACCCTTTAAACTTTTCAGTAAACTCATCATCGCAGTAAGTTGCAATAGTTTCATTAGGAGTTATGCTGTTAAATTTTTTAATATTGTCTATACTATGAATTAGGGTAGATGCTTTTTTTATAGCTTCATAAGAAAATGTAGAACTGTCTTTAATCTCCATAACTTTACTGAGTGTATCATTTATTGAACGAAATATTTGTTCAGAATTATCACTAACTCTCCAGAAAGATGTTTTTCTCTCTGTTTTTGTAAATAGTTCACTAATAGACCCACCTTTACTCTTATGTATATGAGCTTTTAAATAGAGTACTTTTTTTATGGAGTGTTTTAGCCTAATTTCATTATTGTTCGCTTTTATATGTTCATATAAATCTTTTTTTATCTTAATAATATCTTCATAAGTATTTAGATTCGGGTTTTTCCCATTTGACTCATCTGTATGTGAAAACAATAAAATATCGTGACCCGCATCAAAAGCTTTTATAGCAACTTTTGACAAGGACATATTATTAATTTCCATATATTTAGTAATAGCTCCCATAGAACTTAAATCGTCAGTAATAAGAATTTTGTCTTGATTATTTTCAATTTTCTTTACATATTTATCTATAAATATTTTTGAAAAAGTAACAAATTCCTTTTCTAGTCCATTAATTGCAGGTAACACGATATGTGATGTCATCATTCCATCGGAATATTTCAAAAATTCAGTAAATGGTCGCATGTCATTTTCAAACTCTGTAGGACCACCCGTATAACAAGGAATTTCTTTATCGTGTGGATTAGACTCAACAGAGCCATGTCCAGGCAAATGTTTAATAAAAAATGCTATTTTACTTTCTAGCAAACCTGAGATAAAGTTGCTAGATGAATTTATAACTCCTTGTTTATTTCCAGCAAAAGGTCTATTTAATAACAAAGATTTTGATGCTGATTGATTTACATTACTAATATCAAGGGTTGGACCAAGCAAAAGGTTAATACCAATTTTAGAAAGCTGTAATCCATTTAATAGTCCAGATGTTTTAAGTATTTTTGAATCTTGGGAGCAAGATAAAGTTAACGGCGGAATAGGGAGTTCTAATCCTTTTTTAATAGATGAAAATTTTGGTGTTTCAAAATCAACAGCTAATAATAATGGCAGAGCAACTGGACTTCTTTGTGCATTATCTTGAAGAAAATTATTAAAACTGATTATATTATCTATATGCATGTAATCATCATCACTACTAGGATCATAATAATTATATGAATTCAACATAACAGAACCAAATGAATTTTCTTTTAAAAGACTTTTGATTTCATCTGAGTTTTGATAATTTTTAAAATCTGTTTTTATACCTATCATAAAAACTTGTCCTATTAAATTCTCCAATGGTGAGGTGTCAATATAACTATCAATTTGTTGTTTTTCTTCTTTGGTTAAACTTTCATCAGAGCTTAAAGAGAATAGGCTTAAACATATTAAGACTAAAATTATAATTATTTTCATATAGTAAAATCCTTCTAAATTTCACATATTATACATTAAAATAAATTATGAATGATGGGATTTAATTTTAAATGCATAGCATCTAGCCGAAGAGTTGGCATGTGGATTTCTTTATGACAAAGGTTTTATAGTTATAGAGAGAAATTTTTACAGCCGTTTTGGAGAGATAGACATCATCGCTGTAAAAGAGGAAGTTCTTCACTTTGTCGAGGTAAAGAGTGGCGAAGATTATGAGAGTGCTATCCAAAACATCACCCGCTCGAAACTCTCAAAAATTATCAAAACCGCACAAATTTACATGAATAAAAACTCTATTGATTGTGATTTCACTTTTGACGCAATTATCATTACATCTGAAAAAATTTGGCATGTGGAAAATATAACTCTTTAGGTATTATTATTTTATTTTTTTAAAAATAATGTTACTATTGAGGTATGATTTATTGGAGTTATAAATGAAAATCTTAGGTGCATTTGGTTCTAAAACTCAAAATTCTCAACTCAGTTCCTATTTGCTGGATGAAAAAAGTGTCATTGATGCTGGAAATTTAATTCAGAGTCTGGGGAATGATTTTTTAAAGTTAGAGAATGTAGTGTTGACGCATGCTCACTTTGATCATATTGTGGATTTGCCGACTGCGATTGATACTTTTTACTCAAGAATGGAAAAACCGCTCCATGTTTTTGCGACACAAGAGGTGATTGATATTTTAAAAGAGAATATCTTTAATAATAAAATCTGGCCAGATTTCTCAAAGATACCACTTATGAATAAGAGTGCAAATGCAATAATTTTTCATAGTTTGGAGTATTTTCAAGAATATACTATAGGCAACTTCAGATTGCAACCTTATCCAAATTTTCATACTTTTGGGAGCTGTGGGTTTGTGATTAATAATGCTATGGTATTTACCTCGGATACATTCCTTTGTTACCACACATGGGATTTTTTAAATAAAAACAAGAGTTTAAAACAGTTAGTTATTGAAGTTTCTTTTCCCTCTGCTTTTAATCGTTTGGCTGTTTTGAGTAAGCATTTGACGCCAATATTATTACAAGATGAGTTAAAAGCACTCCAAAGAGATGATATTCAAATATACATTAACCATATTAAGTATGAGTACATAGATGCTATAATAGATGAACTTAAAACGATAGGTTTATATGAGAGAGTGATTATTTTAGATGATAATGTTGAAGTTGAGATAGGATAGATTATGCAGATTCATTCAAAAAATAAAGAGATAAATAGATTTCTTTCCCATGTGGCAAATAAGCTTCATAACCTCTCAAAAGAGCCTAATGAAAATAAGCAGACAGCAGAAAATCTAATAGTGGAAACTATTAAAACATTTTGTGAGAAAAAAACAGATCAGATTGATCATCTCAATGACATAGGTATGCTTCTCTCTATAGAAACAAATCTTGAGCATCTCTTAGGAGAAATCATCTCAAAAAGTAAACTTTTTACAAATTCAGATGGTGGAACACTTTATATTATGAGTGAAAATGAGGAGTTGCTTGTTTTTAAAATTGTAGAAACAGATTCACTTGGAATCCATATGGGTGTTCATGGTGAAGAAATTCCATGGCCAGCAGTACCTCTCTATCTTGAAGATGGCTCCCAAAATCACGAAATGGTTGCAGCACATTGTGCATTAACCGCAAAAGTATTAAATTTTCAAGATGTTTATGACGCGGAAGGTTTTAATTTTAGTGGAACAAGAAAGTTTGATGAAAGTACCGGTTTTCGCTCAAAATCTATGTTAGTTATTCCAATGATAAATTCTCGTAAAGAGGTTATTGGAGTTGTACAACTTTTAAATGCTCGCGATTGCGAGAATAATGTAATAAGTTTTACCAATGAAGATGAAAGATTACTACTCTCTTTGGCATCTCAAGCTGCGGTTGCTATCACAAATGCAAAAATGATTAAAGATTTAAAAGAACTTTTAGAGTCATTTATCAAAAGTATCGCTTTTGCAGTTGACCAAAAATCACCTCACACTGGTGGGCATGTCAATAAAGTTGCAAGTATATCTTTAAAAATAGCAAAAGCGTTAAACAAAGCGACAACAGGTAAATATGCAGATGTGCATTATACAAAACAAGAGATAGATGAGATTAGAATTTCAGCACTTATGCATGATGTTGGGAAGATTACTACACCATCGCATGTTATGGACAAAGCAACAAAGCTCGAAACAATTTACGATATGATTGATGTGATAAGAGTTAAGTTTATAGTGTATAAACAAGAATTAACTATTGAAATGCTCAACAAAAAGATTCAACTTATCGGATCAGGGGCTTCTTTGAGTGAGATTCAACTGCTTGAAGATAAATTAAATGAAGAGATAGATGTACTCGAAGATGAGCTAGTTTTTTTAATCATCTCCAATGTGGGTGTGGAATTTATGACAGATGAACATATTCAACGAGTCAAAAAGATTGCACAAAGAAGAGTGAAAATGAGTGGAGTGGAGCAAAATTTATTGAGTGATTTTGAAGTGAATAATTTATGCATAAGAAAAGGAACTCTTACAGAAGAAGAACTTGTAATTATGCGAGATCATGCAAGAGTGAGCAATGAAATGCTTGATGCACTCCCTTTTCCTAAACATTTAAAACGCGTACCAAGTATCGCTGGAGGGCATCATGAAAAACTCAATGGCAAAGGATATCCAAAAGGTTTAAAAGCAGATGAATTGTCATTAGAGTCTAGAATTTTAGCACTAGCTGATATATTTGAAGCACTTTCAGCTTCAGATCGACCTTATAAAGGGGCAAAAACGATGAGTGAAATCATAAAAATTATCAATTTTATGGTGAAAGATGGGGAGTTGGATGCTGATTTAGTTCAGTTTTTTTATGATCAGAATATACATTTGCGATTTGCTAAGCAGTGTTTTAAGCCTGAACAAATAGATATCTAAATAGAGGAGAGTGTTTCAATGAAAAAAGTTTTTGTTCTTATAATATTGTTATTGCCTTTGCATATTTTGGCGATGGATATAGAAGCCACACATGCACAAGCGGTTGATGCGTATAAAGCAAAAGAGTATCAAAAGGCTTATGAACTCTTTTCTAAGCTTTATATGACGAAGCTTTCAGATGCAAATTTGAACTTTAGTCTCGGTGTATCTGCCTATGAAACAGGGCATTATGAGAATGCTCTTGCAGCTTTTGAGAGAGTTGAGATGCTTGATTCTACAAATCTTAGAAATAAGCTAGAAAAAGCAAGAACTTATTTTATGCTCAAGATGTATGAAGATGCAGAACTCTCCTTTAAAGAGGTTTTGGCAAATCCGATGATTCCTGAGAATGTACGAAAAAATATTGAGTTGTATCTCTCAAAGGTAACTAAGGTTCAAGAAAAATCTTTTACCTATTTGACTGTTGCTTTAGATATGCTTTATGATTCAAATATTAATTCAGGTCCGATGGATGATAGTTATACTATTGCAAATACACAATACGCAACACCAGAAAAAAAATCAGATAGTGCACTTCAAGTTCTAGCAGATATAGTGAATATTTATGATATCGGTGACGCAAATGGTTTTGCCATAAAAAATAGAGCAACAGCATATTTGAACACTTATCAAAAAGAGAGTGCATACGATACAAAATATTTTGTGTATATGCCAAGCCTTCTTTATAAATATACAAAATATACAGCTGAACTGGCACTTGGTGCAGATACTATGACTTTAGCAAATAAAAACTATCTACAAACTCTCTCTTTAATGCCAAGAGTTGAGTATGAACATACAAACACTTTGCGAAGTAGTGCTTATCTTAAATATCAAACAAAGAAGTTTCAACAATCAGCTCAATCTGATTTAGATGCAAAGCACTATGAACTATCTTATGGACTACAAAATATTCTCTCTCCTCGTTCGTATGTTCAAGTCAATGCAACTGGTATTCAAGAGAAAAAAGAGCATGGTACAAGAATTGATGTGGATTATAAAGAGTATAAGTTAGATGCAATCTATGCGAATCAGTTTACACCTACTTATGGCGGTGAACTTTATGCTCAAATCAGACAAAGAAAATATGATGATTACAGTACACTCTTTGATGCAACAAGAGAGGATACAAGTAAAAGTATTGGAGCGAGTGTGAGTGCAAAAGTCATGGAAACCTTGCGTATTAAACTCAAAACAAATTATGACAGAGTTGATTCGAATCAAAATGTTTTTAGTTATGAAAAATACACGGTTTCTGCCGGTGTAGTACAATCTTTTTAGGATGTCTATTATGAAAATATTTAATACAATTATTATAACTTTGTTGTTGCTAAGTTCGGTTGCATTTGCGAAGAGCGTTGGTGCTATTACTGCTTTACAAGGAAGTGCATCCATACTCCGTGATACTCAAGAGATAGAAGCAACGCTTGGTGCAAAACTGAATGAAAAAGATAGTATTACGACCAAAGATGCAACTAAAGTACAAGTCGTATTTGATGATGACACGACGATAACAATTGGTAAAAATAGTAATTTTTCTATCAATGAATACCTTTACGAAGAGAGCAAAGAACCTACTGCAAAATTTGGACTTGTAAATGGTGCGATGCGAACAATAACTGGTAAAATAGGCAAAATAGCACCCGATAAATTTAGTGTCCAAACTAAAACAGCAACGATTGGTATTCGTGGAACAAACTTTACAATTATTGCCGAGCTAGATGGAAGTAGTAGAGTTTATTGTACTTTTGGAGCGATTAGTGTAAGTATCAGAGGTGAACTCTCGACTGTGACACAAGGTTTTTATGTTGTAGTTTCTCCAGATGGAAAACGAAGTGAACCTATGAAGTTTACTCCTGCAGAGCTTGGTAAAATGAAAGATGATAATTTTAGTAGCATAGAAAATCAAAAAGAGAAGGAATCAAAACAAGTTAAGGAATCAACCGAATTACTTACTACAACTGATGCTAAAACTCAAATAGATACAACGAGAGTTGAAAAATTTGATTTAGATGTAAAAGATATAACAAAGCACACGACAGATGCTACGCAGGTGAATATTGTGAATAAAATTGAAGAAATAGAAGCCGCGAGAATTACTGCAGAAGCCGCGAGAATTTCCGCAGAAGCCGCAGCTGCAGAAGCCGCGAGAATTGCCGCAGAAGCCGCAGCCGCAGAAGCCGCGAGAATTGCCGCAGAAGCCGCAGCCGCAGAAGCCGCGAGAATTGCCGCAGAAGCCGCAGCTGCAGAAGCCGCGAGAATTGCCGCAGAAGCTGCAGCTGCAGCCGCTGCTGCTGCCGCAGCAACTCCAACCACTCCAAGTAACCCTACTAGCCCAAATCAATCTCCATATGGCAGCTATGGAATCTAGCCATGAAAGATAAATACAAAGTTCTCTTCCTTCTCTTTGTATTTATCTCATTGCTCCTCACAACTTCTTATCTCTTTTTACCAAGTTACTTTGAATCGATCGATAATCGTGTACGAGATTTATACTTCAATTTCCGAGGCACTGAGAAAGTAAGCGATACGATTGTAATCATAGATATCGATGAAAAAAGTATCAAAGAGCTTGGTCAGTGGCCGTGGGAGAGAGATAAATTTGCAAAGATTTTGACCAATTTACAAGAGAGTGGTGTTGGCATTATCGGGCTTGATATTGTTTTTAGTGAGGCGGATAAAACCTCTCCTCAAAAATTTGCCAAAGAGTGGAATATACAAAGAGAGGGTTTGCCAGATTATGATGCGATACTCTCAGAGACCATAGCCTCAACCCCTGCTATTTTGGGCTATGTTTTTGATTTTGATAAGAATAATACCAAAGATGCTCCTACAGTTCCAGTAATATTTGTCGAAAAAAACAAACAAGAGATAGAATTTTTTCCACATGCCAAGGGAGTGTTAACAAATCTTGAAAGTATTCAAAAATCAGGATATTCAAGTGGTTTTATGAATAATATTCCCGATGAAGCTGGGATTATCAGAAGTGTTCCGCTCATGATTAAGTATGATGAGATGCTTTATCCCTCTTTGGCTTTTGAACTCTACCGTATTATGAGTGATGCTCAAAAGGTCGTTATTTCGTATGGTGAATCAGGGGTAGAGAGCGTACAGCTAGGTTCTGTAACTATTCCTACAGACAGATTTGGAAGAGTTCATATCAACTTTCGAGGGTCGGCTAAAAGTTACGAATATATTTCAGCAGTAGATATTTTCAATAACAAATTTGATAAAGCATCTATTGAGGGTAAAATTGCTCTTGTAGGTACTTCGGCATACGGACTTATGGACCTTCGTTCAACTCCGATGGAGAGTGTTATAGCTGGAGTGGAAATTCATGCCAATGTGATTGATAATCTTATCAATCAAGATATGTTACAAAAGCCATCCACTATTGAACTCATAGATATTTTGATGATACTCTGTATTGTTTTTGTGGTTGTGATGCTCTATTCACGATTATCCATGTTATTGCTTGTCGTTGTTTATCCTTTTTCATTTGCGTCTCTTTTATATTTTAACTCCTATTTACTTTTTCATGAATATATTATTATCAACACTGTTTTCCCACTTTTTTCTATGATTTTGTCGCTTATTGGGATGTTAGGTGTCAATTATATCTTTGAATATCGCCAAAAAATGATGGTAAAAAATAGCTTCTCAAAAAAAGTATCGAAGCAGGTTATGGATGATTTACTAGCCAACCCTGATGCGACAAATTTTACTTCTAAAGAGGTGGAGGTAAGTATCTATTTCTCTGACATACGAGGTTTTACCACTATCTCAGAAGAGCTTCACTCGCCAAAAAGAGTGACAGATTTTTTAAACTTTTATATGAACGCTATGGTTGTTTCTGTTGAGAAGCATCAAGGGACGATTGATAAGTTTATAGGCGATGCAATTATGGCGTACTGGAATGCACCTTTGGCAGTTGCAAATCATGCGGATGAAGCAGTAAAAACGGCACTTGAACAGATAGCACAGAGAGACTTTTTAAATAAAAAAATAAAAAAAGATTTTGGTTTTGATGTGGATTATGGGATTGGTATAAATACTGGAAGTGTCATTGTTGGAGAAATAGGTTCTTTGGGGCGTTCTGATTACACTATCATTGGCGATGCTGTAAATCTTGCATCACGTCTTGAGGGTTTGTGTAAACCCTATAAAGTAAGACTTATAATTTCGGAATTTACAAAAGCAAAATTAAAAGACTCTTATGTGATGCAACTCTTAGATAAAGTGCGTGTAAAAGGTAAAGCTGAACCCGTAGAAATTTATGAAGTGTTATCTTTAGGCGAAGCAGATGAGCAAAAGCAAATAGAACTTGAAGTCTATTATAAAGCACATAATTTTTACTTAAATGCAGAATTTAAAAAATCCAAAGAGATATTTGATACGCTTTATGAAACCTATAAAAAGCCTCTGTATGAACTTTATTCAGAGAGATGCACACACCTTTTGGAAGAAAATATAATAGAATTCGATGGTGTTTTCGAGTTTAAAACGAAATAAAGGAAATCTTACAATGCAAGCAAAAATATTTTTTGGCTCAACAGAAGCGACAAAAGAAAATTTAAGTCAAAGAAAAAGCCCTTATAGTGGAGAAGTTGTCTCTTTTGCCCCAATTTGTGATGCTGAAGATGCAAAAAAAGCTTTGCTCATTGCCAAAGAAGCGGCATGTGCAACTAAGAAATCAACGCTTGCACAAAGATGCAATTGGCTTTTAGATGTGGCACAAAAGTTACAAGAGAATAAAGAGGATATCGCAAAAACGATTACCGATGAAGTGGGCAAACCCATTACATATTCAAGAATCGAAGTTGATAGATGTATAGAGACTGTGACTTTATCTGCTGAGACGATGCGAACCATGCATGGCGAAACTATCAACACAGATGCCATGAACAGCGGTAAAAAAACTATCGCTTATTTTACCCGTGAGCCTGCTGGAGTTGTGGTTGCGATTACACCTTTTAACTTTCCGCTCAATCTTATCGCCCATAAATTAGCACCCGCACTTGTGGCTGGAAATGCGGTTGTTCTCAAGCCAACTCCAGAAGCTCCACTTACTGCGTATAAATTTGCAAAACTCTTCGTTGAAAGTCCACATGCCGTGCCAAATGCTCTAAGTGTAGTGTATGGTGATGCGGAGGTTGGAAGTGCTTTGGTTACAAGCGACATTCCCCGTGTGATAAGTTTTACGGGAAGTGTTCCCGTGGGGGCGATTATCGCCAAAAGTGCAGGGATAAAAAAGGTAAGTTTAGAGCTTGGCGGTAATGCAGCGACTTTTATAGACAAGAGTGCAGACCTTCCACATGCCGCTGCTCGTTGTGCTTTGGGTGCATTTGTAAACTCCGGGCAGGTTTGTATTTCCCTGCAACGCATCTATGTGCATCAAGATATTTATGATACTTTTGCTTCTCTCATGGCAGAAGAGACAAAAAAACTGGTTGTAGGTTCTCCTTATGATGATACTACTTTTATGGGACCACTTATTGACGATGCAGCGGCGATTCGCGCAATGGGCTGGGTTGAATCTGCCATACATGAGGGGGCAGTCGCACTTTTAGAGCCTCACCGCGAGGGCAGAATGTTTCATCCTTGCGTGATGGCAAATGTCACAGATGATATGGCAATCGTATGCGAAGAGGTATTTGCACCCATAGTTTCTTTAGTAAAAGTAGAGAGTTTTGAAGATGCACTTCCACGGATGAATAACTCCCCTTATGGCTTACAATTTTCAGTTTTTACAAATGATTTAGCACTTACAAAAAAAGCAATTTCAGAGCTAGATGCAGGTGGCATAGTCATCAACGACATGCCAACTCTGCGTTTTGATATTCAGCCTTATGGCGGTCTGAAACTCAGCGGTATAGGTCGAGAAGGTCCACGCTTTGCCATCGAAGAGATGAGTGAAATCAAGAGTGTTGTGATTTGTTAAAAATTAAAAAAATATTTTACACTAAGTGGGATAAGTGCCTTTTTTAGGTATAATCGCGCAATTTTTATATGAAGAGAAACACGATGGATATTAGAGAAGAATTTTTAAAATTTTTTGAATCAAAAAACCACGATAGAATTGCAAGTGCTCCGCTTGTTCCAGATGATGCAACTTTGCTTTTTAATAACGCAGGAATGGTGCCTTTTAAGTCAATTTTTACTGGCGAAATTCCAGTTCCAGAGAATCCTCGGGCGACTTCTTGCCAGACATGTATTCGTGCGGGTGGTAAACACAATGACTTAGAGAATGTTGGTCACACAGCGCGTCACCACACTTTCTTTGAGATGCTTGGCAACTTCAGTTTTGGCAACTACTTCAAAGAAGAGGCGATTGATTATGCTTGGGAATTTATTACTGAGGTTCTTAAATTTCCAGTTGAAAAACTTTGGGTAACAGTACATGAGAGCGATGATGAAGCAGAACTTCTTTGGCTCAAACATGTAAGCAAAGAACGCATTATGCGTCTAGGCGATGCTGATAATTTCTGGCAGATGGGCGATACAGGACCATGCGGACCATGTAGTGAAATCTTCTTTGACCAAGGTGCAGAGGCTTTTTCAGGAGCTGAGGATTATATGGGCGGCGAGGGCGACAGATTTTTAGAGATTTGGAACCTTGTATTTATGCAGTATGAGCGAAGTGCAGATGGTACACTCACACCTCTTCCAAAACCTTCTATCGATACAGGTATGGGGCTTGAGAGAGTTGTAGCAATCAGCGAAGGTGTAACAAGCAATTATGGTTCATCTTTGTTTATGCCAATCATCCAGCATGTGGAAAAACTTATTGGCAAAGAGTATGTTTACTCTAGCGGTGCATCTTTTCGTGTAATCGCAGACCACATTCGAACAGCACTTTTTCTTCTTGCTCAGGGTGTAAACTTCTCAAACGAGGGGCGTGGATATGTTCTTCGTCGTATTCTTCGCCGTGGTGTAAGACATGGATATTTACTTGGATTTAGTGAGCCATTTATGTACAAACTAGTCGATACTGTTGTCGCAATTATGGGCAAAGAGTATGACTATTTGGCACAAAAAGCAGAAGTTGTCAAAGAGCAAATCGAACTTGAAGAGGCAAGATTTTTTAAGACTATTGCGTCTGGAATTGAACTTTTTAATGAAGAGTTAAAAAACACAAAAAATATTTTTAGTGGAGAAGTGGCTTTTAAACTCTACGACACTTTCGGTTTTCCACTCGATTTGACGGAAGATATGCTCAAAGAGAAGCATTTAGAACTTGACAGTGCGAAGTTTGAAGAGCTAATGTTAGAGCAAAGAACACGGGCAAAGGCGGCTTGGAAGGGAAGTGGAGATGATGCAGTTCATGGAGACTTTAAACAGCTTTTAGAAAGATTTGGTGAAAACACATTTATCGGTTATGAGCACACGGAACATTCGGTTGAAGTTCTAGCTTTACTCGATGAAAACTACCATAATGTTGAGAAGTTGTCTGCGGGAATGAATGGTTGGGTGCTTTTAGATATTACCCCATTTTATGCACAAAGCGGCGGACAATGCGGTGATAGCGGTGAACTGGAATTTTTAGCAAAAGTGCATGATACTAAAAAATTCTTCGGTCTGAATATGTCTCAAATCTCAGTAACAAAAGAGATAAAAGTGGGAAATGTTGTTGAAGCGATTGTGGATATAAGCAGAAATGAAATCACAAAACACCACTCAGCAACTCACCTTTTACACGCGGTACTTTTTGATGTTTTGGGAGACCATATTTCTCAGGCGGGTTCACTTGTTGAAGCAGATAGACTTCGATTTGATTTTTCTCATCCAAAAGCACTTACACATGCCGAGCTTGAAGCAATTGAGGCAAAAGTAAATTATGAAGTCTCAAGAGGCTTACAAGCTAAAACAGAAGTTATGAACATCGAAGAGGCTAAAAAAAGCGGTGCAAAAGCACAGTTTGGCGAAAAGTATGGCGATGAAGTACGCGTTGTAAGTTTTGCAGATACAAGTGTTGAATTTTGTGGCGGTGTGCATGTCCAAAATTCCGCAAACATCGGCTCATTTATCATCACAAAAGAGAGTGGAGTAAGTGCCGGAGTTCGCCGAATCGAAGCAGTTTGCGGTCATGCAGCATACAACTATTTTACAGAGCAAAGAACGCTTATGCAACAGGTTCAATCGGATGTGAAAAACTTAGATATTTTAGCAGGGATTGCAAGACTTAAATCAAATGTAAAAGAGTTGAAAGAGGAACTTCAAGAAGCACAACACTCTGCAAAAGTAGAGATAAAAGCAGATATGATCAACGGCATAGCTGTGATTGTGGATGAACTTGCAACAGGCGATATCAAAGAAAAAATTGATGAACTTAAAAACCAACATGAGTCACTCTGCGTGATGCTTTTTCAAGTAAAAGGGGACAAAGTGATGTTGGCTGCGGGTGTCAAAGGCTCAGACGCAAAAGCTGGAGATTGGATTAAAAATATTGCTCCAATCCTTGGCGGTGGCGGTGGCGGTCGCCCTGACTTTGCACAAGCAGGTGGCAAAGATGTCACAAAAGTCGAAGAAGCAAAAGTTGAAGCACTCAAGTACATCACAAAGGTTCTTGGTTAATGCAAGAGTTTTTCGTCGAATATAAAACTATTATCATTTTTTTGCATGTCATCAGTGCTGTAGTTTGGGTCGGCGGGATGATAGCATTACGCTTTGCGGCACACGCCTCATTTATGGAAATCGAGTCCCCTATAAAAAGGTTAGAACGCATTGCTCATGCACTCAAGCGACTCTTTTGCATCGTCGCTCCATTTACGATTATTTTACTTGTTACGGCAATTTTTATGGTTAAAGGGTATGCGATTTCTAGCAGTGAATTTGCCACTTTAGGGTACGCTAAAGAGGGGATTTGGACACTGATGTTTATTAACCTTACTGTGATGATTTTAAGAAGAAACAGAGCGGTGAAACTTATTAACGAGGGAGATATGGTCGGTGCGAAATTTTCACTCGAACTTATCGGAAAATTTATGGTTCCTGTAAATATAGTTCTTGGTATTATCGCAATATTTTTAGGAACTTTTCTCTCCAACAGCTTTTAGGCTTTGAAAATGATTCGATTAGCCTCCTCCTCCCAAACCCGTGCCATGCTCTTAAATGAAGCGGGCATAAAATTTCTTCAGCAAAGTGTTGATTTTGATGAAGAGAGTATTATCTCCACATGCCCAAAGAACTTTGTTTATCAAGCAACACTTGGAAAATATGAAGCGAATGTAAAAGCTTTTGGTTATCAAGATTATCCACTTTTAGTCGCCGATACCGTTGTGACTTCACAAGGACACATCCTCAGAAAAGCAAAGTGTGAGAGTGATGCACGCAATATTTTGATGACGCAAAGTGGAAATGTCACAAGCATAATTACTTGCATGATATACCAAAGTCCTAAACTCAAACTCATCGATATCTCAACAACGGATTATATTTTTCATGCGTTTGATATGGATGATTTAGAGAGTTATTTAAAGAGTGGCGAGTGGCGTGGAAAAGCAGGGGCTTGTATGGTTGAGGGCTTTTGCAAACGCTACATAAAAGAGGTGCAAGGGTATGAGAGTACCGCGATGGGTCTGAGCGTAGAAGTGTTAAAAAGGTTTTCGTAGTGCTCTACGCAAAAGAGTTAAAAGCTCTCAAACGAGCGGGAAGATACAGAACAAGAGAAGTTGTAAATAACGACATCTTAGATTTTGCTTCCAATGATTATTTGGGACTATCGCACAACAAAGAGCTTCACACTTCCACATGCCAAGAACTCTCACAACTCCCGCTTCACAGCTCCAAAGCTTCGCTTTTAGTCAATGGTTACCATCAAATTCATCAAGATTTTGAGAGGGCTTTGTGTGAGGCAAATGGTTTTGAAGAGGGAGTGATTTTGGGAAGCGGATTTAATGCAAATATTGCACTCATCGAAGCACTTGTGCGAAAGGGAGATGCTCTTTTTATGGATGAGAAGTACCACGCTTCAGGAGTTTTAGCATCCAACCTTCGGCATGTGGAAGTTCACTTCTTTGCACATAATGATATGCAAGAACTTAAAAATCTCTTTTTAAAGTTTCCACATGCCAAAAGAAAGATTGTTGCAGTCGAGGGAATCTACTCGATGGATGGAGATATTGTAAATCCAGATGTTTTTGAGATTTGTAAGAGAGATGATACAGTTTTGATTGTGGATGAAGCTCATAGCAGTGGAGTTATCGGGGATAATTTGATGGGTGTATATGATTTTTACAACATAAAAATACAGCCAAATCATATAAAAATGGGAACTTTGGGAAAAGCGTATGGAAGTTTTGGAGCGTTTATTTTGGCTTCAGAGCATATTGTAGAGTATCTTATAAACCGTGCAAAGCCTATCATCTATGCAACTTCTCTCTCTTTGTATGACACACTTTTGGCACACAACTCTTTGAAATATATAGTTCAAAACAAAGAGGAGTTAAAAACAGAAATTAAACTTCGCCAAAAAATCATCTATGAAGAGTTGGGGATAAAGATGGACGCACTCATTGCTCCAATATTGATAGATGACAATAAAAAAGTGATAGAAATGAAGCGAGAGTTATATGAAAATGGATTTGCAATTGGAGCGATTCGCCAACCTACAGTGCCAAAAGCTATCATTCGAGTGATAGCAAGAGTAGGGCAAAGTAGTGATGAGTTGAGAGTCTTGTGTCAAAAAATCTCTACGATTATGATAAAATAAGCAATGAAAATCCAAAAACTATCTATTAGACATCATGAGAGAACTTTAGTCGATATAGCTTTTTCTATCCGCTCCTCTTTAGCACTGGTAGGGCAGAGTGGAAGTGGTAAAAGTCTCACACTCAAAGCACTTTTGGAAATGTTGCCTAGTAATATGGATTTGGAGTTAGAAGTTGAGAGTGATTTTGAATTAAAAGCGGGGAAGACACTCTCTTTTGTTCCTCAAAACCCTTTTACAGCACTCTCTCCCTTAACAAAGATAAAAAAGCAGTTTTTTACCTCTTCGCAAAATGTAGAAGAACTTTTTGCGAAGGTTGGGCTTGAGTTAGAACTACTGGAAAGATTTTCACCAGAACTCTCTGGCGGACAGCTTCAAAGAGTGATAATAGCAATGGCACTAGAATCTAAACCTAAGCTATTATTACTTGATGAGCCTACAACAGCATTAGATTTTGAGACGAGAGTTTTGATTTTGGAACTTTTAAAAAAATTACAAAAAGAGTTTGATTTTAGAATTTTATTTGTTACCCATGATATCATTGCTGCATCGAGTTTATGTCAAGATATCTGTGTTATTAAAGAGGGCAAAGTAGTGGAAAGTGGTCCGATGCAGAGTGTTTTAGAAAATCCACATGCCAACTATACAAAAACATTAATTGAAGCAAATTTTGCAAATAGGAAATTTAGAGAATGAAAAAACAGATATTTTTTACACTTTTTATGTTAGGACTGTTATCTCCTTTTGTGATTATTGGCTTTTATCTCAAAGTATTTGATTACGATGTAAGCTCTTTGGTCGATTATCATCCTTCGGTTACGACAAGAGTCTATGATAAAAATGGCGAAAAAATCGCAAATATTTTTGATGAGGAGCATCGATACTACGCTCCATTTAGTGAAATACCACCTAGAGTAATTGAAGCACTTTTAGCGATTGAAGATACAACTTTTTTTGAGCATCAAGGTGTCAATATTGATGCTATCTTTCGTGCAATTATCAAAGATATCGAAGCTGGAAAAATGGTCGAGGGTGCGAGTACAATTACACAGCAACTTGTCAAAAACAAACTCTTAACACGAGAGAAAAAAATATCAAGAAAAGTCAAAGAACTTATCTATTCGGTCATACTCGAAGCAGCTCTTACAAAAGAGGAAATTTTAGAGAGATATTTAAATGAAATTTATTTTGGACACTCCTACTATGGCATTAAAACAGCAGCAGATGGCTATTTTCATAAGGAACTTTCTGATTTAACACTCAAAGAGATGGCGATATTAGTAGGTCTTCCAAAAGCACCTAGCTCTTATGCACCTACAAAAAATTATGAAATTTCGATGGGTAGAGCCAACCGTGTAATCTCAAGAATGTACTCACTCGGATGGATTGATGAAGGAACATATAAACAAGCAACAGCAGAAAATCCAAAAGTGTATGATGATACGCTTACACAGAATATGGCACCTTTTGTGGTAGATGAAATTGTACGAAGATTGACAGACCAAGGAATCAAAGATATAAGAACAGGCGGATATAAAATATATACAACGATTGATTTACGACTTCAAAAGGCAGCAGAAGAGTCACTTAAACTCGCTTATGATGAAGCTGTTCAAAGAATAGATGCAATTAAAGAAAATGAAATAAATTCAGCAAAAAAACGAAAAGTAGCTCCAAATCTCACTGACCTTAATACATCTGTTTTGAATGGAGCGTTAGTGAGTATAGATCCAAAAAATGGCGATGTCCTTGCTCTAGTAGGAAGTGTTGATTATAAGCAGAGTTCATTTAATCGTGCAACGCAAGGAAAACGCCAACCAGGATCCGCTTTCAAACCCTTTATTTATCAGGTAGCTATTGATTTAGGCTACTCAGGTGCAACGGAACTGGCAGATGTGGCAAAAACATATACCTATCAAAAAGATGGGGAGCAACAAAAATGGCAACCGAGCAATTATGCACATAATTATAAAGGGATAGTAAGTTTACGAGAGGCTCTCGTGCATTCAAGCAATCTTGCAACTATTAATCTTGTGAATGATTTAGGGCTTGATACACTTTTGAGAGAGTTGAAAAAGTTTGGGATGCAAGATATACCAGAAAATATGTCTGTATCACTTGGAACGATTTCTCTGTCTCCACTTGAACTTGCAAAATTTTATAGCTCTTTTGCAAACAGTGGAGAACAAGTAGAGGTCAATTTGATTGCTTCTGTTGAGAAAGATACAAATATAATTTTTCAAAAAGAGGAAAAACACCGCACCATCACATCTCCTGCTCAAGCTTATTTGATGACAAATATTCTCAAAGATGTAGTTGAAAGAGGAACAGGGACAAAAGCTAAAGTAGAAGGCATAGAAATAGCAGGTAAAACAGGAACAACGAATAATAATATTGATGGCTGGTTTGCGGGGTATTCTCCTAGCCTAGAGACTATTGTTTGGTTTGGAAATGATGATAATACCCCAATGCAACGCCTAGAAACTGGAGGAAGAATTGCAGGACCTGCTTTTTCGAGATACTATGAAAAAGCATTAAAAATGTATCCACAGATGCCAAGAAAGTTTGATATGCCAGAGGGAATTATTGCAGTGGATATTGGGGGACAAAAAGAGTATTTTAGTGATACATCTAAACCACCTCGAACAGAAGCGACACCAAATGCAGAAGAGCAACTTGTTTTTTAATTTTAATAAATAGAGAGGAAGATGACACTTAGAAGTGTCATCTTAAGAGGTTAAAGAGGCTTTATTTGGTTGTAAAGAGCGTATCTATCGCCTAAAACTTTTATATCTGTTATTTTCTCATCTTTGATTGTAAAAAATGAAGCACCTGAATAGTTAATTCTATTGTTTGTTGCTTCATACTCAAGAAGTTTGCCTTTGTGTGTTGCAGTATATGTAACATACACAGCAACTTGAGAACCTTCCCCTATGACTATTTCAGTCGCATGATACAGATTTGGAAAAGCAGTTAAAATTATGTTTGCATACTCTTTAAATTCTTCTATCCCAACAGTTTCTACGCCAATAGAACCACGAAAGCGTAACTCTGGGCTGAAAATAATGTCTGCCTGATTCAAGTCATGGGAGTTCCACATTTCATAGTATTTGGCAACTAAACTTTTATTTGATATCAATTTTAATCCTCATAGAATTTGGATTTGTGTCGAAATTTTTCAACATATCCATAATCTTCATCTTCGTCATCATCATAATCTTCAAGTTGGCTTTCAAGTATTCTATCATATCCTAGTTTTACGAGTTCATCGTCCATAGTCGTAACATCTATGCCATTTTTTTTACTAAACTCAACTAAATATTCAATATCTTGATCCATTACACACCCTAATTCAAGTGCAAATCGAAGGTCTTGAAGTGTCATTTTTTACCTCTATAAACTTTATTTCAATATTTGGAGTGAAATTATACTAATAATTCAAATCATTTTTGCTAAAAACAATCTTAAAAGTATGCTTGAAAAAGAAACAAATAATAACATTATATAAATATTTACGGTGTTATTTTTGAAGGCAAAAGGAGAAAAGTTCCTTTTGCCTAAATTTTTAGTGAAAAGTTCTGTTTAATGCAGAAAAGAGAGCTTTTATAGAAGCTGTTGTAATATCGTTATCTATGCCTACACCAAAGCAAGAGAGTATATTTTTGCTTTGAATTTCGATATAAGCTACAGCTTCTGCTGAGCTTTTGTCACCGCGAGAGTGTTCAAAATAGGAGTTAATTGTAAACTCGTTTTTGTAATCTTTCATAAGTGCATTTTTACAAGCATCGATTGGACCATTTCCCTCTCCATTGGCTGTAATTGTTTTACCGTTGTACTCATAAATCAAAGTACAAGTAGAGATTTTTTTGCCAGAAGAAAGTGTAATATCAATCAAAGAGAGATGTTTTTGCATATTGAAGTAGTTCTCTTCAAATATTTTTAAAATTTCTCCAGCTTCTAACTCTCGTCCTTTTTCATCTGTTACAGCTTGAACTGCACGACCAATTTCTGGATGCATAGTTTTTGGCAACTGATATCCATAATTTTTCTCCAAAATATAAGCAACTCCACCTTTTCCTGATTGTGAGTTGATACGAATAATACTCTCATAAGTGCGTCCCAAATCAGTAGGATCAATTGGTAAATAGGGAACTTCCCAAAAATTATCCTCTTTGTTTTTTTGGTATGCAAGACCTTTGTTGATAGCATCTTGATGTGAACCTGAAAATGCTGTGTAAACCAATTCGCCAACATAAGGATGGCGAGGGTGCGTTGGCAACTCTGTACATCTCTCAACAATCTCTAAAACTTCGTTTATATCTGTAAAGTTTAGTTTGGAATCCACACCTTGCGTCGTCATGTTGAGTGCGAGTGTGATGATGTCCACATTTCCTGTTCTCTCTCCGTTACTTAAAAGCGTTCCCTCCACTCTGTCTGCTCCTGCTAAAAGAGCCAACTCAGTAGCTGCAATTGAAGTCCCTCTATCATTATGCGTATGTGTAGAGATGATAACATTTTCACGGTTGTCTAAGTGTCTTGCCATCCACTCTATCTGGTCTGCATAAACATTGGGTGTCGCCATCTCTACTGTTGCTGGTAAATTGATAATGACCTTTCTTTCGGATGAAATCCCCCATCTTGCAGTAACCGCATTAGAAATTTGTACTGCAAATTCAAGTTCAGTTCCTGTAAAACTCTCCGGTGAATACTCTAAGAAAATTTCCCCTTCATGCCCTTTTTCATACTTTTTGACCAAATCGACACCTTCGAGTGCAAGAGTGATAATCTCTTCTTTGGACATACCAAAAACTATTTTTCTTTGTGCCACTGAGGTTGAGTTGTATAAATGAACAGTTGCTTTTTTAACACCTTGGAGTGCTTCAAATGTTTTTGCGATAAGATGCTCTCTCGCTTGAACCAAAACTTGAATCGTTACATCATCTGGAATAAGCTTATCATCGACAAGGCGACGCAAGAAATCAAATTCTACTTTTGAAGCGGATGGAAATCCAACCTCTATCTCTTTAAAACCTAGTTTGAGTAAGAGTGCAAAAAGTTCAAGTTTTTTTTCCATATTCATAGGGTTGATAAGAGCTTGATTTCCATCTCTTAAATCAACACTACACCATGCTGGAGCATGTGTTATTGTTTTTGTTGGCCAAACACGGTTTGGCAAATCTATTTGAGGGTAAGGCTTATATTTACCTTGGATTGATTGATTCATAGTGAATCCTTTAAACTTGAAATTTGATAGAGCACTCTTACATACCTATCATAAATGGAATTATATCAAATTTAAAATTACAGAAATGATTTTGATTATTAAATAGTTGCGTGTTGTAAGACTATTGTAAAAAAAGCACCCATATCAGAGTTGTGTACTTCGATTGTGCCACTGTTTTTCTTGACAATTTTAGCACTCATATAAAGACCGATACCTGTTCCTTTGCCATTTTTCTTTGTAGTTACATTGGCATCAAAGAGAGTGCTAATGACACTCTCAGGAACGCCACCTGCATTATCCTCTATTTCTATTACTATGCGATTGGCTTTTTTGTAGCATCGAATAGAGATATCTCTTTTTTTTATCTCTTTTTCATTAAAGGCATCGATTGCATTATTGATGAGATTGATAAAGAGATGTTTGAATTCATTTTTATTGCCATGGATTTTGATTGTATCATCGATTTCTATTGTGAGATTGATATTTTGAGAGATAAGTTCATCTTTCATCAATACTTGAACATTTTCAACTACACTACTTAGAGAAAAATTTTCATTTTTTGTAGAAGGTCTCAAAAAATTTCTAAATTCATGGAGTGTGCTTATCATGTGTTCTATTTGTAGGCTTACTGTCTCATTCGCTTCTTGCATATGCTCTTTTGTAATAGAGCCTTTCGTATTGTAATCATCTTGGAGTATCTCCATAGCTAAACTAATAGCGTTGAGAGGCTGTCTCCATTGATGAGCTATAGAATCTATCATCTCACCCATCGCAGCGAGTCTGGATTGCTGTTCTATAAGTTTGTCTTTTTTTGTGTCTTGTGAGTGAATAAGAGTATTTCTTTTATCTAAAGTTTTTAAAAAAAAGTTATTCTCTTTGCTTAGTTTTTCGTTGAGTTTTTTTTGTTCGTTGTATAAATCGATAAGGGAGAGGATATGCTCTTGTAATTCTTTACTACTATTTTGAGAGAGTTCAATAGTTTCATCTATGATTTTTTGTGGCATCTCTTATATCATCTCTTAGTTAGATTATAGATAGTTCAAATTATTATAGCGAAAAAAGTGGTATTTAAAAAATTGTGGCATGTGGAAATTGTGAAGAGTTGATTTTTCCCGCAAACAAGCGGGAAAAATAAGTTATAAAAAGATTAGCACTGGTAAGTAGTTTTAAACTCGTATGCAGTTGGACGACCTTCATCTGGCCATACATCTCTCTCAAATCTGTAGTGTCTGTATGACTCTAGGAATTCATCAGTAAATACAGGTTTTAAGAAGGCATTATCACGCACAAGTGCTTCTAGTGAACCACGAAGTGTGTGAGGCATTTGAGGAATACCTTTTTCACGAATTTCATCAAGTGATAATTCATATAAATCTTCATCCATTGGACCAATTGGAATCTCTTTGTTGATAATACCATCAAGTCCAGCCATCATCATAGTAGCAAATGCAAGGTAAGGACAAGCAGTAGAATCTGGGAATCTCATCTCAATTCTTGTAGCTTTTTCACCAGCACCATAAGGAATACGGCAAGATGCTGAACGGTTTTGCATAGAGTAAGTTAGAACGCTTGGTGCTTCAAACCCAGGAAGTAATCTTTTGTATGAGTTTGTTGTAGGATTTGTAAACGCTGCAACAGCTCTTGCGTGTTTAAAAATACCGCCAACATAGTGAAGACCCATTTCAGAAATGTTTGCATAATTTCCTTGTTTGTAGAAAAGGTTTTTACCATCTTTCCATAGTGATTGGTGTACATGCATACCGTTACCATTATCACCAAACATTGGTTTAGGCATAAATGTAGCAGTTTTACCATTGAGGTGAGCTACCATTTTTACAACATACTTGTATTTCTGAACATTGTCTGCTGCACCAATGATGTCAGAGAAAACGATACCGATTTCATGTTGCCCTTGAGCAACTTCGTGGTGACCAAGAACAACTTCAAGACCAACTTGCTCTAAAATTTGCATCATCTCAGCTCTCATATCTACACCAGAATCAGTTGGAGCTACTGGGAAGTAACCACCCTTTGTTCCTGGACGGTGACCATTGTTGTATGAATCAGGATAGTTAGTGTTTGAATTCCATCCACCCTCTTCTGTATCTACTTTATATCCTGCTTCATTGATATTATCAATAAATGTTACATTGTCAAAAACAAAAAATTCATTTTCAGGACCAAAGTATGCAGCATCAGCAATACCTAAAGATTCAGCATGTTTAAGTGCTGCTTTAGCGATTGAACGAGGGCATCTTTCATATGCTTGATTTTTGTAAATGTCATAAACATCACAAAATAAGATAACAGTTGGATCAGCAGTAAAAGGATCCATAAAAGCAGTTGTTGCATCTGCTTTTAAAAGCATATCCGATTTGTTGATTGGTTGCCATGCATCGATTGAAGAGCCATCAAATGGAAAACCACCTTCTAAGTTCCCAGCATTTACAGCACTCATACGGTATGTAACATGGTGCCATGTACCTTTAATGTCTGTAAAACGAAGATCTACAAACTGAACATCATTGTCTTCACAAAAAGTAAAGAACTCTTCTACGCTGTTAACAAATTTTCCCATTTATTTTCTCCTAAATTAAATCTCACATTAGTATAGCTGATTTTTTTTCAATAAATTAATTTATAGTGATTAAAAAATAACCATCTTGTAATATTGTTTCGTAAAGTTATAGTGATGAAATATCCGTAATCATAGAAAGAGTAATGAATAATAAATAGAACAAAAAAGAGCTTTTTTTGCTACTTGAATGTAATCTTCTTGTAATCGAACTCCCTTATACTTTCGCCAAACAAAACAAGGAAATCAAAAATGAATAAAATCGTTTTATCAGCTTTAGCTGCTTTAACAATCGGTACAGTTGCTACATCTGCAAGTGATGTAAAGTTATACTCTGACAAAAATGGTCAAGTATTTACTACACCTGCTGAAGGTCGTACAGAAGTTGTGAGTAAAGAGTCTTCAGTATTTTCAAAAGTACCAAAACTTGAATTTAGTGGTACACACTATTTTGGTTTAACATCGGCTACTCCTACAACTGATACAACACAAACTTTAGCAAATGGTGGAGATCAATCAAAATATGCGGCAACTTCAACAGGTTTTGAGATGCGTCGAAACTATGTACAAGTAAAAGCATTTATGAATGAGAAAGATTACTTTCGTGTAACATTGGATGCAACAAAAGAACTTGCTTCTGATACAAGTTATGCAAATGCTTTCATAAAATATGCATACCTTTATATGGATAAAGTGCTTCCAGCAACGGGTGTAGAAATCGGTATCGTTCACCGTCCATGGATTGACTATGAAGAACATAATGGTTGGTTCTACCGTTCATTTAATAAAGTTTTCCTTGAAGAAAAAGGAACTGCAACAGAAGCTGGTGTAGATCTTGTAAACTCTGCGGATTTAGGATTTAACCTCAAAACTAAAACTCAATACTTCAGTTCTGAAGTTGGTATGTTTAATGGTGAAGGTTACCATGCAGATAAAGAAGCAGCAAACCAAGAAAACAGTGGAGATGTATCTCTTGAGTGGCGTTTAACAGGTCACATCTTGGGTGATGGCACAAAAGTTGGTAAAAATGATCTTTCAAAAGATACTTATTTACATGTTTCAACTTATGGTTTAATGTCTAAAAACCACAAAGATGATAAAGCAGCATTAGATCAAGTAAGTACAAGTGCATTAAAAGGCGAGTATGACCGTAAGTTTTATGGTCTTCATACTGTTTATAATCAACCGTTATTCTTAGTAGCAGCACAATATTTCAAAGCAACAGATGATGCTCAAGATGGTGCAGTAACAGATTGGGGTAATAGAGATTACACAGGTTTCTCAGTCAATGGTGAGATTCGTCCATTCAAAGATTGGACAATTATTGGAAGATACGATAACTACACAATGGATGATAGTTTAGTAAATGGTTCAGATATGAGTTCAAGCGTAAAAGGTAAGAAAACAATCGCAGGTTTAGCGTATAAACTTAATAAAAATGTAACTTTCATCGGTTCAGGTAAATTCATTGATGAACAGTATACAGTTGCTAAATCAGCTACATATGCTGATGGTTCTGATACAGGTCACTCTAAAAATGTTTACATGTTAACTACTGAAGTAAAATGGTAAGCAACACGAAATAAGTTGAAAATATGCTCAATTCTCTATGTGATTGAGCATAAAGTTAGAAGTCTAAAAGTTTAAAATTCATTCATTCCCCTGTTTATATAAAGCCTCTTTAGGCTTTATATTTGCACTCCTATAATATCCACATGCCAAAGCTTTTCAATTTCCACATGCCAAGATGATTGCAGAATTACAAAAAATAAAAACATTTTTATACAGTTTCTTTCCTTGAAATTTAATAGTGAATAAAGTTTTTTCTCGCTCCTAAGCTCCAGTGTGGGAGTGTTTGTTAATTGTTTTTGTGTGCGTTGTTATTGATGTATGCATTCCCAATGAGGGCATTGAGAACGATGGAATTTAAGTTTGTAGTGAGTAGAGTTTTGCATGTGGAAATTGAAACGTTTTGGCATGTGGAAGTGAGAGAAGTTTAAGAGAGTGTAGAGGGAGTTAAATCCCATCTACTCGAAGAAGTTTTGCATTCCCTACCATAAGTTCTATAGTCATGTATGCTCTTTTAAAAACACTTTCTTGACGGTATTCTAAGTTATGTTTTTTACAAACCTCTTTTACAATTGGTTGCATTTTTTGGTACTGAGAAAGTGGCAAGTTTGGAAAAAGGTGGTGCTCTACTTGGTAGTTTAACCAGCCATGTGCAAAATCTATAAGGTCTGAACCTGTGTTGTAATTTACGCTTCCCATAATCTGTCTGAGATAAAACTCACCCTGACTTTTATGAGGCTCGTTAAACATATAGATATCTTCAGCAGAGTGATTTGGTACAATCACTAAAAATGAGTGAAGATTTGCTATGTATTCCGCCATGACAAAAATAATAAATGTATTGAACACTGCTTCCATACCAAAAGGGAAAAAGAGAAATGGAATAAGAACAAACTTAACAATTGTGTAAGGCATGTAGTAATTTTTCCACAGTTCAAGACCATTTTTACTAAAAGGACTCCACGCGTAATCTTGTATCTCTTCCTCTTTTTTCTTGCGTCGCTCTTTATTTTCAAGTATGCGGAGTGTGTTTGGGGCATAGTATGTAAATTTCCAAGTTCCTGCAAAAGCGTAAACAAAAAGATATCTCAGCCACATCGGTGTTTTGGACTGGATGAGCCATTGAAGATTTCGCTCAACATTATCTGGGTCATCCTCTTCGCCCAAATGATAGTGGTGCATAATATTATGTTCATATTCCCAAGCCTCAGGTTTAATCCAATCGAGCCAATGAAAATATCTATTGATTCCTCTTGAGTAACCAGCTTTTGTGTATTTGTAAGGGATATTTGGAACTTTGTCGTACGCTCCATGGAGAATGGGGTGTGTCGTGTTTGCCCATCTTGAAACATTTCCAACACCTATGAGTGTGGCAGAGACCAGAGCAATGCTCCAAAACATAAGTGAAGATATTTCGGCATGTGCAAATTCAAAATAATTAAGCAACACAAGAATTAAAAACCCAAGACCAGTAGAAGTGCGTCCCCATCGCTCTAATTTGAGAAGATGTTTAAAATCTTCCTCGGTTGGAGTACCAATGGTCTCCTTTATTTTTTCTATATCTGCTTGAAGCTCGTCTTTATCAATATCTTCGTATCTTGCATAGCTTTGTGTCAAGTTGTATCCTTTTACCTAAAAATCAAAGATATGAATTATATATAATTTTACTTAAGAACGAATACAAAAAAAATAATTTAAGCTTTAAAAAGAGTGTTTATTAATGCATTATAAACATCAATTTAGATAAAATGCCCAACTTTATAAATGCAATAAATGGTTGGAGATTTTTATGGATGCTGCGAAATATATTTGGATGAATGGCGAGTTTAAGAATTGGTTTGATGCTCAAACACATGTACTCTCACACACACTACACTATGGAAATGGTGTTATCGAAGGAACAAAAGCATATAAAACTGCAAAAGGGTATGCGATTTTTCGTCTTAATGACCACACTGTAAGACTCAAAGAGTCTGCAAAAATGACTCTTATGGATATTCCATACAGTGTTGAAGAACTCAATGCTGCTCAAATTGAACTCGTTAGAAAAAATGAGTTCCAAGGGGATAATGTCTATTTACGTCCTTTGGCATTTTTGGGTTATGGCGTTATGGGCGTGTACCATAAAGGTGCTCCAGTTGAGACGGTTGTGGCTGCTTGGGAGTGGGGTGCATATCTTGGAGAAGAGGGAATGAAAAAGGGCATTAAACTCAAAATTGTTTCGATGACACGCCCTGCAAACACTTCGAATATGGGTAAAGCGAAAGCAACAGCAAACTATTTGAACTCTCAAATGGCAAAGTATGAAGCGATAGATTGCGGATATGATGAAGCACTTTTACTTGATGACCAAGGTTATGTGGCAGAAGCAAGTGGAGCGAGTTTTTTCATGGTGAAAAATGGCAAACTTATCACACCTCCAAATGATAACTCTTTAGAGTCTATCACACAAAAAACAGTCATAGAGATGGCTGAAAATCTTGGTATCACTGTTGAGCGTCGCCGTATTACAAGAGAAGAAGTCTATATCGCGGATGAGGCATTTTTAACAGGAACGGCAGCAGAAATTACTCCGGTTCGTATCGTAGATGCACGAGAAATCGGGTGTGGTTCGCGTGGTGCAATGACAGAAAAACTGCAAGCACTCTATTTTGATATCGTTTTTGGACGCAATAAAGAGTATGAACACTATTTGACTTATGTAAATTAAGCAAAAGAAGAATTTTATAGAATTAAAGGATATACATGGCGTCAGATATGAACGACTATTTTAACAAGAAAAAAAGTGAGAGTGGATTTGAAAAAAAATCTACAGGTGGTTCAGGTGGTGGTAATAACATGCCACAAATGCCAAAGATAGATTTAAATTTTGGTGGAGCTAAAGCGGGTATTGTTTATTTTATTGTTGCAGTGGTTGCACTTTTGCTTTTATCAAAACCTTTTACGATAATCGAAGAGGGTGAGAGAGGAATTTTAAGTACAAATGGTAAATACCAAGACCAAGCACTTCTTCCAGGGCTTCATTTTATTATGCCAATTATTCAAAAAGTGTATGTTGTAGATACAAAAGTCCGTATTATTAATTATGCAGCACAAACTGAAGTGGGTACAGGAGCAGCAGCTGGAATAGCTGTAAAACCTGCAATTACTGTTCTTGATAAAAGAGGTCTTCCTGTTTTAATTGAACTTACGGTTCAGTATAGATTGAACTCTCAGTTTGCAGCTCAAACGATTTCTAATTGGGGCTTTAGCTGGGAAGATAAAATTATCAATCCAGTTGTGAGAGATGTTGTGCGTAATGTTGTTGGTAAATATGATGCTGAATTACTTCCAGAACAGAGAAATACAATTGCAGTTGCGATTGAAGCTGGAGTGAGAGATAGTGTTGCTGGACTCCAAAATGCACCTGCGGAACTCCAATCTGTACAACTCAGAGAAATTGTATTACCTACAAAAGTAAAAGAGCAAATTGAGAGTGTTCAAATAGCAAAACAACAAGTTCAAAAAGCAGAACAAGAGGTACAAAGAGCAAAACAAGAAGCATTGCAAAGAGCTGCAGAGGCTGAGGGTATGGCTCAAAAAGCTAGAATTGAAGCTCAAGGTATTGCGGATGCTGTGACTATAGAAGCAGATGCAAAATCAAAAGCAAACTATTTGATTTCAAAATCTTTGACTTCTGAACTCTTACAGTTAGAGCAGATGCAAGTGCAAGGCAAGTTTAATGATGCACTCAGAGAAAACAAAGATGCTAAAATTTTCTTAACACCTGGTGGCTCAACTCCAAATATTTGGGTTGACATGAAAGATGCAAAACAAAGAACTTCTACGACAGAAAAATAAGTATTAGAGATGCAAAAAATAATAGATAAAATAGACTGGCAAAAGTGTGAGCTTCTGCCAGTAATCGTACAAGATGTTCAAACCAATGAAGTTTTAATGATGGCTTATATGGATAAAGAAGCTCTTGAACTATCACTCTCTACAAAAATAGCACACTACTTTTCTCGCTCCAAACAACGCATTTGGAAAAAAGGCGAGAGTAGTGGACATATACAAGAAATTCACTCTTTTCATATCGACTGTGACAATGATACACTTCTTATCAAAGTAACACAAAATGGAGTGGCTTGTCACACAGGCAGACGCTCATGCTTTTTTACTGAGTTAGAGAGTGGTGAAATAAACTCTCAAGTAGAGGTAAACTCTGAAGCAATGTACGGCGTTATAGACACACTCTATCATACCATTCAAGAGCGTAAACACGCCGACCCAGAATCTTCATGGACAGCGAAGCTTTTTGCAAAAGGTGAAAATACAATTTTGAAAAAAGTTGTCGAAGAGGCGGGTGAGTTTAGTTTTGCATACAAAGATAATGATGAAGCAGAGATGATTTACGAAGCAGCGGATTTAACATATCACATGCTTGTCGCACTAGCTAGTAAAAACATATCACCTGATAGAATCAAGCAAGAGCTTTCTCGAAGATTTGATATAAGCGGAATAGCTGAAAAAAATTCAAGAAGTAAGTGATGAAAGAGAAAATAATTGCATTTATTCATGAGTTGATTATTTACGATTATATTCTTTTTGGTAGCTCTTTTGTCCTTTTTATACTCTTTATCATTTTTGCAATTCTTGCACGAAGGAGAGTTGGATTCTCTCTCTTTTTGATATTACTCTCCTTTCTTGTCCTCTTTTTAGCTCCAACTCTTGGCTACATCAAAATGCATGAGTATCTTTTCAAAAACAATACACAAATGATTTCTGAAAAAAAACTCGTTTTTACCGAGGCTGTAGTTGTCAAAGGTACACTGAGTAATGAGTCACAATTCAATTTTCAAACTTGTAAAATAACTGCAAAAATTTGTAAGGCAACAGGGAATGAGTTGAAGGATTTTATCTTTACTTTTAAGCCAATTATGAAGATGTCAATCGATGAAAATGATATAAAAATTGGGGAGACGAGAGAGTTTAAAATTATTGTAGAGCCTTTTACCTATGAGAGAGACTATAATGTTTCGCTTAAGGCAGCGTGTAAATAATTAATCAACAATTTTTGGCATGTGGAATTAATATTTTAATCCTACCCCTTTGAGAGCGTGATTGATATTTCTAATCTGCGTATTTTTATCTCTACACCAATGAGGTGCTAAAAGAGAAGCGTCATCAATTCCAGCAGTGACTCGTTGCACTGAGACATGCTTAGGTTTCATTTGTAATGCTTCTCTTAAAACATCCAAATACTCCTCTTGAGCAATAGGTACAAAAGTACCATTAGCAAAGTCATTTGCAAGTGCAGTTCGTTTTACAACATACAAAGGATGGTATTTTACAGAGTCAATTCCCCAATCATAGGCTTGTTTGGCAGTCTCAAGCATCATCTCTTTACTCTCGTTTGGTAGTCCAAAGATAAGATGTCCACAAACATTTAATCCTCTTTTTTTTGCTTTTTGTATCCACTCTTTGAGATTTGCACTGTCATGACCACGGTTGATTTTTTTGAGTGTCGCATCATAGACGGATTGAATCCCAAACTCTATCCAAATCTCTTTATCACGGCTTAGCTTTGCAAGGTAATCCAGTGTCTCCTCGGTCACGCTATCGGAGCGAGTCCCGATACTCAAACCCACAACATCAGGAAATGAGAGAGCTTTTTCATAGAGAGCTTTGAGCGTATCAAAGGGAGCGTAAGTATTTGTAAAAGATTGGAAATAGACAATAAATTTTTTTGCACCATAGGCATCTTTTTGTCTTTTGCTGATGGCATCAAATTGAATGGAGAGTTGTTGTAACTGCTTTTCTAAGTAAGGATTTTCTTTTGAATGAAGGTTGAGATAAAAACCTTTGAGTTCTTGGACTTGATTGGTACTTGCACTAAAAGAGTCATTTTCACAAAAGGTACATCCACCTTTTGCCACGGTTCCATCTATGTTTGGGCAGGTAAAGCCAGAGATATTAATCCCTACTTTGTAAACTTTGCAACCATATTTTTTGCGAAGATAGTTACCATAAGTGTAGATTTGCTCCATTTTAGACTATGTATTCGCCTGTAAAACAAGCTGTACAATAATCATTCGTTGTATTGTTTACGCTTCTTAGAAGTGCAGCTGGGTCAAGATATGCCAAGGAATCCGCTTCTATAAATTCACAAATTTCATCTATGCTCATATTTGCAGCGATAAGTTTCTCTTTATCTGGCGTATCAACTCCATAAAAACATGGGTCCGTTGTTGGAGGGCTTGAAATTCGCATATGTACTTCACTTGCCCCTGCATCTTTGAGCATTTTAACGATGCGTCTTGAAGTTGTTCCACGAACAATAGAGTCATCAATGACAATGATTCTTTTACCTTTGATAGTATCAGTCATTGGGGAGAGTTTCATTTTTACTTTCAAATCTCGCATCTCTTGCGTCGGTTCTATGAAAGTTCTGCCGATGTAATGGTTTCTCATAATTCCCATTTCATAAGGAATCCCACTTGCTTGAGCATATCCAATAGCTGCTGGAACGCCGCCATCTGGCACAGGGATAACCATATCTGCTTCAACAGGTTTGATTTTCGCAAGTTCTGCACCCATGTTTTTTCTCATTTGATAGACACTTTGACCAAATACTTTCGAGTCAGGTCTTGCAAAATAGACATATTCAAATATACATCTTTTTGGAGTTGGCTCAAAAACTTTGATAGAAATAGGAGCTTTGTCTTCTTCAAAAATCAGAAGTTCACCAGGTTCAACATCACGAATAAAAGTAGCACCGATTAAATCAAATGCACATGTCTCACTTGCTACAACATATCCGCCATTTGCAATGCGACCAAGACTGAGCGGACGAAAACCGTGACGGTCACGCATAGCAAACATTTTAGTTCTGCTTAAAAATACTAATGAAAAAGCACCTTCAATTCTGTTCACAGCATCTATAATTCTATCGATGAGTTTTTCTTGTTCACTCTTTGCTATAAGGTGGATAAGATTTTCAGTATCCATAAATGTTTGAAAAATTGCACCTTTTTTGATAAGTGCTTCACGAACTTCTTGTGCGTTTGTGAGATTTCCATTGTGAACGATAGCCATCTCGCCTAAGTCATACCTTGCAAAAACAGGCTGTGCATCGAGGATGGAATCATCCCCAGCAGTAGAGTAGCGTGTATGCCCTATGGCACTTGTTCCACTGAGTGTTTTGAGCTTTTGTTCATTAAAAACTCGCATTACCAAACCACGGTTTTTGATTGTATGAAGTTTGACCCCATCAGAAGAGCTTATTCCTGCTGCTTCTTGACCACGGTGTTGGAGAGCGTGAAGAGAGAAGTAAGCAAGTTTAGAAGCTTCTTTGTGACCAAATATACCGACAACCGCACACTTTTCATTCATATTTTCAAGCAAGTTGTATATCCTTAGAAGAGATAGATAAGTAAAATAATTCGCAATTATACTCACTCAAACCTATATAAAACTTATGATATTTATTTGTATAGGAAAAGTAAAGGAAGAAACTTTCCACATGCCAAGAGTTAAAATTTTGGCATGTGGAAATAGCAAATATGGAACTTTTATTGCTTAATAATTAAAAATATCCAAAAAAAGGTAGGAGATATGAACATTGTTTTACGCAATAATCTTATTCTTATCACGACGGGATTCGATACTTTAAATGCGAAATGGATGACAGATTTTTTAAATCATCACTCTCGTGGTATGCTATTTTTACCCAAAGCAGTGCTCGTTTTTAGAAACGAAACACTTAAAGAGATTCGAGAAGAGTTTTTACATGCCCTGAGTGCTTTTCATGCCAAGACACATGATTTTTCTCATGAGTTTTTTCTTCGTTCTATGCTCAGATATGGCACACAACCTATCAAAATAGAGTTGGATAAACTTGAAGAACCTGAGAGTGTGAAGGTGCATCTTTATGCATATGATAAAGATACGGTGCTAATTTCACTTGATTCGCCAAATATGTGGGTGCTTAATTACCTCCGCTCTCAACTTGAAGTCTATGTGGAGCGAGGCACGGATCAATCTTTGGTTATTGATGTTTCTGATTACAAAGCAAAAGCAAGGCTCGAGAGAGCTTTGAACAAGCGACATATTTTGCACTATCAGATTCAATATACGTACGATAATCACTTTATGAGTAAGCTCTATTCAGATTTTGCAAGTTTTAGTTTTGGAGATTTGTGTAAGGATGAAGAAGAGGATGCGATGGTGCAGTTTTATACAGTGCTAGAGTGTCCAGTGGGTGCGAGTCAAGATGCACTCAAGAAGAGCTATAAAAAATTAACAAAAGTGTATCATCCAGATAAAATATTTAATGAAAAACCGCATATGGTACAGCACTATACGCAAAAGTTTCAACTTCTACAAGAAGCCTATACAGCTCTGCGTGTAGTCTCGTAAGCTCTCTTTGGAGCTTTGTTTGACAAGTGCATCAAACTCTTTTGCACTGTAGAGTGCTAAGTTTTTGCCTTGCATACTCTCCAGCTCCTTCGAAAATCCCCGTTTTGCGAAGAGAATGATTTGAGTAGGTTCTATCTCGAGTGTTTCACATTTTTGGCGTAACTTATGAAGCTCTTTTTTGTTGACAATATGGTTTGTCCATTTACACTCCGCAACATAAGTTTTTTCATCACTTGTGATAGTAAGGATATCTATCTCGATTTTGGCATCCCAGTAACTTCCAGAGCTGATAATCTGTGAATCTCGTAGATGATAATTGAGTAAAACTTCTGAGAGTTCCTCAAAAACCAAACTCGTATAACCGTTTTGTTTAAGTTCAAAATTTTTAAGAGCATTTTCAAAACTTTTTTCTTCTATCTCTTTGGCAAAGGGTGTTATAAAATAGAACCAAAATCGTATAAATGGATGCACAAAAAGAACTTTGTGTGAGATTCTGTGCCGTGCAACTTCTCTTTTTAGTTTACCACGAGGATTGAGACTTCTGGCTGGTTCTTCTCTTGAGTATTCAATTTGAATGAGACCCTTTTCTTGCAAAAAATTGAGGGCAGTTCCACCATTTGCATTGTTGAGATTGGCTCTGTTAAAAGCTGAAAATATTTTTCTATCTCCTATGGCTAAAGCTCTAAGCAATCTTTTATTGTTTTTATTTCCCATTGTGAGCATCTCAATTTTTTCATTTAGGAGTGTAAATTGATTTAAAATGAGTTCTTGTATAAGTTCTCTCATCGGCTTACTCGTATCCACATGCCAACCAAGTCCGCCAAAGACAGAAAAATACTCTATCTGAAGCTCCATATCATCAGGATAATTTTTAAAATAAAAAGAGCGAAATTGATGGATGAGTGTGCTATTTGTCATGTGGAGATTCTAGCATAATTCACTTCCCCATTTCAATGTGTCGATGCCATATTTCTCTTTTAGTTTTTGAGAGGAGTCTGTCAGCTTTTTCATCTTTTGCTCCTCAGCAAATCCTATGAGTGAAAGCTCTTTTTTGGAGTCTCTTGTGAAGCTTGAGCAGTTTATGCCCAGCCGAATGACACAAAGTCGTCGTTGATTGTCCGCTTCATTAAAAAGAGCCAGACACAAAGAGTCAAACTTTTTTTCTGTAAATATTTCGCAAAGAGAGATATTTTTATGCGATTTTTGGTTCATTTCATAGTCTATGCTCAGATGAAAAACTGTTGGAATAACTTCAAGTTTTAAAATCGCAAAACTGAGATGGCGTGCCAATATATGCACTCTTCGACGCAGTTCGGCTCTCTCATACAGAGGGTCAAAAGTACGAGATATTCCTATGGATTTTCTTTGGTGTGAGGTTTGGATGGGGGCATCGCTCAGACCGCTCACTCTTTTATACAGCTCTTTTGCATACGCTCCCCATGATTCAACTGTGCCTCTTCGTGCTTTTAAATCGCCTAAAGTATGGATTTGAGCAGATTTGAGTTTCTCACTCATACTTCGCCCGATTCCTGCAAAAGCATCTACTTTTATAGGGTTTACAAAACTATTCTCGGCATGTGGATAGATGGTTTTGCATCCAAAAGGTTTGGCGTAAGTTGTTGCCAGTTTTGCAATGTAGCGTGTGTTTGCTGCACCTATGGAGACGGGGAGTTTTAGCTCTTTTTTTATTTCATGGCGGAGAGTATCGATAAAGTGAGGAATGTCATCCTCCTCAATCCATCCGCTCAAATCCCCATAAAATTCATCAATACTTGCCTGTTCAATGAGCGGAATTTTCGTTTGTAAAAATGCATGAAGTTCATGTGAGAGTTTTTGGTAGAGTGACATATTGGGTGCTTTGATGATGAGTTGCGGACACAAACTCAGGGCTTCTTTGATGCTCATCGCAGTTTTTACACCATACTTTCTTGCTTCATAACTTGAAGTAGTGAGAATCCCTCGAATGCGTCCATCGCTATCTTTAAAAGCATCTCTATCATCATCACTCTCTTCATAAGTTTTGAAAAAAGTCGGCACAAAAGAGCCAGAATTTTCTAAATTGATGCTCTGATTTTTAGCCTCTTTGTTGAAAATCTGTGTATCACTTCTGCCACCAATAGCAACGGGTTTGTATTCGAGAGAAGGGTCAACAATTCTTGCACAAGAGACAAAAAAACAGTCTATATCTATATGTATTTTCATGGTTTGGATTATATTCATTTCCACATGCCAAGAGTAAAAACTTGGCAAATTGAAAAGTATTTTTCAATTTATTATTTTACATCATAGTGTCTAGCACTCATTTTTGTTAGATAAATCATCATTGTGAACTTAAAAATGATGCAAATAATAGATAAATAATGTTTAGACAAAATACGGCTATAAAGTTTAATTATTACAATGCTTTAAAAATAGAGTAATGAAAGTTTATAGCCTTGACTATAGATACGAAAAATACTATAATCATCCCTATGCAAAAGGATAAAAATGAAAGATATATTTAAAAAACTCATTACGGATTTTATAGAATCTCAAGTAAAAGATATATTTCCAAGAGAACACAACATACCACTTGATAGCAAAAAAATAGTCTCACTTATAGGGGTGCGACGAAGTGGAAAGAGTTCTATTTTATTTGATATGATAAATACTCTTAGACAAAAAGTTCTAAAAGAAAATATCATTTATATAAACTTTGAAGACGACAGGCTCTATCCTTTGGAACTCTCTCATCTTGACATGATTTTGGAAAGTTACTATGAGCTTTATCCTACCAAAAGAGATGAAAAAGTCTATCTGTTTTTGGATGAGATACAAGCTGTGCCACAGTGGGAAGTGTATGTTAGAAGAATTTATGATACTTTGAATCTTCAGATATTTATCACAGGCTCTAGTGCCAAACTGCTCTCAACCGAGATTGCTACAAGTCTGCGAGGCAGAACCATAAGCTATGAGGTATTTCCTTTTTCATTTAAAGAGTATTTGAGATTTCAAAATATTGAGGTCAATCTTCACTCTTCCAAATCCCTTAGTTTTATCAAAAATTCCCTCTCAAACTATCTCAAAGATGGTGGATTTGCAGAGACAATTGGCGAAGATAAAACTATAGCCCGAAAGATACTCAGTGATTATCTTGAGCTTATAGTTTATAAAGATATAGTCGATAGATACAACATATCAAATAGAAGCCTTCTAAAAATCCTCAATAAATACTGCTTCACAAACATCGCTACACTCATAAGCTTCAATAAACTCTACAATGATTTTAAATCGCAAGGTTATAAACTTAGCAAAGATACACTATTTCAATACATCTCACATCTTGAAGATGCCTATGCACTTTTTACGGTACCGATTTATAGAAACTCTATCAAAGAGGAGCAACGAAATCCAAAAAAAGTCTATGCCATAGACAATGGCTTCAAAAAAATATATGACTATGCCATAGACAAAGATATAAGCAAACTCTATGAAAACCTTGTGTTTTTACACTTAAGAGCCAAGACAAAAAATATCTACTATTTCAAACAAAACCAAGAAGTGGACTTCTACGCCAAGCTAGATGATAGCGAGATACTAGTCAATGTAAGTTACAAAATAGAGGATGAAAAAACAAGAAAAAGAGAGATAGACGGACTCCTCGAAGCGATGGAATACTTCAAACTAAAAAGTGCCTATCTTGTGACAGAAGATGAAGATACAACCATGGAAATAGAAGATAAAAAGATATTTATCGTGCCACTTTATAAATACTTGTTAGGCAACTAGAAAAAAAGTTTAGACAAAATATGGGTGTTTGGTTCGGTAGATTTTGGTAATTGTATAAAGGGATATCTATATCTATTTTCATGGTTTGGATTATACATTTTTCCACATGCCGAGGGTAAGAAGTTGGTAAATTGCAATGAAAATAACGGGTATAAAACATTAGGATGAATAAAATAATCTTAACACAACATGTAAAAAAGCGTAGAGAGAAGGGAAATATCCCTGAAGAATTGCTGGAGCAATTAGGGCATCATATACTTGAACAACACCCGATGGATACTGCAATTGATGGAGTTTATAAGTTTAGAAAAAGTGGTACATGTGCAGTGTTTGGAAAAAAAGGAAATAATTACACATTCATAACCTTGTATGGAGCTACTGGCTATTTACTAAGTGCTGATGAATTTGGAACTTTTAACTGTAAATATCAAGACCCTGAGATTACAAAGGCAAAAGCACAAAAAAGAGCAAAAAAACAATAGGTGTCGCACATTTTATGTTTTCATAGTTTGGATTATACATAGTTCCACATGCCGAGGCTGAAAACTTGGCAAATTGAAATAAAAATATTGTGGAAATGTTGGCATGTGGATTTGTCTGAAAGTAACAAGTTGACTTTCAGCAATCTAACTTGAAATTTAGATTGTTTTTAGAGAGGTGGATATTCATTCATATGGGTGTATATTATATTCTGGTATGCATCCCACCTCAAAAGAGAATGGAACGAGAAAGAAAGTCATATATTTATTTTTCTGAACTTTTTTTTACACTTTGTGCTGGTGGAGTAAAAGCTGGTTTCGCTTGCATTGGTTTTGTTGTATTTGGAGTATTTGACCTTTGACTAGCCGATGCATTACTCATACTTTCATTACTCGAAATTATTTTGTTTTTATCACTCATTTTATTTCCTTTGTTGTGAGTTTAAAATTTTTGGAAATTCCACCGTCATACTTTCCGAATGAAATGGTAAATATAATTCATTAACATTATAGAGTTTTTGTGCTGTTTTATTTGTATATACATCTACGTCTGTTAAATGAAGTGCAGTCATTTTAGTTGCTGTCCCAATAGAATAATAGTTTACATTCCCATAGTACATTAAGTCATTGCTTATGTCCCTTACTACAACAAATGAATTTTCTCTTTGTGTTGCAAAAAAATCATCCCATACTTCCAGCTTACTTGCCATATTAGATGCACCAAGTTTATTCATTAATTTATATATTAAATGATTATTAATAGCCCAAGCAAAGGTAAAACCTAGCAATATTGAAATCATAAAAACAAGTAAAGCGAAATAAAAATTAGAGTGAAATGAAAATATATTATTAGTAAATACTATGTTAGATATTGGGTATCCGAACTTTAATAGATATGACAGTTTATAATATAATTTCCAAAAAATAGTAGCACTTAAAAAAGACAATGCACTTAATGCAATTGTGTAAACAATAGATCTATTAAATTCAACTTTATTAGGGGCTAAAGCTTCAGCAATTACAAATGCAAATAGACCAGGCAATATTACTACTACAATATCTAGAATTTCTTTACTAAGTTCCAATGTCTTTCTTTATGTTTTAATGTTGTAAATCAATGTATTTTATCATAATTATTGGCATTATTACTAGTGCTAATATCAAATATAAAATAAGATAAATTGTTTATATTGATTTGTTCAATACTCATTTGACATCCTTTTTATGTTTCAAATTTCACAATTCGCTCAAATTACCCTTCCAATCTACTCAAAATATCAAAACTCTCCATTTCAAACTTAGAAAAAGCAAACCATGCTTTGCCTAAATCTCTTAAACTTGCTCCTATGCGGTAAAGCTCTTTGGTGTTGTGCTTTTTGATATCAAGTTCTAACTGTGCGATGATGTTTTTGGTGTAAATGGTGGCGGTTACATTTTTTTCTTTTTTTCGCTGAGTTGATATCTGAACTCTTTGGAAAATATGTATAAAAAATATATATGCTATAATACTCATCAATCAAGGAGTATGACATGACAATTAGAAAAAATTTTTTACTCGATGAAGAGATAGCGGAACATTTGGAAAAGATGGCGAAACAAAAAGGTATCACGCAGACTGAGGTTGTGAAAAACCTTATAGAACAAGAGTATGAAGAGTATTCTAAAGAGGAAAAACTTGAGGCTATTTATCAGTTTGCAGGAAGCGGTTCTGGACTTTGGGGTGATTTAACTATCCAAGAAGTCAAGGCAAATTGGGATGTATAAGAGTGTTTTCTTGGATGCTAATATTTTTATCGATGCAAATGACGACGCAAGAGTAACTTATGAAAAAAGTTTGTCCCTTCTTGTGTATCTTGCAGATAAACAGATAAAAATGTACACAAGCTGTGACCTCATAACTACAATCTACTACATTCTTTCAAAAAAAGATAAACAAAAAGCACTCAGTAGTATTGAGCAGATAAACAAATTTTGTAAAGTGATAGAGTTTTCAAATAAAGAGATTGAAAAAACTTGTTTGCTTATGAGAGAAAACGCAAAGTACACTGATTTTGAAGACACTTTGCAATATGTATTGGCGAAAAAACAAAATTGCGAACTTATTATCTCTAATGATAAAAATTTTTATAGCGATGATTTGACTCTTATGAGCAGTGAAGATTTTTATAAAAAAGAGATAGAAGGAAAAAACAGATGATAAAACTAGCACTTTACCTCACTTTTGCACTTCTTTTTAGTGCGTGTAGTGTGAAAACTTATGAGCGAACACAAACAAAAGTTTTTATTATTAAATCACCAAAAATAAAATTTGCAGATACGGGTTACATCCGAAACAGTGATGAAAAAATCGAACTAGAACTCTTTATGGCTGGGAAATGTATCGAAAAAATTAGCGTCAATCATCTCATCTGTGTGAGTGATGGGTGTATGAGCAAAGCGAGTTTTAACAAGGATTATTTGAGCACATTTTATGATGATGATGTGTTGCAAAATATACTTTTAGGTACACCGATTTATGGTGGCAAAAATAGAGTCAAAACAAATGATGGATTTGAGCAAAACATAAAAGACAAGTATGTGGATATAAATTACAAAGTAACTCCACATGCCGTAATGTTTAAAGATAAAAAGAACAATATTATTTTTAATATAAAAGATACAGAGTAAGGAAATAGAGTGAGCAATAAGTTCGTAGGAGCACACGTCAGTGCCAGTGGTGGAGTTTTTAATGCAGTGACAAATGCCGTGGCAATCGGTGCAAAAGCTTTTGCACTTTTTACAAAAAATCAAAGACAGTGGAACGCAAAACCGCTTGATACTGAGACGATTGATAAGTTTAAAAAAGCTTTAGAAATAAGCGGAATTTTGCCAAAACATATACTTCCACATGACAGCTATTTGATAAATCTAGGGCATCCAGAAGATGAGGCAAGAGAAAAATCTATGGACGCTTTTTTGGATGAGGTGCAAAGATGTGAGCTTTTGGGGCTTGATAGACTTAACTTTCATCCGGGAAGCCATCTTAAAAAGATAAGCGAAGATGAGTGTTTAAGTAAAATTGCTGAGGCGATGAATGTTACTTTGGACAAAACAAGTGGAGTGAGTTTGGTGCTTGAAAACACCGCAGGTCAGGGAAGCAACCTCGGCTGGAGGTTTGAGCATCTCGCACAAATCATAGACAAAATCGAAGACAAATCCCGTGTAGGTGTTTGCATTGACACATGCCATATGTTTACTGCAGGGTATGATATCCGCACGAGAGAGGCGTATGACAAAACTTGGGCAGAGTTTGAAAACATTGTCGGTTTTAAGTATCTAATGGGAATGCACATCAACGATTCTAAGCCAGATTTAGGAAGTCATGTCGATAGACACCACTCTCTTGGACAGGGCAAAATCGGACTGGATGCATTTCGATTTATTATGAATGATACACGAATGAATGATATTCCACTCATTCTTGAGACGATTGATGAGACACTTTGGAGTGATGAGATAAAACTTCTCTACTCTTTTGAAAATTAAGTTACACTTGTGTAGTATGGGCAAAGAAAAAAATCAGGGGAAGAATTTTATATGAAAAAAATAGTTTTATTGTCTTTTATGAGTGCGTCTGTTTTGATGGCAGGTGGATATAAAATCCCTGAGCTTTCATTAAATGCGGTAGCTTTGAGTGCAGCAAATATTGCACAAAATCACTCAGCGGATGCAGCGTATTATAATCCTGCAAATATGGTATTTATGAGCGATGCTCAGAGAGTTGAAGCGGATTTGATGTACATTGGTTTGAATGCACCAAACTATAAAGCAACAGGTGTGGAGATTGACGCAAAAGATGAAAAGTTTATTGTTCCTTCTGTGCATTATGTCTCAGGCAAAGCGGGTGAGGCAAGAGTTGGTTTGAGTGTCATATCTCCTGCTGGACTCTCAAAAAGATGGAGTGATGCTCCTGCGGTCTATTCGGCAGAGGAGTTTACGCTTCAAACCGTAGAAATCAATCCAAGTGTCGCTATTCCTATCGGAGATAAAGCTGCCTTGGCATGTGGATTTAGAATTATCTCATCTGAGGGAATTGTTAAAAGCACATCGCCGATAGCTTCGCGTGATATGAGTGGTAGTTCTCTTGATTATGCTTATAATCTCGCTTGGAGTTACAAACCGACATCGGCACTCGATATAGCTTTGACATACCGCTCTCAGGTAAACCTCACAGAAGAGGGCGATGCAACACTCTCGTTTAGAGATATGACAAATAGATTTGGTGGCGGTGCAGGAGCACTTTATACTTCACAGAGTGGCTCAACTGTAACTATCCCAATTCCAGCGACGATAAGTGCGGCAGTTGCTTATACATTTGCATCGCAGACAACGGTTGAAGTCGTCTATGAAAAAAATATGTGGTCTGCATATAACCAGCTCGATTTTGATTATAGCGGGAGTGTAAATCCTGTAACAAACATCGTCTTTGGAACTCCCGTGACAAAAGATTGGAAGGACACAACTGTATATCGTTTGGGTATTACGCAAGAGCTTGATGCTTTTACACTCATGGCGGGAGCAGTTATCGATGAAACACCTGTGCCAGAAGAGACTTTTAGCTTTGAGCTTCCTGATTCAAACTCTCTGTCACTCTCTTTGGGTGGGCGTTATAAAATAGATGAACAACTAAGCGTAGGATTGGCAGGACTTTACTCTATGAGAGAGAGTCGCAGTGTCACAAATAGCTCGATTTTAGGAGAGTTTACAAACGCAAATGTGTTGCTTGTCTCTGCTGGATTAGAGTATAAATTTTAAGGAAATTTTTGAAAACATTAGTAAATTTTTTATCGCAAAAGAAGATTGAAGAGTCTGAAATCTTTGTACATCTCAAATGTAGCAGTGATGAGGCTTTGATGCTTCAGTATCTCGCCAAAAAATATGTGGAAGGTCAAGATGACATTTTGATTTTAGACCTTTTGCAAGATTTGTACCCGACTGATAAATACAAACACTTAAGTCATTTAAAAGAGCTAAAAAATCTCTTAGAACTTGGATGGTTGCATCAGCAAAGCTTCACACCGATGAAGATGTCTGAGGTCACTCCGCTGGAGCTTCTCAACACTGCCATAGGTTTGACACCCTCTTTCTTGAAACTTCTCCAAGAGGGAACTTTGGAGAGTGATTTGCCAGATATTAAACCTTATGGCGACCATTTGGAGTATCTGCAAGACCAATTTTTTCGCATTGAACTCTACCAAAAGATGAGTGTAATTCGTCAAAGTACCCATGAACACTCACTCGGGATTGATAGACTTCAAAACAAACTCAAACTTTTGGAAAAACGGATAGTTGACCGCATAGCACAGACTTCTGAGAGTCTTATTTTGGATAAATTTTTTAAGCAAAAAAAGATGACGAATTATGAGCAGGTAATTTTTATAGCACTGCTTCGTGAGGAGTACAGTGCAACAGATTCGTCACTTCGAGAGATGAATACGCTCATAGATTTAATCTCGTTTGATGAGTACGAGCGGATAAAAAACCGCTCACTTCTTGAAGATGGCTCGAATCTCATCAGTTCTGGAATTATTGATTATGAGGAGATGCTCAACCCTTTTGGTGGTATTTCAAGAGCTTTTTATATTGTCGATGAGGTTCTTCAAAGTATTATCCATCCACAAAAAAATAAAAAAGTGCGTAAACTCAAACTCAACGCAATTATGGATGAGCAAGATATTTTTGAGCTGATAGAGCCTGAAACTTCTCTCTCTGATGTAGTTTTAAACAAAAAAACTGAAGAGACCTTAGAAAATTTAATGCGTCAAGTGGATAAAGAAGTTATCAATCGTCTCGTAGAGTGGGGCGTCAAAGATAAAAAGAGTGGAATTGATGCAAGGATTATTTTTTATGGAGCGGCTGGAACGGGTAAAACTATGACAGCGTATTCCCTTGCAAAATCGCTAAAAAGACAGGTTTTGGCATTTGATTGTTCCAAAATTTTATCTATGTATGTGGGTGAGAGTGA
Organism: Sulfurimonas sp.; assembly: GCA_011391635.1. Taxonomy (GTDB): domain Bacteria; phylum Campylobacterota; class Campylobacteria; order Campylobacterales; family Sulfurimonadaceae; genus Sulfurimonas. The sequence goes on along the minus strand of JAABQD010000001.1, from coordinate 5,663 downwards.
AAAAAATGTGCGTAAAATTTTTGACACCTTTTATGACTTATGTGAAAAAACAAAGTCAGAACCTATCCTTCTTTTAAATGAAGCTGACCAATTTTTAAGTTCTCGTTCAAGTGGCATAAGCTCAAGTGCCGACCAAATGCACAACCAGATGCAAAATATCTTTTTAGAACAGATAGAAAAGTTTAAAGGAATGCTCATTGCCACAACAAACTTGCTTGAAAACATTGATAAAGCCTTTTCAAGAAGATTTAACTACAAGATAGAGTTTAAAAAACCAGACGAAGCACAAAGAGCAGAGCTGTGGAAAAAAATGTTGCCTATCGATGCACCTTATGAGAAAGATTTTGATGCCGCTCCTTTGGCAAAATACTCTCTCACAGGTGGACAAATCAATCTCATTATCAAAAATACAGCCTATAAAGTAGCTGTTCGAAAAAAACCAATTTTTACTCTTACTGATTTTGTTGAAGAGATAAATAGAGAAAAAGATGCAAATTTTGACAGTGAAAAATCGATGGGATTTTTGAATAAATAAAATTATTCGCTAAGATAGCGTAGCACTAACACATTTTACAAGCAGGATTATCATGAAGAATCGTATTATCGTATGTAGTGTGTTAACATCTTTGACTCTTTTTGCACAAGAAAAAAATGATTTTGAATCACTTTTTAAAGAGATGACTGACTTTACAACAAAAACAAATATAAATATAGACCACCAGCCATCGGTGCTTACTGTACTTTACAGTGACGATTTACAAGCTTTGGGTGTGAGAACACTGAATGAGGCTTTTGACTTTATTCCAGGAATGGAGACCACTGTTTCAACCTCAGGCAATAATCGAGTTATCACTAGAGGTGCAAGCGAGCCAAATAATTATGTTTATATCAAAATGAAATATTTTCTTGATGGTGTAGATATTGGTTACAATTATTATGCTGATTTTCCTATTGAATTAATTGAGCGTATTGAGGTGTTGCGTGGTGGTGCATCTGCCATTTACGGACAAGGTGCATTTCTTGGAGCTGTTAATATCATTACTAAGTCAGGCATTAAAAGTGCCAACAATAGTGTGAATTTTGAAGCTGGAAGTTTTAATTACAAAAAAGGTTCAGCAGTTTTACATACACAACTTGATAATTGGAATATAGGCGTGGATGCTTATTATAAAAAGCATGACAGAACTGTAGATGCACCTAGTGCCCCAGTGTCAATTTTGCCATTTCCATTGCCTGCTATGTACGGAGTGAATGATACTTTTAGTCGTGAAAAAGAGTCACTAGAAGGTTTACAAGAAAAAAGCTTTGGATTTATTGCAAATAAAGATGAATGGACATTTACTACTCGTTATTTTGTAAAGCACTCTCAAAATTATTATGGTGAGTACAACCTTTTAGATTTTAATGATGATGGCTATACAGAGTACAAAACAGGATCTGCAAAACTCTCCTATGAGTCTAAATTAGCGGACAACTTCGTAATAAAAGCTGATTTGGGAACACTTTTAAATGACTATAGAGTAAATAGTTATTTCTATCAGATAGAGCCTAACCCAGTTGGTTTAACAAATCCTCACTTTGATGTACAAAACACTACGCAAACTACATATTCAGAAATCGCACTTGAAAATACGCAGTTTGATAGACACAAATTGAAGGTAGGTGCTTACGCTGGATATGTTGATTTGACTAAAAATCAATATGCAACCAATGTTGACAATATTAGTAAAATAGGTGTTGAAGACCCCTATATGTTAGGAGTTTATTGGGCAAACGAAACAAAACTTACTTCACTTGAGGGTGATAGAGGTTTTTATAACATGCCTAGCAATAGACAACTGCTACAATCTTATTATTTTCAAGAATTATATCAAGCGAGTGAAACTTTAGATGTTTCGTTTAATATACGCTTAGATGATTATGAATTTTTTGATTCAATGCTCAGTTGGCGTGGAGCATTGGTGTACTCCGAAGATAATATAAATATTTTTAAACTCATATATTCTAGAGCGTATCGTACTCCATCTTATACTGAAGCGTTTTTTGTAAATCACTTAAACATTTATGTAGGAAATTCTTCGCTTAAGCCAGAGAGTGTAGATACTTTTGAGGCAGCTTATGTATATACACATTCCAATCAAATACTTAGAGCAAATATATATTACTCAATTTATAAAGATGCAATTGATGCTAGTTTGGATAATCAGCTGATGTATCACAACAACTCCAAAGAGCGTTATAGTCATGGAGTTGAATTGGAGTATTCAGAAGAATTTAACAATCGCTCAAAGCTTATGCTCAATGCAAGTTATACTCAGTACAAATATACGAATATAGCTTTGGGAGAGAACATTGAAATCAATAATCCAGATATTTCACAATCTATTGCACATGCCGCATATATTTATCCAATAACTCCATCCGTTAGCTGGAGCAATGTTGCACGCTACTATGGTAAAAAAGAGTTAGCAAAATATAACGGTACTATTGATGATGTTCTGCTTTTAGATTCAACTTTGCGTTATCGTGTTAAAAAAGATTTTACTACATCGCTTATAGTTAAAAATTTACTCGATACGACATACTACTATCCATCTTTAGGGGCAAACATAGCACCAATGCAAAGAGAAGGTAGAGTAATTTACGCAAATATACAGTATGATTTTTAGGTACTTTGTTATTATTCGTCACGCTTTTTGGTTATCATTTGCTTAGAAAGGAATGAGTTATGAGCTTAAATCGTATTATTAAATATAGAAGTGCTGTTGCATGAGATATTTGATACTACTCTTTTGTCTTGTTTTCAGTGCAGTTGCAGATAATTACAATACTGAGATAATTGGTATTCATGCGAAAGTATTTCCAAAAATACTTCTTATTGATACTAAAATAGATGAGAAACTCGTAAATGGTGCTATCAAAGTTATTATTCTCTATACAGAAGAAGATATAAAAATTGCAAACAGCCTCAAAGAAGAGATGCTTAGTTTTTATCCTTCTTTAAAAGAACACCCGTTTCAAATTACAGTAAAAGAGTATAAAGAGTTTGATGCAACAGAGGCAGTAACAGCTTACTATCAACTTTTAGGAGATAAAGAGAGTGTTCTGAGTGTAAATAAATCAGCACAAGAAAACTCTCTTATCACCTTCTCTTATGATAAAAATTATCTTGATTATGGAACTTTAATGAGCCTGTATATAAGCAATAAAGTTTCTCCCTATATTAGTCTCGAATCTTTAAAGCAAAGCAACATAATTCTAGATAATGTAATCTACAAAATAGCGAAAATCAAATGAAAAATATATCACTTTTTTTCAAAATTATTTTTAGTATAACTTTGGTTACGATGATTTTTATGGCTACTTTTAGCTTTGAAAATTACGATACTGTAAATAAACAGCTATATATATTAGAAAATGAAAAATTTACTTCCATTGCGAAAACAGTTGAACCAATCATCAGTATTAACCACTCTTTAGGACTTGAAAGCGGTTATAAAAATGATATAAAACAGCTTTTTGAAACGCATCCTGAAATAATCCATGTGACTTTAAGTGATAATACAATGCGTCCATTTTATGAAGCAAAGCAAGGCAATGAAAATGATACGAAGCAGTTGTCAAAAGATAATCTCTACACTTTAAAAGTTGAAATGTATGACAGATTATTAAATGCCAACTCTGGTTTTATTACAATCCAATACACACATTCAAAGTATTTATATACAATTATCGATCAATACAACTTGTTTTTGATTCGTATGTTTTTTCTGTTTATAGTGTCTATAATCATTTTATCCATAGTTATCTATCTTTCAATGAAGCCACTTAAAGACCTTACAAAAAAATTAAGTTTATATATACCGGGAGTTCAACTCGAAATAGTTCCTATGGGTGGGAAAAATGAGGTCGCACTCATCAATAACACAACGATAGAGATGCTCAAAAAAGTGGAAGAAGAGCTTCAAAAACGAATGAAATCGGAAAAAGAGCTTTCTCATAAAAGCCGTCTTGAATCTATGGGAGAGATGATTGATAATATCGCACACCAGTGGCGTCAACCACTTATGAATATCAATGCAATTTTTATGAATATTGACCGTGCTTATGAACTTGGAAAATTAGATGAACGCTACTTAGAAGATAATATACTAGAAGCAACAAATCTAACAGCACACATGTCTCAAACAATAGAAGATTTTAGAAGTTTTTTTCGCAAAGATAAAGAGATGGAAACTGTTGACATTAATGAGATAGTTGCGTATTCATTCAGTCTCGTAAGCAGTGTGAGTAAAGATATAACAATCTGCTTTGACAAAGCAGATAATCTAAGTATTTCAGTCTATAAAAACGAGTTGATTCAAGTAGTAATTAGCATAATAAGCAATGCAGTAGATGTGTTAAAACAGCGTGATATTAAAGATAAAAAGATTTTTGTTTCAGTGCAAGAGTATCCAGAAGTCATTAATATTATCGTTGAAGATAATGGTGGAGGAATCACAGATGACGATATTCATCGTATCTTTGAACCCTACTACTCAACCAAACATCAATATGGTGGGAGTGGATTAGGGCTTTATATCTGTAAAATGATTATTGAAGAACATATGGATGGTTTTATTAAAGTGTATAACACAAAAATAGGTGCAAAATTTATTATTACTTTGAAAAAGGAGTTATTATGAGAGAGTATTTAAAAGAGTTTACACTTCTTTATGCAGAGGATGAGAGTCAAGTCCAAGTAAAAATGGCTGAATATTTTGAAACATATTTTAAAAAAGTGTATTGTGCTTCAGATGGTCATGAAGCACTTGAACTGCATCAACAACATCTCCCCGATGTTGTAATACTTGATATAAATATGCCAAAAGTAAATGGCTTAGAAGTTGCTCAAAAAATTAGAAAAAGAGACACAAGAACAAGAATCATTATGCTGACAGCGCATACAGAAAAAGAGTTATTACTCCAAGCGACCGAGATTGATATGAGTAGATATTTAATCAAACCTGTAGCACCTTATGATTTAAAACAAGCCCTTGACAAAGTTGCATCCGAACTAATTTTTACTTCAAACAAATGTATTAAGCTGAGTCCAGACACTACATATTTTGTTGAGAACAGCACTTGGATTTCTAATGTAAGAGAAATAGATTTATCTCCAAAAGAGCAAAAGTTAATCTCTCTCTTGGTGTCAAAACGTGGAACTTGCGTAACCTTTGAAGATATAATGGCCAATATATGGGACAATAGCTTTGATGATGAAATATCAAAAGATTCTGTAAAAGCTCAGATTAGTCATCTACGAAAAAAAATACCAAACATGTATCTTGAAAATATTTATGGCAAAGGATATTGTTTAAAAGTATAATTCATCACTTCTGAGAAAGCAAGCACATGGCATGTGGAAATATATATTTTTAAATATTTGTAATTATTTAAAAATATAATTAACAAAATTTCAGTTTCTTTTCCTTTCATCACACTTCATCACACTCTTCCTATACCATTTTGCAATTGACTTAAATAAAAGGACACAAAAATGGCACTAGACGCATTAGACACAGCGAGACAAGAGATAGCGAAGATTTATTTCGCAGCATTTAACAGAGCAGCAGAGCCAGATGGACTTCAAAACTGGTTAAACCAATACACTGCAGGATTGA